>NZ_JACKSJ010000148.1 GCF_025821665.1 [Mycobacterium] manitobense
GCGCGGGTGCCGACCGCCCCGCGCCGCCGGGTGTACCGGCCGGCGCCGACTCCGACGCCGCAGACGCTCGGCGCCATCGTCGCGGTGCTGCGCAAGGTCGCGGTCGCGCCGTTCGGGAACACGCGGCTGGACCCCGGCGTTGCGATAACGCAGTTGCAGGACGCCGCCCTGACCCAGACGTCGGTGGTGATCGGCTACGTCGACCCCGCCGGCATCGCGACCCAGCGGGTGGTCGCACCGATCAACGTGCGCGGCGGGCAGCTCACCGCCTACGACCCGGCATCCGGACGGGTACGCGAATTCGCCATCCATCGCGTCACCTCGGTGGTGTCGGCCGACAGCGAATAGACGCAGGATGATGGAGAAGATGACGCACCAGCGAGACCCGCATGACTGACGGCCCACTGATCGTCCAGTCCGACAAGACGGTGCTGCTCGAGGTCGACCACGAGCAGGCCGGGGCGGCGCGGGCGGCCATCGCACCGTTCGCGGAGCTCGAACGCGCCCCCGAGCACATCCACACCTACCGGATCACCCCCCTGGCGCTGTGGAACGCCAGGGCGGCGGGCCACGACGCCGAGCAGGTGGTCGACGCGCTGGTGTCCTTCTCCCGCTACGCGGTGCCGCAGCCCCTGCTGGTCGACATCGTCGACACGATGGCCCGCTACGGCCGCCTGCAGCTGGTCAAGAGCCCCGTGCACGGTCTCGTGCTGGTGAGCCTGGACCGTGCGGTGCTCGAAGAGGTGATGCGCCACAAGAAGATCGCACCGATGCTGGGCGCCCGCATCGACGACGACACGGTGATCGTGCATCCCAGCGAGCGCGGCCACATCAAGCAGCTGCTGCTCAAGATCGGCTGGCCCGCCGAGGACCTCGCCGGGTACGTCGACGGCGAGAAGCACGCCATCGATCTGCGGCAGGACGGCTGGGAGCTGCGCGACTACCAGGAGATGGCGGCCGACTCCTTCTGGGCGGGCGGCTCCGGGGTAGTGGTGCTGCCGTGCGGCGCGGGAAAGACGCTCGTCGGCGCGGCGGCGATGGCCAAGGCGGGCGCGACGACGCTGATCCTGGTCACGAATACTGTGGCGGGCAGGCAGTGGAAGCGCGAACTGATCGCGCGCACCAGCCTGACCGAGGAGGAGATCGGCGAGTACTCCGGTGAACGCAAGGAGATCCGACCGGTCACGATCGCGACCTACCAGGTGATCACCCGCCGCACGAAGGGTGAGTACCGCCACCTCGAACTGTTCGACAGCCGCGACTGGGGGCTGATCATCTACGACGAGGTGCACCTGCTGCCCGCACCGGTGTTCCGGATGACCGCCGATCTGCAGTCGCGGCGCCGGCTGGGGCTGACGGCCACGCTGATCCGCGAGGACGGCCGCGAGGGCGACGTGTTCAGCCTGATCGGGCCCAAGCGCTACGACGCGCCGTGGAAGGACATCGAGGCCCAGGGCTGGATCGCGCCCGCCGAGTGCATCGAGGTGCGGGTGACGATGACGGACAACGAGCGGATGCTCTACGCCGTCGCCGAACCCGAGGAACGCTACAAGCTGTGTTCCACCGTGCACACCAAGATCGCGGTGGTCCGCTCGATCCTGGAGAAGCACAAGGGCGAGCAGACGCTGGTGATCGGTGCGTACCTCGACCAGCTCGACGAGCTGGGCCGCGAACTCGACGCGCCGGTGATCCAGGGGTCGACCAAGACCGCCGAACGCGAGTCGCTGTTCGACGCGTTCCGGCGCGGCGAGATCTCCACCCTGGTGGTGTCGAAGGTGGCCAACTTCTCCATCGACCTGCCGGAAGCATCTGTGGCGGTGCAGGTTTCGGGCACCTTCGGCTCGCGGCAGGAGGAGGCGCAGCGGCTGGGCCGGTTGCTGCGACCGAAGCACGACGGCGGCGGCGCGGTGTTCTACTCGGTGGTCTCACGCGACAGCCTGGACGCGGAGTACGCCGCACACCGGCAGCGGTTCCTCGCCGAACAGGGCTACGGCTACATCATCAAGGACGCCGACGACCTGCTCGGCCCGGCGATCTGACGGCGCCGTGTCACCACGAGTTCCCCCGGTGACCACGCACCCGCCGCGCTGAGGCGATAGCCTCGACACCCATGACCGCACGACGGCGCGCTCGCGCTGCCTCGAACACCCCCGCCGTCAGGCTGGCGCTGGCCGGCCTCGCCGTCGGCTTCGGCGCCCTGGTCGCCGCGACACCCGCCGCCGCCCAGCCCGGGATGCCGCCGGTGCCGCCCGCACCCGCTCCGGGAGCTCCGGTTGCGCCACCGCCCCCGGGCGGCCCGCCGCCGGTGCCGCAGATGCAGATGCAGGATCAGAAGTACGGCAGCGGCGACGGCCCGCTGGGCTTCCTGCGCGATGCGTGGAACCAGGCGAAGAACCCGTACGGCGACCCCACGATGACCGCACCCGGTTCGACGGCCCCGCCGCCGGGCGCAGGCCCCGCGCCGGCGCTGCCGCCCGGCTACACCTCGATCAGCGACCCGGGGTCGTCCACCCCGGCTTCTCCCGCCGGGCCGAAGACGGGCGGACCGCCGCTGCCGGAGGGCTATTACCCGCTCGACGGGCCGCCGCCGCCCGGATACTTCGACGCGCCGCCGGCCCCCGCGCCGGGTCAGCCCGCGCCACCGGCGCCTGCGCCGATGCCCCCGAAGATCATCGCCGGGCAGTAGCCGCCGCAGGCCTCACGCTCAGGCGTGCGGCCCGACCGGTTTGACGACGGTCAGCAGGACCACCGAATCCTCGATGGCGTGCAGGCCGTGGCGGGTGCGGGGGATCACGATGTGGTCACCCGCCGAGCCCTCCCAGCCGGCCTCCTCGGTGCTCAGCCGCACCCGGCCGGTGACCACCTGGAGCGTCGCCTCGCCGGGGCTCTCGTGCTCGTGCAGGTCGCTGCCGCCGGTGAGCGCGATCAGGGTCTGACGCAACGCGTGTTCGTGACCGCCGTACACGGTGTGGGCGCTGCGACCGCTGCCGGTGGCGCGGGCGGTCTCGAGATGCTCGCGGGCCAGCGCGGTGAGTGAGATCTTCTCCATGCTCCGAATCGTGCCACCCGGGCGTCAGGTGTGCCGCAGAGTCGCGACGAGGTCGTCGATCAGTCGCGGACTCGGTGCGCCGGGGATGCCCTGATAGAGGGACACCACGAACACCACCGCTCCGTCCTGGCCGGGCACGTTGATGGCGACGACGCTGTGCACGGCCGAGGAGGCGCCGCACCCACCGGCGTCGATCCCGGTCACGGTGGCCAGGATCTGCAGCGCCGGCGTGGCGTCGAGGATCAGGCCGCGCGGATCGGTCAGCGTCACCTTCGGCACCCGCCCGCCGGCGGACGTGTAGATGTCGCGCACCAGTGCGGCCTTGTCGCGCACGGCACGGTTGAGGTCGCGGGGGTTCTTCGGGCTGTCGAGTCCGGACACGGCCAGCCAGTTGTCCGGGCACGTGCTGGATTCCAACTGCGCCGCGGCGCGAAGGATCTCGATGGGGCAGGCGTCGAACAGGCCGCCCTTGCACACCTTCTCCCAGCCCAGGCGCACGCCGCAGCCCTCGACGGTCCACTCCGGCGGCACGTCATAGGTGAGGCCGACGTTGCTGCTCACCGGTTTCCAGCCGGCGGGCGTCTGGGATCCCGGCAGCGCCGGCTCACACGGCGGTGGCGGCGGCGGGGTCGAGGGTGCGGGCAGGGCGGGCGGGAGCGGGGGTGCGCTGACCGTCGCCACCGTGGTGTCCGACGTCGGGGACCGGCGGGCGTCGACGGCGATGAGCACACCTGCGCCCAGCACCACCACCGCGGCAACGGCCGCCGCCAACCACCAGACCCGGCGCCGCCCCGGGGGCGGTCCACCGGGTGGCGGCGATTCGTCGGGATAGTCGACCGTGGTGCGCTCGACGTAGTCCGGAGGCCGCCCGTCGCCCTCGGGCGGCGGGAATCCCAGCGCCGGATAACTCACGCTGACCCCCTCACCGCCTTCTGAGAGCGAGCCTAACAGCGCGCCGCGACGTCACCCGGCGCCGAGAGCGGACGGGAGCGGCTAGCTCAGCGCCGGGATGACCTGCTGTTCGAACTTCTCGATGCCGGACCGGTCATAGGCGGCCTCGGGGAAGTAGAGGATCGCGTATTCACAGCCGAGATCGCGCATCCGCTTCAGCTTCTCGACAACCTGTTCGGTTGTGCCGGAGGCGGATTCGGGCGCGCTGACCGCCGACAGCATGCGATCGACGGACCCTGGGTCGGCCTTGGCCTGCTGCCTGGCGCGGATGCGCTCGATGCGGTCTTTCACGTCGGCCTCCGAATCGCCGATGACGGCGTTGAAGTTCGCCGAGCGGACGATCTTCCCGTAGTCGGTGCCGACGTCGCGGCAGTGCCCGGCGAGCACCTCGGACTTGTGCTCGAAGCCCGCCGGTTCGGAGGTGAAGTTGGTGTACTGCGCGTACTTGGCGGCGATGCGCAGTGTCACCTTCTCGCCGCCGCCCGCGATCCACAGCGGAGGGCCTCCCTGCTGCAGCGGGGTGGGCGCGACGATCGCGTCGTCGACCTTGTAGTACTTGCCCCCGAAGGTCACCCGGCCGTCGCGCCAGGCGTCGCGCATGATCTGCACGCCCTCGTCGAGCATGCCGAGGCGCTGCCCGGCCGTCGGGAAGCCGTAGCCGTAGGCCTCCCATTCGTGTTGGTACCAGCCGCCGCCGATGCCCATCTGCACCCGCCCGCCGGAGATGATGTCGGTGGTCGCCGCGACCTTGGCGAGGTACACCGGGTTGCGGTAGCCCATCGCGGTGCACATCTGGCCGAGCTTGATCCGGGAGGTGGTCGCCGCGTAGGCCGCCATCAGCGTCCACGCCTCGTGGGTCGCCTCGTCGGTGGGCACCGGCACGGTGTGGAAGTGGTCGTAGACCCACAGCGAGTCCCATGCGGTGCCGTCGGCGTAGGTGGCCAGGTCACGCATCACCTGCCACTGCTCGTCGGGTGCGATGCCGATCAGGTCGAGTCGCCAGCCCTGCGGGATGAACAGTCCGAAGCGCATGGCATCCGACTCTAGCGAGTCGGGCGGCCCCGCCCGGTCGACTTGCCAAGGGCGGCCAACGCACCCGTCACCGCCGCCTGGCGCAGCGCGTCCGCCGGCGCGTCGGGGAACTGCAGACAGCAGTCCTGCAGGCCGCCGAGCGCGATCACGGCCCGGGTCGCCTGCTCGAGCGTCTGGTCGGGCCCGAACAGGATCCGGCTCAGCCGTTCGCGCCAGGCCAGCATGCTGTCGATGAGGCCCAGGTCGGCGATGGTGCTGAGCTCGGAGACGATCAGCATGAGGTCGGCGCGGTGGGCGTACTGGAAGTCGAAGAACCCCTCCAGCACCTGGCGGGGCGTGATCTCCGGCCGCTCCTCGCATTCGCGCACATAACGGTCGCCGCGGTCGATGAGCGGCTGCACGATGCTGCGAACCAGGTCTTCACGCGATGAGAAATGGTGGTAGAGAGCAGGTTTGGTGATGCCGAGGCGCCCGGCGATGTCCTGCAGGCTGGTGCGCTGCACACCCTTGGCCGTGAACAGTTCGCGCGCCACGTCCTGGATCCGCTGCCGGGTGTCCGAACGGGGGCCGCTCACGTACCCACCCTAACTGACCGATCGTTAAGTAAGCTCATTGGCATCGGCTTACCGAACGTTCAGTAAGGAGAAGTGTCATGCGCGTACTCGTCTCCGGCGCGAGCATCGCCGGCCCCGTGGTGGCCTACTGGCTGACGCGCCAGGGCTTCGACGTCACGGTCGTGGAACGCGCGCCTGCGCTGCGCAAGACCGGCGGCCACGCCATCGACCTGTTCGGGCCGGCCATGGCGATCGCCGAGCAGATGGGAGTCCTCGACCGCGTCATCGACCACGCCACCGGCACCGGACGGCTGACCATGCACCGCGTCGGGGCGCGGCGGCCGACCCACATCGACTATCACAAGCTGTCGGCGGCCATCTCCGACCGGCACGTGGAGATCATGCGCGACGACCTCAGCGAGATCTTCTACGACGCGGGCCGCGCTGATGTCGAGTACCTCTTCGGCGACCACATCACCGCCATCACCCCTGACGGCGGGGTCACGTTCGCCCGCTCGGCGCCACGCGGATTCGACGTGGTCATCGGCGCCGACGGCCTGCACTCCGGTGTGCGACGCCTGGTGTTCGGCTCCGACGCCGGCCACACCGAGTTCCTCGGCGGCTACCTCGCTGTCGTATCGGTCCCGAAAGATTTTGTGCGCGCAGGCGAGTCGACCGGGTTCATCGACCTCGACCGCGTCGCGATGATCTACACCGCCGACCATCTCGAAGACGCCCGGGCGGTCTTCATCTTCAGGCCCGCCGCCGCCTACCACTACGACCACCGCGACCCGGCCGGTCAGAAAGAGCAGTTGCGGAGGCGCTTCGGCGGGATGTCGGGTCCCGTCGACCGTTGGCTGGCCGAGGTGGACCACACGCCGGCCTTCTACTTCGACGCGATCGACCAGCTGCAGCTGACGAGCTGGTCCCGCGGTCGGGTCACGCTGGTCGGCGACGCCGGATACTGTCCCGGCCCTGCCGTCGGAGGCAGCACCAGCCTCGCCGTCATCGGGGCATACGTCCTTGCCGGCGAGCTCGATCGCGCCGCCGGGGACCACACCGTCGCGTTTCCCGCCTACGAAGACGTCATGACCCCGGCGGTGATCGGCAGCCGGGCACTGGCGAAGAGAATGGCCGGCAGCATCCTGCCGTCGTCAGGTCTCGGAGTTCGGGCGCTGCTGGCCGCGGGGCGGCTCATCTCGGTGCTGCCCAGCCCCGTCGGCCGGGCATTGGCCGGGCTGGACGACCGCGGCGTCCGGTTCTTCGACTCGATCCGCGTTCCCGATTACCCGGCCCTCGTTACTCGCTGACTCAGTGAGCGCATCGAGGCTGTCGGTGGCCGTCGGTACCGTCGCGGTCATGGCCCTCAGCAGAGAAGAACGCGAACAGTTCCTGGCCGAGCCGCACGTCGCCGCGCTGTCGGTGAACGCAGGCGCCGGCCGTGGCCCGTTGACCGTGCCGATCTGGTACCAGTACCGCCCCGGTGGCGAGCCGTGGGTGCTCACCGGCGCCGGCTCCCGTAAGCACCGGCTCATCGAGGCGGCCGGCCACTTCTCTCTCATGGTCGAGCGGGTCGAGCCCACCACCCGCTATGTCGCCGTGGACGGCCCGGTCAGCCGCATCGAGCCCGGCACCGACGAGTTGATGGAGCAGGTCACCCGCCGCTACCTCTCCGGCGACGCCGCCGAGCAGTACCTGGCGTTCGCCAAAGAGAATCTCGGCGAGCACGTCGCCATCCACCTCACCCCCGAGCACTGGCTGTCGGCGGACATGGGCTCGTTCTGAGCCGGTGCGGCACTACGTGTTCGCGCGCACCGGCTGGTAGAGCGCCGCGACGTCGGGTAGCCGCACCTTCAGCGACGCTGTGCGCGGCAGCTCGTCGACCGCGAGGACGGCGACCGGCACGTGGTGCCTGGGCAACGACTCGCGCACCAGGTCCTGCAGTTCCTGCTCTGTCGGCACCGGCCGGCCCGGCGCGGGTTCGAACGCCGCGAACGGCACCTCCCCCAGCCGTGCGTCCCGCACACCGACCACGCATGCGTCCCGTACCCCGGAGTGCGACAACAACACCCGGCGCACCGTCTCCGGCAGCACCTTGAAGCCGCCGCGGATGATCGCGCCGTCGGTGCGGCCGTGCAGCGTGACGAAGCCGTCGGCATCCATCGACGCGACGTCGGTGGTGCGGATCCAGTCCGGCGTGATGACCGGGATGCGGGCCTCGAGCACGCCCTGCTCGCCGGCGGGCAGCTCGGCGCCGCTGTCCTGGTCGACGATGCGCACCTCGGTGTCGGGCAGCGGCCTGCCGACACTCTCCCGCTTGGTGTCGCCGTAGCGCGCCACCAGTTCCGGCGTCCACGCGCACACCGAGCCCGCGAATTCCGTTGCCCCGTACGCCAACTGCACCGGTATCCGGTACCGGCGCTCGAACTCGTCGCGGGTCTGCGGGTCGAGCGGGCCCGAGGCACTGATGATGTACTGCAGCGAGGACAGGTCCTCGGGGTCGACGTCGGCGTCCAGCAGCATCCGCACCACCGCGGGCTGCACACCCGACCGCGCGATGCGGTGCGTCCGCACGGCCCGCACCCAGGCGTCGACGCCGAACTTCTCGAGCAGCACGATCCGCCGACCGGTGTAGAAGCCGGTGATCAACTGACACACGCCGATTCCGCCGAACGGCCAGTAGGACAGCTCCGGTGGATCCTGCGGCGAGGCGAACCGGCCGCCGGTCACGCTGAACACCGTGCGCTCCAGCACCGTGGTGTCGATGGACTGCCGTTTCGGCGGGCCGGTCGTGCCGCTGGTGAGGATCTGCAGGCCCGCGCCGGCCCGGGTCGGGTGCGCACCACTCACCCGGGTCAGGCTGTCGACCATCTCGGCGCCGGGGGGTGAGATCGCCACTCCTGCACTGCCTGCGCGCGCGGCGGCCGCCAGCACCGGCGCCGTCCAGTCCTCGGCGTCGGCCACGACCGCGGCCAGGTCGAGCGACTCGACGTCGCGGGCGATCGCCTCCGGCGACTGGAAGGAGTAGATCATCGACACCCAGCGCCGGTCGGCGAGCAGGCCCGCGATGGTCGCCGCATGCCATGGCCGGTTGCGCACCACCAGGCCGACCGGGGCGTCGTGGCCCACGCCGGCGTCCCGCAGTGCGGCGGTCACCGCGTCGGCGTGCGCGACGATCTCGTCGCCGGTGTGCCACCTGCCCTCGAACTCCAGGCACGGCCCGGCGCCGTAGCCCCTCAGCCCTGCCGCGAACGTCTCGGTGAAGTCGGCCACGCCTGGAGGCTAACGCCGAGCAGACGCAGAATCCCCCGAAACCCAGCGGTTTCGGGGGATCCTGTGGGGGGCACCTCCCGCTTGCGGGGGCCTGCTCGGGAGAACTAGCTCAGCGACGCGGGCGGGTTGAACCGGTCGCCGTACTTGGCGGCCAGCTCCTTGGCCCGGGCCACGAAGGCCTCCTTGCCGACACCGCCTGCACCTTCGTAGCCGACGATGAACTGCGCCGAGCCACCGGTGTACGGCGGGAAGCCGATGCCCATGATCGAGCCGATGTTCGCATCGGCGGTGGTGGTGAGCACGCCTTCGTCGAGGCACTTCTGCGTCTCGAGCGCCTCGGCGAACAGCATCCGGTCGATCATGTCCTGCAGCGGCAGTTCGGTGCTGCCCGAGTTGAACGTCTCCTTCAGGCCCGGCCACAGGCCGACCCGCTTGCCGTCGACGTACTCGTAGAACCCGGCGCCCTTGAGGCGGCTGGGCCGCTCGATCTCGATCATCTTCTCGACGACTGCCTCGGCCGGGTGCGGCTCGTAGGTGCCGCCGGCGTCCTCCACACCCTTGCGGGTCGCGGTGGCGATCTTGTGCATCAGCTCGAGGTTGAGCTCGTCGGACAGCTGCAGCGGCGGTGCCGGGTAGCCGGCCTGCGAACCCGCCTGCTCGATGCTCGCCGGCGCGACGCCCTCGCCGAGCATGGCCAGCGCCTCGTTGACGAAGGTGCCGATGACGCGGCTGGTGAAGAAGCCGCGGCTGTCGTTGACGACGATCGGCGTCTTGCCGATGGCCAGCGTGTAGTCGAACACCCGGGCCAGCGCGTCGTCGGAGGTCTTCTCGCCCCGGATGATCTCCACCAGCGGCATCTTGTCGACCGGCGAGAAGAAGTGGATGCCGATGAAGTCCTCCTGGCGCTTCACGCCGGTCGCCAGACCGGTGATCGGCAGCGTGGAGGTGTTCGAGCCGAGCAGCGCGTTGGGCTCGACGATGTCCTCGATCTCCTGGAACACCTTGTGCTTGAGTTCCTGGCTCTCGAAGACGGCCTCGATGACGAAGTCGACGCCCTTGAAGTCGGCGGCGTCGGCGGTCGGCGTGATGCGGGCCAGCAGCTCCTTGGATTTCTCCTCGGTGGTGCGTCCCCGCTCGAGTGCCTTGGCCTCGATCTTCTCGGAGTAGTTCTTGCCCTTCTCGGCGGCCTCGATCGACACGTCCTTGAGCACGACGTCGTAGCCGGCCTTGGCCGAGACGTAGGCGATGCCCGCGCCCATCATGCCGGCGCCGAGCACGCCGATCTTGTTGATCTTGACCGGCTCGATGCCGTCGGGCCGCGAGCCGCCGGAGTTGATGTACTGCAGGTCGAGGAAGAACGCCTGGATCATGTTCTTCGCGACCTGGCCGGTGACCAGCTGGGTGAAGTAGCGGCTCTCGATGCGGCTGGCCGAGTCGAAGTCCACCTGCGCACCCTCGACCGCGGCGTCGAGGATCGCCCGCGGTGCCGGCATCGGCGCACCCTTGAGCTGCTTCTTCAGCAGCGCCGGGAACGACGGCAGGATCGCGGCGAGGCCGGGCGAGCTCGGGGTGCCGCCGGGCATCTTGTAGCCCTTCTGGTCCCACGGCTGGGTGTGGCTCTCCGGGTTGGCCTTGATCCACGCCTTCGCGGCGGGCACCAGCTCCTCGACGCTGCCCACGAGCTCGTCGACCAGGCCGGCGTCCTTGGCCTTGCCCGGCTTGAACCGGGTGCCCTGGCTGAGGATCTCCATGAACGCCTTCTGGATGCCGAACATCCGCACGGTGCGGGTGACCCCGCCGCCACCGGGCAGCAGGCCCAGGGTGACCTCGGGCAGGCCGATCTGCACGCCCTTGACGTCGGCGGCGATGCGGTGGTGACACGCCAGCGCGATCTCCAGGCCACCGCCGAGCGCGGCGCCGTTGATGGCGGCGACCACCGGCACGCCGAGGGTCTCCAGCTTGCGAAGGTCGGCCTTGACGGCCTCGACCATCTCGAACGCCTCGGCGGCGTTCTCGGGACCCAGGTTGATCATGCCCTTGAGGTCGCCACCGGCGAAGAAGGTCTTCTTCGCGCTGGCGATGACGACGCCGGTGATCGAATCCTTCTCGGCGACAAGCCGTTCGACGGCCTTGTTCATGGACTCTTGGTAGTGCTCGTTCATCACGTTGGCCGAACCGGTCGGGTCGTCCAGCGTCAGGGTGACGATGCCGTCGGCATCCTTGTCCCACTGAATGGTGTTCTCTGCCATGCTCTTAAACCCTCTCGATGATGGTCGCGACACCCATGCCGCCGCCGATGCACAGCGTGACGAGCGCCCGGCGCGCGTTGCGGCGCTCGAGCTCGTCGACCATGGTTCCGGTGATCATCGCGCCGGTGGCGCCCAGCGGGTGGCCCATCGCGATGGCGCCGCCGTTGACGTTGAGCTTCTCGTCGGGGATGTTCAGGTCCTTCTGGAACTTCAGCACCACCGAGGCGAACGCCTCGTTCAGCTCGAACAGGTCGATGTCGTCGACCGTCAGGCCGGCCCGGTCGAGCACCTTCTTGGTGGCCGGGGTCGGGCCGGTCAGCATGATGACCGGATCGGCGCCGCTGGTGGCGGTGGCCACGATGCGCGCCCGCGGGGTCAGGTTTTGGGCTTTCCCTGCGCCTTCTGAGCCGACGAGCACCAGCGCGGCGCCGTCGACGATGCCGGAGCTGTTGCCGCCGGTGTGGACGTGGTTGATCTTCTCTATCGAGTGGTACTTCTGCAGCGCCACATCGTCGAAGCCGCCCATCGCGCCGACGCCGTCGAAGGCGGTGCGCAGCTTGGCCAGGCCCTCGGGGGTGGTGTCCGGGCGCATGTGCTCGTCGTGGTCGAGGACGACGAGGCCGTTCTGGTCCTTCACCGGGATCACCGACTTGGCGAAGTAGCCGCCCGACCACGCGGCGGCAGCCTTCTCCTGGCTGCGCAGCGCGTAGGCGTCGACGTCCTCGCGCGAGAAGCCCTCGATGGTCGCGATGAGGTCGGCGCCGATGCCCTGCGGGACGAAGCCGATGCGGTAGTTCGTCTCGGGGTCGGTGGCCCATGCGCCGCCGTCGGAGCCCATCGGGACACGGCTCATCGACTCGACGCCGCCGGCGAGCACCAGGTCGTCCCAGCCGGAGCGGACCTTCTGCGCCGCGGTGTTGACGGCCTCCAGGCCGGACGCGCAGAACCGGTTGAGCTGAAAGCCACCGGTGGTCTCGGGCAGCTTGGCCACCAGCGCGGCGGTGCGCGCGATGTCGCCGCCCTGATCGCCGACGGGCGACACCACGCCGAGGATCAGGTCGCTGATCAGGTTCTCGTCGAGGTCGGGGTGGCGGCTGCGGAGCTCGTCGATCAGGCCGACGACCAGGTTGACGGGTTTGATCTCGTGCAGCGAGCCGTTCTTCCCCTTGCCGCGGGGAGTGCGGATCGCCTCGTAGATGAAGGCTTCTTCAGACATGAAGCGAAGCGTAACAGCCTAAACCAACCTGTTGGTTGGGCGGTCACCCTTTCCCGCGAACAGACGCAAATTTGCATGATCCGCCGCTCAGGAGTGCGGATCTACGGGGGGTACCTCCCGCTTGCGGGGGCCTGCTCGCCGAGAAAGTGTCAGGCGGTCTGGCGCTGCGCTTCCAGCGTCGGGTAGTCGATGTAGCCGACCGGCCCGGGGGCGTAGAACGTCGTCGGATCGGGCTCGTTGAGTTCGGCGCCGAGCAGCAACCGGTCGATCAGGTCCGGGTTGGCCAGGTAGGACCGTCCGACGGCGGCAGCGCTGATCGCACCCCAGTCGGCGAAGCTCTCCAGCTGGCAGAAGTCGGTACCGGTGTCGCGGCCGGTGTTCAGGACGAACGTCCCCGACCACAGCGCCCGCAGCGTGCCGAACAGCGGCGTGGTGGGGTCTACGAGCACATGCAGATAGGCGATGCCCAGCGGCGTGATGCGAGCGAGCAGCGCCTCGTAGGCGCTGACCACGTCGTCCTCACGCATGTCGCCCGCTGGATTCCCGGGTGAGATGCGCAGGCCCACCCGGCCCGCACCGATCTCGTCGACGACCGCCTCGACCACCTCGGCGGTCAGCCGGGCGCGGTTGGCGGCCGATCCGCCGTAGGAGTCGGTGCGCCGGTTCACGACGTCGGAGAGGAACTCGTGCAGCAGGTAGCCGTTGGCCGAGTGGATCTCCACCCCGTCCATGCCTGCGTCGACGGCCCGGCGGGCGGCGGCGCGGAACGACGCCACGATCTCACCGATCTCGTCGACCGCCAGTGCGCGCGGCACCGGCAGCGGCTTGCGGCCCTGGGGCGTGCGCGCGTCCAGCTCGGCGGCGACCGCCGACGGGCCCACCGTCTCGACGCCGCTGAGGTCCGGGTGGCCCATCCGGCCGACATGCCAGAGCTGGAGGAACATCTTGCCGCCCGCAGTGTGCACGGCCTCGGCGATCCCGGCCCACGCGTACTGCTGCCGGTCGGTGAACACGCCGGGGGTGTTCGGGTACGCCCCGCCCGCACCGGGTGACACCGCGGTGGCCTCGCTGATGATCAGGCCCGCCGACGCGCGCTGAGCGTAGTAGGTGGCCGCCAGGTCGGAGGGCGTGCCGTCGGCGTCGGCGCGGGATCTCGTCAGGGGCGCCATGAAGAGCCGGTTCGCGACCGGGGTGTCACCGACCTGGATCGGTGTGAGCAGCGTGGCGTCGGCAGCGAGTTGGAAAGTCACGCACGCAACAAGTGTCTCGGCACCGCGGTTCATTCCCCCGCGCGTGCAGGCGCTGATCGATCACGACGCCGCGGCCGCCTGATCGGCATCTCGGCGTGCTGCCGACACGACCGAGAACATGACGATGCTCTGATCTCGGTGCGGGTCCTGCAGCATGTCGCAGGCCAGAGTCAGGCGACCGAGTTCGGGATGATCCAGGCGCTTGATCATGTGCGTGACGGTGATGACCGTGGCGTCGTCCCAGAGCTCGGCGAACTCGGGGCTTCCCGCACGCAGGTCCGCGATCAGCCCCCGGGTCATCGGGTCCCGGGGGTAGCGGGCCACCGTGGCGCGCAGTTGGCCCACCACGATGCGCGAGAACTCCGCGCCCCCCGTCATCCCGTAGTGCGGCGGGACATCCGGTGGCGGCAGGAAATGCCGGCGCGCAATGTTGCGTTCGGCCGGCGGGATCGCGCCGAAGTCCTCCATGAGGACGACGGCCTCGGCATTCCACGCCAGCACGTCGTAGCGTGCACTCAGCACCATCGCGGCCGTCGTCCCGAGCCCTGCGACCAGCTCGGCGACGCTCGGGGTCACCTCCATGCTCGGCGCCTGCTCCAGCGGGACGCTGCGCCCGATCAGTTGGAACAGGTGGCGCCGCTCGTCGGCGTGCAGACGAAGCGCATCGGCGATGGCGGCCACCACCTGGTCGGACGGCGCGGACCCGCGGGCGCGTTCGACGTTCGTGTAGTGCTCGACGGATATGTGCGCCAGCTCGGCCACTTCGGACCGCCTCAATCCGGACGTGCGCCGACCCTGCGCGCTGAACCCGAAGTCGGCGGGCTCACGGCTCTCCCGGACCGCTCGCAAAAACCTGCCCGCCGCCTGTCCGTCCATTCTTCGATAGTGGCACGACCCTCGTGCCGCGCTTCACCACGAGACGAGCTCCGCCCGGTAGCTGAAGAACCGGCCGGTGGGCAGCACGGAGGCGAGCGCGAGCTCGACGATGCCGGCCGCCCCCTCTGCCGGATCTCCGGCCCCCTCCATGGGTCGGCCGCCGTTGAGATTGGTGGACCGGTAGCCCGGACTCACGGACACCACCGGGACATGTTCGTGGACAAGTTCTTTGGCGTAGAGCACGGTCAGCATGTCGAGCGCGCTCTTCGAGGCCTGATAGGCGGCCGCGGCCACCGAGCTGTAGGGCCAGTCCGGATCGTTGACCAGGCGCGTCGATCCCAATTCGCTGGACACGTTCAGAATTCGCGGCCGCGTCGAGGAACGCAGTAACGGCAGGAAACCGTTGGTCACCGCGGCGACCCCGGCCACGTTGGTGTCGTAGGTGCGCAGGAGTTCGGCGCGACCGACTGCGGACGCCGGCGATCCATCACCCGCGATCGCGGCGTTGTTGATCAGCATGTCGAGCCGCCCGTACGTGTCGCCGACATACCGGACAGCGGCACTGATCGTCTGGTCGTCGGTGACGTCGAGTGTCAGCGGGTCGACGGCGAGTCCCGCCGCCGCCAGCTCACCGGCGGCAGACGCGCCGCGCGCCGGATCGCGGGAGCCCAGCAGTACCCGTACGCCGGCACGGGCGAGCTGTTGCGTGACGTGGAAGCCGATGCCGGCGTTGCCGCCGGTCACCAGGGCGAGGGTGTCGTTGTTGTCGGTCATGACATCAGCACAGTGCAGCCGGGCGCGTACAGGGAGGCACGGGCTGTACCCCCACGCCGGGGAATACGCATCCGGCGATCGCACACCTAGGCTGGTCTGCCATGACGGTTTCGCGGCTGCGCCCCTTCGCGGTGACGGTGTTCGCCGAGATGTCGGCGCTGGCCGCCCGCATCGGTGCGGTCAATTTGGGCCAGGGATTCCCCGACGAGGACGGCCCGCCCGCCATGCTCGAGGCCGCCCGGGCCGCCATCGCCGACGGGGTCAACCAGTACCCGCCCGGCCTCGGCATCGCGCCGCTGAGGGAGGCGATCGCCGCGCAGCGCGAACGCCACTTCGGCACCGTCTACGACCCGGACACCGAGGTGCTCGTGACAGTCGGCGCCACCGAGGCGATCGCGTCGGCGGTGCTCGGCCTGGTCGAGCCCGGCTCCGAGGTGCTGCTGATCGAGCCGTTCTACGACTCCTACTCCCCCGTCCTCGCGATGGCGGGTTGTCACCGGGTCGCGGTGCCGCTCGCCCAGGTCGGTGACGGCTTCGCAATCGACGTCGACGCGCTGGGCCGGGCGGTGACACCCCGCACCCGGGCGCTGATCCTGAACTCGCCGCACAATCCCACCGGCATGGTCGCCGGCGACGCCGAACTGGCCGCCATCGCCGAACTCGCCGTCGCCCACGACCTTCTGGTGATCAGCGACGAGGTGTACGAACACCTCGTCTACTCGGACCCCCCTGGACGCACACACCTGCCGGTGGCCAACTACCCCGGGATGGCGGCGCGCACGATCACGATCTCCAGTGCCGCCAAGATGTTCAACGTCACCGGTTGGAAAGTCGGGTGGGCCTGCGGCCCAGCGGATCTCATCGCCGGGGTGCGTGCGGCCAAGCAGTACCTGACCTATGTCGGAGGTGCGCCGTTCCAGCCGGCGGTGGCCCACGCCCTCAACCACGAGGACGCCTGGGTGGCCGCGTTGCGCGATTCGCTTCAGGCCAAGCGTGACCGGCTCGGATCGGCGCTCGTCGACCTCGGCTTCGACGTGCACCCCAGCTCGGGCACCTACTTCCTGTGCGCCGATCCGCGTCCGCTGGGCTACACCGACAGCACCGCGTTCTGTGCGGAGCTGCCCGAGCGCGCCGGTGTGGCCGCGATCCCGATGTCCGCGTTCTGCGATCCCGCCGCCGCGCACGCCGACGCGTGGAGCCACCTGGTGCGGTTCGCGTTCTGCAAGCGTGACGACACCCTCGACGATGCGATCCGCCGGCTGCAGGTGCTGCGCCCCGGCGGTTGAGGTTCAGAGCGAGCCGGCCACCGACCACAGCGCCTCGCGGGCGCGGTCGTCCACCGGACCCACCGGCGCGAGCGCGACATCGGTGGCGCCCGCATCGAGGTAGCGGCGCAGCTGCCGCAGCACCGACTCGACCGGCCCGACCGCAGCGAGATCCGCTGCGCCGGAGACGTTCTCGCGTGCCAGGATCTTCTGATACGACGGGATCTCGTTGTAGAAGCCCAGTTCCGCGGCCACGGCCTCGTGCACGCTGCCGGGGTCGTCGGTCACGAACACCGGCACCATGGCGATGACGCGCGGTCGTGGCCTGCCGGCGTCGGCTGCGGCGCGGTTGATGGTGGGGACGATGAAGTCCGCGATGGTCCGCGGCCCGGCGAGGTAGGGCAGCGTCCCGTCGGCGAGTTCGCCGGTGACCTGCAGCGCCTTGGGTCCCATGGCCGCGACGTACACGGGCACCGCGGTGCCGCCCGCCACCGTCGCGGGCCACGCCGGGCTGGAGGTGATCGCCTCGCCGTGGAAGTCGACGGTGCCGGTGTCGAGCAGCGAACGCAGCACCGTGAGGTGTTCGCGCAGCCGGCCGACCGGGTCGGGCCATGTCGCGCCGAACGCCAGCCGCTCGGGTTCGTGGGCGCCGAGCCCGAGGCCGAGGCTGAAGTTGCCGTGCGCGGCGGCCTGCGCGGTCTGCGCCGCCGAGGAGATCAGCAGCGGATGCCGGGGGTTGATCGGCACCACAGACGTCCCGACGCCGAGGCCGGGTACCGCGGCGCCGATCAGGCCGGCCAGCGCGATGGCGTCGTGATCGACGCGCTGGGCCAGCCACACCTGCGTGACACCCGCCCGCTGCGCGGCGGTGGCCTGCGCCACGGCGTCGTCGACCGCGTTGGCGGCGTCGGAACGGGGATGGATGACTACTCCGGTCGGCATGTCATTGCCAACCGGGGCCGCCGTGCGCCCATTCCGTTCGGATCAGCGCGAGTTCTAGTCGGCGCGAGTTCTACTCAGCACCCGTCGGCGCAGCTGCTCGATTGCCGAGTCGAGCACGATCTTCTTCGCCCGCTTGATCAGGAATTCCGGGATGGGGGCAGACGGGTCGACGATCACGTCGAAGCGCACCCGGGTGCGGTCGCCCTCCGGGGTGAGGTTGTACTCGACGTGCTGGCCGCGCTGTTGGAAGGTGTCCGCGGCGTCCCACACCACCCAGCGGTCGCCCCAGTGGTATTCGAGCATCTCCTTGTCGGTGATCCCCATCAGGCGCAGCGTGGCCCGCACGTGGAACGGCCTGCCGTCGGGATGGCGGTCGAGCACCTCGACGTTCTTGTACACCGACGACCACGCCGGCAGGTCCTCGATGTCGGCGAGCACCTCCAGGATCGCCTCCGGGGAGGCGTCGATCACTGCTTCCTTGGACGCGCGAACGGCCATACCAGCAAATGTAGACCCGCGCGGCAAGGCAGGGTCGCGGTTCGGGCGACTGCGTCAGTCGAGCTCGTCCCAGAAGCCGGTGAGGGCGGCCGCCCCACGGGCCGGATCCTGCACCATCCACCAGTGCCCGAGGCCGTCGAGGACCTCGGTGCGGGCCCCGGCCCGGTCGGCGGCCCGCCCGCGCGACGGTCCGGGACGGGCGAAGGGGTCGTCGGTGGCGAGGATCGACAGGCCCGGGCGGGCCGCGGCTTTCTCCAGGTCGCGGCCGGCCTCCGCCATCGCGGGCTGGCGCGCCGAGCGGTACAGCAGCAGGATCGCGCGGGCCATCTCCGGCCCCTGCCCGGCGGCGATCTTCTCGCCCGTCTCCAGCGGTATGCCGAACGTGGCCATCCGCTCTGCGCGTTCGCGCACCGTTCCGCCGAGCAGTTCGTCGACCAGCTTCTCGCCCTCGCCCTCGGTCTGCCACACCTGCGCCATGTCGTGCCAGACGTAATCGGGGTCGAACAGCCCGAGGACGTCGCTGGCCCAGCTACGCACGAGCTCCGGGCGGTGCATCACCACGTTCACCACGTGGCCGCCGCCCCAGTCGTGACCGACGAGGTCGATCGGACCGTCGATACGCGTCAGCTCGTCTTCCAGCCAGTCCCGGTACGCCGTGAACGTCGCGGCGAAGCCGTCGGGAAGAGGGGCGCCGAAACCCGGGGGCGACAGTCGCACCACGTCGTCACGCCCCAGGGCGTCGACCAGTGGATCCCACAGGGCGTCGGTCTCCGGGTTTCCGTGCACCAGGACGATGGTCATGGCCCTGATCCTGGCACGGCGCGACGGCCGCGGTCAGGACTTCTTGATCTTCAGCACCCGCTTGCGCAGGCCTTCGGTGGCGGTGTCGAGCAGACCCTTGGCGCCCTTCTTGATCAGGAAGCCGGGCAGCGGCACCAGCGGGTCGACGGTGAGCTCAAACCGCACCTTGGTGCCGTCGCCGTCGGGGGTCAGGGTGTAGCGGGCGTCCTGGCCCCTCTGCTGCTTCGATTCCACGAGCGTCCAGCTGACCCCGTCGTCGTGCACGGTGTAGTCGAGCACCTGCTCGTCGCTGACGCCGACGATCTTCACGACCTGCCGCGAGCGTTTCGGCCTTCCCTCGTCGTCACGCTCGAGGATCTCGACCTCCTGGTGCGCCGACGACCATTCGGTCAGCGATTCGAGATCGTAGAGCACTTCCAGGATTTCATCCGGAGTCGCCTCGATGAGGATCTCGCGGGTCTCGGTGATGGCCATGGTGGGCTAGTTGCCACCCTTCTTCACTTTCAAAACCTGCTTGCGCAGTCCGTCGGTCGCGGTCTCCATCGCACCCTTGAGCGCCCGCTTGAGGATGAAGCCGGGGATCGGCACCGACGGATCCGCGGTCAGGTCGAACCGCAGCCGGATCTTGTCGCCTTCCGGGGTCAAGGTGTACTTGCCGTCTTGGGCCTTGAGCTGGCCGGCCGACACGAGTGTCCAGCTCGCGCTCGAGTCGGTCCAGGTGTACTCGACGACCAGTTCGTCGGAGATGCCCGCGGACTTCACCTTCATCTTCACCCGGTGCGGCCTGCCGTCGTCGTAGGCCTCGAGGACCTCGGCCTTCTGGTACTGGGGCGACCAGTCCGGGGTCGATTCGACATCGGCGATGACGTGGAGGATCTCCTCGGCGGTCGCTTCGACGAGCACTTCACGGGAATCGCTGACGGCCATGGCGTGACCATAGTCAGCGTGCCGGTGCGGCGGGTTACTTCCCCCGCTTCCGCACCGCGAGCACGCGTGAGCGCAGACCGTCGGTCGCCGTGTCGATCACGCCCTTGGCCGCCCGCTTGAGCATGAAGCCGGGCATCGGCATGACGGGGTCGACGGTCACCTCGAACCGCACCAGGGTCCGGTCGCCCTGCGGGACGAGGGTGTAGCGGGCGTCCTGGGAGCGCTGCCACGTCGAGCTGACCAGGGTCCAGCCGTAGCCGTCTTCGTGATAGGTCAAGGCGATCTCGGTCTCGTCGGTGATGCCGACGGTCTGCACGGTCGCCCTGCTGCGCAGCGGCCTGCCGCGGTCGTCGCGATCGAGCACCTCCGAGCTCTTGTGCGCGGGCGACCACTGCGGCAGCGATTCGAGGTCGAGCATGACATCGAGGATCTCCTCGACGCCGGCCTCGATGATCACCTCGCGACGCATCGTGACGGCCATCCGTTGACGATAGGCTGCGTGCATGACTGAAGCGGTCGATCCCGCGGTGCCGCCGAGCGGAACCGGTTGTGTGGAATGCGAAGCGGACGACGGCTGGTGGGTGCACCTGCGGCGCTGCGCGGCATGCGGACACATCGGCTGCTGTGACGATTCGCCCGCCCGGCACGCGTCCGCGCACTGGCGCGGCAGTGGGCACCCGATCATCCAGTCCTTCGAGCCGGGCGAGGACTGGTTCTGGAACTTCCAGACCGACGACTACTACGACGGCCCGGAACTCGCCGCGCCGCACAGCCGTCCGGCCGACCAGACGGTTCCTGGTCCGCGCGGCAGGGTCCCGAAGGACTGGGCCGAGCAGCTGCGCAACCGCCGGGACTGAAAGCGCAGGTGCGTACCGTTTCCGATGCCGGTGACCAGGGTATTCAGCGCCGGTGAGCAAGGAAAAGCCGGACACCAGCGAGACCGACAAGGGTTCCGATCAGGCCAAGGACGACGTCATCAGTGATCCCGCCGAGGGCGCCGATGACCGGGTCGACTGGTCCAGCGAGGGCGGTGCGACGCCCGGCGGTCCCGCCGACACCGGCGATCCCACCCAGTAGCCGTCACATGTAGGACTCGGCGAGTGCCGAAAGCGTTTCGGCAGCAGAATGTTTCGGCGTCCAACGCAGCTCGGTGCGCGCCCGCGTGGTGTCCATCACCACCGACGTGCGGCCGATGTGCAGCCATTCCAGCGCCGACGGCACGAAGGGCAGCCGCGCGACGATTTCCGACGCCGCCGACACCGTGACTCTGGGCACCCGCACCGGTCGCGCACCGAGTGCGTCGGCCACCTCGGACATCGACAGCACGCCGTCGCCGGCGATGTTGTACGCCCCCGGCGGCGCCGCACTCGTCGCGGCCAGCGCGATGGCGTCGGCCACATCGTCGTGGTGCACCAGTTGCAGCGGCGTGCCGGGGTCCGGGAACGGCGGTTTGAGCAACGGGAACATCTGTGTGGCGCGGCGGACCGGGCCGGGCAGCTGGTTCCAGGGCATCACCTCGGCCAGCGCGGGCGCGTCGGGACCGGCCACGATGCACGGACGCAGCACGAACACCTCGAGGCCGGAGCCGTCGGCGATCTCGGCCAGGGCGGCCTCGCAGGTCGCCTTCTGCTCGGAGTAGTAGTGCTCGGGCGAGCCGCGGGGCGGGACGTCCTCGGTGATCGGCACGGGGTTGTCGGAGTGGTAGCCGTAGGCCGCGACCGACGAGGTGTAGACCAGCCGGCGCGGCCGCTCGGCGGCCACCGTCGCCTCGAAGACGTTGCGGGTGCCCGCCAGGTTCACTCGCGCGCTCTCGGCGCGAGAGCCCATGATGATGAACGCCAGGTGCACCACCACGTCGGCGTCGGCCACCAACGCGTCGACGGCCGCCCGGTCGGTGATGTCACCCTGCCGGTACTCGGTCCGCGTCCACCCCCGCGCGGCCGGATCGAAGGGCCTGCGGGCCATCCCGATGATCCGCTCGACGTCGGGGTGGCGCTCCAGTGCGTCGACCGCCGACTTGCCGATCTCTCCGGTGGGGCCCGTGACAGCGACGCGAAGTGACATCCCCAGGTCTTTCCCAGCGCCCGATCCGGTGAAACGTTGAGAACCGGGCCCGCAGGGAATAGAAAGGACACCTACCTTCAGAGGAGTGCGATGAAGCTCATCTCGCCGACCGATTCGATGTTCCTGCTCGTCGAATCCCGCGAGCACCCCATGCATGTCGGCGGCCTGCAGTTGTTCGAGCCGCCCGACGGCGTCTCGGGTCCGGATTTCCTGCGCGAGATGCATCAGCAGATGGTCGAGCACACCGAGTTCCACCCGACCTTCCGCAAGCACCCGGGAACGCTGCTCGGCGGCATCGCCAACCTCGCATGGGCCGAGGACGACGAGGTGGACCTCGACTATCACCTGCGGCGGTCGGCACTGCCCTCCCCTGGCCGGGTGCGTGACCTACTCGAGTTGACGTCGCGACTGCACGGCACACTGCTCGACCGGCACCGGCCACTGTGGGAGGCCCATCTCATCGAGGGCCTCAACGACAACCGGTTCGCGGTCTACGTCAAGTTCCACCACGCGCTGATCGACGGGGTGTCGGCGCTGAAGCTCACCCAGCGCACGCTGTCCACCGACCCCGAGGACCCCGAGCTGAGGGTGCCGTGGCACCTGCCACGCAAGGAGCGCAAGGCCGAGCTGGAACAGCAGTCGTCGTCTCTGCTGCAGTCCCTTCGCAGCCGGGTGGGATCAGTTGCCGCCCTTGCGCCCTCGACCCTGTCGCTGGCCCGGTCGGCGCTGCTCGAGCAGCAGCTGCAACTGCCGTACGCCGCCCCGAGGACGATGTTCAATGTGCCGATCGGCGGCGCGCGGAGGATCGCGGCGCAATCCTGGCCCCTGTCGCGTCTGCGCGCCGTCAAGCAGGCCACCACCGGCGCGACCGTGAACGACGTCGTGCTCGCGATGTCCGCGGGGGCGCTGCGGGCCTATCTCGTGGAGCAGAATGCGCTGCCCGACGCGCCGCTGATCGCCATGGTCCCGGTGAGCCTGCGCACCGAGGAGGAGGCCGACACGGGCGGCAACATGACGGGCGTGATGTTGTGCAATCTCGCCACCGACACCGCCGACGCCGGCAAGCGCCTCGAGATCATCAGCACGTCGATGCGCAACAACAAGAAGGTCTTCACTCAGTTGCCTCGCGTGCAGCAGCTGGCGCTGTCGGCGTCGATGATCGCCCCCCTGGGCCTCGGCGCGGTGCCGGGGTTCGTGTCGGCCGCGCCGCCGCCGTTCAACATCGTGATCTCCAACGTGCCGGGCGCTCGAGAACCGTTGTACTGGCGCGGCGCGCGCCTCGACGGCAATTACCCGCTGTCGATCGCGCTGGACGGCCAGGCGGTGAACATCACGGTGGCGAACAACGCCGACAACCTCGACTTCGGGCTGGTGGGCGCCAGAGGCAGCGTGCCGCATCTGCAGCGTCTGCTCGGCCACCTCGAGGATTCGCTCAAGGATCTGGAGCGCGCGACCGGCGTCTGAGTCTCAGGCGTCGGCCAGCGCCTGCTTGGCGGCGTTGTAGCCGGGGACGAAGGTGATGCCGGGGCCGCCGTGGCAGCCGGCGCTGCCGAGGTACAGGCCGTGCACCGGAAGCGGTTGATCGACATGGCCTTTCGGGCCCGGGCGGTTGGGGCCCAGTTGCTCGGGGTGCACCAGGCCGTGGCAGTAGTCCCCGCCGGGGGCGCCGAACATCGTGCCCATGTGTTTGGGCGTGAAGGTGGTGTGCCGGATGATGCGGGTCTCGAAGTCGGGTGCGATACGGCAAATCTTCTCGATCACCCGCCGCCCCATCTCGGTCTTCATCTCGCCGTAGCCCGACTCCCCCTGTTCGACCGGGAACCACAGCGAGAACGCCGACGCGGCGTGCTTGCCCGCCGGCGCCAGCGTGGGGTCGTTGACCGAGGGGATCTGCAGCGCGATCGACGGGTCGGCGGGCACGACGCCGTGCCTGCAGTCCTCCCACTGCTGCTGCAGTTCCTCCGGGGTGCTGAAGATGCCGATGTTGGACTGCATGGCGGGGTCGTTGAGCAGTTCGTAGGGTGCGGCGAATTCCGGCGTGCCGTCGAGGGCGAAG
Source organism: [Mycobacterium] manitobense (assembly GCF_025821665.1). GTDB lineage: Bacteria > Actinomycetota > Actinomycetes > Mycobacteriales > Mycobacteriaceae > Mycobacterium > Mycobacterium arseniciresistens. Next base: position 23,778 of record NZ_JACKSJ010000148.1, read on the forward strand.
TGCATCTGCAGGTAGCTGCCGCGGTGGTCGACGCGGGCGTACCTGGCGCGGATGTCGGCCGGTATCGCGGCGGGGTCGAGCAGTCGCGTCACCGTGAGGTCGGGCGCGACGGCGGACACCACCACCGGCGCGGTCAGCCGCGTGCCGTCCTCGAGGCGCACGCCGGCGACCCGGCCGTCATCCACCAAAATTTCGGCGACGTCGGCGCGCAATCTCACTTCGCCTCCGGCGGAGGTGAAAACGTCCTGCAGATGCGAGGTGAGCGCACCGATGCCGCCGCGCAGCTTCTTCACCAGCAGGGTGTTCTCGTCGGGAACGGCGAAGCCGTACGCGAGTGCCGCGGCGGTGCCGGGGGTGGCAGGCCCGCGGTAGGTGGTGTTGACCGCCAGCAGCGCCAGCATCCCGCGCAACGCACCGTGCTTCTCACGGTCGGGCAGGTAGCGGTCGAGCACGTCGGTGACCGACCCGAACAACAGGTCGGTGATAGTCGAGCGCTCGAATTCGTTTGTGGCACAGGCATACATCTCGTCGAGCGTCTTCGGGGGCCGGCCGGCCTCGAAGCGCCCCAGCGCGCGGGTCGGGGCCTGACTCCAGGCCATCAGGCCCGCCATGCCGTTGACCGCCTCGGCGCCGTGCACCTCGTTGAGGTGGGTCAGCAGTCGCATCGGGTCGGTGTAGTAGACGACCGGATCGTCGCCGACACCGCGCAGCGACACCGACATCACGTCGAGGTCCACGGTCGGCAGCGTGTCGAGACCGAGCTCGCGGCTCACCGTCGCGGCGGTGGGGATCTGTACCGAGCCGGCGATCTCGAACCGGTAGCCGTCGAAAAGCTCGACGGTGGAGGCCATTCCGCCGGCGTAGCGTTTGGCCTCCAGGCACACAGTGCGCAGGCCGGCGCGTTGCAGCAGCGCCGCCGCGGTCAGTCCGTTGTGGCCCGCGCCGACGACGATCGCGTCATGATCCGCCATCGGCTGAGGCTGACACGGCACCGCATGTTTTGTCAATATTGACGAAACTTTGGCGAGCGCCCGCTGGTTTTTGCACCCAGGGCTGCGATCGGCGTGGCATCACAGCCCTCAGCGCAGAAACGAGGGCCGTCAGTCGATGATGCCGCCGCGTAGCGACTCCAGCGCGGCGCGGCACAACCGGGCCAGCTCCGGCAGTGAGCGTGGCTCGCTGAGCATCCACATCTCCATCGCCCCGAACACCGCGGCGGCGATGCAGCGCGCCGTGACGGTGAGACGCAGCCGCTCGTCGGCGTCCGTGGGTGGCGGCCGGTCGCGGGCCAGGTGCTCCTCGACCGCCTCGGCGAAGTCCGCCTCGACCTGGCGGATGTGCCGCACGATGCGGCCCGGATCGAGTTCCTCGGACCGGAGTGCGGCGATCTTGGCGACGGCGTCGACGTCGTAGGGCGCCGCGAGGATCGCCGAATGCACCGAGTCGACCAGCGATTCAGCGGCGGAGCGGTCGGCCAGCGCGGCGCGGAACCACTGCAGCCCGGCGTCGTAGTCGGCGAACAGCAGATCGTGCTTGGACGCGAAGTGCCGGTAGAACGTCCGCAGCGACACCCCGGCGTCGGCCGCGATCTGTTCGGCCGAGGTGTCCTCGACGCCCTGGGCGAGGAAGCGCACGAGCGCGGCCTGGCGCAGCGCGTCGCGGGTGCGCTCGCTGCGGATGGTCTGAGCCGGCCGGGCCATGCCGGTAACGTACCCGCCTGCGCGCCGCGGTCAGGGCGTCGGCGTGAGCAGGGCGATCGACGCGTCGACGGCCTCCTCGGTGACGTCGCTCATCCGGCCGCCGTCCTCGACGGTGATGGCGGTCAGCTCGCGAAGCCCGCCGAGCAACATGATGACCCGTTGGCGCGACACGGGCCCGATTCCGGCGGCCCGGAAGCGGTCGGTGCCGCCGAGCGCCTGCACCATGTCGACGAAGTTGTCCATCACGTCGCGCTGCAGAACGCGCGCGGACGCGCCGAGCGACGGCATGTCGCGGATCCAGCTCAGCATCAGCGCCGGACGCGACTCCGCAGAGGCGATCCACGCCACGATCGCCTGACGCACCTGGTGCTGCCACGCAGTGGTCGGGTCGACGGCCGCCGAGATGCTGCGGATGTGCTCGTCGTTGGCGGCGGTGAGCAGCGCGACGAAACAGGCTTCGCGGTCTTCGAAGTGTTCGTAGAAGGTCCGGCGTGAGGTCCGGGCACGGCGGACGATGCCGGCGATGGTGGTCCTCTGGTATCCGTCCTCGGCGATTGACGCCTCGAGCGCGTCGAGCAACCGCTGCCGGAAGCCACCGGCGTCCTGCCGGCCGCTGTGCCGATCGGCGATCACTGCCTGTCCTTCGCATCCGCCCCTGCTGAGTGGCCAGGGCCGGGATCGAACCGGCGACCTTCCGCTTTTCAGGCGGACGCTCGTACCAACTGAGCTACCTGGCCGGAAGGCACCGGCCTGACGACCGGTATGCCTCGCCGTGATGGCGACCCTGACGGGACTCGAACCCGCGACCTCCGCCGTGACAGGGCGGCGCGCTAACCAACTGCGCCACAGGGCCTTGCTGCAGTGCCACACCGACGTCGCCGCCGGTGCGTCGTACCCCCTACGGGATTCGAACCCGCGCTACCGCCTTGAAAGGGCGGCGTCCTAGGCCGCTAAACGAAGGGGGCCAAGCCGAATCTCTTCGGGGTACTCACAACGCGGACGTTGTGAGCTTCGATAGCTTAGATTACCGGCTCCCGAATCCTCAAATGGGGCCCGTCAGGCCGCCCGGTATTGTGTTTCACCGCGCCCCTATAGCTCAGTTGGTAGAGCTACGGACTTTTAATCCGCAGGTCCCAGGTTCGAGCCCTGGTGGGGGCACCACGATCATCAGTCGCAGCAGTCGTCCCGGCCCGTGCCGCCGCCGACCGGTTGCGCACAGCATGTTTCACCTCGCCATGCGTTGACGCCCTCCCTGACCGCGATGACGGCGATCACCAGGCCGGCGATGGGGTCCGCCCACGACCACCCGAAGGCACTGTTGAGCACGAGTCCGACCAGCAGCACCGCCGACAGGTAGGTGCACAGCAGCGTCTGTTTCGAGTCGGCGACCGCCGACAGCGAGCCCAGTTCGCGACCCGCTCGGCGCTGCGCGTACGACAGCACCGGCATGACGATCAGGCTCAGCGCGGCGAGCACGATGCCCACCGTCGAGTGCCGCGCCTCACCGGCGCCCAGCAGCGCCCGCACCGCGTCGACGGTCACATACGTCGCCAGGCCGAAGAACGAGAACGCGATGATCCGCAGCGCGATCTTCTCGCGGGCCTCGGGGTCGCGGCCGGCGAACTGCCACGCCACCGCGGCCGCGGAGGACACCTCGATCACCGAGTCGAGCCCGAAGCCGACGAGCGCGGTGGACGACACCCGAGCGCCTTCGGTGATCGCCACGATCGCCTCGATGACGTTGTACGAGATCGTCGCGGCGACGAACAGCCGGATGCGTCTGGACAGCAGGTCGCGTCGAGCGTCGGTGAGCCGAGATGCCATCAGCGGCAACCACATCCGCACTCGCGACCGTCCGCGCCCGAACACCGGCAGGCGGGGTCGACGGCCAGCACCAGACCCATCAGGTCGGTCAGCGCATGCCCGATGCGGGGATCGGCGAGTTCGTAGCGCGCGCGACGGCCCTCGGGCACCGCCACCACCAGTCCGCAGCCGCGCAGACAGGCCAGGTGATTCGACAGGATCTGCCTGGACACTCCGATCTCATCGGCCAGGTCGGACGGATACCCGGGTGCCCGGTTCAGGCGCAGCAGGATGCGTGTCCGCGTGGTGTCGGACAGGGCGTGACCGAATCGGGCCAGCGCATCGGTGTGCTGCAGCGTCTCCACACCCCTGACAGTACAGCGGTTTCTGTACCAGGCGGGTGCGTCACGTCCCACCTACCTGACGTTGGGCCAATGCGAGCGCACAGACTTCACGAAGAGCACGATCCCGATCACCGCGATGCCGGCAAAGACACACGTGAGCACCATGTTCGTGGTCTCACCGCTGAAGCAGGTGCCGCCCCGGGTCCCGCTGCCACACGAGTAGGCGTCGTTCGGCTCGTCCCGTTCGAGCCACTTGTAGCCGAACACCCCCGCCAGCACCACGAACGCGACGATCCCCACCGACGCGAGGACGGCATTGAGCACGAAGCCGGCTTTGGTCACGGGCTCACGCTAACCCGGCACTCGCGGCGTCAGTCGTCGCCGTCGCCGTTGCCGTTGCGCTTGGGCTTCTTGCCCGGCCGGTCGAACGGCGGGCCCTGCTGGCCGGGCTCGACCGGCGCCACCGTGGTGGTGGTCGTCGTCGGCGGCGTGGTGGGTGTCGTGGTGACCGGCGGGCTCGTCGTCGCGGGCTGCGGCGGTGGATTCGACGACGTCCCCGCCTCGAACACCGCGAGCATCACGCCGAGCAGGAGCGCCGCGACCGCCGCACCGATCCACAGCAGCCTGCGGTCGGGACCCGATCGGCGGGGCGGCGGCACGGCGATCATCGAGGGCGGCGGCACCGGGGTGTCGAGCACCCGGGTGCCCATCGGTCCCGGCGGTCCCGCGGCAGCCACCGGCACGGTGCCGGCGAGTGCCGCACGCATCGCGCGGGCGTTGTGGAAGCGCAGTCCCGGGTCACGGGCCATCGCGCGTTCGATCACCGCGTCGAGCACCGGGTCGACGTCCGGCCGCAGCGAACGCAGCGGAGGCGGCTGCTCGTCCATGATCGCCCGGGCCAGTGCGCCCGGGTGTTCCGGCAGGAACGGACGCCTGCCGGCGAGTGCTTCGTAACCAACCACGCCGACCGCGTACAGATCGTCGGCCGGTGTGGCCGGGTGTCCCATCAACCGGTCCGGGCTGAGATAGGCCATCGTGCCGACGATCTGGCCGGTCATCGTCACGCCGGCCTCCGCGGTCTTCGCGATGCCGAAGTCGGTGACCTTGGCCTCACCCGACGGCGTGAACAGGATGTTGCCCGGTTTGATGTCGCGGTGCAGGACGCCTGCGTCGTGTGCGGCGGCCAGTGCGTCGAGGACGTCGTCGATGACCTTGCGCGCCATCGGCACCGGCAGCGGACCGCGGGCGATCTGATCGGCGAGCGAGAACCCGGAGAGCCGCTCCATCACGATGAACGGGATGCCGTTGTGTTCGCCGCTGTCGTGCACGGCGACGATGTGCGGATGGTTGAGCCCAGCGGCCGAGCGGGCCTCGGCCTCGAACCGGGTCCGGGTCTCGGGCTGTGACCCGAGCGCGGGGTGGATCAGCTTGATGGCGACCGCACGATTCAGACGGGTGTCCCAGCCGTCGCGAACCTCGGCCATGCCGCCCCGACCCAGGACGCCTCGCAGCTCGTAGCGGCCGCCCAGAATCTCGGGGGCCGTCATGGGATCAACCTAGCTGGCCGATCGACCGATGTGTCAGACCTCGGGGCAGTAGTGCGTCGACTTGCCGCGGCAGTCCAGGGGCGGCAGGTTCCGGGCCGGGGTGTGCACCAGCGGCGCGTCGGGCGTGATGCGGCCCCTGACGCGGTCCAGGCCTGCGCGCGCCCGCGGATGCATCCGTCGACGCTCGGGCACCAGCCGGAACACCTTGCCCACCGCCTCCCCGAGGCGGCGGTGCCACCACTCGTCGCGGGCCGACCACGTGTAGCCCATCAGGGCGCGCACCGGCGGGTCGTACAGGCCGACGGTGAACCAGACGAAGAACGGCGCCAACATCTTTCGCTGCAGCCGCCACATCCAGTCCGGCATCGCCGGCGCGAACGGCGGTTTGGGCAATTCGGTCAGGTCGAGCACAGCGCGCGCGGCGTAGTTGTTCTCGAGCACGTTGCGGCACATGTGATCCCAGTAGACCTGGAAGTCCTCCCACGTCGCCGGTACCGGCCGCATGCTCATGCCGTACATCCGGTACCACTCGACGTGTTCGTCGAACAGTTGACGCTTCTCCGCCTCGGTGATGCCGCCGCAGAGGCGTTCGGCGACGATGAGCGTGCCGACGAAGAACGTCGAGTGCGCCCAGTAGAAGACGTCGGGGTTCAGGGCGTGGTAGCGGCGGCCCTGGCCGTCGACGCCCTTGATGTCGGTGTGGTAGTCCCGCACCTCGGCTCCGGTGGCCGGCGCGCGGTCGCCGTCGAACACCACGCCGCCGATCGGGTACAGCGAGCGCAGCAGCCGCTGCCACCGCTCGCGGAAGAACGTCGAGTGCTCCTCGACCGCGGCGCCCAGCTGCGGGTGCATGTTCTGCATCGACCCGGCCCACGGTCCCTGCAGCAGTCCCCGCCAGTCGCCGAAGTACTTCCACGTCAGGGAATCGGGGCCGAGCGGCGAAGGCGGGGCGTCATAGCCGCCCGGCGCCACCGGGCAGCCGGTGGCCAGCGGCGATTCGCTGGTCAGCGGACTGGCCGCAGAAGTATCTTGAGTCACTGGTATCAGTCCCATCGACGCCAGAAGCCATTTTGACTACGCGTGTTGTCACATCGAGCATAGGGAGTGATGTGCCCTCCGGTCAACGACGCGGCCGCTGGTCGGGCGTTCCACTGCAGGATCGCCAGGCGCTGCGTCGCGACGACCTCGTCGCCGCCGGGGTGAAACTGCTCGGCAGTGCGGGCGGCCCGGCGCTGACCGTGCGGGCGGTGTGCCGGGAAGCCGGCCTGACCGAGCGCTACTTCTACGAGAGCTTCGGCGACCGCGACGAGTACGTCCGCGCGGTCTACGACGATGTCTGCGCCCGGGCGATGGCGGCCCTGACGAGCGCGGAGACGCCGCGCGATGCGGTGGAACAGTTCGTCGCGCTGATGGTCGACGACCCCGCCCGCGGTCGCGTGCTGCTGCTCGCGCCGGAATCGGAACCGGTGCTCGTCCAGTCGGGCGCGGAGTGGATGCCCAGTTTCATCGACCTGCTGCAGCGCAAGCTGACCAGGATCACCGATCCGGCGCTGCAGGCGATGGTCGCGACGGGACTGATCGGAGCGCTGACGGCGCTGTTCACCGCATACCTCGACGGAAGACTGAGGGCCAGCCGGGAGCAGTTCATCGACTACTGCGTCGACATGCTGCTCAGCCGGGTGGCCGAATACTGAGAACACTCGCCGCGAGCGGGTACACGAGCGGGAGTGACGCCGGAAATGCGACGCGGCGGTGGGCGACACCCGGTGCGGGCCAACTTGATGTCACCGAAGTACACAGATATATTGAGTGCAACCATCAGGTACAGATAACCGGAGGGGCCCATGGCGATCGACCTGACCGACCTGCACTTGCTCAAAGAGCTCGAGCCGGTCGTCGAGGCGAACCTCAACAGGCACTTGCGCATGCGCAAGGACTGGAATCCGCACGACTACATCCCGTGGTCGGACGGCAAGAACTACTACGCCCTCGGCGGTCAGGACTGGGATCCCGAGCAGTCCAAGCTGTCGGAGGTCGCCCAGACCGCGATGGTGCAGAACCTGCTCACCGAGGACAACCTGCCCAGTTATCACCGCGAGATCGCGATGAACTTCGGCATGGACGGCGCCTGGGGCCAGTGGGTCAACCGCTGGACCGCCGAGGAGAACCGGCACGGGATCGCGCTGCGCGACTACCTCGTCGTCACCCGCGCCATCGATCCCATCCAGCTCGAGGAACTGCGCGTCGAGCAGATGACCCGCGGCTTCTCCCCCGGCCAGAACGCCCAGGGCGACATGTTCGCGCACAGCCTCTTCGACTCCGTCATCTACGTGACGTTCCAGGAGCTGGCCACCCGCGTCTCGCACCGCAACACCGGCAAGGCCTGCAACGAGCCGATCGCCGATCAGCTGCTGGCGCGCGTCTCGGCCGACGAGAACCTGCACATGATCTTCTACCGCGACGTCAGCGAGGCCGGTCTCGCGATCGCGCCGAACCAGGCGATGAAGTCGCTGCACCGCGTGCTGCGCAACTTCAAGATGCCCGGCTTCACGGTGCCGGAGTTCCGGCGCAAGGCCGTCATCATCGCCGTCGGCGGCGTCTACGATCCGCGCATCCACCTCGACGACGTGGTGATGCCGGTGCTGAAGAAGTGGCGGATCTTCGAGCGCGAGGACTTCACCGGCGAGGCCGCACGGATGCGCGACGACCTCGGGGTGCTCGTCGAGGAACTCGAGGAGGCCTGCGTCAAGTTCGAACTCGCCAAGGAGAAGCGCCTCGAACGGGAGCGCAAGATGGCCGAGAAGCGCAACTCGAAGGTGCTTGCCTCATCAGCGTCCTGACCGAACACCGCGCGCCGGCCCGATCTGCACTTCAGATCGGGCCGTTCGCGCTGTCCAGCCCCGTCGTGCTGGCCCCGATGGCCGGCGTGACCAACGTCGCGTTCCGGACGCTGTGCCGTGAACTCGAGATCGCCCGCGCCGGGACGGTCAGCGGGCTGTACGTGTGCGAGATGGTGACCGCGCGGGCACTCGTGGAGCGCCACCCCGTCACGTTGCACATGACGACCTTCGCTCCGGACGAGTCCCCGCGGTCGCTGCAGCTCTACACCGTCGACCCGGACACCACCTATGCGGCGGCGCGGATGATCGCCGACGAGGGCATGGCCGACCACATCGACATGAACTTCGGCTGCCCCGTGCCGAAGGTGACCCGCCGGGGCGGTGGCGCCGCGCTGCCCTACAAGCGCCGGCTGTTCGGCAGGATCGTGGCCGCCGCGGTGCGCGCCGTCGAGGGCTCCGGAATCCCGGTCACCGTCAAGTTCCGCATCGGCATCGACGACGAGCACCACACCCACCTCGACGCCGGCCGCATCGCCGCGGAGGAGGGGGCGGCCGCGGTGGCACTGCACGCCCGCACCGCCGCGCAGCGATACTCGGGCACCGCGGACTGGTCGCAGATCGCCGCCCTGAAACAACATGTGACCAGCGTTCCGGTGCTCGGCAACGGCGACATCTTCGACGCCGATGACGCGCTGGCGATGATGTCGTCCACCGGCTGCGACGGCGTGGTCATCGGCCGCGGGTGCCTCGGCCGTCCCTGGCTCTTCGCGGAGCTGTCCGCGGCCTTCGCCGGACGGGAGATCCCGGTGCCGCCCACGCTGGGCGAGGTCGCCGCGATCGTCCGCCGCCACGGCGAGCTCCTCGCCGATCACTTCGGTGAGGACAAGGGCATGCGCGACATCCGCAAGCACGTCGCCTGGTACCTGCACGGTCTTCCCGCCGGCGCCGACCTGCGACGCGGGCTGGCCCTGGTCAAGACGCTGGCCGACCTCGACCGGCTGCTCGACGAGCTGGATCCCGATGTCCCGTTTCCCGCCACGGCGACCGGACCCCGTGGCCGGCAGGGGTCACCCGCGTCGGTGACACTGCCGGAGGGCTGGCTGGCCGACCCTGACGACTGCACCGTCCCCACCGGCGCGGACGTCATGCATTCAGGCGGCTGAGCAGGGCCGGAAGTGTCGCGCGAGGCGCCGTTGTAGCGCGTTCGTGACAATTCGAGACGAACCTGTCACCCGCTCCGACTGGCTCACTCACAGGTTGTCTCAGTACGATGTGGGTCTTGCTGTGATGGCTCCAGTCACGGAGCCGATCTCGATGCTGCTGCGAGGCATGTGGCATTGCACAAGCCGGCTGGGCGCGACGCGCCGGCGGGTTCACGGAGTCGGAGGCCGATGAGGACATGAGTGACGGCGACAACGCCACTCCTGGCCGTCGGCGGGCGCCGGACCCGGCCCCGGATCATGACGCGGACAACCAATGGCTTACCCGAACTCCCCGGCGATCCCTCGGCGCCGCGCCGTGGGAGCGCAGCGACCGGCACCCCGTCACGCCCGCGGCCGCCGATGAGCCCGACGACGAGGCGGCCGACGAGCCGAGCGGTAGCCACACCGACGGCGGCCTGACGGTCGCCGACCTCATCGCCAAGATGGCCGGAGAGGGCACCGGCGGACGCCGCGCGCGGCGCCACCTCGCCGAGCCCGAGCCCGAACCCGAGGCGCCGCCCGCACCGCCGACCGAGATCATCGACGTGGTCCCGCCGGCCGAGCCGCCCGCACCGCCGACCGAGATCATCGACGCCGTCCCTGCCGAACCCTACGAGCAGTACGAGGACTACGAGTCCTACCAGCCCTACGGCGGCTACGAGGCCGTGGCCGCCGACGGTGGCGCCCGCCCGTCGGATCCGGACCGGCAGGACACCGAGATCATCCCGCCCGTACCGTCCGCGTACGACGACGACATCCCCGACCTCACGTCCTCGCGGGTGCCGCCGTCACGGATCGGCCGGCGTTCGGTGGGCGCGCCGGGTGACGAACCGCACCGCCGCAGACGGGTGATGCTGGCCGGCCGGACCGCCGCCGCGCTGCTGGCGGCCTTCGCGCTCGTGCTGACCGGTGGCGCGTGGCAGTGGCAGTCGTCGAAGAACAACAGCATGAACAAGGTGTCGGCGCTGGACCGGGATTCGCGCGACATCATCGACGCCAACGCGCAGTACGGCGACGAGAACTTCCTGATCGTCGGCGTGGACAGCCGGATCGGCCAGAACAGCGACATGGGCGCCGGCGACACCGAGGACGCGGCGGGCGCGCGCTCGGACACCGTGATGCTGGTTAACATCCCCGCCAACCGGGAGCGGGTCGTCGCGGTGTCATTCCCGCGCGATCTGTCCATCGAGCCGATGGAGTGCGAGCCGTGGAATCCCGAGACCGGCGCATACGGACCGATCACCGATGAGAACTCGCCGATGTACGGGCTCGAGGAGGCGTGGACCGAGACCAAGCTGAACTCCGCGTACGCCGTCGGCGGGCCGAAGTGCCTGGTCAAGGTCATCCAGAAGCTCTCCGGGCTGTCGGTCAACCGGTTCATGGCCGTCGACTTCGCCGGCTTCGCCAAGATGGTCGACGCGATCGGCGGCGTCGAGGTCTGCAGCACCACCCCGATCGAGGATTACGAGCTGGGCACGGTACTGCCGAACGCGGGCCGCCAGATGATCGACGGACACACCGCGCTGAACTACGTGCGCGCCCGCCAGGTCACCACCGAGATCAACGGCGACTACGGCCGCATCAAGCGCCAGCAGCTGTTCCTGTCGTCGCTGCTGCGGTCGCTCATCAGCAAGGAGGTGTTCTTCTCGCTGAACAAGCTCAACGACGTGGTGAACAAGTTCATCGACGACACCTATGTCGACAACATCGGCACCCGTGAACTGGTCGACCTCGGCCAGTCGATCCAGGGGGTGTCCGCCGGCCGGATCAGTTTCGTCACCGTGCCCACGGTCGGCTATGCCGACGACTACGGCAACGAGGTGCCGCGCGAGGACGACATGAACGCCCTGTTCGACGCGATCATCAACGACAACCCACTGCCCGGGGAGAAGAACGCCGACAACACTCCGGTGCCGGGCACTCCTGAGTCGGCCACCCTGACCCCCGAGTCGAGCACCGCGGCGCCCGAGCCGGCACCGGCGACCGACCCGGGCCGGCTGGTCAACGCCGTCACCACGGATCCGGCGCAGGTCACCGTCCAGGTGTCGAACTCGACCGGTCAAACCGGCCTCGGCGCCACCGCCGCCGACGAGCTGCAGGCGCACGGGTTCAACGTCACCACCCCCGACGACTACCCCGACTCGCTGTCCTCGACGACCGTGTTCTTCGCACCGGGCAACGAGCAGGCCGCGGCCACGGTCGCCTCGTCGTTCACCAACGCCACCGTCGAACAGGTCACCGGTCTCGGTGACACCGTGCAGGTGGTGCTCGGCTCGGACTTCAACACCGTGAACGCGCCGACACCGAGCGGGTCGCCCGTGCAGGTCCAGGTGGTGCGGGGCACGAGCACCTCCCCGTCGCACCTGCCCGAGGATCTCGCCGTCACCAACGCCGCCGACACCACCTGCGAATAGCGGCTTCGTTAATCGGACAACAGCACGTCCGGGCGGTTGTCATTCACCTGTCGTTCATTGTCCGCGTCGTGACGCGTGACCTGCTCAACCTCTAGGCTTGGCCCATGCGAACCGCGTACCACGAACAGTTGGACTCCCTGACGAGGCAGCTCGGCGAAATGTGCGGCCTGGCGGGTACGGCGATGGAACGCGCGACCCAGTCCCTGCTGCAGGCCGATCTGGTACTTGCCGAACAGGTGATCAGCGACCACGAGCAGATCGCCGCCCTGAGCGTCCGCGCCGAGGAGTCCGCGTTCGTGCTGCTGGCGCTGCAGGCCCCGGTGGCTGGTGACCTGCGCTCGGTCGTCGGCTCGATCCAGATCGTCGCCGACGTCGACCGGATGGGGGCGCTGGCCCTGCACGTCGCCAAGATCGCTCGCCGACGCCACCCGCAGCATGTGCTGCCCGAGGAGGTCAACGGCTACTTCGCCGAGATGGGCCGCGTCGCAGTCGAACTCGGCAATGCCGCGCAGGAGGTTCTGCTCACCCGCGATCCGGAGAAGGCCGCCCGCATCCAGGAGGAAGACGATGCGATGGACGACCTGCACCGGCATCTGTTCACGGTGCTGATGGACCGCGAGTGGAAGCACGGCGTGACACCCGCCGTGGACGTGACCCTGCTCAGCCGGTTCTACGAGCGCTTCGCCGACCACGCCGTCGAGGTGGCGCGCCGGGTCATCTTTCAGGTCACGGGGACCTATCCGACCGAGGAGCAGATCCCCACTCCGCGCTGAGGTCTGCCGGCGGGCACCCGCGTCGTGCTGACCCCCGACCCGGCGATTCAGGCCGAGATGGACGGCGCCAGACGGTAGCCGGCACCGCGGATGGTGCGGATGAACTCGCCGTGTTCGGGATCGTGACCGAGCTTCTCGCGCAGTCGTCGTACGTGCACGGCGACGGTGTTGGTGTCGGCGGGATGGCCCCAGACTGCGCGGCTGATCTCGTCGCTGCTGGCCACTCGTCCGCGGCGTTCGATGAGGTACACCAGGAGCTCGAGTTCACGCTGGGTCAACTGGACGTCGCGCCCGCGGACGCGGGTCTCGTAGCCGTCCCGGTCCACCTCGATCGGGCCGGCCGTGTAGACCTGCTGATCCCGCCGGGGTTCGTGGAATCCGTTGAACGCGAACGGCGCGATCGTGTTGATGTCGTACGGACGGACGATGAGCGCCGAGGCGCCCGCGGACAGCGCCTGACGCGTGAGCTCATCGGCGCTGGGCGCGCCGATGAGGATCGGCAGGTTCCATCTGTTGCGCACCGCCCAGGTGATCCGGGCCGCATCGACGGTGCTGGTCCGCGCCGCCAGCACCAGCACATTGGGCCGTTCGACGCCGATGGCCAGCAGCGCCTCGGCGCCGTCGTCGCACCAGGTGGTCTCGATGCCGATCTTCGCCGCGTCGTCCATCAGGTGCGCCGCGACACCGGCGTCGGTGTCGACCAGCATCAGCGTCCCACGGGTGGGCGGGACGGCGGCGCGATGCCGCCCCAATCCCACCTCGGTCCGCCGCACCTCAATCGTCACGCGTCATCGCCTGGCCGGTCACTTTGTCGCCCCCTCGCGCGACGTGCATGCAGCGACCGTCAGCCGAAGCGGCCCGAGATGTAGTCCTCTGTCGCCTTCTGGGTCGGATTGGAGAAGATCTTCTCCGTGTCGTCGACCTCGACCAGCTGGCCGGGCTTGCCGGTGGCCTCGAGGTTGAAGAACGCGGTCTGGTCGCTGACCCGGGCGGCCTGCTGCATGTTGTGGGTCACGATCACGATCGTGTAGTCCTGCTTGAGCTCGGCGATCAGGTCCTCGATCGCCAGCGTCGAGATCGGGTCGAGCGCCGAACACGGCTCGTCCATCAACAGCACGTCGGGCTGCACCGCAATGGCGCGGGCGATGCACAGCCGCTGCTGCTGGCCACCGGACAACCCGCCACCCGGCTTGTCGAGCCGGTCCTTGACCTCGTTCCACAGGTTCGCGCCCTTGAGCGAACGCTCGGCCACCTCGTCGAGGGTCTTCTTGTTGCGCGTTCCCTGCAGCTTCAGCCCGGCCACCACGTTGTCGCGAATCGACATGGTGGGGAACGGGTTCGGACGCTGGAACACCATGCCGATGGTCTTGCGGACGCTCACCGGGTCGATACCCGAGGCGTAGATGTCCTCACCGTCGAGCAGCACCGAACCCTCGACGCGGGCGCCGGGGATCACCTCGTGCATCCGGTTCAGGGTGCGCAGCACGGTCGACTTCCCGCAGCCGGACGGCCCGATGAAGGCCGTGACGCTGCGCGGCAGCACCGCGAGACCCACGTTGGACACGGCATGGAAGCTGCCGTAGTAGATGTTGAGATCCTTGAGATCCAGGCGCTTGGCCATGAGGCTCCTAAACTCTGTTCCGCGTGAGGTATCGGTTGATGAAGGCAGCGCCGAGATAAAGAGCCGCGATGATCAGGATGAGGGTCAGTGCGGCGCCCCAGACCCTGAGTGCGCCTGCGGCTTCCGGGTTGATCAGTTCGGTGTAGATCAGCAGGGGCAGCGACGCCATGTTGCCCTCGAAGGCGTCGAAGTTGATCGACCGGCTGTAGCCGACGAGCACCAGCACCGGAGCCGTCTCACCCATGACCCTGGCCAGGGCGAGCAGGATGCCGCTGATCATCCCGGGCAGCGCCGTGGGCACCACGACGCGCATGATGGTCTTCCACTTGGGAATACCCAACGCGTAGGACGCTTCTCGCAATTCGTCGGGAACGAGCTTGAGCATCTCCTCGGTGTTCCGTACGACCACGGGCAGCATCAGCAGCACCAGGGCCAGCGAAACGGCGAAGGCACTCTGCTCGAAGCCCAGCGTCGCGATCCACAGCGCGAAGACGAACAGCGCGGCCACGATCGACGGCACACCCGCGAGGATGTCGACCATGAACGTGGTGATCTTGGCGAACCGGCCTCGGCCGTACTCGACCAGGTAGACCGCGGCCATGACGCCCAACGGCACCGAGAGCACGGCTGCGATGGCCGCCTGGATCAGCGTGCCGTAGATCGCGTGGTACACGCCGCCCGCGAACTCTTCGGGCAGCACTCCGGCCAGGGAGTTGGTCCACCATGTCGACAGGGTCATCGCGCGGACGCCCTTGGCCAGCACGGTGTAGATCAGCCACACCAACGGGACCATCGCGATCACGAACGACGCGGTGAACAGCGTTGTCGCGAGGCCGTTCTTGAGCTTGCGACTGGTGCTGAGCGGGTGGAAGGTCGGGGCCTTCACCGGCTGGTCGAGCGCTGACGTCGTTGCGGTCATCCTCCGCTAACCCTTCCGCCGGCCGCTGCCCGGGCCAGCGCGTTGACCACGAAGGTCAGCGCGAAGAGCACGAAGCCGGCGGCGATGTAAGCACCTGTGGGCAGCGGCGCACTGAATTCAGCGGCTGCCGAGGCGATCTTGGATGCGAATGTGTAGCCACCGTCGAACAGCGACCAGTGGCCGGCCTGCGCCGCGGTGCGCAGGATGATCAGGATCGCGATCGTCTCGCCGAGCGCGCGGCCCAATCCCAGCATCGACGCCGCGATCATGCCGCTTCGGCCGTAGGGGAACACGGTCATCCGGATGACTTCCCACTTCGTGGCGCCGAGTGCCTGCGCAGCCTCGACATGGCCACGCGGGGTGAGTGCGAAGACCTCGCGGGTGACCGAGGTGATGATCGGCAGGATCATCACCGCCAGCACGATTCCCGCCGTGAATATCGTTCCGCCGCCCGCGAGCGACACGTTGCCCTGGGAGAACAGGAAGAACCAGCCGAGGCTGTCGTTGAGGAAGGTCGCCACCGGGCTCAGCCACGGTGCGAGCACGAAGATGCCCCACAGACCGAAGACGATGGACGGCACGGCCGCCAGCAGATCGACCAGCATCCCGAACGGTCGCGCCAACCGCTTGGGCGCGTAGTTCGTCAGGAACGCCGCGATCCCGATCGCGATGGGCACGGCGATGATCAGGGCGAACACCGAGCTGAGCACGGTCACCATGAACAGGTCGCGGATACCGAAGCGCAGGTTGCTCGAGTCGCTGGTGAGGAACTCGGTGCTGGTCAGGAAGTTCGCCTGATTGGCCTGCAGTGAGGGAATCGCCTTGATGATCAGGAAGAGCGCCATCAGCGCGATCGCACCGATGATGGTGGCGCCGGCCGCGATCGCGATGGACTTGAAGACGGTGTCGCCCCAACGTCCTTCGCCCTGCCTCAAGGCCGATCCCTTCCGGTTCTTCGTTGGCTTCTCGGGCGTGTGCCCGCCCTGCTGTGGGCTCGTCGTCTCCGACGAGCCCACAGCGGTCGAGTCTGGTGTGACAGCCATTGTGTTGTGGTTACTACGCCGTCGCGTTGATGGCGTCGACAGCCTCGGTCAGCCGCGTCTTGAAGGCCTCGGGAACCGGGATGTAGCCGTTGTCTTCGAGGCCCTTCTGCCCGTTGCCCAGTGCCGAGTTCAGGAACGCCTTGACCGCGGTGGCCACCTCGGCGTCCGGGTACTTCGAGCACACGATCTCATAGGCCGCGAGCATGATCGGGTAGGACCCGGCCTCGGTGGGCTTGTAGAACGACGCGGTGTCGAGGACCAGGTCGTTCCCGTCGCCCTTGAACTTGACGCCGTCGATGGCCTTGCCGGCCGTCTCCGTGCTCAGCTCCACCGGCTCGGGACCGGCCGACGTGATGATCTTGGCGATCGAGAGGTTCTGCGACTTGGCGAACGACCACTCGTTGTAGGTGATCGAGCCCGGCGTGCTCTTGATGGCCGCCGAGGTGCCCTCGTTGCCCTTGGCGCCCTCGCCGACACCGCCGGCGAAGGACTTGCCCGCACCCTTGCCCCAGGAGCCGTCCGACGCCGCATCCAGGTACTTCTGGAAGTTGTCGGTCGTGCCCGACTCGTCGCTGCGGAAGATCACGTTGATCGGATCGGCAGGAAGGGTGGCGCCCGAGTTCAGCGCCGCGATCTCCGGTGCGTTCCAGGTCTTCACCGCGCCGTTGAAGATCTTGCCCAGCGTCGGTCCGTCCAGCACCAGGCCGTCGACGCCGGGGACGTTGTAGGTCACGGCGATGGGTCCGAAGACGGCGGGGAGGTTCCACGCTTCACTGCCACCGCAGCGTTCCTTGGCCTTCTCGACCTCGCCCTTGTCCGCGCTGAGGGGAGAGTCGGAGCCGCCGAAGTCGGTCTGGCCGCCGAGGAACTCCGACACGCCGGCACCCGATCCGCTCGAGGTGTAGTTCAGCGTGAAGCCGGGGCAGTCCGTCTCGTAGGCGTTGATGAACCGCGTCATCGCGTTGGCCTGCGCGCTCGAGCCGCTCGCCTTCAGCGCTTCCTTGCCGCCGCACTCACCGGCGGCCTGCGAACCGGATTCGCCGGATCCCGATCCCGAAGAGGTGTTGTTGTCGCTGCCACACGCCGACAGCAGCAGGGCACCGGCGGCCAGCAGGCCGAGCGCAGCACCAGAACGATTCGCCTTCACGAAGCTCCTTCTAGAGATCACGGGTGGACGCTGGCCGTCGCCGGCGCGTCAAGCAGACCCATTGCTGCTCGGCTGTGAACCTAAAGGGACGCCATGAATGAATTACCTACGCATGGTGAACGGAAAATGAACCACACCGGCGACGTCCGCCACTTTTCACACCTCGTTGACAGGATCGAACGCATCCGGCCCCGCCGACCGACGGTTTCCGGCCGTGATCAGTCGCGTTGACACAGCCGGGCCTTCAGTTCGTCCACCCGGGCAGCGATGTCGTCGCGCACGAGTCGCATCCGTTCGATGCCGTCGATGCCCCGCTCGGACGGCTCGTCGGTGTCCCAGTTCTCGAACCGCGTCCCCGGCACCGGGTCGACCTCAGCTTCCCGACCGAGTGTGACGACCAGATCGACCTTCTCGACCAGATCCGGGTCCAGCGCCTTCGGCGTCTGATCGGTGATGTCGACGCCGACCTCCGCGAGCACCTCTGCGGACAGCGCGTTGATCTCACCGCCAGGCCTGGTGCCCGCCGAGTACACGTCGACGGAATCCGCTGCGACCTTGCGCATGAGCCCCGCGGCCATCTGCGACTTGCCGCCGTTCTTCACGCACACGAACAGCACCGCCGGCTTCGCGTGTTCAGCCACGTGGCACACCCTTCTTCACGACGTCTGCTGCATCCCCAGCGGTGGGTGACGAGAACCGGCGCCGCAACGCCAGTGAGACGTACACCAGGGCGACGAGCACCGGAACCTCGATGAGCGGACCGACGACGCCGGCGAGGGCCTGCCCGGACGTCGCTCCGTAGGTAGCGATCGCCACAGCGATGGCGAGTTCGAAGTTGTTGCCGGCCGCGGTGAAAGCCAGGGTGGTGGTTCGCGCGTAGCCCAGGCCGATGGCCGCGCCGAGCAGATATCCGCCGCCCCACATCACCGCGAAGTACACCAGCAGCGGCAGGGCGATCCGGGCCACATCCATTGGGCGACTGGTGATCTGCTCCCCCTGCAGGGCGAACAGGATGACGATCGTGAAGAGCAGACCGTAGAGCGCCCACGGCCCGATCGCCGGCAGGAACTTCGTCTCGTACCAGTCCCGCCCCTTTGCCCTCTCACCGAACCGGCGCGAAAGATAGCCCGCCAGCAGCGGAATGCCGAGGAAGATGAGCACCGACTTGGCGATCTCCCATGGCGACGTGGAGATGGTGGCCTGTACGAGCCCCAGCCAGCCCGGCAGCACCGACAGGTAGAACCAGCCCAGCACTGCGAACATGATGACCTGGAAGACGGAGTTGAGGGCGACCAGCACGGCCGCTGCCTCGCGGTCGCCACAGGCCAGGTCGTTCCAGATGATCACCATGGCGATGCACCGGGCGAGGCCGACGATGATCAGGCCCGTCCGGTACTCCGGCAGGTCGGGCAGCATGAGCCAGGCCAGCGCGAACATCAGCGCAGGCCCGAAAACCCAGTTCAGGACGAGGGAACTGATGAGGAGGCGACGATCGCCGGTGACGGTGTCGAGGCGGTCGTAGCGCACCTTGGCCAGCACCGGGTACATCATGATCAGCAGTCCGAGCGCGATGGGCAGCGAGACGCCGTCGATGGCGACGTGCCCCAGCGCGGTGTTCAGTCCGGGGACCCCGCGGCCCAGCAGCAGGCCCGCGGCCATCGCGAGGCCGATCCACAACGGCAGGAATCGGTCCAGGGTGGAGAGCTTGCCGACGACGTCCGGGGTGTCGGCGGACGCAGCGGTCCTCGTCACGCGGTGGCTCCAGCCGCCGAGTGCACCGGGCCGGCGGCGAACAGGGCCGCCAGACCGTGCAACGCCTCGGGCGCCACGGCGTAGTACACCCACGACGCGCGGCGTTCCGACGTGAGCAGTCCGGCGTCGCGCAGCACCTTCAGATGGTGCGAGACGGTCGGCTGTTTGACGTCCAGGCCGTCGGAGATGTCGCAGACGCAGGCCTCGCCGTTGGCGCGGCTGGCGATGGCGCTGAACAGTCGCAGGCGCACGGGATCTGCCAGAGCCTTGAGAGTGGCGGCCATCGCGGTGGCGGCGTGCGCCGTCAGCGGCTCGCGCAGCAGCGGCCCGACGTCACAACATTCCGCCGGTTCGGCGGGCACCTGATTCGACATTCATCGATATTGACACTGATCGAATCAGCAGGCAATCGAAGACCAGATGAACGAGTTCAGAGGTCAGGAACCCGAGACCCCGGCGGCGTACGCGACGTCGACGCTGTGGACGTCGAAGCCGAGCTTGCGGTAGGTGTTCACCGCCGCCGCGTTGTCCGCCTCGACGTAGAGCATGACCGTCGGTTGCGCGCTTCCCGACAGCCGCTTCGCGAGGTGGTGCAGACCCGTCAGCGTGAGGGTCGCGCCGAGTCCGCGACCCTGGGCCGATGGGTCGACGCCGACGACGTACACCTCGCCCAGATCCCCGTCGTGAATTTTCGTCCAGTGGAACCCGAGCAGTTCGCCGGTCGCGTCGTCCCGACCCAGGAACAGCCCGTCCGCGTCGAACCACGGTTCGCCGCGGCGCTCGGCGATGTCGGCACCGGTCCAGCCGCCCTGCTCGGGATGCCAGGCGAAGGCGGCGTTGTTGACGCGCAGCAGGTCGGCGTCGTCGGCCGGTCCGGAGTAGGTCGTGACACTCACGCCCTGCGACGTCATCGGCGCGGGCAGATCGCGCAGCGAACGGCGCATCTGCAGCAGTTCGCGGCGCACCACCAGTCCGAGTGATCGGGCGGTCGCCCGGGCGGGTTCCAGATTGCCGTGCGCCCAGACCCTGGCGTCCTCACCGCCCGCGGCCAGACCGGCGGTCGCCAGTTGCGATCCGATGCCACGCCGGCGCGCCGGTGGATCCACCACCAGTTCAGCCATCGCGGGGGTGCCCTCGGAGGCAGGAGCCAGGTTCAGATAGCCCACGATGTCGTCGCCGTCGACGGCCACCAGGTGACGTGTCCGGTCGGCGGCCAGTTCCCGCAGCACCTGATCCCCCACCGGCGCAACGCCGTCCACGGTCGTGGCGGCGTGGATGAGCGCGCGGATGCGGTCCCGGTCGGCCGCGGAGAGGTGACTGCGCCAGTCGAGGTCGGTCACTGGGTTCGGAGGGGATCCACGAACGACTCGGGCACGCTGTCCGGGGCGTGCGCGTAGTCGTCCTCCTCGTCGTCGTCGGGCAATTCCGCGCCGGGCGCGGGCGGCCGACCGCGCGCGGGCCGTACCGCCTTGTAGCCGACGTTGCGCACGGTGCCGATCAACGACTCGTACTCCGGGCCCAGCTTGGCGCGCAACCGGCGGACGTGCACGTCCACGGTGCGGGTGCCACCGAAGAAGTCGTACCCCCACACCTCCTGCAACAACTGGGCGCGGGTGAACACCCGGCCTGCGTGCTGGGCGAGGTACTTCAGCAGCTCGAATTCCTTGTAGGTGAGGTCGAGCGGCCGTCCACGCAGGCGTGCCGTGTAGGTGCCCTCGTCGATGACGAGCTCACCGAGGCTGACCTTGCCGACGTTCTCCTGGTTGGCCATGCCGCCGCGGCGCCCGACGAGCAGGCGGAGCCGGGCGTCGATCTCGGCCGGACCGGTGCCCGGCAGCAGGATCTCGTCGAGCCCCCACTCGTGGTTCACCGCGACCAGGCCGCCCTCGTTCACCACGGCGACGACGGGCACCGACGTCCCCGTGGTGCCCAGCAGCCGGCACAGGCCGCGCGCGGCGGCGAGGTCGGTGCGTGCGTCGACGATCGCGACGTCGGCGGTGCCTGCTTCGAGCAGAGCGGACACCTCGGTCGGCGCCGAGCGGACGTTGTGCGCGAGCAGCGCCAATGACGGCAGGACCGACTCAGGGTGCGGATCGACGGTCAAGAGAAGTAGGTCCACAGGCCCTCCAGCGTCCCCGGGGTGCAATCAACTCCTGCGGTGATCTCCCAGATTCATGCCTGACATATCGCCGTTACCGGCTGTTAGTCACGTAACGATACCGCGCCACCTGCGGATCAGCCGCGCCAAGCGGTACGCGCCGGTCGAGGTAGGCCAGAATGTCCAGGTGCGCAGGCTGCTGATCGGACTGGGAGCGACGCTGACCGCCGTGGTCGTCGCCGCCGTCGGTGTCGACTTCGGCGCCGCCATCTACGCCGAATACCGACTGGCCAGGGCGGTGCGCAGCGCCGCGGACCTGGAGTGGGACCCGTCGGTGGCGATTCTGGGCTTCCCGTTCGCCACCCAGGCGATGGACCGGCACTACGACGAGGTCGAGATCCGGGCCAGTGGCGTTGATCACCCGGTGGTCGGCAAGGTCTCGCTGGAGACCACCCTGCACGACATCGGCCTCGGCCAGGCGTCGTGGCTGGTCCGGCCGCAGGCCCCGCTGCCGGTCGGCAAGGTGGAGAGCCGCATCATCATCGACTCCACTCACGTCGGACGCTTCATGGGCATCCCCGACCTGCTGGTGGAGGCGCCGTCCCGGGAGACCAACGACTCCACCGGCGGCACCACCGAGTCCGGCATCTCGAGCAACCGGGGCCTGGTGTTCACCGGCACCCCGAAGTCGGCGGGCGTGACCGAGCGGGTCAGCGTGTCGGTCGACCTGTCCCGCCCGGACGGCGATCAGAGCACCCTGGTGCTGACGGGCACCGGAGTGCTCACCGGTCCGGGCACCGCCGACCAGGAGGTGCCCGAGGACAAGGTGGCTGCCGTACTGGCCGCGTTCAGCACCACGATGCCGGGTCAGGAGCTGCCGTTCGGCATCGCGCCGACCAGCGAGGGCGCCCGCGGCTCGGACATCATCATCGAGGGCATCGCCGAGGGAGTAACGATCGCGCTGGAGGAGTTCACCCGGTCATGAGCACAGAGTGGGCGGTGGTCATCACCGTGCTGATCGCCGTGTTCGGCCTGGCCTTCGTCGTCGGCCGGCTGATGTCGATGCGCGCCGGGATGCTGAAGGGGGCCGATGCCGCGGCGGACGTCGACACCTCAGACCTCGGGTTGTCGGGCACCGGTCCGACCATCGTGCACTTCAGTGCGGTGTGGTGCGGCCCGTGCGCCGCGGTGCGCAAGGTGGTCAATCAGGTGTGCGCGGAGCTGCCTTCGGTCGCGCACGTCGAGATCGACATGGACGCCAATCCGGCGGCGGCCCGGCGGCTTTCGGTGCTGTCGTTGCCCACGACGCTGATCTTCGACGCCGACGGCAGGCCGCGGTACCGCACGACGGGTGTGCCGAGGGCGGCTGACCTGCGTTCGGCGCTCGAGCCGCTGTTGGCTTGATCACCCTGTCATTGGGTAAGATGACCGACGTGTTCGCCCGCCTCGAGCTTGTGCTCACCAAGCGCCGCGCAGTTGATCTGTGCCGCGTCGCGGGTTGTTGCTGTTGTTGTTGTAGCTGCTGAGCGTCGTCGCGTCGTCGCGCGCCCGCTCGGAGCAGGCCTTCGTGGCATGCCCGTGACCAGCCCAACCGTGCAACAGGAGCAGATTCATGACCATCACACCGGACCACGTGGACGTGCGCGGACCCCGGTTCGTCGCGTGGGTCACCACGGCCGTGCTCGTGGTGACCGTGTTGTCGGCCGCGGTCGATGAGACCGCTGCCGCCGTCCTGCTCGCCGCGCAGGCCGCGGTGTTCGCGATCGGTGCGGTCCGCGGCCCGCGCAGCCATCCGTACGGTGTGCTGTTCGCCCGGTTCGTCGCACCGCGCCTCGGTCCGGTGACCGACACCGAGCCGGTGCCGCCGCTGAAGTTCGCCCAGGTCGTCGGCCTGGTCTTCGCCGTGGTGGGGGTGGCCGGCTTCGCCCTCGGCCTTTCGCCGCTGGGTCTGACCGCGACGGCCTTCGCGCTGTTCGCGGCGTTCCTCAACGCGGCCTTCGGCATCTGCCTGGGCTGCCAGCTCTACCCGCTCGCCGTACGTCTCCGCCGCAGTCCCGCTCACTCCTGATCGAATTCACAAGCAACCGAAGGGATCTCATCCATGGCACGCTCCGACGTCCTGGTCACCGCAGACTGGGCCGAGAGCAATCTCGACGCGTCGAACATCGTCTTCGTCGAGGTTGACGAAGACGTCTCGGCCTACGACGGCGGTCACATCCAGGGCGCCGTCAAGCTCGACTGGAAGACCGACCTGCAGGATCCGGTGCGGCGCGACTTCGTCGACGCCGCGCAGTTCTCCAAGCTGCTGTCCGACCGTGGCATCGGCAACGACGACACCGTGGTGCTCTACGGCGGCAACAACAACTGGTTCGCCGCCTACGCCTACTGGTACTTCAAGCTCTACGGCCACCAGGACGTCAAGCTGCTCGACGGCGGCCGCAAGAAGTGGGAGCTCGACGGTCGCCCACTGTCGACCGAGCCGGTCAACCGCGCCGCCACCACGTACACCGCGCAGGCGCCGGACACCAGCATCCGTGCCTTCCGCGACGAGGTCATCGAGGCCATCGACAGCAAGAACCTGGTCGACGTGCGCTCCCCCGACGAGTTCTCCGGCAAGATCCTCGCGCCGGCGCACCTGCCGCAGGAGCAGAGCCAGCGGCCGGGGCATATCCCCGGCGCCATCAACGTTCCGTGGAGCAAGGCGGCCAACGAGGACGGCACGTTCAAGTCCGACGAGGACCTGGCGAAGCTGTACGCCGAGGCCGGACTCGACGGCAGCAAGGAGACCATCGCCTATTGCCGCATCGGCGAGCGTTCCTCGCACACCTGGTTCGTGCTGCGCGAGCTGCTGGGCCACCAGAACGTCAAGAACTACGACGGCAGTTGGACGGAATACGGTTCCCTCGTGGGAGCCCCGATCGAGTTGGGAAGTTGATTGATATGTGCTCTGCACCGAAGCAAGGGCTGACGTTGCCTGCCAGTGTCGACCTCGAGAAGGAGACCGTGATCACCGGCCGCGTGGTCGACGGATCCGGTCAGGCGGTCGGCGGTGCCTTCGTGCGGCTGCTGGACGGCTCCGACGAGTTCACCGCCGAGGTCGTCGCGTCGGCGACCGGTGACTTCCGGTTCTTCGCCGCACCCGGCACCTGGACCCTGCGCGCGCTGTCGCCCGCGGGCAACGGCGACGCCAGCGTCGCCCCGTCCGGCGCCGGCATCCACGAGGTCGACGTCAAGGTCGCCTGACCTCTCTGGCTTGTAGGCGCGAGCGCGCGTGGCTTCCTGTGGCACGCCGCTGAAAGTGAGCCATCACGCACGCTCGCGCCCGCCCGCGGCTTCATTGCGCGGGCACCAGACGGTTAGACTCGCATCGTGGTGCTGTTCTTCGAACTCCTCCTGGTCGCCTGCACCGTGGTGATCACCTGGTTCGCGCTGTACGCGGTGTATCGCCTCATCACCGACGAGTCGTGAGCTCCCCCGACGGCCCCGAGGACCTCACCGGTTCGATCTTCGGTTCGGGCGACAGGGCGGTGGCTGCGGCGGCGCAACGCGCCAGAGAGACGGCGCCGCGCAACATCCCGGTGTTCGCCGATCTGCCGCTGCCGACCGACACGGCGAATCTGCGCGAAGGTGTGGATCTCAACGAGGCGCTGCTCGCACTGCTGCCGCTCGTCGGCGTCTGGCGCGGTGAGGGCGAGGGCCGCGGCGCGGGCGGCGACTACCGCTTCGGCCAGCAGATCGTGGTCAGCCACGACGGCGGCGACTACCTGAACTGGGAAGCGCGCTCGTGGCGGCTCACCGAGACCGGCGACTACGACCGGCCCGCGCTGCGCGAGACCGGGTTCTGGCGGTTCGTCCCCGACCCCGCCGACCCGTCGGAGTCTCAGGCGATCGAACTGCTGCTGGCCAATTCCGCCGGCTACGTCGAACTCTTCTACGGACGCCCCCGCAATCAGTCGTCGTGGGAGCTGGCCACCGACGCCCTGGCGCGCAGCAAGTCCGGTGTGCTCGTCGGCGGCGCCAAACGGCTCTACGGCATCGTCGACGGCGGCGACCTGGCGTACGTGGAGGAACGGGTGGACGCCGACGGCGGGTTGGTGCCACACCTGTCCGCCCGGTTGTCTAGATTCGTCGGATGACGCGCCGCCTCGGAATCTGTCTCGGTACCGGAATCACCGCAATCGCCCTGCTCGCCGGGTGCTCGTCGGAGAGCGCCCCGTCCCCGGACCCGTCGACCTCCCAGGCGCCGAGCGGGCACGGCACCTTCGCCGAATGTCTTTCTGCACATGACGTTCCCGCGCCGCCGGGGCCCGTCGCGGGGCCACCGCCCGGAGTGGACGCCGCGAAGTGGAAGACCGCCATGGACGACTGCTCGACGTTGGCGCCCGGCCCCGCAGGCTGAGCGCGCCCCGTCACCCGCGCCGGACCCGGGCGAGGAACTCCCGGGTGCGCGCGTGTGTCGGGTCGGTGAGCAGTTGTTCGGCAGGCCCGGATTCGACGACGACCCCGCCGTCGAGGAAGCACACCGTGTCGGCGACCTGGCGGGCGAAGCCCATCTCGTGGGTGGCCATCAGGATGGTGCGGCCCGCGGCGGCGAGTTCCCCGACCAGATCGAGCACGTCGCCGACCAGTTCGGGATCCAGCGCGCTGGTGATCTCGTCGAGCAGGAGCAGCCGCGGCTCGTAGGCCAGGGCGCGTGCGATCGCGACGCGCTGCTGCTGACCGCCGGACAGTGTGTCGGGATAGCAGTCGGCCTTGTCCGACAACCCGATTCGGTCCAGCAGCTCACGGCCGCGGCGGTCGGCCTCCCGGCGTTCGGCGCGGTGCACCACCCGTGGGCTGAGCGTCACGTTGGCCAGCGCGGTCATGTGCGGAAAGAGGTTGTAGGACTGGAACACCATGCCGATCGCCCGCCGGGCGGCGTCGGCATCGACGCGGGGGTCGCTGATGTCGCGGCCGTCGAGCAGGATCTGCCCGTCGTCGATCTCCTCGAGCAGGTCCACACAGCGCAGCAGCGTGGACTTGCCCGAGCCGGACGGCCCGATGAGCACCACCACCTGGTGCTCGCAGACGTCGAGGTCGATCCCGTCGAGCACGGTCCGCCCGTCGTAGCTCTTGCGCAGGCCTCGGATCGACAGCACCGTCGCCGGAGCGGCGCTCACACCGCCCCCTGGCGGGTCGCGGCGCGTCGGGCCACCCAGTCGGCGAGCCGCGCCGACGGCACGGCCAGCGCGACGAACAGCAGCCCGGCCACCACGTACGGGGTGAAGTTGTAGGTGGAGGCGGACTGGATCTGCGCGGCACGCACCGCGTCCACCGCGCCGAGCACCGAGATCAGCCCGCAGTCCTTCTGCAGCGCGACGAAGTCGTTCAGCAGTGCCGGGGTGACGCGCCGGACCGCCTGCGGGAGCACCACAAGGCGCATGGTGCGGCGGTAACCGAGTCCGAGCGAATTCGCGGCCGCGAGTTGCGACGGGTGCACCGACTCGATGCCCGCGCGGAACACCTCCGCGACGTAGGCCGAGTACACCAGGACCAGCGCCAGCCCGCCGAGCAGTACGGGATCGTTGGGCACGCCGTTCAGCCGCAGCCCGGGCAGGCCGAATCCGACCAGGTAGAGGCAGATCAGCAGCGGCAGGCCGCGGAACACATCGACGTACCCGGTCGCCATGGCGCGCACCGGGAACCACACCGGCCCACGGGATGCCCGCAGCAGGGCCAGGGCGAGACCGACGATGAGCACCAGCACCGTCGCCACCGCGAGCACCCGCAGGTTCAGCCAGAGACCGGAGAGCACCGCGGGCAGGCTGTCCCAGCCGATGCGCAGGTCGAAGAACGACTCACGGACCCGCGGCCAGCCCGGTGCGTTGGTCACGACCACCAGCAGCACCGCCGCGAACACGGCCGTGGACAGCAGCGCCACCAGCGTCGAGCGGCGGGCCCTGCTGCGGCGGAACGCCTGCCGGTCGAGCAGCGGCGAGGCGACGACGGGTGGTCTCACGGAAGGAACGGCGCCGCGCCCGGCCCGGCCAGCCACTCCTTCTGGAGCCGGAACAGCACGCCTTCGTCGCCGAGCTGGTCGACGGCCTGTGACACACACGCGGTCAGGGCGCTGCCCTTGTCCAGCACGATGCCGAACTGTTCGGCGTTGCCGGGCTCGGACGGCAGCTGGCCGATGATCTTCGAGTCGGCCAGTTCCATCTGCACCGCGAATGCGGTCGGCAGGTCCAGCGCCAGCGCGTCGATCTGTCCACTCACCAGTGCGGCCTTGGCGTCCTCGTTGTTGTTGTACACCGAGACCTCCGAGCCGCCGCTGACCTTCTCGGCGGCCTCGTAACTGGTGGTGCCCACCTGGGCGCCCAACCGGACGTCACGCAGCCCCTCGAGCGTGGTCACCGACGCCGCGGGCGACGACGGCAGCGTGATGAAGGCCTGGGTGACATCGAAGTACGGCGAGGAGAAGTCGACGGCCTGCTTGCGCTCGTCGGTGATGGAGAACTCGGAGAGGTTGGCGTCGAAGTTCTTGGGCCCCGGCGCGATGGCGGAGTTGAACGGCACCCGCTCCCACCGCACGTCCTCTTTGGTGTAGCCCAGCTTCCCGGCGACGGCGTAGGCGACGGCCGCTTCGAAGCCCTGGCCGTTCGCCGGATCGTCGTTGATGAACCACGGCTGGTAGGCCGGTTGGTCGGTGGCGAAGGTCAACACCCCTTCGGTCAGTGTCGGCAGGGCGTCCTTCTGGCATGTCTGCGCCGCAGGAGTCGATGGTGCGGATTCGTCGGCGGGGGCGCAGGCGCTCAGCACGGCCAACGCGGTCAGTGCGGGCCCGGCCACCAAGATCGGAAATGTGCGCATGGCCGCGATCTTCGCCTACTCGGTCCGGCGGCGCCACCGCCGCCCCTGCGCTGGAGATGTCTCCAGACATGGAGCGGCCCCCGAGCCAAGGATCCACAGCTGGACGGACCGAGGGGCTCGGGGGCCGGGTGACTGCGGGGAATTCGCCAGCGCGCGCAAGTAGTTTCGCCGAACGGCGGTCCCCCTTGGTGCTGCTAGCTCGCAGCCACCTCACATGTCCATAAGTCATTCAAAATGTCGGACCACCTCCCTTCCTGTGTACGAGCGACCATACCCACGGCCCGGCTACCCGACAAGCAATTTTCGTTTCGCGCTCAGCGATCACAGACGATCGCCGCGTCGACGAGCCCGGACACCTCGGCGGCCAACGGCGACGGCGGCAACGGCCTGCCGTCGAGCGTGTGAACGCGGGCGGCGAGCGTGATGCTGGAGATCAGCCAGACACCTTGCGCCGCAGCCAGATCCGCGGGCCGCAGTGCGCGGTAGTCGCAGTCGAAGCCCTTGTTGCGGGCGACCTCGAACAGCGCCTGCGCGGTGGTGCCGCGCAGGATCGGATACCAGGGCGGCGGGGTGAGCAGCACCGGGTTGTCCGGCTCGCCCGCGGCGATCACCACCGTCGAACGCGGCCCCTCGAGCACGAAGCCGTCGGAGCTCACGAAGATGACGTCGCCGGCGCCGTGGCGCTCGGCGTGCCGCAGCGCGGCCATGTTCACCGCGTACGACAGCGTCTTGGCGCCCGCGAGCAGCCACGGCAGGTCCGCCGCGCCCGCAGGAAGCCCGCGGTCGAGCAGCATGGCGGCCACCCCCTCGCGGCGTGCCACGGCCACCCGGGCGGCAAGTGCGCCGACGGTGGCGTAGGCCGTGGGCTCCGAACCGCTCTCCCGTCCGCGGCTGTACACCAGCCGCAGCACGCCTTCGCCCTCGTGATCGGCCGTCCAGTGCGCCGTCGCCGCGGCGACCGCTGCGCGCCAGCGGTCCAGGTCCGGCGCCGGCAGGTCGGTCATCTTCGCCGACTGCGTCAGCCGGGCCAGGTGCGCCTCCAGCAGGCACGGCGCGCCGTCGCGGATGAGCAGCGTCTCGAAGATGCCGTCGCCGCGCACGGCGGAAAGGTCGTCGGCGTGCAGCAGCGGCGCGTGCGGATCGTGCCGCGTGCCGTCGAGGGTCACCACGACCGAGGGTTGGCTGCCCATGGCCGGTTAGCCTAGCGCTCGTACAGTTGACGGTATGTCCGCAGTTCCCGCGCCCGAAGGCAGTCCCGACGCCGGCGCCGTCTGGCATCACGGTGATCCGTTCGGCGAGCAGCGCGCCGCCGCGCACGACGCCGTCGTGGTGGACCGCTCGCACCGCGGCACACTCACCCTCACCGGCGCCGACCGCCGCAGCTGGCTGCACAGCATCTCCACCCAGCACGTCAGCGAGTCCTCCGACGGCGCGGTCACCGAGAACCTCAGCCTCGACGGCCAGGGCCGCGTCGAGGACCACTGGCTGCAGTCCGAACTGGCAGGCACCACGTACATCGACACCGAGCCCTGGCGCGCGGAGCCGCTGCTGGCCTACCTGCGCAAGATGGTGTTCTGGGCCGACGTCCAAGTCGAGCCCGCCGATCTGGCGGTGCTGTCGCTGCTCGGCCCCGCGGTGGGCGACACGCCGGTGCTCGACGCGCTCGGCCTCGATTCGCTACCGGCGGAATCGACGGCGGTTTCACTCGACGGCGGTGGATTCCTGCGCCGGCTGACCGCCCGCGATCTCGAGATCGACCTCCTTGTGCCGCGCGAACGGACCGCTGATTGGCGGGCCCGGCTGACCGCGGCGGGGGTGCGCCCGGCCGGCGTGTGGGCCTATGAGGCGCTGCGCGTGGCGGCCGGACGGCCCCGCCTCGGCCTGGACACCGACGAGCGCACCATCCCCCACGAGGTGGGGTGGATCGGTGGTCCCGGCGTCGGCGCCGTCCACCTGGACAAGGGCTGCTATCGCGGCCAGGAGACCGTCGCCCGGGTGCACAACCTGGGCAAACCGCCCCGGATGCTGGTGCTGTTGCAGCTGGACGGGTCGAGCGACCGGCCGGCGACGGGCGATCCGGTGCTGGCCGGCGGGCGTGCGGTCGGCCGGCTCGGGACGGTGGTCGATCACGTCGACGAGGGACCCATCGCGCTGGCGCTGCTGAAGCGGGGGCTGCCTGTCGACACCGCACTCACCACCGGCGGTGCGGGCGACGTCGCCGCGGTGATCGATCCGGCCTCCGTGCCGGCGGCCGACGTGACCGGAGCGGGACGGCTTGCCGTCGAGCGCCTCCGGGGCGGCGCGCGGTGAGGGTGGTCACCCAAGGCAGGGCCTACCAGCAGACCGCAGCCGGGCACGGTAAAGTGACCGCAGGACAATAAACACACTCAGATCGGAGCCGCCTGCTCGCTGGGCCGCTCCGTTATTGCGCGAGGGGGTCCCCCCATGGGCCGCGGCCGGGCGAAGGCAAAGCAGACCAAGGTTGCACGTGAGCTCAAGTACAGCTCACCGCAGACCGACTTGAAGCGGCTCCAGCAGGAGCTGGGCGGGTCGAGCTCTCCTGGAAACAGCGACGGGTACGAACCTGAGGACCCTGGAATCTACGTCGAAGACGACGACTGGCGGCCCTAGCCCTCTCGCTCAGAACCGCGGGTGCTGACCCACCAGATGCGCCCGCGGTTCGTCCTTACCGGCCTTCTTGACGGTGCCGAGCGTCCAGCAGTCGAGATGGCGGGCAGTCAGGATGGCCAGCGCGCGGTCGGTGTCCTCCGGCGCGACGACGGCCACCATGCCGATTCCCATGTTGAAGGTCTGTTCCATCTCGGCGCGGTCGACGCGGCCGCGCTGGGCGATCATCTGGAACACCGGGGCCGGCGTCCAGGTGCCGCGGTCGAGTTCGGCCGACAGGCCGTTGGGCACGACGCGTTCCAGGTTTCCCGCCAGTCCGCCGCCGGTGATGTGGCAGAACGTGCGGACCTGGCTCTCGGCGGCCAGCGCCAGGCAGTCCTTGGCGTAGATGCGTGTGGGTTCGAGGAGCTCTTCGCCGAGCGTGCGGCCGAACTCCTCGACGTGACCGGCGAGGTTCATCCGGTCGATCTCCAGCAGCACCTTGCGTGCCAGT
Organism: [Mycobacterium] manitobense; assembly: GCF_025821665.1. Classification (GTDB taxonomy): domain Bacteria; phylum Actinomycetota; class Actinomycetes; order Mycobacteriales; family Mycobacteriaceae; genus Mycobacterium; species Mycobacterium arseniciresistens. The sequence continues at coordinate 54,951 of NZ_JACKSJ010000148.1, forward strand.
GAGTAACCGTTGGAGTGCAGCCCCGATGAGCCGAAAGCGATGATGACGTCGCCCGGTTTCACCCGGTCGGGCCCCAGCACGTCGTCGGCCTCCACGATGCCGACGCCGGTGGCCGAGATGTCGTAGTGGTCGGGCGCCATCAGGCCCGGATGCTCGGCCGTCTCACCGCCCAGTAGAGCGCAGCCGGCGATCACACAGCCGTCGGCGATGCCGGACACCAGTTCGCTGACGCGTTCGGGCACCGTGCGGCCGACGGCGATGTAGTCCTGCAGGAACAGCGGTTCGGCGCCGCAGACCACCAGGTCGTCGACGACCATGGCGACCAGGTCGAGCCCCACGGTGTCGTGCTTGTCCATGGCCTGGGCGACGGCGAGTTTGGTGCCCACCCCGTCGGTCGACGAGGCCAGCACCGGTTCGCGGTACCCGCCGCGCAGGGCGAACAGCCCGGCGAAACCACCGAGGCCGCCACGTACCTCGGGCCTGGTGGCCTTCGCGGCGTAAGGCTTGAACAGTTCGACGGCGCGGTCACCGGCTTCGATGTCCACCCCGGCCGACGCGTAGGAGATGCCGTGTTGTTCGGCGCGATCGGTCATCGAAGGAAAGGCTACCGGTACCAGCCGCGGCACGGTACGCGCCTCGGATCATCGCTGCCTGCGCGTTTCCGCTCCGGGCAGCCCGGGGTGTGACAGCGTGACCCGGCATGGACAACTTTCGCCGTTCGGCGCTCGCCGCGGCGGTGTCGGTGCTCACCGCGTCGGCCCTGGCAGCACCGGCCGCGGCTACCCCGCCGCGGGACACTGACGGCGTCGTGACCTGGGAGATGACCGACGGCGCCGCCCCGACCGGGACCGATTACATCTTTCGCAGGATCACCATCGCCCCTGGCGGCAGCACCGGCTGGCACTCCCATCCCGGCCAGCTCTTCGGCACGGTCAAGGAGGGCATCCTGATGCACAACCGGGCCGACTGCACGATGGACGGCCTCTACGTGGCGGGCCAGGACATCGCCGAGAAGGGCGGTCCGGGGTACGTCCACATCGGCCGCAATGTCGGGCCGACGCCCCTGGTGCTGGAGATCCTGTACATCAACCCGGCCGGCGCGCCGCTGTCGGAGGACGCACCGGATCCGGGTTGCGGGTTTGCCTGACCCCTGAAACGGTCATCCGGCGGCGTACCGGCTTCGAATACCTGGAGACGTTGACGAGAGATGGAGACCGTGGGTGCCTGCTGAACAGATCCGCTGCCTGGTGACCGGCGCCACCGGTTACATCGGTAGCCGCCTGGTGCCTCGACTGCTCGACGAGGGCCGTCAGGTCCGCGCCATGGCCCGGACACCGGAGAAGCTGGACGACGCGCCGTGGCGCGACCGCGTCGAGGTGGTGCGCGGCGACCTCACCGATCCCGACTCCCTGGTGGCCGCGTTCGAGGGCATGGACGTCGTCTACTACCTGGTGCACTCGATGGGCTCGTCGAAGGACTTCGTCGCCGACGAGAAGCGTTCGGCGTCCAACGTGGTGGCCGCGGCGAAGAAGGCCGGTGTCACGCGGATCGTCTACCTGAGTGGCCTGCATCCCAAGAACGTCGAGTTGTCGCGTCACCTTGCGTCACGTACCGAGGTCGGTGACATCCTCATCGCCTCCGGCATCGAGACCGTGGTGCTGCAGGCGGGCATCGTCGTCGGCTCGGGTTCCGCGTCGTTCGAGATGATCCGCCACCTCACCGACCGCCTGCCCGCCATGACCACCCCCAAGTGGGTGCACAACAAGATCCAGCCCATCTCGATCGACGACGTCCTGTACTACCTGACCGAGTCCGCCACTGCCGAGATCCCGGAATCACGGACCTGGGACGTCGGCGGACCCGATGTCCTGGAGTACGGCGACGCGATGCAGGTCTATGCGAACGTCGCGGGTCTCCGGAAGAGATTCATCGTCGTGATGCCGTTCCTGACGCCGTCCATCGCGAGTTGGTGGGTGGGTCTGGTGACCCCGATCCCGTCCGGTCTGGCCCGGCCGCTGGTCGAGTCGCTGGCGCACGACGCGGTGATGGCGGAGCACGACATCGACGCCGTCATCCCGCCGCCACCGGGCGGTTCGATGTCCTACCGCGAATCGGTGACCGAGGCGCTGCAGCAGGACGGCACCGCGTCAACCGGCGGGCGGCGCCACCTGGTGAAGTTCAGTCCGACTGCGCCGCAGTAGAACTCAGGGGCGACGAACGGCCGAGGCGTTGTCGTTCTCGATCGACAGCGGCAGCCCGTTGCGTGCGGCCGTGGCCAGCATGTGTTCGATGACGTTCTTGCCCAGTGCGGTCTCACCCGGCAGCTCGATCGGGTACTTGCCGTCGAAACACGCCGAGCACAGCCGCGATGCGGGCTGTTCGGTCGCCGCGATCATGGCCTGCTGGGAGATGTAGCCGAGGCTGTCGGCGCCGATCGCCCGGCGGACGGCTTCGAGTGTCTCGTCCTCGTCCTCGACGGCGTTGGCGATGAGCTCCGCGGGGGTGGCGAAGTCGATGCCGTAGAAGCACGGCCATTTCACCGGCGGTGAGGCGATCCGCACGTGCACCTCGAGCGCACCCGCCTCGCGCAGCATCCGGATCAGTGCGCGCTGCGTGTTGCCCCGCACGATGGAGTCGTCGACGACGATCAGCCGCTTGCCGCGGATCACTTCCTTGAGCGGGTTGAGCTTGAGCCGGATACCCAGCTGCCGAATCGTCTGCGACGGCTGGATGAAGGTGCGGCCCACGTAGGCGTTCTTCATCAGGCCCTGGCCGTAGGGGATGCCGGAGCCCTGCGCGTAGCCGACTGCGGCGGGCGTCCCCGATTCGGGAACACCGATCACCAGGTCGGCCTCGACGGGCTTCTCGGCGGCCAGCCGGCGGCCGATCTCGACGCGGGTGCCGTGCACGGACCGGCCGCCGATGACGCTGTCCGGCCGGGCGAGGTAGACGTACTCGAAGACGCAGCCCTTCGGCGTCGGGTTGGCGAACCGGGTGGAGCGCACCCCGTCGGCGTCGATGGCCAGCAGTTCGCCCGGCTCGATGTCGCGGACGAACGATGCGCCGACGATGTCGAGCGCGGCGGTCTCGGACGCCACCACCCACCCGCGGTCCAGCCGGCCCAGCGACAGCGGGCGCACGCCGTAGGGGTCCCGGGCGGCGTAGAGGGTGTTCTCGTCCATGAACGTCACGCAGAACGCGCCGCGGACGGTGGGCAGCAGTGCCAGCGCGGCCTGCTCGAGCGTGGAGTCGGCCGCGCCGTGGGCCAGCAGCGCGCCAAGGATGTCGGAGTCCGTGGTGGCCGCGCCGGGTGTGCGGGGGTTGATCAGCCCCGCGTCGCGGGCGCGGGCGGCGAGTTCGGTGGTGTTGACCAGGTTGCCGTTGTGGCCGAGCGCGACACCGGTGCCCGCCGCGGTGTTGCGGAACACCGGCTGGGCGTTCTCCCAGGTGGTCGACCCGGTGGTGGAGTAGCGGCAGTGGCCGATCGCGACGTGGCCGTCCATGGCGGCCAGGGTCTGCTCGTCGAACACCTGACTGACCAGGCCCAGATCTTTGAAGACCAGCACCTGCGAACCGTCCGCGACGGCGATGCCCGCCGCCTCCTGGCCGCGGTGCTGCAGGGCGTAGAGGCCGTAGTAGGTGAGTTTCGCGACGTCTTCGCCCGGTGCCCAGACACCGAAAACGCCGCACTCTTCCTTGGGGCCCTCTTCGGGCTCGAGGTCTGTCTGGCCGGTCACGTTAGGGGCTGCTCCGTGGGGGCGTTGGGTGACATGACCGAGCATACGGTCACAGGCGGGTGTTCGAGGAATCGCGGCGGCAGTGTCGCCGGTGAATCTCGGAGGTACAACACCGTCGCAGCCGCAGGTCATTCCCGGGTCGCTGTCCACCGAACGCCGTCGCTGTGTGGCGAAGCTAACCCTCGAGCGTGACCACCGGAAGCCACTGCGCGATCTCCCCGGCCCGCGAACCCGACAGCGTGATGTCGTGCGCGCTCGCCGCGGCGTCGACGGTTGTGAGCCCCGTCGCCAGCCGCAGCCAGGTCCGCCCGTCGGTCTCGACGACGTTGGGCGGGTTGCCCCGGGTGTGGCGGGGGCCGGAGATGCACTGCACCGCAACGAAGGGCGGGACGCGTACTTCGACGCTGGCGCCGGGCGCCGAAGCGGCGAGGGTGCGGGCGGTGAGGCGCACCGCCTCGGCGAGCTCGGTGCGCGACGGTTCCGGCCCGGCGGCGTCGCGCAGCCAGTCGGCGACCGCCACGACGGCGGCGCGGGTCTTTGCCGGATCGGGACTACGACGGGTGGCCATATCTTAGGGTCGCAAAGTGATTGATCTTCACCACCACCCGCCGTACAAAACGGCGGGCGCGGTGTTGATCGCACTGATGGTCGTCGTCGGCGTGCTGTTCTCTTTCCAGTTCCGTGGCGCGTTCACACCGAGGGCCGAGCTGACGGTGGTGTCGTCACGCGCGGGTCTGGTGGTCGATCCGGGGTCGAAGGTGACGTTCAACGGGGTCGAGATCGGCAGGGTCACCGGTATCGGCACCGTCGCCACCGACGACTCCCAGCAGGCGCGGCTGTCGCTGGACGTCGATCCCCGCTACCTGGGGCTCATCCCGGCCAACGTGGTGACCGACATCAACGCGAGCACGGTGTTCGGCAACAAGTACATCGCCTTCAGCTCACCGGCCGATCCTGCCGCGCAACGCCTTTCGGACGGTGGCGTGGTGGTGGCCTCGTCGGTGACCACCGAGTTCAACACGGTGTTCGAGACGGTCACCGCACTGGCCGAACAAGTCGACCCGATCAAACTGAACCAGACGCTGAGCACGACGGCGCAGGCGCTGACCGGGCTCGGCGACCGGTTCGGCGGCTCCCTGACCGACGGCAACGCCATCCTCGACGACCTCAACCCCCGGATGCCGCGGCTACGCGAGGACGTCACGAACCTCGCCGACCTCGCCGACGTCTACGCCGACGCCTCGCAGGACCTGTGGGACGGCCTCGACGGAGCCGTGGTGACCGCACGTGCGCTGAACGACCGGCGTGCCGACGTGGACGCCGCCCTGCTCGCGTCCATCGGGTTCGCGAACACCGGGGGCGACGCCTTCGAGCGGGCCGGCCCGTATTTCGTGCGGGTGGCCGAGGATCTGGGGCCGACGGCCAAGCTGCTCGACGACTACCGCGGCATGATCTTCTGCACGGTCCGCAACTATCACGACGTCGCTCCGGAGATCCAGCGCACCCTCGGCGGCGACAACGGGTTCTCACTGCGGTCGGCGGGTGCCCCCACGGGTGCGGGCAACCCGTACATCTATCCCGACAACCTGCCGCGGGTGAACGCCCGCGGCGGCCCGGGCGGCCGGCCGGGGTGCTGGCAGAAGATCACCCGCGAGCTCTGGCCGATGCCATACCTGGTGATGGACACCGGATACAGCATCGCCCCGTACAACCACCTGGAGATCGGCCAGCCCTTTGCGATCGACTACGTGTGGGGCCGCCAGTTCGGCGAGCTCACCATCAATCCCTGACTGTCGGTGTGTTGACATCAAGTTGCGTTGAGGTTCTACGTTGGCGGGCATGACGTTCAAGCCGCACGAGATCGCATTCCTGCGTGACGCCGACCTGGGTCGGCTCGCCACCGTTCAGTCCGACGGCACCCCGCAGAACAGTCCGGTGGGGTTCACCTACAACGACGAACTCGGCACCATCGACATCGCCGGCTACCGGATGTCGCGCAGCCAGAAGTTCCGCAACATCGCCCACCACCCCGGCGTGGCGTTCGTGGTCGACGACATCTACTCCCGCGACCCGTGGCGGGTGCGCTGCCTGGAGATTCGCGGCACCGCCGAGCAGGCGCAGGCCGGGCCGGCCGGCTCCGGCGACGGGCTCGGCCCCGCGATCATCCGCGTGCATCCCCGCCGCATCATCAGCTTCGGCATCGACGACACCGAGACCGCGCCGCACGACCTCGTCGCCGACAGCCGCGACGTCTGATTCTCATCACGCGGTTCGCCGCAGGATCACCAGCGCGGCGACGGCGCCCGCCTCGTTGACCGCGAAGTGCGCCAGCATCGGCGCGGCGATGCTGCCCGAGCGTTCCGCGAGCAGGCCGAAGATCCAGCCGGCCAGCCCGGTCGCCACGACAACGGCCGCCACCGGCTGACCGGCTGCCCGCGCGTCGGCGATGTGCGACAGCCCGAACGCCGCGGACTGCAGCAGCCGCCCGCCGTCCGGCCCGAATGCCTCTGCGGCGAGCGTGCCGAGGGCGGCGCGAAACGCGGTCTCCTCGGCCCACACCGTGCCGAGCGGGATGCGCAGCAGCAGCCAGCGCACCGGGCGGTCGGGCACCTTCTGGCCCGCCATCGCCGAGCGCACAGCGGGCAGCACGGTGGCCGTCCCGACGGCCGCCGCCACGACAGCGACCACGGCCGAGCCATGGCGCAATCCGGTCCGGAGCTCGGGCGGCCGCAGGCCGAGCGGTGCGCGCGTCAGCCGCACCAGCGCGGTGCCGAAGGCGGCCTGCACCAGCGGATGCCAGCGCGCCGGTAGCCGCGGGCTCACCAAACCCTTGAGGGTGACGAGTGTGACGGCGAGCGCCACCGCCCGGAAACCGCGCCGCGACACTAGTATTCGGGCCCGTCGGCCGCGGCGGACTTCTCCAGGGCCAGCCGGATGCGTGCGGTGTCCTCGGCGGTCCAGCCGTCGGGCGGCGCGACGGCAGCCCATCCGTCGAGCACCGAGTCACCGTAATTGTGGCCGTGCCCGCCCGGCACCCCCGACGCGTTCGTCATGTCGGCGCCGACCTGCCAGAAGGTGACAATCGGGTACCAGCGCATCGACGCGGTGCGGTCACGGCCCGGCGCCTCCCTCAGCCAGTCCGGCCGGGAGAACAGCAGATCCGGTGACCACCACACGATCGGATCCGACGGGTGTTGCAGGAACAGCACGCGGGTGCCCTCCCACGGGTCAGCGGTGTCCTGCGCGATCTCCTGCGGACCGGTCGCCTCGGAGAACCGGACGGTGCGCCCGTTGTCGTAGCGCGGGGCGACCTCCGGCGTGCCGGGATCGCGCCGCTCGATGATGGCGCGCCACAGGGGGCTGGCGTTGGGCGGGCCCACCCAGAGCACCGACGAGAAGCCCATCCTGGCGATGTCGGGCAGCCACGCGAACGCGCCCTGGCCGCCCATCGATCCGAGACTCTCGCCGTAGAGCACCAATTCGGGTCGCCGGTCCGCGGGGCGCCGTTCCCAGCGATCGTGGATCGCGTCGATCATCAGCCGGCCGGTGTCGATCGACTTCTGCCGGTCACCCAGGAACGAGATCCAGCTCGGCAGGTAGGAGTACTGCATCCCGACCATCGCTGTGTCGCCGTTGTACATCAGCTCCAGCGACCGCGCGGCCACCGGGTTGATCCACCCGGTACCGGTGGTCGGGACGATCACCAGCAGCTGCCGGTCGAAGGCGCCGGTGCGCTCGAGTTCGGAAAGCAGCAACGCGACCCGCTGCTCGTCGGTGTCGGCCGACTGCAGCCCGGCGTACACCCTGATCGGCTCCAGCGCCGGGCGCCCGTTGACGGCTTCGAGCTCGTCGGCGTTCGGCCCGGACGCGACGAAGTTGCGGCCCTGGAAGCCAAGGGAATCCCACGACGCGAAGGATTCCGGGCTGCCCGAACGCTGCGGTTGGGTGGGCGCCACGATGCCGTCGCGGGTGGTGGTGTTCTGTGGCTGGAACACCCGGTTCGCACCGGCCAGGAAGCCGCGCAGCAGCACGCCGTTGATCAGCGTGATGACCAGCACCACGACGATGGCGGTGCCGATGAACAGCGCCACCTCCTGATGCAGGTGCCAGCGCCTGATAAAGGTCCGGGCAAGCGCTTTCACCGCGTCGAGCAACACCCGGGTGACCGCGACGCAGGCGGCGCCGACGAGCACGGCGACGATCAGCGTGCGCGAATGTCCCAGTGTGGTCGGACCTTCCACGCCGGTCACGGCCGAAACCTGCCGCTGCCACGCCGCGGCGGGAACGAGCATCGCCACGCTGGCGGCGATCGCCAGTACCACCGTCAGCCCCTTGGCCCAGTACAGCACGCGCTGCGGCGGCGGCCAGCGACGGGAATGACGAAACACGAAGCGGTGCAACATCGTCGCGGTGAACACGCCGATCCCGTAGCCGATGGCGCCGTTGATGCCGCCGATCAGTCCCTGGAACAGCCAGTCCCTCGGCAACAGTGACGGCGTCAGCGACAGGCAGAAGAACAGCGCACCGAAACCGATCCCGACGAAGTCGAGCCGGACCAGGCTCCAGGCCCAGATCAGCAGCGGGTGACGCGTTCGGCGTTGTTCCCCCTCGGCGAGTCGCTCGCCGGTACGGTCGTCGGTCGGCGCACTCACCCGAACAATCCGGGGAGCACGCCCTCCGACGTGCTGCGCAGCTCCGCGAGGGACACGCTGAATTGGTCCTGCACCTCGACGGCGTCGCTGCCGTCGTCCACCACGCCGATGCGGGTGGCGGGCAGGCCGCGCGCCTCGCACATCGACCGGAACCGGCTCTCCTCGGTGCGCGGCACGGCGACCAGCACCCTGCCCGCCGACTCGGAGAAGAGGAACGTGAACGGACCTGTGCCGCTCTGGAAGCCGTCGGGAAGAATGACGCGGCAACCGGTTTCGCCCGCCAGCGCCGCCTCGACCACGGCCTGGATCAGTCCGCCCTCGGAGAGGTCGTGGGCCGCGGAGATCAGGCCGTCGCGCGATGCGGCGGTCAGCACCTCGCCGAGCAGCTTCTCCCGGTCGAGGTCCACCTGCGGTGGCGTGCCGCCGAGGTGGCCCGCGGTGACCTGCGCCCAGATGGAGCCGTCGAACTCGTCGCGGGTCTCGCCGAGCAGGATCAGCGTCTCTCCGGGCTCGGTGCCGAGGCCGGTGGGGATGCGGCGCTTGACGTCGTCGATCACGCCGAGCACGCCCACCACGGGGGTGGGCAGGATCGGGGTGCTGCCGGTCTGGTTGTAGAAGCTGACGTTGCCGCCGGTGACGGGGATGCCCAGTGCGGCACACCCGTCGGCGAGCCCGCGGACCGCTTCGGAGAATTGCCACATCACGCCGGGGTCCTCCGGCGAGCCGAAGTTGAGGCAGTTGGTCACGGCGACGGGGGTCGCGCCGGTGACTGCGACGTTGCGGTAGGCCTCGGCGAGCGCCAGTTGCGCCCCCGCATAGGGGTCGAGCGCGGTGTAGCGGCCGCTCGCGTCGGTGGAGACCGCGACGCCGCGGCCGGTGGCCTCGTCGATGCGCAGCACACCGCCGTCGGCGTGTTCGGCGAGCACGGTGTTGCCGCGCACATAGCGGTCGTACTGCTCGGTGATGTACGCGCGGCTGCACAGGTGCGGGCTGCCCACCATGGCCAGCAGGGTGGCGCGCAGTTCGTCACCGGTCTGCGGCCGGGGCAGTCCGGCGGAGGTGTCGGCCGTCAGCGCGTCCTGGCTGTCGGGCCGGGCCAGCGGGCGCTGGTAGACCGGACCCTCGTGCGCCACGGTGCGCGGCGGGACGTCGACGACGGTCTCACCGTGCCAGGTGATCTCCAGCCGGTCGCCGTCGCTGACCTCGCCGATGACCGTGGCAAGCACCTCCCACTTGCGGCACACCGCCATGAACGCGTCGACGTTGTCGGGGGTGACCACCGCGCACATGCGTTCCTGCGACTCGCTGGAGAGCACCTCCGCCGGTGTCATGTTCTTCGCACGCAGGGGCACGCGGTCCAGCTCGATGCGCATGCCACCATCGCCGGCCGATGCGAGTTCGGATGTGGCGCAGGACAATCCGGCGCCGCCGAGGTCCTGGATGCCGACCACCAGACCGGCGGCGTACAACTCGAGGCAGCACTCGATGAGCACCTTCTCCATGAAGGGGTCGCCGACCTGCACGCTGGGCAGTTTCTTGCGTCCGGGCCCCGATCCCTCGTCGCCGCCGAACGTCTCCGACGCCAGCACCGACACCCCGCCGATGCCGTCCAGGCCGGTGCGCGCGCCGAACAGGATGATCTTGTTGCCGGTGCCCGATGCGAAGGCCAGATGCAGATCCTCGGTGCGCATCGCGCCGACGCACAGGGCGTTGACCAACGGGTTGCCTGCGTAGGAGGCGTCGAAGACCGTTTCGCCGCCGATGTTCGGCAGGCCGAGCGAATTGCCGTAGCCGCCGATGCCGCGCACCACACCGTCGAGCACCCGGCGGGTGTCGGGGGCGTCGGCCGCGCCGAAGCGCAGCTGGTCCATCACCGCGACCGGGCGGGCGCCCATCGCCATGATGTCGCGCACGATGCCGCCGACGCCGGTGGCCGCCCCCTGATAGGGCTCCACGTAAGAGGGGTGGTTGTGCGACTCGACCTTGAACGTGACCGCCCAACCGTCGCCGATGTCGACCACGCCGGCGTTCTCGCCGATGCCGGCCAGCATCCCGGCGCGCATCTCGTCGGTGGTCGTCTCGCCGAAGTAGCGCAGATGCACCTTCGAGGACTTGTAGGAGCAGTGCTCGCTCCACATCACCGAGTACATCGCCAGCTCGGCGTCGGTGGGCCTGCGGCCGAGTATCTCGCGGATCCGCTGGTACTCGTCGTCCTTGAGGCCCAGTTCGCGGTGGGGCTGGGGTTGGTCGGGGCTGGCTGCCGCCCGCTCGACGGTGTCCAGTGTGGGTCCGACCTCCTGCGTCACGGGGACAGTTTAGTCGCCCGGGGCACTGTGCTCCCGATCACCGCTCCGCACGTGCGCGCGTGCCGCCGCTGGAGCGCCCAGTCCGTGCAGCACCACGCTGCCCAGCACAGTGATCACCATCGCCAGCAGGACCTCGTGTTCGGCCGTGTCGGAAAGCGTGTTGAAGGCCAGCAGACCGAAGACGATGGACGTGGTGCCGCGGGGGCCGAGCGCACCGAGCAGCCACCGCTCGCGCCACGTCGGTCGCGAGCCGAGCAGGCCCAGCAGCATCGGCACCACCCGCACGACGGTCAGCGCCAGCACGCAGAACACCACCATGCCGATGGACACCCCGGACTGCAGCGCCACCACCGCCGCGGCGCCGAACACGAACCACATCCCGACGGCGAGCAGGAAGCCGACGTCGTCGACCAGTTCGAGTTCGCGACCGATGTCGGCCGAGTGCCGCAGGGTGCGCAGTGCCAGGCCGCAGACGAAGGCCGCCACGAAGCCGTTACCGTCGACGCCAAGGCTGAGCCCGAACGCCATCAGCGGCGCGGCCACCAGCAGCCACCGTTTGGAGTGGTCGGTCATCAGCCCGTGACGGTCGGCGCGGTTGGACAGCAGAGCCAGCGCCGCCCCGACGGCGAGGCCGACCAGGATGGCTTTGATCGCCTGCGGCACCGCGGATCCCAATGCCGCGAGCGGGTTCTCGGCATCGCTACCCTCACCGGCGAGCACCAGGGCGAAGATGAAGATCGGCGAGACGATGCCGTCGTTGTAGCCGGCCTCGACGTTGAGCAGGTTGCGCACCCGTTCGGGGATCCGACGGTCCCGCAGGATCGACGTGGCGGGCGCGAAGTCGATCGGCACCACGATGCACGCGATGATCAGCAGCACCGCCCAGGACAGCCCCGGCAGCAGCCACAGCCCGAGCAGAAGGGCGGCGCCCAGGCTCAGCGGCATCACGATGAACAGCACCCGAAGCGCCGACCGGGGTTCGCGGCCGAAGAGGCCGCCGCGCACGTCGGTGGCGTCGACGAACAGCAGGATGGCGAGGATCACCTCGGCGATGTGCTCGGCGGCGTCGGTGTTCAACGACGCCGCGACCTGGTCCTGGGTGGCGAAACCGACCGCGATGCCGGCGAGCACCAGCACCATCGGGGCCGTCAGCCGCCAGGACTCCAGCCGCCGGGCCAGCAGCGACCAGCCGGCGAGCACCACGGAGACGGCGATCAGTGACGGCAGCACGGCGCGATCATTTCACCGCCCGTGGACGCTCATCCCTCCGCGACGCAGAACGCGTTGCCCGCGGGGTCGGCCAGCGTCACCCAGCGGAACTCGTCACCGAAGTTGTTCCGGCCCGTCTCCGTCGCGCCGAGGCCGACCAGCCGCGCCACCTCCGCCTCCATGTCGCCGGCGGTGAAGTCGAGATGCACGCGATTCTTGCCCGGTGTCGGGTCCGGTACCCGCTGGAACCCGAGTCGCGGTCCGTCCGGGCGGATGACGACGACGAACTCGCCCGGCGCGAACGGTGTCACCTCCCCATCGACGGCCTGCGCCCACCACTGCGCCAACCCGTCCGGATCGTCGCAGTCGAACGTGATCATCTCCACCGCAAGTGCCATGGCCCCAGACCTTAGGCCGCCCCGCCGACATCCGGGTCGGCCGGAATTGGTGCCCGTGGCGTCGCCGCACCGCTCTTACGATCGATCCATGCCGCCGGCCACTTTCGACCACCCGCTGCCGTACCGGTCGGCCATCCCGGCGCAGCGCGGGCTCAACGTGCTCACCGCCGGCACCTTCGTGGCGCTCGTCGCCGTGCAGTTCGCGTGGTGGCCTGCGCTCTTCGGCTCCATCCTGCCCAGCGTGACCGTCGCGTTGGCGACGCCGCTGCTGGCCCTCGTGCCGAGCGGGATGATCATCGCGGGGCTCCGCCGCCGGGAAATGCGGGCGTGGTCGCGCGCGCACGGGTTCGTCCATCACCGCAGACCCGACTGGCCGGTGCCGCAGTTCGACGTGGCGCCGTTCACCGTCGGCCGGGCCCGCCGGCGGCGGGTCGCCGACGGGATGACGGGCACGGTGGGCCGGCACCCCGCCTGGTTCATCCACTACACCTGGTGGAACAACAACTGGTTCACCGTGACCAGCCACTTCCGCAACGTCTTCGCGCTGACCCTGCCCCGGGCGCTGCCCGCGCTCAGCATCGGACCGACCATCGACCCCGGCGCGGGCAGCACGGTGCCCTTGGAGTCGATCGACTTCAACGACGTGTGGGCGGTGGCGACCCGAGACGAACGGTTCGCCCGCGCCGTCATCACGCCGGCGACGATGGACCGGCTGCTGGCGCTCGATCTCCCGGTCACCGCCAACACCCGCATCTCCATCGTCGGCCGTGAGCTGTTGGCCATCAGCATCGGCGGCAACCGCGGCTCCGACATCACCCGCATCTACACCGCGCTGCGCATCATCGCCGACGGCATCCCGCCCTACGTGTGGGACGTCTGGTCGGTCTCGGACCAGGAGGCGCACACATGAGCTGGCTGTGGTGGGCCGTGCTCGGCCTGGTCGTCGTGGTGCTGGTGAGCTGGCCGATCGCCACTTACAACCGGCTGGTGTCGATGCAGCAGACCGTCGTCGAGTCCTGGCGCGGTATCGACATCGAACTGACCCGGCGCTGGGAGTTGGTCCCCCGCCTCGCCGAGGTCGCCCGGTCCTACGCGCGGCACGAGGCCACCGTGCTGGCACAGCTCGCCGCGCTGCGGACACCGGCACGGCTCGACGACGACCCGTCCGGTGCACTGCAGGAGCTCAACGACCGCGTCATCGCCGACGAGACACGGGCCCAGGACGCACTCGCGGGGGCGTTGACCGGCCTGCGCGCGCTGGCCGAGGCACACCCGGATCTGCTTGCTTCGCAACACTATTCAGAATTGATGACCGCGCTGCGGGACACCGATGACCGGATCGCGGCGGCCCGGCGCCTCTACAACGGCAACGTGTCGCGGTACAACGCGAAGCTCAGGTCGTTCCCGGGCAGGGTGGTGGCCGGCTGGGCGGGGATGACGACGGCCGACCTCTGGGTGATGGCCGACCCGGCGCACGGTGAGCTGCCGCCGCTGGGCCTGCGCGACTGAGTCAGCCCGCCGAGATCCGGTACGTGCGCCGGGCATTGTCGCGCAGCACGGCGTCCTCGTCGAACCCGTCGCCCAGGACCTCGCGCAGCATCCAGATGCTGTCCGGCAACCACACATTGGGCTTGTCGATCGGATAGTTCGAAGCCCAGAACGAGCGCTGCGGCCCGAACACCGAATACAGGTGGGCGATCAGCGGTGCGGCGAGGTCACGCAGTCGTTCGCGCGGCACAGCTCCGGCGCCCAGCACCGGCATGCCGAGGCCGCCGAGCTTGGCGACGACGTTGGGCAGCGCGGCAAGTGCGGCGATGTCGTCACGCCAGCGGGCCAGGATGTCGCTGCGCTCGGCTCCGGTGGTGCCGGTCTGCCGGCCGCGCGGGCCGAGCGCACCCACCGGCGTGGCGAAGTGGTCGAGCACGAAGGTGGTCTGCGGGTACTCGCGGGCGAGCGTCGCCGCGTCGGGGAGCTGGTGGCTGTAGACCCAGATGTCGAAGGTGAGGCCACGCTCGGCCACCGCCGCGAACCCACGGAGGAACGACGGCTCGGCGAGCAGGTGCGCCGAGGGCGTCCAGTCCATCACGCCGGGGTCGTCGTGGTGGGCGGCCAGGCAGCGCACGCCCCGCACGAGCGGGCTCGCCTCGAGGTGGGCGTCGAGCACTCCGGCCACACCGGGCTCACCGGGGTCGGCGTGCACCACGATCGCGCCGAGGGAAGGTGCGCCGTCGCGGCCGAACGGCAGCGCCGCGATCCACCGCGTCTCGTCGACCGCGCCGAGCGGTTCCTTCGACTCCCAGCCCGCCTGGACGTGGACGACGGTGCGCACGCCGGCGGCCGCCGCGTCGTCCCGGTAGTCCTCGGGCAGGTACCGGTCGAACAGGTACCGCGCATCGCCGACGAACTCGCGGTTGCTGCGCGGGAACACCCGGACCAGCGCCGGCATCACCAGCGGCGCGCGGCGCACCACCTTCGCGACCGCCGACACCTTGCGCGGGGTGGTGAACGGGTCCCACTGGTGGATGTGCGCGTCCACCACGCCTCGTGCGGTCACGGGTTTCACTGTGGCGCGCCGACGCCGCATCGGCAGCCGAATCCGCGGAAATCAGGCAGGCGCCAGGAACGCCTGCAGCGCCGCCGAATACGCCGCGACGTCATGCGCGCCCATCAGCTCGCGCGCCGAGTGCATCGCGAGCTGGGCCGCACCGACGTCGACGGTCGGGATGCCGGTGCGCGCAGAGGTCATCGGGCCGATGGTCGACCCGCACGGCAGGTCGGCCCGGTGCTCGTAGCGCTGCAGCGGGACGCCGGCCTGATCGCACGCGAGCTGGAATGCCGCGGCGGTCCGGCTGTCGGTGGCGTAGCGCAGATTCGGCTGGACCTTGAGCACGGGTCCGGCGTTCACCTCGATCAGATGCAGGGGTTCGTGGCGCTCGGGGTAGTTCGGATGGGTGGCGTGCGCCATGTCGCCGGAGGCCACCATCGATCCCGACAGCCGGCGCAGCAGGTCTTCGCGCGCGCCGCCGGCCGCCAGCGTGATCCGTTCCAGCACGGTCGGCAGCAGGTCGGACTGCGCGCCGTGATCCGACGTCGACCCCACCTCCTCGTGGTCGAACAGCGCGAGCACCGGCACGGCGCGGCCGGCCGCGGTGGTGGCGAGGAAGGCTTCCAGCCCGGCGTAGCAGGTGCCCTGGTTGTCCAGCCGGGGCGCACTGACCAGATCCTCGGTCGCGCCGACGAGCCGCGAACCCGCGAGGTCGTGGGTCATCAGGTCCGCGGCGAGCACATCGCCGGCCGCCACGCCCGCACGGTCGGCGACGTACTCGAGGAACGACCGGGTTCCGCTCCCCACGCCCCACACAGCGTTCAGGTGTCGCTGCGGGTCGAGGGTGACGCCCTTGCGGTCGTCGGACAGGTGGATCGCCAGCTGCGGCACCCGCAGGATCGGTTCGTCGACGCGCACCAGCACGTCCTGCACGCTGGAACCTCTCCCCGAGTCGCGTCGCTCCTGCACGCCCCCGTCGCCGCGCACCGAGAGCCGGCCACTCACGCCGAGGTCGCGGTCCAGCCACGAGTTCAGCCAGGCACCGCCGTAGGGCTGCAGCGCCACCACCTGCCAGCCCGACACGAAGCGGTCCGGATGCTGCTTGACCCGCAGGTTGGGGCTGTCGGTGTGGCCGCCGACGATGCGGAACGGCGCACCGGGATCCTCACCCGCCCGCCACGCGACCAGTGACCCCGCCCGCACCGTGAAGTAGTCACCCGGATCGGCCGGCCAGGCGTCGGACTCGGCCAGTTCGGTGAAGCCTTCGGCCCGCAACCGTTCGGCGACGGTGACGCAGACGTGGAACGGCGACGGCGAGGCGTCGATGAACTCACAGAGGTGCTGGGGGCTAGCTGCCATCTTTCAAGTTTGACGGGCGATTTCACTGATCTTGACGCTAGGGTCCACGTTGTGCCCGATCCGCTGCCACAACCGGTGCTGGCGCCGCTGACTCCGGCGGCCGTGTTCCTGGTCCTCACCGTCGACGACGGCGGCGAGGAAACGGTGCACGACGGGCTCGCCCACATCTCGGGGCTGGTGCGTTCCATCGGTTTTCGCGATCCCAGCAAGCGGCTGTCGGTGGTGGCCTCGATCGGGTCGGACGCGTGGGACCGGTTGTTCTCCGGTCCCCGGCCCGCCGAGCTGCACCCCTTCGTCGCGCTGCACGGTCCGCGGCACGACGCCCCCGCGACGCCCGGCGATCTGCTGTTCCACATCCGCGCGGAATCGATGGACGTGTGCTTCGAACTGGCCACCAAGCTGGTCGAGGCGATGGCCGGCGCCGTCACCGTCGTCGACGAGGTGCACGGCTTCAAGTTCTTCGACAACCGGGACCTGATGGGCTTCGTCGACGGCACGGAGAACCCGGACGGCCCGCCGGCGCGCAGCGCGACGCAGATCGGGGACGAGGACCCCGATTTCGCCGGCGGCTGCTACGTGCACGTGCAGAAGTATCTGCACGACATGGGGTCGTGGAATGCTTTGCCGGTCGGCGAGCAGGAGCGGGTGATCGGCCGCACCAAGCTCGACGACGTCGAACTGGGCGACGACGCGAAGCCCGCGAACGCGCACATCGCGCTCAACGTGATCACCGACGACGCGGGCAACGAGCTCAAGATCCTGAGGCACAACATGCCGTTCGGCGAGATCGGCCGTTCCGAGTTCGGCACCTACTTCATCGGCTACTCGCGGACCGCCGCGGTGACCGAGCGGATGCTGCGCAACATGTTCATCGGCGATCCGCCCGGGAACACCGACCGCATCCTCGACTTCTCCACCGCCGTGACGGGCGGCATGTTCTTCTCCCCGACGATCGACTTCCTCGACGACCCACCGCCGTTGCCCGGCGCGGCCGCCGTCCCGGCCGCGCCTCCCGCGCCGTCCCCCGCCTATGCCGGTTCCCTGTCGATCGGCAGCCTGAAAGGACAGTCCCGATGAACAACCTCTACCGCGAGCTGGCACCGGTCACCGACGGGGCATGGGAGCAGATCGAACAGGAGGCGACCCGAACGTTCAAGCGCCACATCGCCGGTCGTCGCGTCGTCGACGTGAGCGAGCCGGGTGGCCCGGTCACCGCGGCGATCAGCACCGGCCATCTGGTCGACGTGACGTCACCGGGCGACGGCGTGTTCGCGCATCTGCGCGACAGCAGGCCGCTGGTGCGGCTGCGGGTCCCGTTCACGGTGTCGCGCAGCGCGATCGACGACGTCGAACGCGGTTCGCAGGACTCCGACTGGGATCCGGTCAAGGATGCCGCGAAGAAGCTGGCGTTCGTCGAGGACCGCGCGATCTTCGAGGGCTATCCGGCCGCGTCGATCGAGGGCATCCGCGGCTCGAGTTCCTGCCCGAACCTCAAACTGCCCGCCGATCCGCGGGAGATCCCCGACGTCATCACCCAGGCGCTGTCGGAACTGAGGCTGGCCGGCGTAGACGGCCCGTACAGCGTGCTGCTGTCGGCCGACGTGTACACGCAGGTGAGCGAGACGACGGTGAACGGCTATCCGATCCGCGAGCACCTCAACCGGCTCGTCGACGGCGACATCATCTGGGCGCCGGCCATTGACGGGGCATTCGTGTTGTCCACCCGCGGTGGGGATTTCGATCTGCAGCTCGGCACCGACGTGTCGATCGGATACCTGTCGCACGACGCCGACACCGTTCAGCTGTACCTGCAGGAGACGCTGACGTTCCTCTGCTACACCGCCGAGGCGTCGGTCGCTCTGACGGCCTGAGCCGGTCGCGAGGCGCTCAGGCCGACGCGAGCACGGCGTCCAGCGCCGAGTAGAACAGGCCGAGGCCGTCGTCGGACGGGCCGGTCAACGCCTCGGTCGCATGCTCGGGGTGCGGCATCAGGCCGACGACGCGGCCGTCGGCCGAGCTGACGCCCGCGATGTCGCGCATCGAGCCGTTCGGGTTGTCCCGGTAGCGGAACACCACCCGGCCCTCGCCCTCGAGTTCGTCGAGGGTCTTCTCGTCGGCGACGTAGCGGCCCTCCCCCGACTTGAGCGGTACCAGGACGTCGGCGCCCTGCTCGAAGCGGGTGGACCACGCCGAGGACGTCGAGGCCACCTCCAGCCAGATGTCGCGGCACACGAAGTGCAGTCCGGCGTTGCGGGTGAGCGCACCGGGCAGCAGACCCGCCTCGCACAGGACCTGGAAGCCGTTGCAGATGCCGAGCACCGGCAGCCCCTCGCGGGCCTCGCGGACCACCTCACCCATCACCGGGGCGAACTTCGCGATCGCGCCCGCGCGCAGGTAGTCACCGTAGGAGAAGCCGCCGGGCACCACGACCGCGTCGACCCCCTTGAGGTCGGCGTCGGCATGCCACAGGCTGACCGCCTCGGCGCCGGAGAGCCGCACCGCGCGGGCGGCGTCGATGTCATCGAGGGTGCCGGGGAATGTGATGACCCCCACACGTGCCGTCATGCCTGCTCCCTGCTGACCGACCAATCCTCGATCACCGTGTTCGCCAGCAGGGATTCGGCGATCTCGGCGATCGTCTCGTCGGTCACGCTGTCGTCGACCTCGAGTTCGAACCTCTTGCCCTGCCTGACATCTGACACTCCGGCGATGCCGAGGCGACCGAGCGCACCGACGATCGCCTGGCCCTGCGGATCGAGGATCTCCGCCTTGGGCATCACATGCACCACCACCCTTGCCACGGGACAACTGTACCGGCGTGGGTGGCGCAGCCGCCCTACCGGCACGAGTCGATGTAGGCGACGCACAGCGGGGCGGCCATCGCGTCAAGGACATCGGCGTCCGCGATGGCCGGCCACGGGCGGGCCTGCCGGCCCGTCGACCACAGCGCCAGCTCGCTGATCGTGCCGCTGCGCGGGTCGACCAGCAGGTATTCGTGCAGCGTCGGTCCGGCTGCGTCGCTGATCACCGCGGCTTTGCGCTCCGGTTCGGCGGTGGTCAGCGACGGCGAGGTGTGCGGGGCGGTCAGCTGGCACCGGCGCAGTGCGGCGACACCCGCGTCGTATACCTCGGTCGCCGTCTCACCGGCCCGCCAGGCCTCCCCGCGCCAGTGCATCACCTGCGCCTGCAGGTGCCACATGCCGTCGGGCGAGGTCACGACGGCGCGGGACGCCACGGCGTAGGCGCGTGCATCGTCGACCGGTGGCGAGGCGCACGCCTCTTCGAACCGGAACAGTGGCGCCGTCACAGGGGTGGCGACGGCGCCGAGTTCGGGCCATCGGTAGGCGTCGTGCAGCGGGATCGAGCTCGGGGCGATCCAGGCGGACTGCGGAATCCGGTCGCAGAACGGCGGGCAGTCCAGCGGGGCGGCGTCCCCATGAGCGGGCGCGAACGCCAACCCACAGCCGGCCAGCACCGCCGCCAGCAGAATTCGCATCGAGAACCCCCGCGCTCACGCCCCGCCCGAGCGCCACAATATAGGCATGCAACTGACGCATTTCGGCCATTCCTGCCTTCTCGCCAGCTTTTCCGCCGGATCCGGTGAATCCGCGGCCGAGACGACCGTGCTCTTCGACCCCGGCACGTTCTCCCACGGCTTCGAGGGCATCACCGGCCTGTCGGCGATCCTGATCACCCACCAGCACCCCGACCACGCCGACACCGAGCGGCTGCCTGCCCTGCTGGAGGCCAACCCGCAGGCCGCCCTCTACGCCGACCCGCAGACCGCCGAGCAGCTGGGCGAGCCGTGGCGGGCCGTGCACGTCGGCGACGAGTTCGGCATCGGCCACCTGCAGGTACGCGGCGTCGGCGGCAGGCATGCCGTGATCCATCCGGAGATCCCGGTGATCGACAACATCTCCTACCTGCTCGGCGACGGCGATCACCCGGCCCGGCTCATGCATCCTGGTGACGCGCTGTTCGTGCCCGGTGAGCCGGTCGAGGTACTGGCCACCCCGGCAGCGGCACCGTGGATGAAGATCTCCGAGGCGGTCGACTACCTGCGGGCGGTCGCGCCGGCCCAGGCGGTGCCCATCCACCAGGCGATCATCGACCCGAGTGCGCGCGGCATCTACTACGGCAGGCTCTCGGAGATGACCGACACCGATTTCCGTGTGCTCGAACCGGAGAACGGCACCGCGTTCTGACCTGAGCAGAGCCTCAGGCGATGTCGCGGGCGGCGCCGCGGCCGGCGGCCCGGCCGGAGAAGATGCAGCCGCCCAGGAAGGTGCCCTCCAGCGAGCGGTAGCCGTGCACGCCGCCGCCGCCGAAGCCCGCCGCTTCGCCGGCCGCGTACAGCCCCGGGTAGGCCGACCCGTCAGCGGTCAGCACGCGGGAATCGAGGTCGGTCTCCAACCCGCCCAGCGACTTCCGGGTCAGGATGTGCAACTTCACCGCGATCAGCGGCCCGGCCTTCGGGTCGGTGAGGCGATGCGGGGCGACCACCCGGCTGAACCGGTCGCCGAGATACGCGCGGGCTCCGCGGATCGCGGTGATCTGGCTGTCTTTGGTGAACCGGTTCTCCACCTCGCGGTCGCGGGCGGTCACCTCAGCGGCCACGGCGTCGTATTCGAGCGGCACCACGGCGGGCACGCCGTTCATCGCGGCGACCAACTCCCGCAACGAGTTCGCGCTGACGAAGTCGACGCCCCGGTCGACGAAGGCCTGCACCGGGGCCGGTGCGCCCGGTCGCACCCTGGCCAGCACCTGCCGCACGCTTCGGCCGGTGAGGTCGGGGTTCTGCTCCTGCCCCGACAGCGCGAACTCCTTCTCGATGATCCGCGCGTTGAGGATGAACCAGGTGTAGTCCTGCCCGGTGGTGCAGATGTGTTCCAGTGTGCCGAGGGTGTCGAAGCCCGGGTACAACGGCACGGGCAGCCGTTTCCCGTTGGCGTCCAGCCACAGTGACGACGGGCCGGGCAGGATCCGGATGCCGTGCAGCGGCCAGATCGGGTCGTAGTTGGTGATGCCCTCGGTGTAGTGCCACATGCGGTCGGCGTTGATCACCCGCGCCCCGGCGGCCTCGGTGATGCCGATCATCCGCCCGTCGACGTGGGCGGGCACACCGCTGATCAACTGTTCGGGCACCCGACCCATCCTGGGCGGCCAGTTCTTCCGCACCAGGTCGTGGTTGCCGCCGATGCCGCCGCTGGAGACGATCACCGCCGACGCGCGAAACTCGAACTCGCCGATGTTGTTCCGTGACGACGGCGCTCCCCGCACCGCGGTCGACGGTTCGAGGACGGCGCCCCGCACGCCGGTGACGGCGCCGCCCTCGACGATCAACTCGTCGACGCGGTGCCGGTGCGCGAACCGCACCGCGCCCGGGGCCGCACGCAGCCGCCGCTCGAACACCTCGACGATCGCCGGGCCGGTGCCCCACGTGACGTGGAAGCGCGGCACGGAGTTGCCGTGCCCGGTGGCGCCGTAGCCGCCCCGCTCGGCCCACCCGACGAGCGGGAAGGTCTGCAGTCCGCGGGCCCGCAACCAGCTGCGCTTCTCCCCCGCCGCGAAGTCGACGTAGGCGTGCGCCCACTGCCGCGGCCAGTGGTCCTCGGGCCGGTCGAAGCCGGCCGAGCCCAGCCAGTCCTGCAGTGCGAGTTCGTGGCTGTCGCGGATGCCGAGCCTGCGCTGTTCGGGGCTGTCGACGAAGAACAGCCCACCGAACGACCAGTACGCCTGACCACCGACGTTGGCGGCGTTCTCCTGGTCGACGATCAGCACGCGCCGGCCCCGCTCGACGAGCTCACAGGCCGCGACCAGACCGGCCAGGCCGGCTCCTACGACGATGACGTCAGCGTCCACAGGACGCTACGTTAGCCCTGCCCGCTGTGCGCGGAGCTCAGGCGGCTTCGGTGAGCGCCACGGGCGGCGTCCAGCTGTAGACCGCCGGTGCGCACCGGTGCATGAGCGCGAGGTCGACGGCGTCCAGCACGGCCTGCCGCGGACCGGGACGGTGCAGCTGTTTGGCCGACACCGCGAGCCGGACCATGCCACCGCGGCGGGCGGTGCGGTCGGCGGTGAGCACCAGCGTGCGGCACCACCACGGTTCGGTGAGGAAGCCGGCGCCGATGCCGACGACGCGGGCGCGCACGGTGGTCTGCCGCACCAGATCGGTGATCCCGGTGAGGCCGGCCATCAGACGGAAGCCGTTGCGGGGCAATACGGTCACTGTGCCCTGCGAGACGGTCCAGCCGGGGGCGGCGAACAGCCGGGTGCGCAGACCGAGGTGTTCGAGCACCCGGTCGGCACCCATCAACCGCAGGTTGGCCTCGTGCGCGGGCAGGGTGGCGAACTCGCTGCGGCGCTGCTTGGTCGCGGCCTCGTCGAAGCCGTGCAGCACGATGGCGGCGCCGTCCGCGCGGCGTTCTGTCAGCCAGCCCACCGTCCGCTCGTCGCGGTCCAGCCGGTAGCCCCCCTTGAGGCGGGGGGCCACCAGGAACGACGACGGCACGTTGCGCGCGTCGAGTTCGGCGCAGAACGAGGCGACGTGGGGCAGCGTGCGTTCGCTGATATGGGCGATCGAGACGATCAGTTGTCCAGCCACATGTGCAGTGTGGCAACGCCAGGTGTCGTGACGGTTGCCGACACGTGGGCGGGAGTTGTCTATCGCGGCAAGACCGCTTCGATGGCGGTGATGATCTCCGGTGCGTCCGGCTCGGTGCGCGGACGGAACCGGTTGACCACCGAGCCGTCGGGTGCGATGAGGAACTTCTCGAAGTTCCACTGGATGTCACCGGCCTCGCCGCCGGCGTCGGGTGTCTTGGTCAGCTCGACGTAGAGCGGATGCCGGTCCGGCCCGTTGACGTCGGTCTTGGCCAGCAGCGGGAACGTCACGCCGTAGTTCTGCGAGCAGAAGGTCTGGATCTCCTCGGCACTGCCGGGCTCCTGGCCCATGAACTGGTTGCAGGGCACGCCGATGACGGTCAGGCCGCGCCTGCCGTACTCCTGGGCCAGCCGCTCCAGAGCGCTGTACTGCGGAGTCAGACCACATTTCGAGGCGACGTTCACCACGAGCACCGCGCCGTCGGTGATCTCGGCGAGGTTGGTGGGGGTGCCGTCGAGGGTGGTCAGCGGGATGTCGGACAGCGACGCGTCAGCCATGTCCGCACGCTACCGCAGGCCCTGGGTCAGCGACCGAACAGCATCGTGGCGGTACGGCGGGCGGTGGCGATCGGATCGGCGTCGGTGTCGACGGCCTGGTTGAGCCAGAGCAGCGAGAAGCCGTGCACCAGCGACCACGCGGCGAGCGCGGCGGCTTCGGGATCGGCCTCGGCACGGTCGTCGGCAAGGGTGCCGACGCCGCGGGCCAGCTCGGCGCCCGCGGCGGCCTGGGCACCGGCGAGGTCGGCGTCGGCCGCGTCGAACAGCGACTTGTCGAACATCACCGCGTAGTGGCCGGGATGGCTCAGCGCGAAGCCGACGTAGGCCAGCGCCGCGTTGACGAAGTCCGGTCTGGCCTGCTCGAGCGCCGAGGTGAGCAGCCGGAACCCCTCCGTGGCGAGCGCGGTGAACAGTCCGCGCCGGTCGGTGAAGTGATGAGCGGGCGCCGCGTGCGACACCCCCGCCTCGCGGGCCAGTTCGCGAAGCGACACCGCGTCGGCGCCGCGCTCGGCGACAAGGTCCGCGGCGTGGCCGAGGATCACCGCCTTGAGGTCACCGTGGTGGTAGGTGCGCTTGCTCATTCGGCCAGTCTAGCCCACATCTTGACACTGACTAGTTAACGACTACCCTCATCTTGACACTGACAAGTTATAGTTCGGAGGAGGCTCGCGATGGCGGTGCTGATGGCGCTGGCGCTGGGCACTGTGGCAGCGCGGACGGCCGGCTGGCTCGGCGTCGACCACCTCGACACCTGGCCCCGGGCCGTCGCCGTCGGACTGGCGTTGATGTTCACGATGACCGGGGTGGCGCACTTCGTCCCCGGCATGCGCCGGGACATGATCGCCATCGTGCCGCCGCGGCTGCCGGCACCCGGCGTGCTCGTGACGATCACCGGCGTGCTGGAGCTGATCGGCGCGGCTGGGCTGCTGTTCCCGCCGACGAGGGTCGCCGCGGCGGTGTGCCTGTTCGTGCTGATGCTGGCGATGTTCCCCGCCAACGTCCGTGCGGCGAGGATGCCGGACCCGCCGAAGTCGATGACGTCGCGGTTAGACGTTCGGACCGCTGAAGAAGTTGTCTACCTCGCCGCTGCCGTAGTGGTCGCGGTCGGCGGTGGCTAGCACCCACGCGTACTGGAACGCGGCCTCCTTCCACCGCTCGTAGCGTCCGCTGATCCCGCCGTGGCCGGCGCTCATCTCGGTCTTCAACAGCACCGGGTTGGCATCGGTCTTGGTGTACCGAAGCGCGGCAACCCATTTCGCGGGCTCGACGTAGAGCACCCTGGTGTCGTTCAGCGACGTCATCGCCAGGATCGGCGGGTAGTCCCTGGCCACGACGTTCTCGTACGGCGTGTACGACTTCATGTAGAAGTAGATGTTCTCGTCCTCGATCGGGTTGCCCCACTCGTCCCACTCGGTCACCGTGAGCGGCAGGGCCGGATCGAGGATGGTGGTCAGCGCGTCGACGAACGGCACCTGCGCGAGGAATCCGGCGAACAACTCCGGCGCGAGGTTGGCCACCGCGCCGATCAGCAGACCGCCCGCGCTGCCGCCGAGGCCCACCAGATTCTCCGGCCGCGTGACGTCGGTGGCGATCAGATGCCGTGCCACCGAAATGAAATCGGTGAACGTGTTGCCCTTCTCCAGCAGCTTGCCGTGCTCGTACCACGACCGGCCCAGCTCGCCGCCACCACGGACGTGCGCCACCGCGAACACCATTCCCCGGTCCAGCAGCGACAGCCGTGCGATGGAGAAGCGCGGATCCTCGCAGGACTCGTACGCGCCGTAGCCGTACAGCAGCGTCGGGGCCGGGAACTGCAGACCCGCCCGGTGCACGATGGAGATGGGCACCCTGGCGCCGTCGGGAGCGGTCGCCCAGTCCCGCCGCTCGACGTAGTCCTCGGGCCGGTAGTCGCCCAGCACGGGTTGCTCGCGCAGCAGGACGCGCTCACCGGTGGGCAGGTCGATGTCGTACACCCGCACCGGGGTGACGAACGACGTCGCCGCCACCCGGAGTCTGGGAGCGTCCCAGTTCGGGTTGGCGCTCAGCCCCGCCGACGTCAGCTCGGTGTCGAAGGTGATCTCCTCGGCGCGGCCGTATCCGCCGTCGGCGGTCAGCGGCCACAGCTCGATGCGGGGCAGCGCCTCACTGCGGTAGCTGACCACGAGGTGACGCGCGAAGGCGTCCACCCCGTCGAGGCGGACGTCCTCGCGGTGCGGGATCAGCGTGCGCACCGCGGTCGGGTCGGTGACGGGCGCTTCGACCAGCTCGAAGTTCTCGGCGCCGTCGTTGTGCAGGATCAGGAAGCGGTCGTCGCCACCCACCACGGCGTGCTCGACGGAGTACTCCACCGAGTCGCGGCGCGGCCACACGACGACGAATTCGGCTTCCGGGTCCGCAGCGTCGGCGTAGCGCACCTCTGAGGTGACGGCGCTGCCTGCCGCGATCATCAGGTACCGGTCGCTGCGGGTGCGCCCGACTCCGAGCCAGTACTTCTCATCCGCCTCGTGATACACGCGCTCGTCGGGCAGCCCGGCGCCGAGGCGATGACGCCACACCGTGTCCGGACGCCACGCGTCGTCCACCGTCGTGTAGTAGACGGTGCGGTTGTCCGCCGCCCAGGTGGCACCCGCCCCGATGCCGACGACGGTGTCGTCGTACTGCTCGCCGGTGCGTAAGTCCCGGAACCGCAACGTGTACCGCTCGTCGCCGACGGTGTCGACGGAGTAGGCCAGCACATTGCCGTCCAGGCTGATCGTCGCGGCGCCGAGGGCGAAGTAGTCGTGCCCCTCGGCTTCGGCGTTCTCGTCGAGAAGCACCTGCTCACCGGGGATCTCGGTGTTCTCGTCGAGGACCGGGGGTGTCCAGTCGTCGGGGTCACCGATCGGGCAACGGCAGTGCACCCCGTACTGCTTGCCCTCGAAGCTGCGCCCGTAGTACCACCAGTCACCGCGGCGGGTGGGCACCGACAGGTCGGTCTCCTTGGTGCGGGCCTTGATCTCGTCGAAGATCCTCTGCCGCAACGGCGCCAGGTCGGCCGTCATGTGATCGGTGTAGGCGTTCTCGGCCTCGAGGTGCTCGATCACCTCGGCGTCGTCCTTGTCGCGCAGCCACTCGTAGTGGTCGAGAAAGACGTCGCCGTGGAATTCCCGGCGGTGTTCGACGCGCTTGGCCTGCGGTGGATTCACGCGCCGGGACCGATCCACGCGTCGAATTGCAGGCCCGAGATGCGTTCGTAGGCTTCGAGGTAACGGGCGCGGGTGGCCGCGACGACGTCGGGGGGTAGCGGCGGCGGTGGCGCGTCGCCTGCCCGGTCCCAGCCCGACTCCGGCCCGGTCAGCCAGTTGCGGACGAACTGCTTGTCGAAGCTTGACTGCACCTCGCCCTCGCGGTGATCGTCGGCGCGCCAGTACCGCGAGGAGTCCGGAGTGAAGACCTCGTCGGCGAGCACCAGGGTGCCCTGCCTGTCGACGCCGAACTCGAATTTGGTGTCAGCGATGATGATGCCCTTCGTCAATGCGTGCTCGGCGCCCCTGGCGTACGTCCGCAGGGTGTGGTCGCGCAACTGTTCCGCGCGTTCGGCGCCGACGCGTGCGACGGTGTCGTCGAACGTGATGTTCTCGTCGTGCTGGCCCAGTTCGGCTTTGCTCGCCGGGGTGTAGAGCGGCTCGGCGAATCTGCTGGCCTCGGTCAGCCCCTCCGGCAGTGCGATGCCGCAGACGGCGCCGGTCCTGCGGTAGTCGACGAGGCCCGACCCGGTCAGGTATCCGCGGGCCACGCATTCCACCGGCAGCATCTCGAGCTCGTGCACCACCAGCGCGCGGCCGAGCACCTCGTCGGGGATCCGCTCGTCGTCGGGCGGGCCTGCGAGGTGGTTCGGCCCGTCGAGCAGGTCGAAGAAGAACACGCTCATCGCCGTCAGGATGCGGCCCTTGTCGGGAATGTCGCTGTCGAGCACGTGGTCGTAGGCGGAGATGCGATCGGTGGCCACGAACAACAGGTGGTCGTCGTCGATGCGGTAGAGCTCCCGGACCTTGCCGCTGGCCAGATGGCGGTAGTCGGTCAGAGCAGGGCGCATCGGGCCAGACTATCTGCTGGGATCGGGGCATGAGCTCTCGCTACCTGCCGTACGCCACCACGCCCGTCCGTCTGCTGTGGCAGCTGATCAGCGACATCGCCATCGCCGCCTGGACCGTGGTGTGGGTCCTGGTGGGCATGGCGGTGCACGCGGCGGTGAGCACCATCGCCGAAGTCGGCCGCCAGGTGAACACCGGCGCCAACGGCGTCGCGGACAATCTCAACTCCGCGGGCGACAACGCCGACGACTTCCCGCTCGTCGGCGATGCGCTGGCCAAGCCGCTGCGGGCGGCCAGCGAGGCGGCTCTCGACATCGCAGGCGCCGGCCAGAGCCTGGACGACACCGCGTCGTGGCTGGCGTGGGTGCTGGCGCTGGCGGTCGCCTCGCCGCCGATCCTGGCCGTCGCGATGCCGTGGCTGTTCCTGCGCCTGCGGTTCTTCCGCCGCAAGTGGACGGCCGTCACGCTGGCCAGGACGCCGGCCGGCGAGCAACTGCTGGCGCTGCGGGCGCTGGCCAACCGGCCGCTGGCCAAGCTCGTCAGCGTCGACGACGATCCCGTCGGCGCGTGGCGCAGCCAGGACGCCGTCGCGATCCGCGGGCTGGCGGCCCTGGAACTGCGCGCCGCAGGCATCCGCGCCCACCTCTAGATCCCAGTGATTTCGGCGCGCTGACGTTCGCTCAGCGATCGAGACCGCGCCGAAATCGCGGAGGTGAGAACCGTTCGCGGCGGCTCACCGTCTGACGATCATGATCGACGACTATCTGCGCCGCCACGACGGCGTCATCACGCTGGCTCAGGCGGGTCGGGCGGGACTCGACGAACAGGCCGTACGGCGACGGGTCAGATCCGGGCACTGGCGACGCTGCTCACCGGGTGTGTACTTCGTCGACGACCGACCTTTCACCGACGCCGCCCGCATTCGGGCGGCGGTATGGGGCCTCGGCACGCGTGCGACGGCCAGCG
This sequence comes from [Mycobacterium] manitobense, assembly GCF_025821665.1. Lineage (GTDB taxonomy): Bacteria > Actinomycetota > Actinomycetes > Mycobacteriales > Mycobacteriaceae > Mycobacterium > Mycobacterium arseniciresistens. The sequence goes on from NZ_JACKSJ010000148.1 coordinate 83,357, forward strand.
GACTGGCCGCCGCGTGGTGGCAGGGCCTGACCCAATTCGCGCCCGAAGTCGTCGAAGTGACCGTGCCGCGAAACAGCCACGGCCGGAGCCGCCCCGGCGTCCGACCGCGGCGACGTGATCTGCGACCGGTCGACGTCGTCGAGCGGCGCGGACTGCAGGTCACCGCGTTACCCCTCACCGTCGTGGAGGCGGCCGTACGACGTGGCGGCGGCCCGAAGATCCTCGACTCGTCACTGCAGCGCCACGTCGAACTCCGCGGCCTGTGGACCGCACATCTGCGCAACAAGGGCCGACACGGTTCGCCGGCCGCCCGTCGCCTCCTCCAGGTCGCCGATGACGGCGCCCGTTCCGAAGCCGAGCGATTGCTCATCCGACTGCTCAAGGCGGCACGCATCACCGGCTGGAAGGCGAATCATCCGGTCGCCGGGTACCGCGTCGACGTGGCATTCCCGAACGCGAGAGTGGCCATCGAGGTCGACGGCTTCGCCTTCCACTCCGACAGTGACGACTTCCACGCCGATCGGGTACGTCAGAACGCGATATCGCTCGCAGGCTGGCAGGTGCTCCGCTTCACGTGGCTGGACCTGACGGAACACCCACAGCGGGTGATCGCCACGATCAATCACGCGATTTGGGCGCGCTGACGATCGGCGGGCGAACGAAAGCGCGCCGAAATCGCAGAAAGGTGAGCAGCCAGACCGCCAGGGCGATCCAGAACGCGATCGCCGACACCACATCGAGCCATCGCCACCCCGTCTCCCGGTACATCGCGAAGGTGGCCGAGGCGTACATGCCCAGCGGGAAAACAGCTGGCCACGCCCGCACCCGCCGCCACCCGACGCTGAGCAGCGGGACGATCCACAGCGTGGCGAGCACCCACGTCCCGATCGTCACATGTCTCACGGCGTCCGCGAACGGTCCGGGCGGCAGCGCGTGGTGCAGGTGGTCGCCGGCCAGCGTGGACACCGCGAGCCCGCCCATCAGGATCCAGTGGTCGGGAGGGACATCGCGTCGCATGGCCGGGTCGGCGCCGATCCGCCAGACGACCAGCGACGTCATCACCAGATACCAGCACAGCGCGAGCAGCCAGAATGCAGTACCCCAGAACAGGATTCCGAGTGCGACGAACACGATGGCCAGTCCCGCGGTGGCGACGCTGACCAGTTCCCATGCGCCGTGCGCACGGCCCCGCAGGCCGGTCCACCGCAGGCGCCACACCCTGCTCACGACGATCGGCATCAGCGACACCCAGCCCAACAAGGCCATCGTGCCGAGCACCCATACGGCCGCCTCGTGGTCGGAGAAGCGGGCGGCCAGCACCGCACATGCCGCCACGAATGTCAACAGCCCGACGGCCGTGTCGATCTCGCGCAGATCCCAGCCGTCGCGCCGCCTGCTCATCGCGGCGAGAAACATCAGCACCGGCAGCGCGACCGCCGCGAGCACCGCCAGCCCGGCACTGACGCGGTCGTAGCCATGATCGGCCGCCGCGATCGAGACGATCCCGGTCGCCATCACCGCCGCGAACGCATCGGGCCTCACGGGCTCAGCTCGACCACCAGGTGCCGGATACCGGTGTGCCGGTTGCTGCGGGTCCATTCGACGGGCTCGGCCACCCGCACACCGGCGAAGCGACGAAGCAGCTCCTCGAACAGCACACGCAGCTCGAGCCGCGCCAGGTTGGCTCCGAGGCAGTAATGCACCCCGTATCCGAAACCGAGGTGCGGGTTGGGTTTACGGGTGATGTCGAAGGTGTCGGGATCGGTGAACGCCGCGTCGTCGCGGTTCGCCGAACCCTCCCACACCTGCACCTTCTGGCCGGCCTCGATCGCGCATCCACCCAGTTCGACGGCACGGGTGGCGGTCCGGCGCTTCGACGGCGACGGCGACGTCCAGCGCACCATCTCCTCGACCGCCGACGGCAGCAGCGACGGGTCGGCCCGCAGCGCCGCCAGTTGTGCGGGGTGCTCGGCGAGCGCGAGCAGTCCACCGGCCACCGCGTTGCGGGTCGTCTCCGCGCCCGCGCTGAACAGCAGGCTGAAGAACAGGTACAGCTCGAGGTCGGAGAGCCCCTCGTCGAGCGCCGCATTGGCCACCACGGAGAGCATGTCGTCGGTCGGCTCGGCACGCTTGGCGGCGATGAGTTCCATTCCGTAGGTGTACATCCGCGTCCCGGCGTCCTCGGCGGTCAGCTGACCGACCTCGGCGGTGCGGGCCCGGCCGAAGTCGAACTGCGGCTCGATCGCCTCGAACAACCAATGCCGTTCGCTCTCGGGTACTCCCAGCAGAATGCAGATCATCTGCATCGGCAGTTCCGCGGCCACGTCGACGACGAAATCGAAGGGCCGGCCGGACACCACCGCGTCGAGCAACCCGCGGGCCCGTGCCCGCAGGTCGTCCTCGACCAGGCGGATCATCCGCGGCGTGAGCCCCGAGCTCACCAAGCGGCGGATCTGGGCATGCCGTGGGTCGTCCATCATGTTGAGCACCTGGCCTGCGACGGCCAGGTCCTGCAGCAGGGTGCCGCCGTAGGGCCGGTCGCCGCCGGTCACCGACGAGTAAACCGCTGGATCACGGAGCACCGCAAGCGTTTCGGCGTGGGTGGCGACCGACCAGAAGCCCTCGCCGTCAGGGGTGTGCTCTGTGGGTTCGTGCCAGTAGACGGGGGCCTCGCGGCGATGCACCGCGAACAGGTGATGCGGGAAGCCGTCGGCGAAATTGTCGAGATCGGTGAGATCGATGTCCGCGAGCCGCACCCTTACAGGATGTCGTGCCTACCGGAATGGCGGGTGATATTGCGGCGCTGAAGCGAAGTGCTGGGGCTGCGAGGCCCAGAACTCCCGCACCATTCTGGCCTCACGCTTGAGCACCGAGAGCGCGAGCAGATTCCGCACGATCGCCAGAGGGTTGAAGAAGACCATCGACAGGATGCCCCACCAGCCGAGCAACAGGCAGTGCAGGAGGCTCTTCATGATCCTGGCGTGACATTGGGCGTAGCTGCCGGTGAAGGTGGAGTCCTGTGCGAACCACAGCACCACGACGCCGGTGTGCCTCACCGTTTCCACCTGGTACTGCTGCTCCCCCGGCACTATGTGCGTGCGCCCGTTGTGCGTGTACACCGCCTGTCCGTACCCCGGATGCGGCGGCTGCGGGTAACCGTGCGGCTGCGTCATGGATCCATCTTCCGCCACCCGGCGGACCCCCCGGTGCACCAATTCGGCGGCTAGAGAATGGCGCCCGAGGTGTACTTCGCCGCCTCCGGGTATCGGCCGACGAGGTCGTCGACCGCCCCGGCGACGCGGTCGACCTGATCGCCCGCCGCGCCGGTGAAGGCCTGCTTGTCGGCCAGCGCCGCGTCGAGCGCGGGCCGGTCGAGCGGCAACCGCGGGTCGGCGGCGAGACGGTCCAGCAGATCCGGTTCCTGCCCCTTCTCCCGCATCGCCAGCGCCACTGTCACCGCATGCTCCTTGATCACCTCGTGCGCCGTCTCGCGGCCCACCCCCGCACGCACCGCCGCGATGAGGATGCGGGTGGTGGCCAGGAACGGCAGGTACCGGTCGAGCTCACGCTGGATCACCGCGGGGTAGGCCCCGAACTCGTCGAGCACGGTCAGGAAGGTCTCGGTCTGCCCGTCGATCGCGAAGAACGCGTCCGGCAGCGCGACCCGGCGCACCACCGAACAGAACACGTCACCCTCGTTCCACTGGGCACCGGCCAGTTCGGCGGCCATCGACGCGTATCCGCGCAGCACCACCTGCAGCCCGTTCACCCGCTCGCAGGACCGGGTGTTCATCTTGTGCGGCATCGCCGATGACCCGACCTGGCCCGGTGCGAAGCCCTCGGTCACGAGTTCGTGGCCCGCCATCAGCCGGATCGTGTGCGCCAGCGACGACGGGCCCGCACCGACCTGCACCAGCGCGGAGATCACGTCGTGGTCGAGGGAGCGCGGGTACACCTGCCCGACGCTGGTGAAGATCTCGCTGAAACCCAGGAACTCGGCGACCCGCCGCTCGAGGTCGGCGAGCCGGGCGGTGTCGCCGTCGAACAGGTCGAGCATGTCCTGCGCGGTGCCCATCGGCCCCTTGACGCCCCGCAACGGATACCGGTCGATCAACTCGCGCAGGCGCGTCAGCGCGACGAGCATCTCCTCGGCCGCGGAGGCGAATCGCTTGCCCAGCGTGGTGGCCTGCGCGGCGACGTTGTGGCTGCGGCCCGCCATCACCAGGTCGCGATAGCTGACGGCGCGCTCGGCCAGCCGGGCCACCACCGCCACACCGTGGGCGTGCACGAGTTCCAGCGATCGCCGGATCTGCAACTGCTCGACGTTCTCGGTGAGGTCCCGGCTGGTCATGCCCTTGTGCACGTGCTCGTGGCCGGCGAGGGCGTTGAACTCCTCGATGCGGGCCTTCACGTCGTGGCGCAGCACCCGCTCGCGCTCCGCGATGGACGTCAGGTCGACCGTCTCGAGCACCCGCTCGTAGTCGGCCACCACGCCGTCGGGCACGTCGACGCCCAGCTCCGCCTGGGCACGCAGCACGGCGAGCCAGAGCCGTCGCTCGGCGACGATCTTGGCCTCGGGCGACCAGATCGCCACCATCTCGTCACTGGCGTACCGATTGGCCAGCACGTTGGGGATCGTCACGAACAGACAGCTTACGACCCGGATAGGGCAGGCTGACCCCATGTACTTCGTCGGACTCGACCTCGCCTGGGGCGAGCGGAACCGGACGGGCGTCGCGGTCGTCGACGCGGACGGCCGGCTGAGGCACATCGGCGCCGCGCAGGACGACGGGAGCATCCTCGCGGCGATCGGTCCCTACGTCGGCGGCGACTGCATCGTCGCGATCGACGCCCCGCTGATCGTGACGAACCCGACGGGCAACCGGCCCTGCGAAGCCGCACTCAACCGCGATTACCGGGCCTTCCAGGCCGGCGCCCACCCGTCCAACACCGCGAAGCCGGAGTTCGCGAACGGCACCCGCGGCGCACGCCTGGCCGCCGCGATGAATCTCGATCTCGATCCGTTCTCCACCGGGCGGCGCCGGGCGCTGGAGGTGTATCCGCATGCCGCGTCGGTGGCGCTGTTCCGCCTCGGCAGAACCCTGAAATACAAGGACAAGCGCGGACGCAAGTTCGAGAAGATGCAGTCGGAACTGCTCAGGCTGATCGCACTCACCGAGGGGCTCGCGAACGCCGACCCCGCGTTGCACGTCGCCGAACACGACGATTGGCAGCGCCTGCGACAGTCGGTGGAGTCCGCCACCCGCAAGAGCGAACTGCGGCGGGCCGAGGACCCGGTCGACGCGGTGCTGTGCGCCTACGTCGGGCTCTACTCGGTGCGCAGGCCCGGTGACGTCACCGTCTACGGCGACGCGGACACCGGCCACATCCTCACCCCCTCGCTGCCTGCAGGACTGGCACCGCAAGCGGCGCAACCGATTCCGGACGTCGTTCGGGCGGCCATCGCGCACTACGAGGCCCGCAGGCCCGGCCTGGTCACCGCCACCGATCACTATCTGAGGCTGGTCACCTCGCTTCTCGACGACGCAGGCATCAACTATCTGAGCGTGACCGCGCGCACCAAGACCGTCGAATCCTTCGCGGCCAAGGCCGAACGTGAGGTCGACGGGCAGCGACTCTTCGGCGACCCGCTGGCCGAGATCACCGACCAGATCGGGCTGCGCGTCATCACGTACCTGCGCGAGGACGTCGACGCCGTCGCCACTCTGCTCACCGACGAGATGCGCCTGCTCGACGACCGCGACATGGGCCTGCAGACGGCGCGGGAGGGCCGGTGGGGTTATGCCAGCAGGCACCTGCTGGTCGGCGTGGAGGGCCAGCAGCAGCCGGCGTCGATCCAGGTTCGCACGGTGCTGCAACACGCGTGGGCCGAGTTCGAGCACGACATCCGTTACAAGGGTTCGATTCCCGCCGAGCACGTTCCGGACCTCGACCGGCGGTTCACGCTGGCGGCCGGTCTGCTCGAACTCGCCGACCGCGAGTTCACCGCGATCCGTGAGCGACTGCGCGTCTCGTTGTCCGACGACGAGATGGCGGCCGAGGAGTCCGGCCAATCCGCCGATCCCCGGATCGCCACCGCGGTGCTGGCGACGTACCTCGGCAACCGGTACGCCGAGGCCGGCTGGTCACGCACCGACCACTACGGCTGGATCTCCGGGCTGCTGCTCGAACTCGGCATCACCTCGCTCGACGAGCTGACCGCGCTCCTCGACGGGGTGGACGCCGAAACGATCGACAAGGCGATGGGTTACCGCTACCCGGCCGGTGCGGTACGCCGACTCGACGACGCGCTGCTGGCGATCTTCCGGGAACGCTATCTGCGACTGCACGGCAACGCCCACCGGGTGGAGCTGTTGCAGAACCGGCTCAAGCGGCTCTCGGGCGGTACGGACTCCTAGTCGGGTGGCTTCCCCAGGTGCGGATCCTTGATGCCGGCGTCGCGGATACCGAGCTGACGGTTGATCAGCATGGTGATGAAGAAGAGCACGACACCGATGGCGACCAGGATCAGGGCCAGAATGTACTGCTGGGTGGGCCTGCCCGAGAACGGCAGCACCAGGTACAGCGACGCCACGAAGCCGACGATCGGCAGCGCCGTCGGGGTCTTGAAGTGCCCACCCGACGCTTGGACATCGCGCCTCAACACCAGCACCGCGACGTTGACCATCGCGAACACCGCGAGCAGCAGCAGCGACGTGGTGCCGCCGAGGATCGAGATCGCGCTGCTGTTGGCGAACGCCGTCACGTAGAAGATCAAGCCGAAGGCGATCAGCGTGGTGAACAGGATCGCCACCCACGGGGTGAGGCGCCGGGGATGCACCGTGCCCAGCACCGGCGGCAGCACGTGCTGGCGGGACATGCCGTAGATCAATCTGCTCGCCATCAGCATGTTGATCAGCGCGGTGTTCGAGACGGCGAACATCGAGATGTACGGCAGGATCGTCTCGATCGGCAGGCCGGGCGCGCCGGCCTTGACGACCTCCACCAGCGGGGTGTCACTCGCCTCCAGCACGCCGACCGGCACCAGCGCGACGGCGACGATCGCCACGACGACGTAGACCACACCGGCGATCGCGAGCCCCGACAGCAACACCTTGGGGAAGATCTTCACCGGGTCCTTGGTCTCCTCGGCCATGTTGACCGAGTCCTCGAAGCCCACCATCGCGAAAAATGCCAGCGAGGTGGCGGTGGTGACGGCCAGGAACACGTTCTTGTCCTGTGCGGTCTCGAAGGCCACCACCCGGGAGAAGTCGACGTCTCCGCCGCCGCCGGTGAAGGCCCACAGTCCGACGAAGATGACCAGCAGCAGGCCGGTGATCTCGATGATCGTCAGGACGACGTTGAGTTTGACGCTCTCACCGACACCGCGCAGGTTCACCATGGCGATCAGGGCCATGAAAAGCAATGCGACGACGACGATCCCGACTTTACCGAGGCTCCACTGGAATGCGTCATCGAGCACGGTGTCGAGGTTCGCCGCGAAGAAGCGGGACGCGGTAGAGGCCGAGGTGATGCCCGAACACATCACCACGAAAGCCACCAGGAAGGTGACGAATTGGATGCCGAAAGCCTTGTGGGCGTAAAGCGCAGCGCCGGCCGCCTGCGGGTACTTGGTCACCAGTTCGAGATAGCTGAACGCGGTCACGGTGGCGATGAGGAAGGCGACGAGGAACGGGACCCACGCGGCGCCACCCACTTCGGCGGCCACGTCACCGGTGAGCGCGTACACGCCGGTGCCGAGGATGTCACCGACGATGAACAGCAACAGCAGGCCTGGGCCCATGACGCGCCGTAACTGCGGTTGCTCCTCGACGGTTTCGGTCTGACTCATGGGCTCCTCCGTGACGGTTGGTGCCCACCATCATGAGTCAGCGGCGACCGCCACGCAGCGTCATCCGGATTATTCGGTCAGTCGATGGGGGCCAGCACGTCGATCACGTCGACCAGGGTGGCCCTCGCCGTCGCACGGGGCCCGTCGCCGTCGCCCACCAGCGCCGCGACCACCGCCCCGTCCACGGCGCACACCAGCGCGGTGAGGAATTCGGATCGCACGGTCCGGCCGGATCGCTCGACCACTTCGACGACGGCATCGGTGCGCTGCTGCAGGATTCGGCGTTGCACATCCCGCAGGGCGGGCTGGCGGGCGCAGGCGATGTAGCGCTCGTACCGCGAGATCAGTTCGTCGGAGCCGAAGGTGCCCGGCGACTCGCCGACGAGCAGATCCACCAGCACCTCTGCGGTCGATTCCGCGCCCCGGCGCCGGCGGGACAGGACGGCGACCCGCTGCTGCAGTTCGTCGGCCTCCCGGAGGCCGACGTGTTCCACAGCCTTGGTGACGAGGTCGTCGAGGGAGGAGAAATAGTAGGTCGTCGACGCCAGCGGCAGGCCCGCCCGGCGCGCCACCGCCCGGTGCCGCACCGCGTCGAAGCCCCCTTCGCACAGCAGGTCCGCGGCGGCGCTGACCAGCGCATACCGTCGCCTCTCTCCCTTGGGAGTGACCGCTGCCGTCACGCCTTGCATGCTGCCAGTCACAGCGGAACGACATCGCGGTTTCGGCCAATCATCAGGCTTTGTTCAGGGAAGTCGGTCGCCGGCCGGCGGGTCCGGCCGCGATGGCATGATGGCCCGCATGCCTGACGTCAGCCGCCGCGCGGTGCTGCGCCTGGGACTGGGCGCGGCCGCCGGCGCGGCAGGCGCCTACGCACTCGGCTCGACGGTGAACACCACGCCGGCCGGTGGGCCGTCGGTGGCCATGACGAGCGCGGGCGCTCCGCTGGCACCGCCGCCCCCGCTGCAGCCGCCGCCCACCGCGGCCCCCACCTACGTCACCGGTTCGTTCGTCTCGGCCGCCCGCGGCGGAGTCGAGACCAACTGGGCGATCGCCCGTCCGCCGGGGCAGTCCGGGCCGCTTCGACCCGTGATCGCGCTGCACGGTAAGGGCGCCGACGCCGCCGAGGTGATGGCGGGCGGCGTGGAACAGGGCCTGGCCCAGGCCGTCGACGCCGGCTTGCCGCCGTTCGCCGTCGTGGCGGTCGATGGCGGCGGGAGTTACTGGCACAAGCGGACTTCCGGTGAGGACTCGGGCGCCATGGTGCTCGACGAGCTGTTACCCATGCTGGGAACGATGGGCCTCGACACCTCGCGGGTCGGCTTCCTCGGGTGGTCGATGGGCGGTTACGGCGCCCTGCTGCTCGGCGCCCGCCTGGGCCCGGCGCGCACGGCGGCGATCTGCGCGGTGAGCCCCGCGCTGTGGACCTCGGCCGGGGCGGCGGCGCCGGGCGCATTCGACGGCGCAGACGATTACTCCGCCAACAGCGTGTGGGGTCTGCCCGCGCTCGCCGACATCCCGATCCGCATCGACTGCGGCGACGGCGACCCGTTCTACGCGGCGACCAAGCAGTTCATCGCGCAGCTGCCGAGCCCGCCCGCGGGCGGCTTCTCGCCGGGCGGACACGACGGTGGGTTCTGGAGCTCGCAGTTGCCCGCCGAGATCGCCTGGATGGCACCGCTGCTCGTCGCCTAGAGCGCGATCCGGCCTTCGGCGGCGGCGAGTCCGATGTCGGTCCGGAAGTGGCTGCCGGGCAGGCGAACCGACTCGATCAGGCGATAGGCCGCGGCGCGGGCGGCCGACAGGTCCTCACCGGTGCCCACCACCGACAGCACCCGACCGCCGGACGAGACGACGGCGCCGTCGTCGCGGCGCGCGGTACCGGCATGCAGCACGCCGTCGGCCTCCGACCCGGTGATCGCGTCGCCGACCCGCGGTCGGCCGGGGTAGTTCTCGGCCGCGAGCACCACCGTCACCGCCGCGCCCTCTTGCCAGCGCAGTTCGCCGAAGCCGGCCAGCTGCCCGGTGGCGGCGGCGCGCAGGAGCTGACCCAGCGGGCTGTCCAGCAGCGCCAGCACCGACTGCGTCTCGGGGTCGCCGAATCGGCAGTTGAACTCGACCACCGCCGGCCCGCGGGACGTGATGGCCAACCCGGCGTACAGCAGCCCGGAGAACGAGCTGCCTCGTCGTACCAGTTCCGCGGCAACGGGTTTGACGATGTCGTCGACGATCTGCGTTGTGACCTCGTCGGGCAGCCACGGCAGCGGCGCGTAGGCGCCCATGCCGCCGGTGTTGGGTCCGCTGTCGTTGTCACCGACGCGCTTGAAGTCCTGTGCGGGCAGCAGGGGTACGACGGTCTCGCCGTCGACGACGCAGAACAGCGACACCTCGGGGCCGTCGAGGAAGGACTCGAGCAGCACCGGATGGCCGGCGTCGAGCAGACCGGCGGCGTGCGCGCGCGCGGCGTCGCGGTCGGCCGTCACCACCACACCCTTGCCGGCGGCCAGTCCGTCGTCCTTGACCACCCACGCCGGATCCCCCGCCGCCGGCCCGAACCGGTCGAGCGCCTCGTCGAGGCGAGCGGGGGTGTCCACGATCTCGCTCGTGGCGGTGCGCACGCCGGCGGCGGTCATCACGTCCTTGGCGAACGACTTCGAGCCCTCGATGCGGGAGGCGTCCTTGGTCGGCCCGAAGCAGTCGATGCCTGCCGCACGCACCGCGTCGGCAACGCCGAGCACCAATGGCACTTCCGGACCCACCACCACCAGGTCGGCGCCGATGCGTTGCGCCAGTTTCGTCACCGCCTCGCCCGAGGTCACGTCGACGTCGTACTGGTCGGCGATGACCGCGGTGCCGGCGTTGCCGGGCGCGACGGCCAGGGTCTCGACCTCCGGGTCGCGACGCAGCGCGAGCAGCAGGGCGTGTTCGCGGGCGCCGGATCCGATCACCAGGACGTGCACAGTCGACAACCCTAACGCGCCCGACCGGGCATACACTTGACAGCAGAGTGTATGGTCGTGGGGAACGTGGCCCGCGTCACACAAGGAGGTATTCGCCGTGACCACCATGGAGAGCCGCTGTCCGTTCGGACCGGGGTACGACTTCACCGACCCCGACGTCCTGCTCAAGGGCATACCGGTCACCGAATTCGCCGAACTGCGCCGTACGGCGCCGGTGTGGTGGAACGAGCAGGCCGAGTCGATCTTCGACGACGGCGGCTACTGGGTGATCAGCAGGCACGAAGACATCAAGTCGATCTCGCGCAACGGCGACCTGTGGTCGACCAACCGCAAGGGCGCGGTGATGCGGCTGCCCGAAGGGGTCACCAGCGAGCAGCTCGACCTGACCAAGGCGCTGCTGATCAACCACGACGCCCCGGAGCACACCCGGCTGCGCAAGATCGTCTCGCGGCTGTTCACGCCGCGGTCGGTCGCCGCGCTGGAGGAGCGGCTCGCGGTGGCAGCCCGCGAGATCGTCAGCGCCGCAAGAGAACGAAACTCCGGCAATTTTGTCGACGACGTCGCGATGCCGCTCCCGCTGCAGGCCATCGCCGACCTGATCGGCGTGCCGGAAGCCGACCGCGAGCGGCTCTTCGGTTGGACGAACTCGATCATGAACACCGACGATCCGGACTTCGACTCGGACCCGACGACCGCCAACGCCGAGTTGATGGGTTACGCCTACACGATGGCCGAGGAGCGCAGGCGCTGCCCGGCCGACGACATCGTCACCCGGCTGATCGAGGCCGACATCGACGGCGAGTCGCTCGGTGACGTCGAGTTCGCGTTCTTCGTGATCCTGCTGGCGGTGGCGGGCAACGAAACCACCCGAAACGCCATGACACACGGCATGAATGCGTTCTTCGAACACCCCGACCAGTGGGAGCTGTTCAAGCGCGAACGGCCGAACACCGCGGTCGACGAGATCGTCCGCTGGGCCACCCCGGTGCACTGCTTCCAGCGCACCGCCCTCACCGACGTCGAGCTCGGCGGCGTGACGATCCGCGAGGGGCAGCGCGCCGGCCTGTTCTACAGCTCGGCCAACTACGACGAGGACGTCTTCGACAACCCCTTCCGCTTCGACATCCTGCGCGACCCGAACCCGCACCTCGGCTTCGGCGGCAACGGCGCACACTTCTGCATCGGCGCGAACCTGGCCCGCATGGAGATCAAGCTGATCTTCAACGAGATCGCCGACCAGATACCGGACATCGCGAAGCTGGCGGAGCCGCAGCGGCTGCGGTCGGGCTGGATAAACGGGGTGAAAGACCTACAGGTCAGCTATCGCGGCTGAGCGCACCGGCTGACGTACCATCGGCCCATGCGCACCCACGGCTGGTCAGGCGCGGCGCCCGCGTCCGACGAGGAGGCCGTCGCGCGCATCCTCGCCGCGGCGGGCAGGGCGATCGACGAGCGCGGCGCCGACATCAGCATCGCCGACGTGGCCCGCACCCTTGGCGTCACGCGGCAGACCGTGTACCGGTACTTCCCCAGCACCGATGCGCTGCTCGTCGAGGCGGCGGTGCACGCGGCCGCCGACTTCCTCGAGCGGCTCGCGACGCACCTGCAGGGCATCACCGATCCGGTCGAGGCGGTCACAGAGGCGATCGCCACCGCACTGGAGTGGCTGCCCAAGGACAAGCACATCGGCCTGCTCGTCACGCCGGGCCGGGCCGACGCCCACAGCGAGTCGGTGACCTCAGACGTCGCCCAGCAATTCGCGAACGCGATGCTGCGCCGGTTCGACGTCGACTGGACCGGCCTGGGCTACACCGACCACGAACTCGACGAACTCGCCGAACACCTGCTGCGGATCATCCAGTCGTTCGTCGTCGACCCCGGCCGGCCGCCCCGCACGGGCGAGGACCTGCGCGCCTATCTGCGCCGCTGGGTGGGCGGCGCGGTCGCGCCGCGCTAGCTTCCGTCGTTGCTCAGACGGCGCCGCGGGCGTCCGCCGATACCCTCGAAATAGTCTGCCCCCCAGGCGTTTCAGTAGTCACGGCACGTCTCGAAATGTCTTCGAGAGCTCACATGAAACACGTCGCCATTCTCTTACTCTTCGAACATACCTTCGAACCATGACGTCCGGCCCGATCCGTGAAGCGCTCACGGCGCTGCGTGCCGCTTACGACGCCCTGGCCGACTGTGACGTCGAAACGCTCACCCGCACCGAAATTCTCGAGGTCCTCGACGAGGTGCAGACGCTCGGCTGCCAGCTCCCGAGCCAGAACCACCGTCTGCTGGCCCGCCTGCAGGCCGAGTCGACACCGCGGGAACTCGGTGCCAAGTCATGGCGTGACGTAATCGCGATCCGGTGGCGCATCTCCACCGAGGAGGCCAACCGCCGGCTCACCGAGGCGGCACTACTGGCGCCCCGGCGTGCCCTCACCGGAGCGCCGCTGCCACCGATGCTCGTCGCGACCGCCACCGCACAGCGACTCGGATTCATCACCCCGGAGCACGTCACGGTGATCCGTCACGCGATGAAGCGCATGCCTGGCTGGGTCGATACCGCCACCCGCGCACGCATCGAAGTCGACTGGGTGCGCCACGCCGTCGGGTCGGGCCCCAAAGAACTCCAGGACCAGACCGCACGGACGCTGTTCCTGCTCGACCAGGATGGGCCCGCCCCGGACGACGAGGAGCGCGCCCGTCGCAGGGGGCTGTCCAAGGGCAGGCAGCAGCACGACGCAATGACCGAGATGAAGGCGAACCTCACCCCCGAAGCCTGGGCCGTGTGGGAGGTCCTGTTCGCGCGATACGCAGCACCCGGCATGTGCAACCCGGCAGACGTCGCCCCGTGCACGTCCGGCACACCGACGCAGGCGCAGATCGACGGCGACACCCGCAGCATCGAGCAACGCCGCCACGACGCCTTCGAGTTCATCGGTCGCACTGCCCTCGACAAGAGCGAACTCGGCCAGCTCAACGGCCTCCCGACCGCGATCATCGTGCGGGCCACGCTGCAGGAGCTGCGCACCCTGGCCGGCATCGGCGTCACCGGTGGCGGCACTGCACTCCCGATTGCCGACGTCCTACGGATGGCAGCGCAGGCCAACGCCACCAACTACCTCGCCGTGTTCGACGACGCCACCGGAGCCACACTCGACCTGTTCAGAACCCGGCGGACTGCCTCGGTGGCGCAACGCTTTGCGCTGATCGCCCGCGACGGTGGCTGCACCAAACCCGGCTGCACGGTGCCCGCCTACGGCGCCCAGGTCCACCACGCAGCGAAGGATTGGACCGCCGGCGGCGACACAAATGTCGACGACCTCGGCCTGGCGTGCGGGCCGGACAATCGCGCGGTCGGCCCCGGCGGTTGGACCACCCTGCTCAACGACCGGCACGAAGTCGAATGGATACCCCCGGCCGGACTCGATACCGGACAGAAGCGCACCAACGACTACCACCACCCCGAGAAACTGCGGCTACCACTCGAGGGGGACGACGCGCGGCCGGCTGCCGAGGACGAACCCGGTAGACCGGAACCACCCGGCAACACAGCGGCCTAGCTACACGACGGTGAGCGGCAGCGACTTTCGCTCCTCGAACTCCCACGTCGCCCCGCCACTGAACTTGGTGACAGCGACCTCGCCCAGCTCCTTCGCGGGAGTGTCGGTCTCGACGAAGCGCACCGTCCAGTCACTCTCGGTGCCGGAGACCTCCGCGCGCAGATGCGGGTCGACCGCCGTGGCGATCGCCTGCAGCGGCTTGTCCGAGACCGGCGACACCAGGGAGATCCAGGACTCGTCCTCGTGGGCTGGCGAGGGTCGCACATGCACGAATCCCGGGTCGATGTCAGCCCACACGTAGGCGGCGGGATTGAGCAACGGGTGCAACTCGAGCACCCGCAGCGCGCCCTTGACGTCACTGGACAGCTTGAGCGCCTTGTGGATTCGTTCGGCCGCGACCCCGGCGATGCCGATCAGCTGTTTGGTGCGGATCGACCGCGCCAGCGCGGCATCGTCCTTCGCCCGGGCCTCGACCGCCAGCTTGAACGAATACACGAGCAGGTGCATCTGCAGGCACACCTCGTCGGCGATCCGCACGAGCGCGGAATGCGAGAACGCGCCGAAGTCGACGTCGGCCAGCAACGGCCCCGAATAGTCCGCCCGGCCCTCGTCATCGCGGTCGATCGGGTCCAGCTCGGTGTGGTGCGCGTGGGTGGCGGCGACGATGTCCATCGCGGGGATGAACGGCACCTCCGGGTAGGACTCGTCGATGATCACCGTCCATCGGCAGTGCGGATGCTGATCGGCGGATGCCCTCGGCGGCCGGTGGATCGGCCGCACCTGAGCCTTGCGGTTGGTGGCCAGCGCGGTGGCGTCGAACGTGGGGTCCTCGATGTCGTGGCACATCCCGTGGACGTAGTCCTCGCCCATCGGCTCGACGTCGAGCAGTGCGCCGCAGTGATTCAGGTAGAACTCGCCGTGCCACCGGTCGTGCACGACGTACCGGAAGTCCATGAACTGCGGCGGCGCACCGATGTCGAGTTGCAGACCCTTGAAGAGGGTGAAGATGTCGACACCCTCGTAATCCAACGCCTTCTGCATCCGCCTGGTGTACAGCGGACTCGACGCCGCCCACTCCTCGATGGCGATCTGCAACATCTCCTCGCGTCCCCATGCGCTGATGCAGTGCGCCATTCCGGACCGGTCGATGAGCTGGCCGATCAACAGCAGCTCGGGCACCAGGACGGCGAGTTCTTCGCGCGACAGCGCGGCGTACCTACTCATCATCGAGCTTGCTTCCCGAGTGCATGTTCAGCGCGGCGTTGACGTTGGCCTTCTTGTCCTCGCCTTTCTCGGCGGACTTCTTGCGCTGCTTGGCCACCTTCGTCACCACACCGTCGAGCTTCGATCCCAGCGGGAAGCCGAGATAGTGGGTGAGGAAGATCGCCATCTCCTTGAGCTCGTCCTCGGTGAGCTCCTCGTTGGCGATCGCGGCGTTGGCCTGTATCTCCGCCAGATCCGAGATGCCAAGGGCCGTCACGACAGTCAGCGTCATGATCCGCTTGTCGCGCATCGACAGTCCCGGACGGGTCCAGATCGTCCCGAACAGGTGGTCGGCGGTCAGCGCGAAGTACTCGCCGGGCATGTCCGGCATCTCCCAGCCGTAGACCTCGTTCATCTTGTCGAGGCCCTTGCGGCGCAGTTCGTCCATGCTCACCCCTCCGTGCTGGACTCGACGTGCGGGACGCCGAGCCCGTCGGCCAGATTGTCCAGTGCCACCCGCGCCAGCGGAAGGTCGACCGAGACCGCCTCCCCCAGCGCGAGAGCGAGGCTGAGATCCTTCTCCCCCAGGCCGCGGGCATGCAGAAACGGCTCGTAGAGGAAGTGGTCGTGATCGAGGGGGCGCATGTCGTCGCGCACCATGATCGCGCCGGCGCCACTGGTCAGCGCATCGGTGTGACGCACCACCCGGCCGAGCTGCTGCAGGTCGATGCCTGCCTGCTCGGCCAGTCTCATCGCCTCGCACGCCGCCGCGTACGAGGTGAAGGTCAACATGTTGCGCGCCAGCTTCATCCGCGTCCCGGCGCCTGGCGCACCGGCGTGGATCACCATCGAGGCGAACTGCTTGAACGCCGGCTTGATGCGTTCGTACACCTCGCGGTCGGCGCCCACCATCACCGCGAGCTCGCCCTTGCCTGCGGCCGCCCCGCCACCGCTGACCGGCGCGTCGACGATGTGGATGTCCTGCGGCCGGAGTTGCTCGGCCAGTTCGACGGCGGTCTCGGGGCTGATCGTCGAGTGGATCGCGATGACGGTTCCCGGCTTCGCGTGCTCGGCCAGCTCGGCGACCACCTCGCGCACCTGCGCGTCGTTGAGCACGGTGACACTGATGATGTCGGCGCTCGCCACGTCGGCCACGCTGTCGGCCACCGATGCGCCGGCCTCGACCAGCGGGGTCATGGCGTCGGTGCGCACGTCGAACACGGTCAGCCCGCCGGGCCACTCGACCAGCCGGGCGGCCATCGGCGCGCCCATGTTGCCCAGGCCGATGTAGCCGTACTTGGGATCACTCATCAGCGGATGATCTGTCCGCCGTCGACATTGAAGATCTGGCCCGTGACCCACTTGGCCTGATCCGACAGCAGGAACAGGCACATCCCGGTCAGGTCGTCCACTTCGCCCATGCGGGACAACGGGATTCCCTTGACGATGTCGGCGACCATCTCCTGCGGAGTGGTGGTGCGGTTGGCCTCGGTGTCGATGGGTCCCGGCGCGATCGCGTTGACGCGGATGTTCTGGCCGCCCAGTTCGGTGGCCAGCTGCTGGGTGAGGCCGTTGATGCCGACTTTGGCCAGGCCGTAGAAGTTCGAGTACAGCCACGCCGCGGTCGACGACTGGTTGACGATCGCACCGCCGCCGCGCTTGGCCATCTTGCGGTACACCGCCCGGGTGCACACCAGCGCGCCGTCCATGTTCACGCTCATGAACTTCTTGTAGTAGTCCCAGTCGACGGTGATCAGGAAGTCCAGCTTCATCCCACCGAAGATGGCCGCGTTGTTCACCAGGTAGTCGATGCCGCCGAACTCCGACAGTGTCTGCGCCGCCATTTCTTTCGCGGAGTCCGGGTCGGAGACGTCGACACGCACCGCGAGCGCGTTGCCGCCCTCGCCCTTGATGCCGTCGGCCACCTTCGCAGCGCCCTCGGTGTTGATGTCGGCGACGACGACCGCCGCGCCCTCACGTGCCAGCGCCTCGGCGTACGCCTGGCCGATGCCGCCGCCGGCACCGGTGACGATCGCCACCTTCTCCTTGAACTGATCTCCGTAGAGTCCCATTCCGGCCTCCGCTTTCTACTTCGCTGCCTTGGCGATCGCCTTGATCTCGAGGTATTCCTCGAAGCCGGCGAGGCCCATTTCCCGGCCGATGCCGGACTGCTTGTAACCACCGAACGGCATGTCCGCCGAGTACCAGACTCCGCCGTTGATGTTGACGGTTCCGACGCGCAGCCGGGCGCCGATGCCCGCGGCGCGGTCCTCGTCCGCCGAGAAGACGGTGCCGGACAGGCCGTAGGGCGAGTCGTTGGCGATGCGGACGGCGTCGTCGTCGCCGTCGTGGGCGATCACCGTCAGCACCGGCCCGAAGATCTCCTCGCGCGCCACCTTCGCACTGTTGCCGAGGCCTGCGATCACCGTCGGCTCGATGAAGAAGCCGGTGTCACGGTCGGCGGGACTGCCACCGCCGCAGGCGAATCGGCCGCCCTCGGCGATCGCCGAGTCCAGGTAGCCCTGGATCCGGTCGCGCTGGCGCGCCGAGATCACCGGCCCGCAGATGGTGCCCGGCTTGTTCGGATCGCCCGGCTTCAGTCCGCCCATGGTCGCGGCGGCCGCCTCGACGGCCTCGTCGTACCGGGCGCGGGGAACCACCAGCCGCGTGGTGATCGCGCAGCCCTGGCCGGCGTGCATCGACGCGGTGAACGCCGCCATCGAGCACGCGCCCGCCAGGTCGGCGTCGTCGAGCACCAGGAACGCCGACTTGCCGCCCAGCTCGAGGAAGACCTTCTTCAGCGTGGCCGCGCCGTCGGACATCACGGCCCGCCCGGTGTTGGTCGACCCGGTGAACGACACCATGTCGACGCGCGGATCCTTCGAAAGCAGCGCGCCCACCGCGTGGTCGCTCGAGGTGATGATGTTGACCACGCCCGGAGGGAAATCGGTGTGCTCGGTGATCAGCTCGCCGAGCACCGCCGCCGCCCATGGTGTGTCGGGCGCGGGCTTGAGCACCAGCGTGTTCCCCGCCGCCAGGGCCGGGCCGACCTTGGCGAGGTTGATCTGGTGCGGGAAGTTCCACGGCGTGATGGCGCCGACGACGCCGATCGCCTCCCTGGCGATCGTGCGGTGGGTCTTGATGCCCATCGGCGACGCGACACCCAGATCGGACGTCCACTCGTAGCCCTGCGCGGTGTCGGCGCAGAAGCTGAGGTCCTCCACCGGACCCTCCAGCTGCGCCGCCGCGGTCAGCATCCGCGGCGCGCCCACCTCGGCGATGGTGAGGTCCCGCAGTTCCTCGACGTGGTCGCGCATCGCCTGCTGCAGCTGCCGGATGCACCGGACGCGCAGCTCGACGTCGGTCGACCAGCCGGTGTCGTCGAACGCCCGGCGGGCGGCCTCGATGGCCGCACCCATGTCCTCGGCCGTCGCGTCCGCCGCGACACCGAGCGTCTCCTCGGTGGCGGGGTTCACCGTGGCGAACGTGCCGCCGCTGCCGGTCACCAACTTGCCGTCGACCAGCAGCCGACTCTCTCGATCGCCCAGCAGCGTCATCCGCACTCCCGTCTCGTCACTGGACAACTGTCCGGCGCTGTTCTGTCGAACCATAGCCTTCGGCCCAACCGCCCCGCAAGGCCGG
This sequence comes from [Mycobacterium] manitobense, assembly GCF_025821665.1. Taxonomy (GTDB): domain Bacteria; phylum Actinomycetota; class Actinomycetes; order Mycobacteriales; family Mycobacteriaceae; genus Mycobacterium; species Mycobacterium arseniciresistens. The sequence goes on from NZ_JACKSJ010000148.1 coordinate 102,562, forward strand.
GCCACCTGCGGCTCCGCCGTCACCTCCGAAAAGCACATGCGCACGGCCAATTTGCGGCTCCGGCTTGCCTCGCGGTGCGGACGTCGGATAACTTGGACATGTGTCCAGTGATGCAGTGGTCGCGATCACAGACGGCAGCTCGCCGGCCGACGTGGTCAAGGCGCCGCGCAACCGCCGGCAGGAGGAGACCTTTCGCAAGGTGCTCACCGCCGGGGTCGAGATGCTGCGCGAGTCGTCGTATGCGGATCTGACCGTCCGTGCCGTGGCGGCGCGGGCCAAGGTGGCGCCCGCCACCGCCTACACCTACTTCTCTTCGAAGAACCACCTGATCGCCGAGGTCTACCTCGACCTGATCAAGAAGGTGCCGTTCTTCACCGATGTGAACGAGCCCATGCAGGCCCGCGTCGCGCAGGCGCTGCGGGCGATGGCGCTGACGGTGGCCGACGAGCCCGAGGTGGCCGCGGCGTGCACCACCGCACTGCTGACCGGCACCGACCCGACCGTCCGTCAGGTGCGCGACCGCATCGGCGCCGAGATCCACCGCCGCATCCGTTCCGCGGTCGGCCCGGACGCCGACCCGCGTGCGGTCGCGGCCCTGGAGATGACGTTCTTCGGCGCGCTGGTCAACGCGGGCAGCGGCGCCTTCACCTACCACCAGATCGCCGACCGGCTGTCCTACGTCGTCGGCCTCATCCTCGGAGAAGACAAGTGACCGTTTCTGACGTCGTACTGGACCCGTACGACTACGACTTCCACGAGGATCCGTACCCGTACTACCAGCGCCTGCGCGACGAGGCGCCGCTGTACCGCAACGAGGCCCTCGGATTCTGGGCGCTGTCGCGCCACACCGACGTGCTGCAGGGCTTCCGCAACAGCACCACGCTGTCGAACAAGTTCGGCGTGTCACTGGACCCGGCGTCGCGCGGACCGCACGCCGCCAAGACCATGTCCTTCCTCGCGATGGACGACCCGGCGCATCTGCGATTGCGCACCCTGGTCTCCAAGGGCTTCACCCCGCGCCGCATCCGCGAGCTGGAACCGCGGGTCACCGAGATCGCGGTGCAGCACCTCGACGCGATGATGGAGAAGGCCGACGGCAACGCGACCGTCGACTACGTCAACGAATTCGCGGGCAAGCTGCCGATGGACGTCATCTCCGAGCTGATGGGGGTGCCGCAACCCGACCGCGACCAGGTCAGGGCGTGGGCCGACGGAGTGATGCACCGCGACGACGGCGTGACCGACGTGCCGCCGGAGGCGATCGAGGCCTCGATCAACCTGATCGTCTACTACCAGGAGATGGTCGCCCAGCGCCGGAAGAACCCCACCGACGACCTGACGACGGCGCTGCTGGAGGCCGAGATCGACGGTGACCGGCTCACCGACGACGAGATCCTCGGCTTCATGTTCCTGATGGTGATCGCGGGCAACGAGACCACCACCAAACTCCTTGCCAACGCCGCGTTCTGGGGGCACAAGAACCCCGACCAGCTCCAGCCGGTCTACCAGGACGAGTCCCGGATCCCGCTGTGGGTCGAGGAGACGCTGCGCTACGACACCTCCAGCCAGATCCTGGCCCGCACCGTCGCCGGTGACCTGACGCTGTACGACACCACCATCCCCGACGGCGACGTGCTGCTGCTGCTGCCCGGATCCGCGCACCGCGACGAGCGGGTCTTCGAGAACCCCGACGACTTCGTCATCGGCCGCGAGATCGGTTCGAAGCTGATGAGTTTCGGCTCCGGCGCGCATTTCTGCCTCGGCGCCCACCTGGCTCGCATGGAAGCGCGCGTCGCGCTGGCCGAGCTCTTCAAACGAATCCGCGGATACGAGGTCGACGAGGCCAACGCCGTCCGCGTCCACTCGAGCAATGTCCGCGGATTCGCCCACCTGCCCATGACCCTCCAGTCCCGCTGACAAGCCCGCCCGAGAGGCTCACGTTCCATGCCACGTTTTGCTCCACTTCCCGAACGCCGACCCGCCATCGTGGCCGGCGCCTCCTCCGGCATCGGTGAGGCCACCGCCATCGAGTTGGCCGCCCGCGGATTCCCCGTCGCGCTCGGCGCTCGCCGGGTGGAGAAGCTCGAGGACCTGGTCGGAAAGATCAACGCCGACGGCGGCGAAGCGGTCGGCTTCCACCTCGACGTCACCGACCCCAATTCGGTGAAGTCGTTCGTGACGCAGTCGATCGACGCACTGGGCGACATCGAGGTGCTGGTCGCCGGTGCCGGTGACACCTACTTCGGCAAGCTGGCCGAGATCAGCACCGACGAGTTCGAGTCGCAGCTGCAGATCCACCTGGTCGGCGCGAACCGGCTGGCCGCCGCGGTACTGCCCGGCATGCTCGATCGCCAGCGCGGAGACCTCATCTTCGTGGGATCCGATGTGGCACTTCGGCAGCGGCCGCACATGGGCGCCTACGGCGCCGCCAAGGCCGCGCTGGTGGCCATGGTGAACAACTACCAGATGGAACTCGAGGGCACCGGCGTACGCGCCTCGATCGTCCACCCCGGGCCGACCAAGACGTCGATGGGCTGGAGCCTGCCCGCCGACAAGATCGGGCCCGCGCTCGAGGACTGGGCCAAGTGGGGCCAGGCCCGCCACGACTACTTCCTGCGCGCGTCGGATCTCGCGCGCGCCATCACCTTCGTGGCCGAGACACCGCGCGGCGGATACATCGCCAACATGGAGCTCCAGCCCGAAGCACCGCTGGCCGACGCGCCCGCAGACCGTCAACAGCTGAAGCTCAACGAGGAGAATCTGGCCGGCGGGCAGGAGCGAAGCGACATGGGAATGGACCCGGCATGACCACTGCGATCGTTCCCCGCGTCTCGGGCGGCGAAGAGGAGCACGGCCACCTCGAGGAGTTCCGCACCGATCCGATCGGGCTGATGTCGAGGGTGCGGCAGGAATGTGGGGATGTCGGCTGGTTCCAGCTCGCCGACAAGCAGGTCGTCATGCTGTCCGGATCCGAGGCCAACGAGTTCTTCTTCCGCTCCAGCGACAGCGAGCTCAACCAGGCCGAGGCCTACCCGTTCATGACACCGATCTTCGGCGAGGGCGTGGTGTTCGACGCCGACCCCGAACGGCGCGCGGAGATGCTGCACAACACCGCACTTCGCGGTGAGCAGATGAAGGGCCACGCCGCCACCATCGAGAACGAAGTCAAGAAGATGATCGCCGGATGGGGCGACGAAGGCGAGATCGAACTACTCGACTTCTTCTCCGAGCTCACCATCTACACCTCGACGGCCTGCCTGATCGGGTTGAAGTTCCGCGAGCAGCTCGACAGCCGGTTCGCCCACTACTACCACCAGCTCGAACGCGGCACCGACCCGCTGTGCTACGTCGACCCCTACCTCGACATCGACAGCTTCCGCATCCGCGACGAGTCGCGGGTGAAACTCGTTGCGCTGGTCCAGGAGATCATGGACGGACGCATCGCGAACCCGCCCGCGGACAAGGCCGATCGCGACCTGCTCGACGTGCTGGTGTCGATCAAGGACGACGACGGCAACCCGCGCTTCACCGCCAACGAGGTGACGGGGATGTTCATCTCGCTGATGTTCGCGGGCCACCACACCAGCTCGGGCACATCGGCGTGGACGCTGATCGAACTGATCCGCCACGCCGATACCTACGCCGAGGTGCGGGCAGAGCTCGACGACCTCTACGCCGACGGCCAGGAGGTGAGTTTCCACGCGCTGCGCCAGATCCCGAAGCTGGACAACGTGGTCAAGGAGACACTGCGCCTGCATCCGCCGCTGATCATCCTGATGCGGGTCGCGCAGGACGAGTTCGAGGTGAAGGGCTTCCCGATCCACAAGGGTGACTTCGTCGCGGCGTCACCGGCGATCTCCAACCGGATCGCCGAGGACTTCCCCGACCCCGACGCGTTCAACCCCGATCGCTACAACAAGCCCGAGCAGGCCGACGTCGCCAACCGATGGACATGGATTCCCTTCGGCGCCGGCAAGCACCGCTGCGTCGGTGCGGCGTTCGCGCAGATGCAGATCAAGGCGATCTTCTCGGTGTTGTTGCGCGAGTGCGAGTTCGAAATGGCCCAGCCCGCGGAGAGCTACCACAACGACCACTCGAAGATGGTCGTGCAGCTGGCCCAGCCGGCAAAGGTGCGCTACCGCAAGCGCGCCGCCGGCGGGCAGGAGCGAAGCGACCGGGGAATCGGGAAGGCCTGATCCGCCATGGGTTGCTATCGAGTCGTGCTCGACGAGGACCTGTGCCAGGGCCACGCGATGTGCGAACTGGAGGCTCCCGACGTGTTCACGGTGCCCAAACGCGGCGTCGTCAAGATCCTGGACCCCGAACCACCCGACGAGCTCCGCGATGCCGTGGAGCTGGCTGTCGACATGTGCCCTACCCGAGCAATATCCATCGAAGAGAAGGACTGACAATGGCGTCACGCGAACAGCTCGAGAACTGGGTCGAGCGCTGGCTGCAGGCCAACAAGGACGCCGAGAAGGCCGGCGACTGGAAACCGTTGGCCGAGTTCTACACCGACGACGCGACCTACGGCTGGAACATCGGGCCGAAAGAGGACGTGATGTGCGTCGGTAAGGACGAGATCCGCGACACCGCACTCGGTCTGGAGATGGAGGGCCTGGAGAACTGGTACTACGAATACCAGAAGGTGCTCATCGACGAGAAGCAGAACGAGATCGTCGGCTTCTGGAAGCAGATCGTCAACAAGGGTGACGGCACCCAGGACGAGATCTACGGCATCGGGGGCAGCTGGTTCCGGCTGAATGACGATCTGAAGATCGAGTGGCAGCGCGACTTCTTCGACTTCGGCCATGTGCAGAAGATGTTCATGAAGCTCATCGAGTCCGGCGACCTCACCGCGACCATGCAGAAGCGCATCGAACGCAGCCTGGCCGGCGAGAAACTGCCTGGCTACTACCCCCTCGGCAACGCGCCGGTCCCGATCTGGTGACTCCCGGCCAAGCAGTTGCTTGGGGGCGGGTGTGACGCACCTAACTAATGCCTCTAGTCTGTGCTCACCGGCTCTATTGGAAGGCAGCTTTTGATGAAGACAAAAGGCGCTCTCATCTGGGAGTTCAACCAGCCGTGGTCGATCGAGGAGATCGAGATCGGAGACCCCGTCAAGGACGAGGTCAAGATCCAGATGGAAGCGTCGGGCATGTGCCATTCCGACCACCATCTGGTCACCGGTGACATCCCGATGGCCGGTTTCCCGGTGCTCGGCGGCCACGAAGGCGCGGGCATCGTCACCGAGGTCGGTCCGGGAGTCGAGGACATCGCGCCCGGCGATCACGTGGTGCTGTCGTTCATCCCGTCGTGTGGCAGGTGTCCGTCGTGTCAGGCCGGGCTCCGCAACCTCTGCGACCTCGGCGCCGGGCTGCTCGGCGGCCTCGCGGTGTCCGACAACACCCATCGCATCCACGCCAAGGGCCAGCCCGTCATCCCGATGACGCTGCTCGGCACGTTCAGCCCGTACATGGTGGTGCACAAGAGCTCGGTCGTGAAGATCGATCCGTCCATCCCGTTCGAGGTGGCCTGCCTGGTCGGCTGCGGCGTCACCACCGGCTACGGCTCGGCGACCCGCACCGCGGACATCCGCCCGGGTGACGACGTCGCCGTGATCGGCGTCGGCGGTGTCGGCATGTCGGCGCTGCAGGGCGCCGTCAACGCAGGCGCGCGCAACATCTTCGTGATCGAGCCGGTGGAATGGAAGCGCGACGCGGCGCTGAAGTTCGGCGCCACACACACCTATCCGGACCTCGAGTCCGCATTCGCCGGCATCGCCGAAGTCACCTGGGGCCTGATGGCCAAGAAGGTGATCGTCACGGTCGGCGAGCTGAAGGGCGCCGACGTCGACAGCTACGTCAACCTCACCTCCAAGGGCGGCACCTGCGTGCTGACCGCGATCGGCAGCCTGCTCGACACCAACGTCACGCTGAACCTGGCGATGCTGACGCTGATGCAGAAGAACCTGCAGGGCACCATCTTCGGTGGCGGCAACCCGCACTACGACATCCCGCAGCTGCTGTCGATGTACAAGGCGGGCAAGCTCAACCTCGACGACATGATCACCCGCCAGTACCAACTCGAACAGATCAACGACGGGTACAAGGACATGCTCGAGGGCCGCAACATCCGCGGCATCATCCGCTACACCGACGCGGACCGCTGACCGTGGGCACCGACACCGCCCAGCAGACGCCGGTGGTGACCGCGTCGGAGTCGTCGTGGCGCTGCGTGCAGGCCGGCGACAAGGACGGCTGGCTGGCCCTGATGGCCGACGACGTGGTGCTCGAGGACCCGATCGGCCAGGCGGTCACCAACCCGGACGGCAACGGGGTGCGGGGCAAGCAGGCGGTGTCGGAGTTCTTCGACGCCAACATCGGTCCCAACCAGCTGACCGTCACCCGGGAGGCGACGTTCGCGTCGAGTTCCCCGACGGAGATCGCCTACATCCTGGTGCTGCGCACCCGCTTCCCCAACGGCTTCGTCGCCACGGTGCGGGGCGTCTTCACCTACCGGGTGAACGACGACGGCCTGATCACGAACCTGCGCGGCTACTGGAACTTGGAGGACTCGATGGAGTTCAGCCAGGAGGGCGAGGGCGATTAGCGCCGGCCCGCTCGACGGGCGTGGCGCGGTCGTCGTCGGCGGCTCGCGGGGTGTGGGCCTCGCGGTGGCCTCGCTGCTCGCCGCGCACGGCGCGGGAGTGGTGCTCAACGGCCGAGATCGCGACGCGGTTACCACTGCGGCGCAGGGCATCCCGGGTGCGCACGGTGTCGCCGGGTCACCCGCGGACCCCGAGGTGGCCGACGCACTCGTCGAGGCGTGCGTGCAGGAGTTCGGCCGCATCGACATCCTGGTGAACTGCGCAGGCACCGCCGAGCCGCCCGGGTCGTCCATTCTCACGGTGACCAGCGGGGAGTTCCGCGAGCTGCTCGACGCACATCTCGGCACGGTGTTCGAGACGTGCCGGGCCGCCGCGCCGCGGATGGTCGCCCAGGGCGGCGGCGCGATCGTCAACACGAGTTCGTTCGCATTCCTCGGCGACTACGGCGGCAGCGGCTATCCGGCCGGGAAAGGCGCGGTCAACGGGCTCACGCTGGCGATCGCCGCGGAACTCAGGGGGAAGGGCGTCCGGGCGAACGTGGTCTGCCCGGGGGCGAAGACCAGGCTCTCGACCGGTCCGGAGTACGAGGCGCACATCGCCGACCTGAACCGCCGTGGCCTGCTCGACGACGTCAGCATGCAGGGCGCGCTCGACGCCGCGCCGCCGGAGTACGTCGCCCCGGCCTACGCCTACCTGGTCAGCGACCGGGCCCGCGACATCACCGGCCGGATCTTCATAGCCGCAGGCGGGTTCATCGGCGAATTCGCCCGGCCCTCACCCGGTTTCATCGGCTACCGGGACCACCATGATTCGCCGCCGTGGACCCTCGACGAGTTGGACGCGCTGATCTCCGCACGTTGACCGCCGACAGTACGGTTGTTGACGGTTCTACTCGCGTTTTGCGTCAACAACCGTAGCCTCGGCGGCGTTGGCGATCTGGCATGCTCGTCCCCATGGCGACCGTCTTCACCAAGATCATCAACGGAGAACTGCCGGGCCGATTCGTCTACGAGGACGACGACATCGTCGCCTTCCTCACGATTCAGCCGATGACGCCGGGCCACACGCTCGTGGTCCCCCGCGCCGAGATCGATCAGTGGCAGGGCATCGAACCCGCGGTCTTCGGTCGCGTGATGGAGGTGGCGCAGCTGATCGGCAAGGCCGTCATCAAGGCGTTCCCCGCCGAGCGCGCCGGGCTGATCATCGCCGGCCTCGAGGTGCCACACCTGCACGTGCACGTCTTCCCGGCCCGGGATCTCGCGGACTTCGGCTTCGCGAACGTCGACAACAATCCCTCGCCGGAGTCGCTCGACGACGCTCAGCGCAAGATCAAGGCGGCGCTCGCCGAACTGACCTGAGGCGTCACACCCGCGAGGAGTTGTCCGCCGAACTCGCCGCCACCGGCGTCTCCGAGATCCGCGGCAGCTGCACACGGAACCGGCAGCCTTCGCCGGGCGCGGTGGAGACGGTGACCGTCCCGCCGTGCGCGAACACCAGCGAGTCCACGATCGACAGCCCAAGGCCGGTGCCGCCGCTGGCCCGGGCCCGCGACGAATCTGTCCGGTAGAACCTCTCGAACACCCGCTGCGCGTCCTCCGGACTCATACCGGGACCCTCGTCGCACACCTCGAGCACCGCATCGTCGCCGTCGGTGCCGACCCGCAGCGCGATACCGGCGGTCTCCGGGGTGTGCTGCAGCGCGTTGGCGACGAGATTGCCGAGCACCTGACGCAGCCGGGCCTCGTCCCCGAGCACCTCGGGCGTGCCCGGACCGTCGAACACGTCCAGGGTGATCGAGCGCTTCGGCGCGATCGACCGCGCGTCGTGCACCGCGTCGGTGGCCATCGCCAGCAGATCGACCCGGCGCTGCTCGAGCGGGCGCTGCGCATCGAGACGCGCCAGCAACAGCAGATCCTCGACGAGCAGGCCCATCCGTCGCGACTCGCTCTCGATGCGGCTCATCAGCATCTCCACATCGCGGGCCGCGCCCTGGCGGTACAGCTCGGCGAACCCGCGGATCGTCGTCAACGGGGTGCGCAGTTCGTGGCTGGCATCGGTGATGAAGCGGCGCATCCGCTCCTCGGAGGTGCGGGCGTCCTCGGCCGACGACTCCGACGACGCCACCGCGCGCTGGATCTGGGCGAGCATGCCGTTGAGCGCCAGCGACAGTCGGCCCACCTCGGTGCGCGGGTCGCGCTGCGGGACCCGGCGGTCGAGCTGGCCCGCGGCGATGGCGGCCGCCGTCTCCTCCACTTCGGTCAGTGGCCGCAGGCTGCGGTGCACCACGGCATAGCCCAGTACTCCGAGCACCAGGAGCACCGCGGCGCCGATCCCGGCCTGCGACCAGACCAGCGCTCGGACCGTCGACTGCACGTCGGACAGATCGACGGCCACCGTGGTGACGGTGCCGTCGGGCCCGCGCACCGTCATCGCGCGCCAGGTCACGTTCGAGTGGTTGACCGAGTGGACGGTGACCGGTTCGGGGCCCACGTCGTTGTCGTCGGGCAGCACCGGTTCGGCGTCACGGTCGTTGACCGCCATCCACATCCGGCCGTCCGGGTCGACGCCACGGACGTAGAAGTTCGACGGCGGCCGGGCCGGGTTCGGCCCCTCCGCGGGCATCGACGACGACCGGGCGGGCGCCTGCGCCCATCCGCGCGACGCCTCGAGCAGCGTCTGGTCCACCCGGTTCTCCAGGCTGTGCCGCATGATCGTGGTGACGGCGATGCCCGAGGCCAGCAGGCCGCAGGCCACCAGTACCAGGGTGGCGGCCACCAGCCCCACCCGCAGCGGCACGCCCTGGCGCACTATCGGCGCCGCCGGCTCATCGCGGTTCGCGCAGGACGTAACCCACGCCGCGCAGCGTGTGCAGCAACCGCTTGTCGCCGGTGTCGATCTTGCGCCGGAGGTAGGAGACATAGGACTCGACGACGTTGACGTCGCCGCCGAAGTCGTACCGCCAGACGTGGTCGAGGATCTTCGGCTTCGACAGCACCGTGCCCGCGTTGATGATGAAGTACCGGAGCAAAGTGAACTCGGTCGGCGACAGCGACACCGGTTCGCCGGCCTTCCACACCTCGTGGGTGTCCTCGTCGAGCTCGATGTCGGCGAAGGTCAGGCGCGCGCTGCGCGGCTCCTCGACGCCGTGTCCGATGCGGCGCAGGATCACCCGCAGCCGCGCCACCACCTCTTCGAGGCTGAACGGCTTGGTGACGTAGTCGTCGCCGCCGAGCGTCAGGCCCGCGATCTTGTCCTGCAGTGAATCGCGCGCGGTGAGGAACAGCGCGGGCGCGTCGATGCCGTCGGCCCGCAGCCGGCGCAGCAGGCCGAAGCCGTCCATTCCGGGCATCATCACGTCGAGGATCACGGCGTCGGGATGGACCTCGCGGGCCTTATCCAGCGCCGCCGCGCCGTTGGACGCGGTGTGCACCTCGAAGCCCTGGAACTTCAGACTCACCGAGAGCAGTTCCACGATGTTGGCCTCGTCGTCGACGACGAGGACCCGCGCTTCCGGAACGGGCTCGGTCATTGCAGGCATCGCCATGGTCATCAGAGTCCTCCCTCCGCCTATCGTCATCCTGCGGGTCGGCTGTGGACTTCCTGTGAATCGACGCTTGCGCTGTTCATACACTGGTCAGATGAACCTGGCCAAGAACCTGGTCGACCTCGCGACCGCACCGGCACGGGTGGGACTCGCCGTCGCGGAGGTATCGTTGGGCGCCGCCACCGGCGCGGTGGGACTGGCGCAGCGCACCCTTGGCGAAGCAGGCACGCAGACGAGGACGGCCCCCAATTCGATGGCGCACCTACTGGGCATCGACGAGGCCGTGCAGCGTGCCAACCGCCTGGCCCGGCTGATGGACGACGACCAGCCGCTCGGGCGGGCCCTGACGCCGGGCGGGCCGATCGACCGGCTGCTGCAGCCCGGCGGCGTGGTGGACAAGCTGACCATGCCCGGCGGCGTGCTGGACCGGCTGACCAAGGAGGAAGGCGGCCTGATGCGGGCCATCGAGCCCGGCGGGCTGGTCGATCAGCTGCTCGACGAGGACGGCATCGTCGATCGGCTGCTGGCCGAGGACGGATTGGCCGACCGGCTGCTGGCCGAGGGTGGGCTGGTGGAGAGGCTGACCGCCCGCAACGGCCCGCTCGAGCAGTTGGCCGCCGTCGCGGACACCCTGAACCGATTGGCGCCCGGACTGGAGGCACTCGAACCGACCATCGAGGCCCTGCGCGACGCGGTGATCACGCTCAGCCAGGTCGTCAACCCGCTGAGCAACATCGCCGACCGCATCCCGTTCCCGGGCCGCCGGCCGCGCAACCGGCCCTCGCCGACGCCCACCGTGGTGCGCTCGCAGCGCATCGTCGAGGCCGACGAGTAGGGGTCAGTCCTCGGCTTCGAGGTCTCGCACCGCGGCGCTGACCGCGTCGGCGTCCGGCGGCTGACCATCCCACCTCTGGAGCAGCAACACGATCGCGCCGCGCAGGATGCGGACGTAGTCGTCGACGTCGTCGGAGCTCTTGTAGGACTTGATGCGACCGGCCACCTCGGGTGCGAGCGGCTCGAGCGAGGTGGCGATGGACGTCGCGAGAGTGCCCTCCGTCCCCGCGCTCTGGTCGAGCAGCGTCAGCAGCCGCTCGACCCTGTCCCGCGGTAGCGCGGGGTACACATGCGGGAAGTCGGCCAGCAGATCGTCCTTGACAGTCACGGGCAGCGGGTTCCCCGCGAGCGCAACCCGGTAAACTCTGGCCGTCGCCTCCTTAGCTCAGTGGTAGAGCGTTCGCCTTGTAAGCGGAATGTCATCGGTTCAATCCCGATAGGAGGCTCCGCGATCCGGCGACCGTTGGTCTGTCGGTGGCCCGTCGTAGCGTCCGACACGTGAGACAGTGCCGCGGCTGTGGTTCACCGCTCTCGAAGCGCAGCCAGAAGATCTACTGCAGCAATGCCTGTCAGGCGACGGTCCGGCGTGACACCGGTACGCGACGTTGGCTCGAATCCGGCGAGGCTTGGCCAGGCACCAGCCGCGGCCACTACATCCGGACGTACATCGCCGCCGCCCAGTCGGGTTGCTGTGCGATCTGCGGTGGCGCCAGCGTGTGGCTCGGTCTGCCGCTGGCCTTCGTGCTGGACCACATCGACGGCGACCCGACCAACAACCGACGGGAGAACCTTCGGCTCATCTGCCCGAACTGCGACTCGCAGCTCCCGACCTTCAAGAACCGCAACCGCGGCAAGGGGCGCCACTACCGCAGGCAGAGGTACGCCGACGGCCAGTCGTACTAGGCAGGGCGGCGCCGCCGCCGCTTCACTGCAGCGCGACGCCGAGTTCCTGGGCGAACACCTTGATCATGTGTTGGACGCCGATCTCGTTGCGCCCGATGATCATGTGGTCGTGCTGGCCGTGCCGCACGCCCTCCCCGCACTGGGGCAGCATCGCGAAGTCCTCGTCCCGCACGGCAGCGTGGACGTTCTCGTACACCTCGTCGTAGGCGGCGCGCATCGCATCGTCGACAGCCGGCACGCGACCCATCCAACTGTGCCGCACGGTGCACCTGGTCGGAGCGCCCGCCGGAAGGATGTCGATGATCTCGACGCCGACCGGGCTGTTGGCCAGGATGAGATTCGGATACACCCAGTAGATGATCCCCATGTTGAGGTGTGGCTCCCACGATCCGCTCGGGTCGGCATCCAGGGCGGCGATCCAATTGAAGGGGAATCCCATCCGGTGATGCTTGCCGTATTCATCGTAGAGCGACGTATTGGCCAGCGTGTTCTGGCCGATCACGCTCTGCCCGTGCACGAATGGGAAGTGATAGGCCTCTGCGAACGCCTCCAGCGCGCCCTTCCACGAGACGTTCGACTCGAATTCCCGCTCAGTGTGGTAGCCGTACGACGCGTAGTTCATCGACGCGAGTTCCGGGCCGAGCGGCCCGAGATGTGCGGCGACGTCGATGGACGCATCGGCGGTCAAGACTGCCCAGATGAAGCCGTGCCGCTCCTCGTTGGGTAATTCGACCAATCCGTAATCGGCCTTGGTCATCGAATCGAATCCGGCGCTGCCCGGAACGGTGATCAGTTCACCGGTGTTGCGGTACGTCCACGCGTGATACGGGCACGTGAACCGTGATGCGCTGCCGGTGCCGCAGGCGGGCATCGCCCCACGATGGCGGCAGTAATTGAGGAAGACATGGCCCTTGCCGTCGCGGTCGCGCGTCACCAACAGCGAATCACCCAGCACCGACCGGACCACGTAGTCGTTGGCGTCGGGAATCTGCGCCGAGGGCAGGATCGCCAACGGCACCCGTCGCAGGATCTGCGATTCCTCGATCTCGGTGATCTTGGCATCGCGGTAGTAGTGCAGCGGTACGCGCAACTCGCGGTCCGCCATGTCGGTCGTCTTGCCGAGCGCATGCCCGAGCGCGCGCCGCGTGAGTTCTACGTCCTGGTTGCCTGCCGGATTTCTGACGGTCCTCGTCATGGCCTCACCCCTTCGTTCCATGGTCGCCACCTGAACATACACATGCTCCTATCTGTATGGTCACAGTTCGACGCGGGGATGACACCATGCCTTGGTGCGCAGACACGGCTGGGCGGGAGACATCCCCGTCGACGACGAGGCGGCGGTGAATCGCATCCTCGACGCGGCGCGCGCCCGGATCGACGAGCAGGGCACGGTGAACGTGTCGGAGGTTGCGACCGCGCTCGGTGTCACGCGGCAGACGGTGTACCGCTACTTCCCGACTCTCGACGCGCTGCTGACGGCAACCGCGATCTCGGCGGTCGGCGGCTTCCTGGACCGACTGGCCGGCGACCTGCAGTCGATCACCGACCCCACCGCCGCCGTCGTCGAGGGAATCGCGTACACGCTGGAAACACTTCCGTACGACCGTTATCTCGGTCTGGTGATGCAACCGGGGAAGGCGAGCGCCTTCGCCGCGGGGGTAACCTCGGAGGTCGCGATCTCCTTCGGTCGCTCGATTCTGCAACGCTTCAACGTCGACTGGGTGGCCGCCGGCTTCAGCGGTGACCGCCTCGACGAACTCGTCGAGTTCATGCTGCGGACCCTGCAGTCATTCATCCTCGACCCCGGAGGCCCGACCCGCCACGGCGACGAGCTGCGGTCGTACCTCCACCGGTGGATAGCTCCCGCCGTTCAGGAGCGCTCACGTGCGGCTACCGCGACACCGTCGGGCAATGCCCCGAATTGAACGCAGAACGAGTGACTCGGGCGAATCAGCATCGTTGGTTGTACGGCAGGAACAATCGCAGCGCCGATTCTCGGATATCCAGAACACGACTTCTCTTCACCAACTGGAAATCGCTTCGTCTGCGACGAAACGCTAGCACTACGAACGTCTTTGCCGACGCTCAGTCGCTCTTCGAATGATCAACGAGCACCTCGGCTTCAGTTTCGGCTCGATTGGCGGATCACCACCCGCATTCGACTCAACGTCCTATGCTCCCGCTGTAAGGGCGCCTGCGCCCGCGCATCCGACGAACTGGAGCTGTCATGCGATCACAGCGGCGCTACCTGACGTGGGGGGTGGCCGCCGCGGCGGTCCCCATGGCGGTCATCGTCACCGCGCCGCCGGCGGAGGCGGACTGCACATACTCGGGCGGGACGACGATCTGCGCGCAGGGTGACGTGCGCGGCGCCAACGGCGTGCCCCGAGCAGCCACCCCGGTGGTCCCCTACCCGTGTGAGAACGACTGGTACTGCAACAGCGGCTGGGATCTCGACATCGCTTGGGATCCTGGGATCGATCGTCCGGATCGTCCCGACCGCCCGAATCGCCCCGGCGGCGGGGGTGGCGGCGGAAGAGGACGATGAGCCCCGACACGACCGGCCAACCCATCGATCAAGGAGACACGATGTTGCCTGCAACCCGCCCAGGACGCCGCACAGCGATGGGAGTGGCCGGTTTCGGCGCTCTGGCTTGCGCCTTCGCGATCGCCACTGGATCCGCTGGCGCACAGCCTCTTCCGCCGGCCCCGATCCCTCCTCCGTGCACCGCCGCCGAGCTGGCCCGGGTCATGTCCGGCGTCACGTTCGAGACGTCGAACTACCTCACCCTCAACCCGCCCGTCAACGACTTCTTCACCAGCCTCAAGGGCCAACCGAAGAACGAGATCGGCGAGAAGGTCCAGGTGTATCTCGACGCCAATCCCGCAGTCCGGCAGGAACTCCAGCGCATCCGGCAACCTTCGGTCGATTTCCGTCAGCGCTGCGGGGCGCCTGTCACACCCTGACCATCGAAACGTGGCGAGGGCGCGACCCATCACATCAGCGCGGCAAACTCGCAGGCTGGAGCCACCGCAGCCGCTAGGATCTAGGTGACCTGAACGAGGTTGCCATGACAGATCCGACTGCCGACTACCCGGCCGAGTTGACCCGCACTCAAGCGACGCCCTACTTCGGCGAAGAGACCGAAGGCCGCACCGGGACATTCGGTCCAGCGCCTGTCGTCGGCCCGTGCACCCATTTCACGGAGGTCGAAGTCGGCCAGCGGCTCGACGACTTCGACCTGCTCATCGAACTCGGCAGCGGCGCCTTCGCGCGTGTGTTCCTGGCCCGGCAACTCTCGCTGCAGCGGCTCGTGGCGGTCAAGATCTCCGAGAACCTGGGCCACGAACCACAAACCCTCGCCCAGCTCGACCACGACTACATCGTCCGGGTGTTCGACCAGCGGATTCTCCCCGATCGCGACTGGCGGCTGCTGTACATGCAGTATCTGCCCGGCGGAACGCTGCTCGACCTCGTCGAAGCGGTGCACCGTGCGGGCCGGCCACCTGACTCCGGTCAGGCGTTGATCGACGCGGTCGACAGCGCACTGGAGTCGCGCGGCGAGATCCGGCCCACCGAATCTGCCACCCGGGCAGAGCTCGCGGACCTCACGTGGCCGGAGACGGTCGCCTGGCTGGGGAAGAGACTCGCCGAGGCGGTGCACTACGCGACGTCACGCGGCGTCCTGCACCGCGACATCAAGCTCGCCAACGTCCTGCTCGCCCCCGACTGCACCCCGAAACTCGCGGACTTCAACATCAGCTTCGCCCGCAACGTCACCGGCGCAAGCCCGTTCGACTACTTCGGCGGCTCGCTGTCCTACATGTCGCCCGAGCAGCTGATGGCATGCCGGCCCGGACACACCCAGGACGCGGCAGATCTCGACACCCGCAGCGACAACTTCTCGCTGGCGGTCGTGTTGTGGGAGCTGCTGACCGGCGTGAAACCGTTCGACGACTCCACGGCGCAGGCCGCGAGGGCGGACTCCGGCGGGTCGATCGGCGACACCACCGCACTCGAACTCATGTTGACCGCCCGGGCGCAGGGGGTTTCGGCGTCCGCGCTCGCCGCACTCCCCGCGGACTGCCCCGCCGCGCTGCGTCGCGTGCTGTTGAAGGCACTCAGCAGCGATCGCGATCAGCGCTGGGCCTCGGGCGCCGAATTCGCCGAGCAACTGCAGTTGTGCCTCGATCCGCATGCTCGTGACCTGGTAGATCCCCCTGCGCAGAGTTGGCGGCTGCGGCTGCGGCCCTATTTCCTGCCGATCGCCACGCTGGCCATCCTCATTCCCAATGTGCTGGCCAGCGCGTACAACATCGGACACAATCAGCTGCTCATCGTCAGCCAGCTGTCCGAGCACGCCCAGGCCCGGTTCATGGTGGTCACCACACTGGTCAACCTGATCTTCTTTCCGCTGGGCGGCGCAGTGCTGATCTACTGGTTCCGCTACGTCATCTGGGTCCCGCGGCGCCTGCGACGTGGGCCGCCGCCGCCGGCGGAGGCCTTGGCCAGAGCGCGTCACGACTGCCTCGTCGCAGGTGACCGGGTGGTGTTCGTCGTGTTCGGCCTGTGGTTCCTGTCCGCGCTGGCGTTTCCGTTCACCATGCAGTTCGCCGCCGGTGGGATCCCGGGCAGGTCGGCGATCCACTTCTTCGGGTCGGTCACGGTGTGCGGCGCGATCGCAATTGCATATCCGTTCTTCCTGGTGACCTTCTACGTCGTTCGCAGCGTCTATCCGGAACTGGTGGCACACGGGCAGACGGACCCGCGGGAGGCCGAGCAGCTCCGCGCACTGAGCCGTCGGCTGCCCCGCTATCTGGCGGTTGCGGCCTCGGTGCCCCTGCTCGGCGTCGTGGCCGTGAGTTTCCTGACCGCCGCGGAGATCGCCGAAGTCATCGTGCCGATCAGGGTGCTCTGTATCGGGGGGATCGCCGCGTTCGTCCTCGTGTACTGGCTGTCGCGGCTGATCGAAACCGACATCCAGGCGCTCGAGCGGGTGATCCGACACCGACCGCCACATCAGCTCTGACGATCGTTCGATCGAGGCAGCGCAGCGCCCTCAGTTCTCGTCGGCGATTTGATGACGGCTCTCGTGCTGACCCGGCGCACTCGGGTCCTCACCCTGATGCTCGAACAGCTCCTGCTGTTCGCGTTGCTCGTCGGTGACCTCGGTGGCGTCCTTCGGCCGGGCCGACGGGTCGTTGGGTTCGGTCATCGGCGTCACAGCCGGCCGACGACGAACGACGCTGCCTGCGCGGTCATTCCGTTCACGCCGTAGAGCGCGTGGGAAAGAGACGGCTGACCGCCGGGAGTGCCGTCGCAGATCGTGTCGCCCTGGGCGCACAACTGGGTGGTCTTCGGAGCGTACAGCGGGCCGATCACGATGGGCGGTGCGCCGTAGCTGCGCAGGAACGGCTCCGACGGCGCGCCGAACAGCGTCACCGCCGCGACGTGTTCGGCGATCTCTGGTGCCAGCGGCTGCGGGATGTACGACGCGTATGCGGGCGGGATGTCAGCGGGAACCGACGCGGAGGTGGTGTAGCCGGCAACCGCCGCGCCCTGGGAGAAGCCACCGAGCACGATGCGGGTGTCCGGGCAGTTGGCGGCAGTCGCCTGGATGTGGCCGCCCGCGTCCCTGATGCCGTCGACGACCGTCCGCGCGAAGTCGACGCCGCCGGAGAAGTTGTTGCTGGCCGGGTAGTTGACGGCGTAGACGTTGACCGTCCTCGG
The DNA here is from genome assembly GCF_025821665.1 of [Mycobacterium] manitobense. Taxonomy (GTDB): domain Bacteria; phylum Actinomycetota; class Actinomycetes; order Mycobacteriales; family Mycobacteriaceae; genus Mycobacterium; species Mycobacterium arseniciresistens. Next base: position 120,184 of record NZ_JACKSJ010000148.1, read on the forward strand.
CGCCGCCTGGTTGCGCAGCGCGTCGACGAAGGACTGGCCGACGCCTCCGACGCCGGGCGCCTCACCCGTGCCGCGGGCGAAGACGACCTCGACATCTGGACACGGCTGCGCCGTTGCCGCCGGGGCCGGCGCTCCCACCAGCATCGAGGCCACGAAGGCCACCGCGGCCATCACAGCCGCCGCGCGGCCGGCCATGTCTCTGCGCTCCATCGCACACTCCTTCTTCCGATCAGGAAGTGTCGTCATACCCCGAACTTTGCTGACGCAACCCGCGAACCCGCGGCCGTCACAACTACCTCGCAGCGACCTCGCAGAAACGGGTATGCCCCGACCATGACGGTCATCGGCTTCCACTGCTCCCACGAGCAGATCGACCCAGCCCAGCTACTGCGCGACGTCCAGCACGCCGAACAGGCCGGCTTCACCGCCGGCATGTCCTCCGACCACCTGAGTCCGTGGAGCGAGCGGCAGGGCGAGTCCGGATTCGCCTGGGCCTTCCTCGGCGCCGCGCTGGCCACCACGAATCTGCCGTTCGGCGTGGTCAACGCTCCGGGGCAGCGCTACCACCCGGCGATCATCGCCCAGGGCATCGCCACGCTGTCGCAGATGTTCCCTGGGCGGTTCTGGGCGGCCCTCGGTTCCGGCGAGGCGTCCAACGAACGGGTCACCGGTGACGTCTGGCCACGTAAAGAGGTGCGCGACCAGCGGCTGATCGAGTGTGTCGACATCATCCGGCGACTGCTGCACGGCGAAGAGGTCAGCCACGACGGCCTCGTCCAGGTCAACCGCGCCCGGCTGTGGACGCTGCCAGACGCCGTCCCGGATCTCGTCGGCCCTGCCGTCACCCCTGAGACCGCCGCCCGGCACGCCGCCTGGGCCGATGCGCTGATCACCGTCAACCAGGACCGCGACACACTGCGCAAGGTGCTCGACGCGTACCGCGACGCCGGCGGTCGCGGACCGGCCCGGCTGCAGATCCACCTCAGCTGGGCGCCCGACGAGGCCACCGCGGAGGCCATTGCCCACGACCAGTGGCGCGGCAACGTGTTCCCGCCGCCCGTCTGCTGGGACACCGAGAGCGTCGAGGCGTTCGACGCGATCGGCGAGGATGTCACCGTCGACCAGGTCAGGAAGTCGGTGAACATCTCCAGCGACCTCGGCAGGCACGCCGAGTGGCTGCACGGATATCTCGAGCAGGGCTGGGATGAGCTCTACCTGCACTTCGTCGGCCAGCATCAGAAACCGTTCATCGACGCGTTCGGCGAGCACGTGCTGCCGCAGCTCTCCCCGACGGCCCCCGCACCGGCCGCCGAGGCGGCGAACGCATGAGGCGGGCTGACACCGGCGACCTCTGGTACAAGAACGCCGTCTTCTATTGCGCCGACATCGAGACCTTCTACGACTGGGACGGCGACGGCTGCGGTGACATCCGCGGAATGACCGAGCGCGTCGAGTATCTCGCCGATCTGGGCGTGACCTGCCTGTGGCTCATGCCCTTCTACCCCACCGGCCGCAAGGACGACGGCTACGACATCATCGACTTCCTGAACGTCGATCCCCGCCTGGGAACCCTCGGCGACTTCGTCGAGCTGGTCCGCACCGCCAAAGCGCACGGTATCCGGGTGATCATCGACTTCGTGATGAACCACACGTCCGACGCCCACCCCTGGTTCAAGTCCGCCCGCCGCAGCAAGGACGACTCCTACCGCGACTACTTCGTCTGGACCGACACCGAGCCGCCCGACACTTCGAAGGACGTCGTCTTCCCTGACCAGGAGGACAGCCTCTGGGAGCTCGACCCCAAGACCGGCGAGTGGTATCTGCACCACTTCTACAAGCACCAGCCCGACCTCAACATCGAGAATCCCAAGGTCCAGGAGGAGATCTCACGGACCCTGGGCTTCTGGCTGCAGCTGGGGGTCTCGGGATTTCGCGTCGACGCCGTGCCGTTCCTGTTCGCGAAGGACGCCGTCCCCGGCCGGCCGGACCCGTTCGATCCCTACGAATACCTCGGCGACGTCCGGAATTTCGTCAACCGCCGCGTCGGTGACGCCGTGCTGCTCGGCGAGGTCAACGTGCCCTATAAGGATCAGAAGGCGTTCTTCGGCGGCGCCGACGGCGACGGCCTGAACATGCAGTTCGACTTCATCGGCATGCAGGCGATCTTCCTGTCGCTCGCCCGGGCCGACGCCCGCCCGATCGCCAAAGCACTGCGGCAACGGCCGAAGCTCGACATCACCAGCCAGTGGGCGAACTTCGTGCGCAACCACGACGAACTCACCCTCGACAAGCTGAGCGACGACGAACGCCAGGAAGTCTTCGACGCGTTCGGGCCCGACGAGGACATGCAGCTCTACGGCCGCGGGCTGCGCCGTCGGCTGCCCGCCATGCTCGGTGGCGATCAACGGCGGATGAAGATGGCGTACTCGCTGGCGTTCTCCCTGCCCGGCACACCGGTGCTGTTCTACGGCGAGGAGATCGGTATGGCCGAGAATCTGGACGTGCAGGGACGATTCGCGGTACGCACCCCGATGCAGTGGACCGGCGGACCCAACGGGGGCTTCTCCCGCGCCGGCAAACGGCGCCTGCCGCGTCCACTGCCCGACGGGATGTACGGCCCCGATCGCGTCAACGCCGCCGATCAGCGGCACGACCACGAGTCGTTCTGGTGGTTCATGCGCAACCTCATATACACCTACCGGCAGCAGCCCGAGATCGGCTGGTCGACTCCTGAAGTGCTCAAGCAGCCCCACACCGGAGTGCTGGCACACGTCTGCCGGGAGGCCGAGTCGGACTGGTTGATGCTGGCGCTGCACAACTTCGGCGCGGACAGCTGCATGGTGCCCGTGCAGCTCGAGGACGAGGGCGGCTGCCTCCTGGTCGACCTGCTGCACGGCCTCACCGAGCATCAGCTCGACAGCAAGGGCCGCATCGAGATCGGCTTGGAACCCTACGGCTACCGGTGGTTGCGACTGCGCCGCCCGGACGACGACCCGATCATCTAGGCGGGCGGCCCAGCGTCGGTCGGCCGCGCCCCGACCACCAGCGCGGCGATCACCAGGGCGATGCCGATGATCTCGGCGGCCGTCGGAACCTGCAGCAGCACAACGGCTCCGACCACCGCCGCGGTGGTGGGCAGCAATGACAGCAGGAGGGCGAACCGCGCGCGTCCCACCCGCGCGAGCACCAACTGGTCCAGCGCGTACGGGATCGCCGTGGACAGCACACCGATACCGGCGCCGAGCAGCCAGGTTCGCGCGTCGAGGAACACCGACGCGTCGGCCCGCGCCTGGCCGGCGATGATCACCGGCGCGATGACCACCGCGGCGATCGCCATGCCGACCGCGAGGGAGTCGAGGCCCTGTCCGGCGTCGGCCACGATCTTGCCCATGACGATGTAACCGGCCCACATCGCCGCCGACGTCAGCGCGAAGGCGACACCGAGCCAGGAGGCATCGAACTGCACACCGGCCAGCAGGATCACGCCCGCGCACACGAGGACGACGGCGAAGACATCTCGCCGATGGCGGAAACCCAACGCTGCCACCAGGACCGGGCCCAGGAATTCGATCGCCACCGCTGTGCCGAGTGGTATCCGCGCGATCGCCTCGTAGATGGCGATGTTCATGCCCGCGGTGATCAGGCCGAAGCACCCCGCGGCGGCCAGGCCGCGCCGCGTCCACGGCAGTCGCCATGGGCGGCGCCACGCGCAGAGCAGGGCTGCCGCGGTCGCAACCCGGAGCCAGGCCACCGTCGACGGTTCGGTGGTGTCGAACAGGAAGACCCCGATTGCCGCCCCTAGGTACTGCGACACCGCGCCGACGACGAACAGCAATGGCACCCAGGGCATGACGGCCCGGTCAGGTGACGCGCACGAGTTCGGCGACGAATCGCCGGCTCGCCACGACGTAGCAGGCGACCGCCGCGAGTTGCATCACGGGAACCACGAGCAGCAGCGCACGGCCGAGGGACACGGCGCCGAGTTCGGCCGTCAGCGCATCACTGATGACGCCGGTGACGAACGGGCCCGCACTGCCCAGGATGGCGCCGAAGAACAGGAAGATCGCTGATGCGGTGGCACGCTGCTCGGGCGCCGCCAGTCGCTGGATCGCGGCGATCGACGGCGCCATGTAGGCGGTTCCGACGATGTAGCTCAACGCAATGCACCAGACCGCAGTCAGCCGGCTCTCCACCAGGAACGCCGCAACCGAGAAGGGCAGCAGCGCTGCCGTCATCGCCGCAACCAACCACAGCAGCCAGCGCGGATCTCTGGCCGACAGCCGGTCGGCGACCCGGCCGACGAGCAGCAGACCCAGGATGCCCGACAGCCCACTGGCGATCCCGTAGTGCACCCCTACCTCGCCGAGCGACATGCCGTGCGTGCGGATCAGGAATGCAGGCGCGAAGGTGGTGAGCGCATAGCCCGCGACCGAGATGCAGGCGGCACCAGTGACGACGGCGATGAAACTGGGTTTGCGCAGCAGGTCCCAGGGCCGCGCCGGCCCCTGCCCCGGCCCGGCGGGCAGTGCCGGCATCGCCTGACGCCGGCCGAGCACGACGAGCACCAGCGGAGCGACGACGACGCTGATCGCGCCCATCACCACGAACGCGGTGCGCCAGCCCAGTGACTGCGCGAGCAGGCCGCCGCCGAGCAGGCTGGCCGCGCTGGCCAGCGGGATCGACAGGGTGATGACGGCCAGCGGTGCGGCACCGCGTTCCGGCGGGAAGTTGCGCGCCACATACGCGTGGGCGGCCGGGGTGCTGCCCGCCTCACCCACCGCGACACCGATCCGGGTGAGCGCGAGTTGCACGCCGGACGTCACCGCCCCACCGAGCATCGTCGTCGCGCCCCACAGAGTCAGACACGACGACACCACCAGCCCGAACGCACCGCGGTCGGCGATGCGGGCGATGAAGAGCCCGAGGACGGCGTAGACGGCGAGGAACCCGAACCCGTTGATCACGCCGATCGCGGTGTCGGACAGCGCGAGATCCTTCTTGATCGGTTCGGCGAGCACCGCGGGCAGGAAGCGGTCGGCGTAGTTCAGGGTGCCGACGACGGCCAGCAGCACCACGGCAGCCCACGCGCGGCGAGGGGGATGACCGTCGACGCTCACCCGGCGAACGATATCGACGTCGCCGAGCAATTCGTCACGGCCACCCCGGGCGGGAACGACGCGGGATCCGCGCCGGCGATGACGGCGTCGCGGTAGTAGGCGCGGGCCCGATCCGACGAGCACTCGAAGTCGGCGTTCAGCACGCGGAACGACGCCGGGTCGGCGCCCGGAACGGGCTTGCCCATCCAGTACGCCCGGGTGTCGTCCTTTGCGTAGGGACCCTCCAGCGGACGGAACGTCGCGGCGTCCGCGCCTGCGACCGCGTCGGCGAAGTAGTAGACCTGCCGCGCGTCCTGCCCGTAGGCGCCCTGCAACACGCGGAATGTCGCCGGGTCGGCGCCGGCGATGACGCCGCCGTTGACGTGCACTGCGGCACTGTCCTTGGTGAACAGGTAGGACCCGGTGTTCGAGACGATCGCGAAGTTGGCTGGATCCTGGGACAGGACGCGACCGTCGCTCCAGTACACCGCGCGGTCGTCGCGGGTCAGGTCGCCGTCGAGCAGGGCGAAGTGTGCGGGGTCGTCGCTGACGATGCGGTCGCGCCGGAAGACGTGCGACCGGTCCCTGGCGAAGTCCTGGCGGTCGAGCAGTTCGAAGCTGCCCGGGTCCGCCTCCTCGAGACGCCGGCCGTCGACGTAGACGCTGCCCCGGTCACGCGCGAAGGTCCGGTCGAGCGCTTGGAACGACGCGGCGTCGGCGCCGGCCATCTCGACCGCCTCACCGGGGAACGCCTCGAGGTAGAACACCGTGTCGTCGCGGACGTGGTAGCCCGCGGCGTCGAACAGCGAGTGCGGCGGCTTCCCGCTGCCGCAGGCCGCGACGATCAGGCCGAGCGTGACCACGCATGCCGCGGCGACCGGTCTGCGCATTCGATGATCGAAGCACCCCGCCGGCCGGCGCGTCGATCGATCCGCCGGAACATGCGGCGATGTCGGCGGCAGTCCGCTTTCAGTGGCAAAGGACGAATGGTCCGTCCCAAACCTGCGATGAACTCGTAATGGACGTTTGCCTCCCCTTCGCCAAAAAATAACACTGGCGTAATAAATTGCGGTTTCGCGCGATGCCGGAGCGCCGTGATCGGCGACGCTTGCAAGCAAGACCCAGGGGGCGGCGGGATGATAGCGTCGTCCCGGCAATCGCGCCGGGCGTTCGCCGAAATCACCGAATTTGAGTCGGAGCGTCGTTTCGGGCCACTGCCCCATGACACCGACCTCGAAGGCGCAGCGTCGCGCGGCGGCCGGCCGGGGCGCCTCGCGAGAAGCTTGTATAGGCTTTGAACAGGTGTTATAGCTCTTCCAGACGAATGAGACCGCCAACGGCATCGCGGAACCGGTATCGGTTCCAGGTGGTTCTACGTGCAGTCGGACGCAACTCAACCCGTTCAGGTAACGGTGCAATTTCGTTGCCATCGGTGCCGTGCGATGTCCGTGAGCGTAAACGCCGCCCGCACCACAGCTCCCCACGCACCACACTCGAGAACCATCGCCACGCTATTGATCTTGTTTTCAAAGAAAATTTGCCATGATCACAAATCGGCTTGTTCTTTAGCGCGCGTAATCCACCGAAACGCGCTAAAGTCACGCGCGGGGGCAAACTTTTGGCCGGAGGTGCCATCGCGGCGGCGTCGCCGGAGCGGTGGTAGACGAGGAGGGGACCATGCGTCGACGTGCGGTATTGACCGGAGGGGCGGGGTTCGTCGGTTCCCACCTGGCGGAACGCCTTCTGGAACACGACATCGACGTCGTCTGTCTCGACAACTTCGTGACCGGAGCGCCGGAGAACGTCGCCCACCTCCAGGGACGCGACGGATTCCGCCTCCTCAAGGTCGACGTCTCCGACTACATCTCCATCCCGGGGCCCGTCGACTATGTGCTGCACTTCGCGTCACCGGCATCACCCGTCGACTACGCGGAACTGCCGATACAGACCATGAAGGCCGGTTCCGTCGGCACGCTGCACACGCTGGGCCTGGCGAAGGACAAGGGCGCACGCTACCTGCTGGCGTCGACCTCGGAGACCTACGGCGACCCGCTGGTCCACCCGCAGCCCGAATCATATTGGGGCAACGTCAATCCGGTCGGCCCGCGCGCCTGCTACGACGAGGCGAAGCGATTCGCCGAGGCGTTGACCACGTCCTACCGGGTCAAGCACGGCGTCAACGCCGCGATCATGCGGATCTTCAACACCTACGGTCCCCGGATGCGGCCGCGCGACGGGCGGGCCATTCCCAACTTCGTCGGCCAGGCACTGTCGAACGTGCCGATCACCGTGCATGGCGACGGCAGTCAGACCCGCTCGGTGTGCTACGTCGACGACCTGGTCGACGGCGCCCTGCGGCTGCTGTTCTCGGACCTGTCGGGCCCGGTGAACGTCGGCAACCCGCATGAGATGACGGTGCTGGAGCTGGCGAACCTGGTCCGCGAACTCACCGGTTCGCAGTCTCCGGTGGAGTTCACCGACCGCGGCCAGGACGATCCGTCCCAGCGACGGCCCGACATCGGACTGGCTCGCAGGGAGCTGGGGTGGGAGCCCAAGGTCGACGTCCGCGACGGCCTGCTGCAGACCATCGATTGGTTCCGCGACCGTGCCGACGAAAGGTCACAAGCCGGCTTCCCTGCGGCGCGACGCCCCATCCTCGAGGTCGAACAGGACCGCCCGCGGCACAAGGTCGCGGTGATCGGCACCGGCTACGTCGGCGCTGTCACCTCAATCTGTCTGGCGTCGCTGGGTCATGTGGTGTGTGGGCTCGACGCGGACCCGGCGAGGGCCGGCCAGCTCAACGACGGTCAGGCGCCGTTCCACGAGCCGGGCCTGCCCGAGATGCTGACCGCGACCCTCGGCACCGGCCGGCTCAAGTTCACCGACCAGCCGACCGAGGCGTTGACCGATGCGGACTTCGTCTTCCTCTGCGTGGGCACTCCGCTCGGCCGCGACGGGTCACCGGACCTGACCCAGCTCGAGAGCGCGATCCGGTCGCTCGCACCGCATCTGCGTCCCGGCGTGGTGATCGTCAACAAGTCCACCGTGCCCGTCGGCTCCGGCAACTGGACCCGCACGATCCTCGAAGAAGCCCTGCCCGGCGGGCGGCAGACCTTCTTCCATGTCGTCTCCAACCCCGAGTTCCTGCGTGAGGGAAGCGCTATCGAGGACTTCCTGTACCCGGACCGGATCGTGCTCGGCGGCGACCCCTCCGACGTGAACCGGGTCGCCCAGCTCTACCAGCCGGTGGTCGACCAGTCCTTCGACGCCGGCCGCCGCAACCACCGGCCGACGTTGATCACCACCGAGCTGGCCTCAGCGGAGATGATCAAGTACGCGGCCAATGCCTTCCTTGCCACGAAGATCAGCTTCGCCAACGAGATCTCGCAGCTGTGCGAGCTGGTCGGCGCAGATGTGCGGGAGGTGCTTCCCGCCATCGGAGCCGACCGCCGGGTCGGCAACGCGTTCCTCAATCCCGGTGTCGGCTGGGGAGGTTCGTGCTTCGGCAAGGATGTGGCCGGCCTGATCTCGACGGGCCAGGAGTACGGCTACACGCCGTCCATGCTGTGCGCGACGGTCGAGATCAACCAGGCGCAGCGCGCGACGGCGGTGCGCAAGTTGCAGCGGGAGCTGCACGTGCTCAAGGGACGCCGAATCGCACTGCTCGGGCTGACCTTCAAGCCGGGGACCGACGATCTGCGCGATGCACCGGCATTGGACGTGGCCAAGCGGCTACTGGCCGCCGGAGCGGTGATCTCGGCGTTCGACCCCGTGGTCAAGTCGCTGCCGGACGAGTACGCGGCGATCCGACTTGCCAGCGACCCCTATGACGCGGCCGACCGGGTGGACGCGTTGATCCTGATGACCGACTGGCCGGAGTTCCGCTTCATCGACGCCGCCGCGTTGCGACGCGTCATGCGCGGCGACCTGGTCGTCGACGGCCGCAACTTCCTGCCGCAAGCCGCTTTCGTCGGTTCCGGCCTTCGCCTCATCGGCTTCGGCTGGTGACCGCACAACAACTCAACTCCGCCACCACACTCCCGAAAGTTTCCAGGAGTCATCATGACCAGTGAGGCCATTCTCGCCAGTCGAACCACATCACCCGCCATGCCGGTGCCCGCCGACATCGCCCCGCCCTCGGCTGTGCTGCCGCTCAACAACACCCGGCCGGCGCCTGCAGCCCCCGAACTGGGTCAGCGACACCGCTACCTGTTGCGGATCGCCGACGTGGTGGCGCTGACCGCGTCCGCCGCGCTCGGTGCGACGGCGCTCAATCTCGTCAGCCCGGTCAGGGCCGGCAACCTCGGCCTGCGCGACCTCGTCGTCACCGTGCTGGCGATGGTGGTGGCCCTGCACCTGCACGGGCTGTACCGCAGGCCCGCATCGCGATTGCGGCCGAGCGGCTGGTGGCGGCCGACGGTGATCGCCCGCTGCCTGCCGACGGCGGCGCTGCTCGCGCTCGGCGCCGACGCCCTGCTGTTCCACGGCGGCCGGATGACATTGACCTCGGCGGTGGCGATGACACTGCCCGCCGTCGCCCTGGTGCCGTTCGGACGAGGGCTGATGGTGCGGATGTTCGACACGCCGACCGTCACCCGGATCGTGGTGGTCGGCACGGGACCGATATCCGACCGGCTGACGGCGCGACTCAGCAGATGCGCCGACACCATCGTGGTCGGTCACGTCGACGACAACCCGGCACCGGGCTCCTCGGTACTCGGCGGCCTGGCCGATCTGCCCGATGTCTGTGCGGACCACCGCGTGGACCGCGTCATCGTCGCCTTCCCGAACGCGACCGACCAGGACACGCTCGACTCGCTTCGCATGCTGCTGGGTCAGGTGCCGGTGTCGGTGATCCCCCGGTTCTTCGAACTGCACAACTGGCGCAGTGAGGTGGAGGAGCTGCACGGGCTCGCTCTCATGCACGTGCCCGCGGCGTCGCTGGGCCTCAGCGCCCGGACTCTCAAGCGGGCCATGGACATCACGCTGGCGTCGTGCGCGCTGGCCGTGGTGGCGCCGCTCTGGCTGGTGATCGCCGTGGCCATCCGACTGGACAGCCCGGGACCGGTCTTCTTCCGCCAGGAGCGCATCGGACGGGCCGGGAAGCCGTTCCAGATCTTCAAGTTCCGCACCATGACCGACGGCGCCGCAGCACAACTGGACGCCGTCGCGCAGCACAACAAGGTGGACGGCCCACTGTTCAAGGCGGAGAACGATCCCAGGGTCACCCGCGTCGGCGGACTCTTGCGCCGCACCAGCCTCGACGAACTGCCGCAGTTCCTCAACGTCGTGCTCGGTGACATGTCGCTGGTCGGCCCGCGGCCGCTGCCCACCGACATGGCCGACGGACTCGACGGCGCCGCGCTGACCCGCCTCGATGTGTGTCCGGGCATCACGGGGCTCTGGCAGGTCTGCGGTCGCAGCGACCTCAACTACGCCGATCTGCAGCACCTCGACTCGGTGTACGTCCGGTCGTGGTCGCTGCTGTGGGACCTGCGGATCATGCTGCAGACGCCCCGGGTCGTCTTCGAGCGCAAGGGTGCGTACTAGATGACGCAGGTCGCCAGGGTCGAGACGGCCGAGGACCAACCCAAGGTCCGCGCCGGCTACCGGCCCGACATCGAGGGGCTGCGGGCGGTCGCGATCATCCTGGTGTTGCTCGCCCACGCCGGAGTGAGCCAACTCGAGGGTGGATACGTCGGCGTCGACGTCTTCTTCGTGATCTCCGGTTTCCTCATCACGCAGATGCTCGTCCGCGAGGTCCGCTCCACCGGGCGGCTCCGCGTCCGCCGCTTCTATGCCCGCCGGGCCCGGCGTCTGCTTCCTGCATCGGCGGTGACGCTGGTGGCGTCGGCCCTCCTGGCATGGTTGTTCCTGCCCCAGAACCGCTGGGTGAACACCGCTTACGACATCATGTTCAGCGCGGTATACGCGATCAACTGGCGATTCGCCGAAGAGAGCGTCAATTACATGCGGGCCGATGCCGCTCCGAGCATCGTGCAGCATTTCTGGTCGCTCGCCGTGGAGGAGCAGTTCTACATCCTGTGGCCGTGCCTGCTGATCGCGGCGGCGTTCTTCGCCCGGTTGGCTCGCCGTCGCAGCCTCAACGGCGCAATGCTGTGCGCACTTGCGCTCGTGGGTCTGCCGTCGTTGGCATGGTCCATTTACTACACCGAGACGAGCCCCGACAGAGCATATTTCGTGTCCACCACCCGGGTGTGGGAGCTCGCGCTCGGGGCGGCGGTGGCGATACTGGCGGTCAACGGACGAAACCTCCCGCGGGGCCTCGCCGTACTGGCCGGGTGGGCGGGTATTGCCGCGATCATCGCGGCGGGCGTCTTGTTCACCACCGAGACCCCGTTCCCCGGTTACTGGGCATTGGTCCCGACGCTGGGTACCGCGGCCGTCATCGTTGCGGGTCTCTCCGCCGACGGCAGGGGAACGGGGTCCGTCGGCTGGATCCTGTCCACCGGCCCGATGGAAACGGTCGGCCGCCTGTCGTACTCGCTGTACCTGTGCCATTGGCCGATCATCGTCGTGGCCACCGCCGCGCTGGGAACACTCGACACCGTCACGGGACTGATCGCGGTGTCCGCGGCCTTCATCCCTGCTTATCTCCTGCACCACCACGTCGAGAATCCGATCCGGTTCTCCCAGGCGGGATTGCAGTATTCGGGCCCGATGCTGAAGCTCGCCGCCGTCACCACGGTCGTCTCGTTGACCGCTGGAATGGCTCTCTACATCGCGAACTGGCCCCCCGCACCCCCGTTCGTGCCGCCCGCGATCACGGTGATGAACGGCGCCGGCACGACGAGTCCCGTCAGCCAGACCGGCGGCACACAGAACGCACAGCCGGTCGACAAGTCGAATCCCAATGCGATCCTCGGCGCTTCTCTGCTCCGCGATGATCCGCTCAACGATCCCAACGGGGCGCCGAAGGACAAGTCCGCTCACATCGTCCCCGATCCCCTGGTGGCGAACGAGGACTACACCCAGTGCACCCAGGTGATCGAGAGCGCTGAGGTGCGCTCATGCGCATACGGGAAACAGGACTCCGATGTCATCGTCGCCGTCGTCGGCGACTCGCACGCCAATCAGTGGGTGCCCGGACTGGCCAAGGTCGCCGAGAAGAAGGGCTGGGCGTTGGTGGAGTACACCAAGGCCGCATGCTCGTTCAGCGACGTCCCGGTGGCCACCAAGGACCAGAAGCCCTATCCCTCGTGCAACGAGTGGAGCGCGGCGGTGCTCGACCAGCTGATCAAAGAAAAGCCGACGATGGTGATCACCTCTCAGTCCTCCAAGGGCGTGTTCGTCAACGGTGAGCTCCGGTACGACCCTGTGGGACGCAGTGCGCTCGCAGCGGGCCTGCGGCGGTCCTACGAGGCGCTCACGAAGGCGGGGATACCGGTCCTGGTGATCCAGGACAGCCCCGCACCCACCCAGGACATCCCGGACTGCGTGGAGGCCAACACGGACGAACTCACCGCCTGCGCCGCCGATCGCGCCGTGATGGTCCCCGACGACCACGGCTCCGACCAGATGGAGGCGGTCCAGGGGCTGGGCAATGTCCGCGTCGTCGACTTCAACGATGCGATCTGCCCGACCGACAAGTGCGCGGCAGTGATCGGCAATGTGCTCCTCTACCGCGACAACAGTCATATGACCGGGACGTACGTGCGCACGCTCGTGCCGTTCCTCGACAAGCGGATATCGCTGCCGCAATGAACGTCCTGACCTTGCCGCCCAGCAGTCAGCCCGACAGCTCCTGCCTCTTCTTCGGGGCAGGCAACTGGGGCCGCAATGTCATCACGGCGTTCACCGCGTGCGGCGCCACCGCGAGCGGGTTCGCGGTGAACGGGACCGCGTCGACTCTGACGTGGCTGTCCACCGCCCATCCCGGGGTGCCAGTGTCGACCGACCCCCGGCAACTGCTCGCCACCGACGATGCCCCCACCGTGGTGATCACGACGCCGAAGGAGACGCATGTCGCCCTGGCGGAGCTGGCACTCTCCGACGGCAGACACGTGTTCGTCGAGAAACCGATGGCGCTCGATCCCGCCGACGGCCGGCGCTTGACCGCAATGGCGGAGAACCGTGGGCTGGCGCTCTTCACCGGGTTCACCTACCTCTACCACCCGGCCGTCGAGCGGTTGCGCGCCGCCGTCGGCCCGGATGACGTTGCGGCACTGCGGTTCGCGTGGCACCGCCCGGCACTCGAAGGCCCGGTCGAGTGGGAGTTGCTCCCGCACGACGTGGCATTGGCCATCACGCTCACCGATGAGATCCCGCATGCGATCTGCGTGTCCGGCGGTGGAGACACCGCCCGATGCTGGTGGACCACGTCCCGCGGGGCCACCGTGTCGATAGAGCTGACGGGCGCAGGCCCGGGGCCGAAACGCAAGCAGCTGACGTTGACGACCGCATCGGGTGAGTCCTGGGAGTGGTCCGACCACCGGCTGCGGCAGACGCCGGACGGGAACCGGCCACCCGGTGCAGACCCGGTCGACGCACAGTTCGCACCGAACCTTCCCCTCCTCCGCGAGGTGCAGTGGTTCCTCGACCATCGCACCGACCGCCGCGCGATGCGCACCGACATGTCGCTGTCCGTCGCCGTCACCGATCTCATCAAACGCGCGTTATCCACCCGACAGGAGCGTCCCGCATGATCTCCAAACCCATCACATTCGGCCGTGTCGCGGTCGTCGGTGCCGGCGTGTTCGGCGTGTCCGCCGCTGTGCGGTTGGCTGAAGACGGCTGGGAGGTGGACGTTTTCGAGGCGCAGCGCTCCATCATGAACGGGGCGACCGGCAACAACGTCTTTCGGCTGCACCGCGGATACCACTATCCGCGCAGCCTCGACACCGCGCTGGAGACCAAGGAGAGTGTGACCTCGTTCCTCGCGGAATACGGGGCGGCGGTCATCGATTCCGAGCAGCACCTCTACGCGGTGAGCCGTGTCGGCAGCAGGGTCACCGGCCAGGAATTCCTCGACCACTGCACCAGGGCGGGCCTGGAGTTCGAAGTGGTGAAGTCGCCGTTGTTGCGCGAGGACACCACGGAACTCGTCATCAGGGCAACCGAGTCGCGAATGGATCCGGTGCAGCTGAAGAACATCGGGTTGCGCCGGCTGGCGGAGTCAGGCGTGCGTCTCTACGGCGGCGTCGAGGCCGGACCCGATGTGGTGGACCACTACGACTACGTGGTGCTGTGTGGCAACGCACGCTCGAATGCGCTGATGCGAGCATGGGGCATCACACCACCCCGCCGTCAATTCGAGGTGTGCGAGGTCGCCATCATGAAGGGTGCGGCGTTGGGCGACACCGACATCGTCGTCATGGACGGACCGTTCAACTCGCTGTCCCCATACGGCCGCCGAGAAGACCTGCACATCCTCTACGACGTCGAACACAGCGTGCATCACCGGTCGATCTCGGAGTCCTTCGAGCCGCCCGAGGCGTATCGCGACCTGCTGACGAATCCGTGCGGAGAGCCCTCGGCGCTCACCGCTTTCGATGCGATGCGCGAGACCGCCAGCAGGTTCGTCAACGGGCTCGACGACGCCGAGTACTGCGGCTCACTGTGGAGTGTGCGTACCGTCCTGGCCGACGTCGACGCCACCGACGCGCGCCCGACGATCGTCAACTGGGTGGCGCCGACGGTCATGACGCTGTTCTCGGGCAAGCTCGTCACCGCCGTCACCGCGGCCGACACCGTGGTCGACGAGATGCGTTGCAAGCTGATGGAAGCGCCGCACTCCCTGGCCGCGGTCTGAGAACTCGCTACGGGGCGGTCACGCGCAAGCCGTCGTGCCAGACGATCTGCGTCCCGGAGCTGCCTGCATCCCGGTACACCCCTTGTTTGAGGTAGGCGGGTCGATCGCTCAGTGTCGGGCGGCTGTGCCGGGGCACGGCCAACACCCCGTCCTGCCAGACCTCCACGAAACCGATCGCGGGGTCAGCGGAGAACTTGGCATGCAGGACGTAGTCCGTCCACACGCCGGGGCGCACCGGCCCGATCGGACGGCGGTAGGGAATCGAGGGACCGTCACCCCCGAGTTCGAGCGTGTTCGCCTTGGACACCTGCAGGGTGAGCGGCGGCGATGAGTCGTCGCCCGGCAGCCACTGCATGAGCACGAACCAGCTGTCGCTGCCGCCACGCGGATTCTGAAACGTCTCGTCGAATTTCACCGACAGTTCGTAGAACCGCTCATCGCCCTCGGCGACGGCGGCACCCCTGGTCCGACCGTCGTCGGTGCGCACCTCCGCTCGCTCGCCTCCACCGAACGGTGGGACGTCGCCGTCGCGCACCTCGAAGCGAGCCGCACTCGGGTGGCCCGGCCCACCGTCGCCGACGCAGGCGCTGTACTCGCAGTACTCGCCCGGCGGCTCGTTCCAGTCACGGACATGAAGTGTGGCCCACTGGCTGAGGTCACCGGTGTCGTAATCGCCGGTGAACACCACACGAGACCCCGCGGGCACCAGGCATGCGTCGGCGGCGTCGCGGGGAGTCGCGCACAGCGGCGACGCAGGGGCCGGCGGCGCCGCGCAGCCGGCAGCGAGCCAGGAAAAGCAGATGACGGCTGAAACGATGGCCGCGCTACGCATGTCAGGGCGCCGTGACGCGGAGGCCGTCGTGCCACACCACTTGCGTACCACCGGCATCGGCATCACGGTAAATGCCCTGCTTCAGGTAACTGCTCTCGGTGGTCATCGTCGGCCGGTTGTACCTCGGGAGCACCAGCAGGCCGTCGGCCCACGCCTCGACGAATCCGACCGATGGGTTCTTCGAGAACTTCACGTGCAGTATGTAATCGACCCATTCGCCGGGCCGTACCTCACCGATCGACCGGTGGTACCTGCGGGGCACTCCGTCACCGCCGAAGTCGAGGGTGTTGCTCTCCGAAACCTGTAGCGCGAGCGCAGGGGCGCCGTAGCCGAACCACTGCATCACGATGAACCAGCCCGCGCTGGACACCCGCGGATTGCGGAAACTCTCGTCGAATTTCACCGACATCTCATACCAGCGCTCGTCACCCTCGAAGGCGTAGCCGCCGCTCGAGGGACCGTCCCCGGTGCGCACCTCCGCACGCTCTCCGCCGCCGAACGGCGGCACGTCCCCGTCCCGTACCTCGAATCGGGCGGCAGTGGAGTGTCCTTCGCCGTCGTCATGGACACATGCGCGATAGGTGCAGTAGTCGCCGGCGAACTGGCTCCAATCCTGGGTCTGCAGCGTCGCCCACTGGGTGAGGTTGCCGGTGTCATAGTCACCGACGAACACCACCCTTGATCCGACCGGCACCCGGGGCGGCTCGGTGGCGCAGCCCGCCGCCGTCGCCAGGACGGCGGCCGCCAGCGCGGCGGAGCGAAATCGCATGTCACCTCGTCCGGATCACATGGGCCGGCCGGCCGGCGACCACTGCGTTGGACGGTACGTCATGTAGCACGAGGCTGCCCGCTCCGATCACGGCGCCGTACGCCACCACCACGGAACCCAGGATGATCGTGCCGTTGCCGACCAGATTGTCGCCCTCCAGGACGATGTGCGTGCCCGGCATGCCGCCGCCGGGGTAGATCGGCGTCCCGGCGGGGGGAATCACATGGTCATCGCCGATGAAACACACCCGGCTGGAGATCAACACGCCGGACCCGATGGTGACATCCACCTCACAGAGCAGATCGCGCCCGATCCGGACATCGTCACCGACCCGGAAGAAGTTCGGGCTCAGAACATGTGCTCCGCCGCCGATCGAGAAGTTCTTTCCGACACGGACTTTCCTGCCGCTCATCACATGCATGCGGAGCAGGCGACCCTTGCGCACAGCCGTGCGGAGCGGCACCAGACGGGGTGAGATGGCCCGCTCGGCGGACGTCGTCAACCGCGCCTCGCCAGCGCGAGGAACGGTTCGACCATCCGGTCGGCCGAATACTTCGACCGCGCGAGCCGGGCCATCTGCGCGCAATCGAACGACCAGGGCTCGCGGTAGAGCGACCTGATGGCCTCGCAGCAGCCTGCCACGTCGTCGGTCTCGAACACGATGCTGTTGCTCGCATCGAGAGCCTCGATCTCGGGCGCGTGCGGATCATCGCGCGGATACAGTACGGGCACACCGAAGTACAGCGCCTGCGTGGCATTCAAACCGATGTATCCGGGGGCGAGAAGTCCACGGCAGCGCTGAAAGATCGGTGCCAACTGGTCGAGGTCGCTGACCCAGCCGTAGCACCGGACCTGCGCATCCAGGCCCGATTGCGCCACGCGATCGGCGATCGCACACTCCATCGGCCCCGACCCCACGATGTGCAGGACGGTGTCCGCGGGCAAGGCGGCACGGGCACGCTCGAACGCCTCGAGGCCCAGCAGCGGCTTCTTGTCGGGGACCAGGCGGCCGATCATCACCAGATCGGGACGGTCGGCCAACTCGCCCACCTCGAATTGCGACATCTGCTCGATCGAGTACAGCGAATTGCGCGCGGGCATCACGTTCTTCCGCGGGAACAGGGCCTGCAGCTCCGCGGCCTCCGTCTCCGTATACGTGATCAGCTCCGAGCACAGGCTCTCCATCACCCGGCGAATGCGGTTGTGTTCCGGTCGAGGTCCGCGCCGTGAGTGCGCATGCCCCCACGCGGCAGTGCCGCGCAGGGTGAGCAGCCGGCCGATCAACAGCAGCCACGAGGTCAGATTGCGCGGGTTGATCTCGATCACCAGGTTCCTGGCGAGGAATCCCCGCAGCAGGCAGCCGTGCTGCCACACCGCCCGGCGCCCGGCCAGGTAGCGGTTGCGCCCGGTGCGGGTCACGATGGGCGATGCGACATCGGTGACGACTCCGTCGCCGAATTGCGCGTCGCCGACCAGGAGCAGGATGTCCTCACCGGACAGTTCGAGCGCGCGCACGAACTCCTGGCGGTACGACGGCATCGCCAGTTGCGTCACGACCAGATCGCGTCGGCGCCGCACAGGAGTGTGCGCGCGGACCCGGTCGCCGGTCACCGAACGAATCGTGTCACTGGTCATCGGTCGTTGTCCTCCATCAGTGAGCGAGAACCGTTGTCGGTGCTTGCTGCCGCTTCAGCCGGTAGGCACCGGCCATCAGGACGAACTGCAGCGCGTAACCCACCGCCACGGCCCACGCGGCGCCGATCCCGCCGTGTATAGAGCCGAGTACCGCGATCAGCACCAGCGTGGTCAGCGCGCTGGTCCACACCGCGGCCGCCACCCGGGAGGCGCGATCGACGGCGTGCAGTCCGCTGGCGAACGCCGACGACATGGCGGCGAACACCAGGCTGCCGATCACGATCTGCACCACAGGCACGCTGGCGCTGTACTCGTCGCCGAGCAGTAGTGGGATCCAGTGGTTCGCCGTCATCGCCAACGGTGTGAACACCGCACCGGTGACGAGTCCCAGCACCGCGACCGCCCGGAGCGTCAGTGTCTCCTTTGTGGTCGCGAGGCGGGCCAGCAGCAGCTGTGTGTAGGTGCCGGGAACCAGGAGCAGGGCCGGCACCAAACGGGTGGCCGGCGCGAAGATGCCGGCGACGGCGGTGCCGGCCGCGAAGGACAGCACGGCGACGTCGATCTGTCGGACTCCCTGACCCGCGATGGCAGCCCAGAACGGCCGGAGCATCCGCCAGGTGGTTCCGTCGGGACGCGCCTCCCTCTGACCGGCCGCCGTCTCGTCGGCGACTTGCCGGCCGAGGTACAGGTTCGCGACTCCGGCGGTGATCAGCATGGAGAACGAGAACGCCCACACGAGATTTGCGGTCGAGGCGAACAGCAGAACCGCCAGCAGGGTGGGCAGCCTGCGCAGCAGGAACGCCGCGCCGACGGGGACCTGCTGGTTCCTCGACATGAGGTAGGCGCTGCTGACCTCCAGTTGGCGCTCGAGTGGCACCCACAGGCACAGCGGTAGGCATGCGACGAGCACGGCGGACCCGGTTGCGATGGCGAACGCCACGAGCACCGGAACCGAGATGAGCATGGTGGCCGCGGAGAGCATGCGCCCGGCGCGAAGGATCTTGATGATCGTCGTGGGGTCGTCGTGATGCCGGCCCACCGCGTAGGTGGCGCCACCGTCGGAGATCAGGTTGAGCGCCATGAGTGCGCCCAGCACCGCGGCGAATTCGGCGAAGTCGGACGGCCCGAGGCTCCTGGCGAGCACCAGCAGACTCAGCGCCTGCGCGGCCGTGGACGTGATGCGCGCGCCGCCGACCAGGCCCAGGGCCCTCAACATCGTCGTGCGCCGGCCGACGTTGACTTGGTACGCCACTGCCAGACCAGGAAGATCATGAACGCCACGGGAATCCAGTAGTACCGGTTGTAGATTCCCGGCGCCGTCTGCGCGAAGGCCAGTGCCGCCACGAACGCGGTGGCGACGACGCCGTGCAGGACGTTCCTCGGGTCGCGGCGCAGACAGTAGCGCGCGGCGAGTCCAGTCGCTATCACGACGCCCAGGAAGGCGAGCACACCACCGGCGGTCCAGGTCCCCAGGAAGTTGTTGTGCACGGTGAAGCGCTTCATCAGGACGTTGTCGTCGATCAGCATGCCGTTGCCGATGATGGGTGACTCGCGGATCTCGTCCATCGCACGACGAGCCAATTCCATTCGCGTTCCCGCGGTGTCGTATTCGGCCTTGGTGGTGGTGAAGCCGGTGGTCCGCAGCAACCGTTCGATCGGGTTGAGGGCGCCGAGGCCCTCCAGCTGGCTGAGTACGAACACGATGATCACCGACCCGGCGGCGGTGACGATGGTCGCGCGACCGAGGTGGATCGCCCGTGACAGCAGCAGGAACAGGACGGCGGCGAGCATGCCGAGAATTCCGCTCACACTGCCGCTGAGGATCAAACCCGTCGTGCAGATGGCCAGGATGCCGAAAGCGAAGATGCGGAAGCGTTTCGTCACTCCATTGCCGAACGCAGCGAGTGCCGCTGCGGCGGCCATCACACTGATGCCGGCGAGGTCGTTCTGGTGGGTGGTGATGCCGGTGAACCGCCCGTCGACAGTCACCTGACCACCCGGGATCACGTCACCGAAGAGAAGCTGGACGACGGCGCCCAACCCGCACACCGCCGCGCCGATCAGCCACCAGGCGACCGCCCGCGTCACGTGTCGCTGTTCGACGAGCAGGTTCAGCAGGATCCACGGCACGATGACGACCATGTAGACCAAGCGAGCCAGGATGCTCAGGCTGCCGACGGGATCGCTGCTGGCAGCCGAGGCCACCGCGCCGCCCACCACCAGCAGGGCGGCCGCCAGCCACAGCATCGGGGGGACCTGCCGGGGCGGACGCCGCATGGACAGCAGCGCGCAGAACCCCGCCCCCGCCATCAGGATGTCGCCGATCGGCAGCGCCAGCGGACCCCTCAGCAGCAACAGCGAGGTCAGCGCGAGCCCCGGGTAGAGCAACGCCCGGCCCAGGATGAGCAGGCCGTCGCGCTGCGGGCCGTCGGACGTCGGCGGTGAGCTCGCCGGCATCCGCTCGATGGGATCGCCGCGCTGAAGGGTCACTTTGTCGCGGCGCCGATCTCAGCGTCGAGCCTCGGCGACAGGGTCCGGACATAGGTCCCTGTCAGGTGGCTCGCATCGCGGTAGACCAACACGTTGCCGATGACCGCGGCGCACTGCTCCGTCGGGCAGATGGCTCCGTTGAGGTCGATGATGGTGACGTCGTCGAGCCCGGCCTTCGCTTCGAACTGCTCCGCGCCGAGATCGCCGGGCACCATCTTCGACCGGTCACCGGCGCACTTGGTGAGCTTGTCCGGATTCTGTTGTACGCATTCGGGTATGTCGAACGTCGGGGTCGGCGTGTCCTGGATGACCACCACCGGGATACCGGCCTTGTTCAGCGCCTCGTAGTTGCGCCTGAGGCCCTCCGCCAGCGCACTGATGTTGGCTGCGTCGAAGTTGGCCTGCCCGTCGAGTATCACCCGCTTCTTGATGCTGCTGGTGATCATCATGGTCGGCTTCTCCGTGGTGAGCAGCTTGTCGAGCAGGGACCTGCCCCACTCCTGGCAGGACGGGTACGGGTCGCCGTCCTTGGTGGTGGTCAGGACGTCGGCGAAGGAACACGCGGCCTTGGTGTACTCGACGAGCTTCCAGCCTCGCGCCGTGGCGACCTCGGCGAGGCCGGGCACCCACTGATTGGCATGGGAGTCACCGACGACCGCCACCACCGTCGAGGAGTCCTTCTTGCCGTAGACACACGACATCACGTCGCTGTTCTCTTGTGTCTGAGTGCAATCGGTGTAGTCATTGGCCGCGACGTTCGGCGCCGGAACGATCGAGGCGGACTGATCCTTCGGCGCGCCGTTCTGATCGCCCAGCGGTTTCGGGCCGAGCGCACCCGCGCCCACCACTGCCTTCGGGTCGAGATTCGCCTGCGGACCGGCGGCGCTCTGGTCGGCCGACGAGTCCCCCACCGCGACCTGGCCGATCGTCGGCGGCACGAACGGCGGCGGCGGCGGCCAGTTCGCCATGTACAGACCCATGCCGACGATCAGCGACACCACCGTGGCGACACCCGCAGCCCGCAGCATGTGCGCCGAGGTCGGGAACAGGTTGCGAGAGTATCGAATCGGATTCTCCACGAACCGGTACAGCAGGTAAGCCGGTATCGCCGACGCCGTCACCGTGATCAATCCCTCGACCGGGGTGAGCGGCCGCCCGAGTGCTGCAGCGGTGAACATCAGCACCGGCCAGTGGCACAGATAGAGCGAGTACGACATTCGCCCGACGACCTGCATCGGCGCGGTGCCGAGCACCGCCACCGGTCCGGCGCGGCCCGCGGTGAAGCCGGCGAAGATGATCGCCGCGGTGCCGAGGCACGGGATCAGGGCCCAGTAACCGGGATAGGGAAATTCCGTCGTGATGTAGAACGCCCCGGCGAAGATGGTGACCAAGCCGGCCCAGCCGACCACGATCGCGGCCGGCTTCGGCAGCTTCCAGGCGGTGAACGTGAGCATGGCCAGTGCGCCGCCGAGGGCGAATTCCCATGCTCTGGTGGTGGTGACGAAGTAGGCCTTGGCCGGGTTCTCCACCGAGTAGTACACCGACCACAGGAATGACGGCACACCGACGAGTGCGAATGCAGCGAGCAGCGCCGGACCCATCGCGCGCCGCCCGCGCTGGAACGTGCGGGCGGCGGTGTAGGCCAACAGGCATGGCCACAACAGGTAGAACTGTTCCTCGACCGACAGTGACCAGAAGTGTTCGAGGATGCTCTCCGTGGAGTTCTGGGAGAAGTAATCCGTGCTCTCCGCGGCCAGTCGCCAGTTCATGCTGTACGTCGCGGTGGCGATGATGTCCTGAGCGGTGGGAATCCACCGGCTGCGCGGCAGCAGCACGATGGTGAGAACGGCGACAGCCACGAAGACCACGGTGGGCGCGGGCAACAGCCGTTTGGCACGGCGGCCGTAGAAGCGTCGCAGTTTCAGACGCCCCGTCGTCCGCAGCTCCTGGACGAGCAGTTGCGTGATGAGGAAGCCCGAGATGACGAAGAACACGTCCAGCGACACGAAGCCGCCGGGGAAGAACGGCACGCCGGCGTGCCACACCATGATCATCAGGATGGACAGGGCGCGCAGCCCCTCGATGTCCTTGCGGTGAGCACCCGCCTTCGGGGTGGCGACCGCGGTCGCCTTCTTACGTGTCGGGCCTGCGGGCGGCTTGTCCTGCGCGGCGGCGGGGCCGCGCTCCACGGTGTACGTCACCGTCGCCCCTCTTCTGCGTAAGTGATGTCAGGCATCTCGACCCCCCGGGGCACAGGCGACCGGCCGCTCGCCGGCGGCATTGGCCCGGAACCACTCGTAGGCCTCACGGATGCCCTCGTCGAGTTCGATGCGCGGTCGCCACCCGGTCGCGGCGATGCGGGAGACGTCGAGCAGCTTGCGCAACGTCCCGTCAGGCCGGGAGGTGTCCCAGGTGATACGGCCCGTGAATCCGACCGCCGCGGCGACGTGTCCCGCCAGCGCTCGAATGGTGAGATCCTCTCCCACACCGATATTCACGATCTCCGGGTCGTCGTAGGTGTCGAGCAGGTGCACGATGGCACGGCCCAGGTCGTCGGCGTGCAGGAACTCCCGGCGCGGCTCGCCGGACCCCCACAGCACCACCTCGTCCCGGTTCTCTTCGACCGCCGTGTGGAACCGGTAGATCATGCCGGGAAGTACGTGTGAGTTCTCCGGGTCGAAGTTGTCGCCCGGGCCGTAGAGATTGGTCGGCATCGCCGCGATCCACGGCAGTCCGTACTGCCGGCGCACCGCGCGCAGGTGGGTGATGCCGGCGATCTTGGCCACTGCATAGGCCTCGTTGGTCGGCTCGAGCGCACCGGTCAGCAGCGACGACTCCGGAATCGGTTGCGGCGCGTGTTTGGGGTAGATGCAGGACGACCCGAGAAACACCAACCGGGGCACCTGGAGCTCGCGAGCGGCATCCATCACGTTCACCTGGATGCGGACGTTGTCGGAGAGGAACTCCGCCGGCGACGCGTCGTTGGCGGCGATACCGCCCACTCGCGCCGCCGCCAGCACCACCACGTCCGGCCGCAGATCATGCAGGTAGTCGAATGTCGCCGCGCGGTCCCGCAGGTCGAGCTGCGAAGAACCGACACCTGCGATGTCGTCGAATCCGGCCGCCACGAATGCGCGCTGAATCGCAGAACCGGCCAGGCCCCGGTGGCCGGCGATGTACACCCTCGCGTCCCGGTCGAGGGGCGCCACGTCAACCACGGCTTCGGACTTCCGCGAGCGCCAGCTCGCTGTCGGCATCGACCATCAGCCGCGCCAGATCCGGCGCGAGCACCTTGGCCTTCCAGCCCAGCACTTCCCGCGCCTTCGACGGGTCCCCGATCAAAGAGTCCACCTCCGATGGACGCAGGTAGCGATCGTCGAACTTGACGTAGCGCTGCCAGTCCAGCCCGGCGTGGTCGAACGCGAACTGGACGAAGTCCCGCACCGAGTAGGCGGTGCCGGTGGCGACCACGTAGTCATCAGGTCGTTCGGCCTGCAGCATCAACCACATGGCCTCGACGTACTCCTTGGCGTAACCCCAGTCGCGGACGGCGTCGAGGTTGCCCAGATAGAGGTCGCAGTCCAGGCCGGCCTTGATCCGCGCCACCGCGCGGGAGATCTTCCTGGTCACGAACGTCTCGCCGCGACGGGGTGATTCGTGGTTGAACAGGATGCCGTTGACCGCGAACATGCCGTACGCCTCGCGGTAGTTGCGGGTGATCCAGTAGGAGTACACCTTGGCCGCCCCGTACGGACTGCGCGGCCAGAACGGCGTGTGTTCGTCCTGCGGCGGTGGGCTCGCGCCGAACATCTCCGAACTCGACGCCTGGTAGAACCGGCAGTTCAGGTTGATCATCCGGATGGCCTCGAGTAACCGGGTGGTCCCCAGTCCCGTGGTGTCGCCGGTGAACTCAGGCTCGTCGAAGCTCACGCGCACATGGGACTGGGCGGCGAGGTGGTAGACCTCGTCCGGCTTGATCCGCTGCAGCAGGGTCACCAGACGCGACCCGTCGGTCAGATCGCCGTAGTGCAGGAAGAAGCGAGCACCCTCCACGTGGGGGTCGGTGTAGATGTGTTCCAACCGTCCGGTGTTGAAGGTCGATGCGCGGCGGATCAGCCCGTGCACCTCGTAGCCCTTCTCGAGCAGGAGTTCCGCCAGGTAGGACCCGTCCTGCCCGGTGACCCCGGTGATGAACGCCCGTTTCATATGTTGCACTCCCGCCCCGTTCGTCACTTCGATGCCGCGCTGGCAAACGATCCCCTGGTTGCAGTGCTTACACGGTGATCAAGGCTTACGCGAACGGAACAGCAATCTTTTACCTCGATTTTTCGAGATCGTTTTATTACCTCAGGCGTAAGAAATTGACTTCGCACGAAAATCTCGGCAACTTTCGCCGCAAAACCGGCCAACATGCGTTTCGTGGCTTATCGTTGCGCACGGGGCGGGACTCGGCTTGGCCGCGGCATGGCGGTCGCGTAGTGAAAAAAGAATACGAATCAACGGCACTGCCGGATGTCCGGCACCGATGGGGGAAATCGTGGATCTTCGCTCCTACCTCGCCATATTGGCCAAGCGGGCGTGGCTGATCGTCAGTGTGGTGGTGATGTGCCTGGCGGCAGCTGCGGGTTCGATCCTGCTCATGACGCCGACGTACCGCGGCGACGCGCAGTTGTTCGTGTCCACGCAGATCAGCTCGGGCAATCTCAACCAGGAGCTATTCCAGGGCAGCAACTTTTCGGCAGAGCGTGTCAAGTCCTACTCACAGCTCGTCACCAGCCCGACGGTGCTCGATCCGGTGATCGCGGAACTGAGCCTGCCGCTGGACGCTCGGCAATTAGCCGATCATGTTTCGGCGAAGGTTCCGCTGGAGACGGTCATGATCGACATCTCCGCGACATCGGACTCGCCGGAGATCGCCGCCGCGATCGCCAACTCCGTCGCCAACAGCCTGGCCAAGGTGATCGGGGAACTGGAGTCGTCGGAGACGAGGGGCTCGTCCCCGGTCAAGGCCACGGTGGTGACCCCGGCCATGGTGCCGGCCTCGCCGACGTCGCCCAGCATTCCGATCAACCTCGGGTTGGGACTGCTGGTCGGACTCATCGCCGGAGTGGGGCTGGCGGTGCTGCTGGAGAAGCTGAACACCAGCGTCAAGGACACCGCTGATCTCGCGGCGGTGACCGACATCCCGGTGCTGGCGCACGTCGTTCGTGACACCCGTCGCGGTGCCACCGCCATCGTGCGCGACGACCATCTCGGCAGCCGTAGCGAGGCCTACCGGCAGTTGCGGACCAACCTGCAGTTCGCCGCCGTGGACCGGATGCCGAAGGTCATCGTCGTCACCAGCGCGCTCGCCGGCGAGGGAAAGAGTTCGGTGGCAGGCAATCTCGCGGTGGCGATGTCACACGTCGGCGTGCGGGTGTGCCTCGTCGACGGCGACCTCAGACGGCCGTCTGTGGCCAGCTACTTCAAACTCAATGCACCTCTCGGTCTGAGCAATGCACTGGTCGGCCGCGCCAGCCTGGACCAGATACTGCAGCCGGTGGACAACGGGTTCGCCGTCATCACCAGCGGCCCGGTGCCACCCAATCCGGCTGAGCTGCTCAGCTCCAAGCGGTTCCCGGGGTTGCTGCGCGAACTCACCGAGAAATTCGAGGTGGTCCTGATCGACGCGCCGCCCACGCTGCCCGCGGCGGATGCGGTGGTGCTGGCCGCTCTTGCCGACGCCGTGCTGTTCGTCGTCCAGGCGGGCAAGACGACCATGCCGCAGATGCAGCGGGCGCTCAAGAGCCTGGAGCAGGTGAACGCCCGAGTGCTCGGCACCGTGCTCAACATGGTGCCGTCGAGGAATGCCGGCAAGAGCCGGTACTGGTACGGCACCGGCTACACCTACCGGCCGCATGCCAGGCCGGTCGACACGGCCATCACCGAACCACGCAGGAATCCGCCGAGGCCCGCGCCGCAGGTACGCAACGGGACACCACCGGAGCACGCGACGTCGACGATGGTGAAACCGCCACGGCAGAACGGGAACGATCCGCACGTTCCGCCCCGGACGGACTGACATGGTGGCGGGCGGCCTCGACGTCCTCCTTGTCAGCTTCTACTACGAGCCCGAACCGACCGGGATAGCGCCTTACGCCGCCGGATTGGCCCGCGGGCTGGTCGAACGGGGACACCGGGTCCGGGCCGTCGTCGGGTACCCGCACTACCCGCAGTGGAAAATCGCCGAGGGATACCGCGGGTTGCGGATGCGCGAGGTGATCGACGGCGTCGATGTCACCCGGGTGCGTCACCCTGTCCCGAGCACCTCGACCGGCGTCGGCCGCATCGCGATGGAAGCGGCGTTCGCGTCCCACGCCGCGATGATCCGCGGCCGCAGGCCCGACGTCGTGCTGGCCGTCAGCCCCGCATTACTCAGTGTGGCAACGGCTTTGACGTGGCGCCGGGCGGGCCGGACCGCGGTGGGAGTCATCACCCAGGACATCTACTCGCGTGCCGCCGTGGAGACCGAGGCGCTCGGTGGCCGCGGCGCGGGCGCGGTGGCCCGGCTCGAGCGTCGACTGTTGTCGCGGGTCGACGGCGTCTCCGTCATCCACGACTTGTTCGGCGACGTGGTCACCGAGCTGGGCATCGATCCGGCGAAGATCACCGTCATCCGCAATTGGAGTCACATCGCCGAACCCGCGCGCGACAGATCGGCCTCCCGCCGCCGGCTCGCCTGGCGTGATGACGAGGTGATCGCGCTGCACGCCGGCAACATGGGCGAGAAGCAGGGGCTCGAGAACGTCGTCGACGCAGCGCGCATCGCGCAGAAGGAGTCGCTGCCCATCCGTTTCGTGCTTCTCGGCGATGGGGCACGGCGGCGGGCACTCGAGTCGCTCGGTTCAGGGTTGAGCACCCTCGAGTTCCTCGATCCGCTTCCCGACGGCGAATTCGAGAACGCGCTCGGCGCCGCGGACGTGCTCATCCTCAACGAGAAGCCCGGTGTCGCCGAGATGAGTGTGCCCAGCAAGCTGACGTCGTATTTCGCGGCGGGCCGGCCGGTGGTGGCGGCCACCGACCCACGCAGCGGGTCCAAGCGGGAGATGCAGGCGGCCGGCGCCGGTACCTGCGTGGAATCGGGCAAGCCGCAAGCTCTCCTCGACGCAGCACTGCGCACGGGTGAAGACCGAGGGGGAGCGAGTCGGCTGGGCAGCCGGGGACGCGAGTATGCCCGCCAAGTGCTTTCCCGTTCCAGCGCACTGGACGCCTACGAAGCCTGGATAGAGGAACTGCGGTCCCGAGCGCGCGCGTCAGCTCACTGACGGCGCGTTCACATTGCCGAGCCGGCTCCACAGGAACCCGGTGCTGTCCCACGGATCGGTGGTGGTGCCTGCATCGCCGCCCGAGCCCGGCCACCCGTGGTCTTCCCCGTCGATGACATCACGCACCACCTCGCGGCCGTTCGCACACGGCCACGTCGTCACGGTCGCCGGCGGCTCCGACTGCACCATGGGTTTGGGTGAACAGCTCGCAGCCCGGATGAACGGCGCCAACGCCTCGTCGATCGACGGATACACCAGATTGTTGCCCGGTCCGCCGACACTCGTCCCGCCGGCGACAGGGACGACCGCGTCCTGTGCGCCGTGCACCGCGACCACAGTCAACGGCGCCGGGTCCGGGCACGGCACCGTCAGCGCACCGGCGACGATGCCGATGCCGGCGAGATCTCCCGGCCGCGAACATGCCCAGGCGTACGAGAGCATCCCTCCGTTGGAGGCGCCGACGGCGAACACACGCCTCGGATCGACGTCGTCCTCCGCGATGAGTCGGTCCCGCAGTTCGTGCAGGAAGGCGACGTCGTCGACTTTCGGGCTGTTGTACTTGCGGCAGCAGAAGCCGGCGTTCCAGCGGCCCTCGAGCGCGTCCGGATAGGCGACCACGAATCCGTACCGTTCGGCGAGGCCGTCCCAGCCGAACGACTTTCGCGCCTCTTCGGCAGATCCGTTGGCGCCGTGCGAGACGACCACCAACGGCGCACCCGATCCCGCGGACGAGGGGTGGTAGACGATCGCAGAGCGCTCACCCGCCGGTCCGGGCAGGGCGATAGTCCGGTCGTCGGCGGAACCGCAGGCCGACACCAGGCCGAGCAGGAGGGTGAGCGCGAAGCTCAAAGCCAGTGCCGCCGGCAGATGCCGGCTCAGTGCTCTGCGCTGCATTCGGCTGGTCCCCCGTCGCTCACGCCGGCGCGGTGCCAGCTATCAGGCGCTCGACGAGCCGAAGTGCCCCGCCACCTCGGTCCGCCCGCACGAAACACATTGTCGCCGATCGTACCGTTGCTCGCACGGCGCAACGCGTTTAACGGAAACTCGTCTCCCGGCAAACAACAGTCAGGCCGCGTGGACCCGCCGGACGATGTCGGTGATCGAATCGATGTCCGACGGCGTGAGGCCATCGTGGACGGGCAGGCAGATCCCTTCTGAGAAGAGTTGTTCGCACACCGGCAGCGCGCCGCGCGCATACTTCCGCAGCGCAGGCTGCCGATGCAGCGGATAGAAGAACGTACGTGTCTGCACGCCGGCCGCCTCAACCGCCGCCACGACGGCGTCACGTCGGTCACTGCGCATCGCGAACCGGAAAGGGATGTGGTCGGATCCGCGTTCGACGCCCATCACGGTGATGCCCGTGACCTCGCTGAGGTTCGCGACATACCGTGCGTGGTTGCGGCGCTTGGCGCCGGCGATGGCGGGCAGCTTGCGCAGTTGCCCCAGGCCGACGGCGCACTGCAGATCGGTGACCCGGAAATTCATGCCGAGGGCGTCGTGGACGAATGTCCCGCTGCTGAGCCGACCCTGGTTGCGCAGCAGGCGAAGCCGGTCGTAGAGGGCCTCGTCCCGGGTGAGTACGACACCGCCCTCACCGGTGGTCACGGTCTTGTCCGCGAAGAACGAGATCACGCCGACGTCGCCCCACGTGCCGGCGTGCCTGCCGCGATAGTGCACGCCGTAGGCCTGCGCTGCGTCCTCGATGACGCGCAGTCCCCGCGATTCGGCGAAATCCTGGATGCGGTCGGCCTGCGCGGAATGACCGTAGATGTGGACGGGCATCACGGCCACCGTCCTGTCGGTGACATGCCGGTCGAGGGCATCCACGTCGAGATTGAAGGTGATCGGGTCGACGTCGACGAACACCGGGTGCAGGCCCGCGAAGATCGCCGCCGATGCCGAGGCGAAAAAGGTGAACGACGGGATGAGGATCTCGCCGCCGGGCGGCAGGTCGAGGGCGAGCAGGCTGAGGAACAACCCGAGGGTGCCATTGGGGGCGAGCACCGCGTAGCGCGAACCGGTGCACTGCTTGATCTCCGCCAGGAACTGCTCGGCGCACGGCCCTTCGGTCAGCCAACCGCGTTCGACGGTGCCGCACAACGCGGCGATCTCGTCGTCGTCGAACTGCGGCTGGACCTGCTTGATGCGCCAATCCACGACAAGGCCCCCTTTGCCGGATCACTACGGATCGGATGTCTCCCCCAAGACCTGACGCCAGGCTACCCGAGGAATTCGGATCATTTCCGCTGTTTGAGGCATCGAGCATGTAAAAGCTGCGAAAATCCTGTGAGGTTGCGACGCCGCTGCGTGACGTTGCTATCACGATCAAATGCCGCCGGGGCGCATGCGGAAACGGGACTCTCCCCTTCTGGCATGCGCATTGTTCAACTACGATAAGCAGACTCTTGAGCGGTGCCCGCCAGCCCGTGCGGGCGTGCTTACGCGCAGAAGTTCCGACAGCATTCTCGACGGATGAGGAGTGACCGACGATGACGTCAACGTCGACGGAGACCGTCGCCACCCGCTATTCGGGCACCCGGCACGCCCGCGTCGAGGACAACCGCCTGCTGACCGGCCGCGGCACGTTCGTCGATGACATCCAGCGCCCCGGCATGCTGCACGCCTGCTTCGTCCGCAGTCCGTTCGCCCGCGCCACCATCAAGGGCATCGACACCGCCGCGGCACTCGCGATGCCGGGGGTGCGGGCCGTTCTCACCGCCGCCGACATCAACGGCGACGCCGTGGAGGCCTGGCACGCCGTCGCGGGCAAGGACATGCCGGACACCCCGCGCCCGCCGCTGGCCGAGGGCCAGGTGAAGTTCGTCGGCGACCCCGTCGCGCTCGTCGTCGCCGAATCCCGCTACCTCGCCGAGGACGCCGCCGACGCCGTCGAGGTCGACTACGAACCGCTGCCCGCCGTCGCCGACTTCCGTGTCGCCGTCGGCGGCGCCGAGGCCGGCGTTGCCGTGGTGCACGACGAGTACCCGGACAACGTCGCGGGCGGCATGGGCGGCGCGCCGCCCGACGAGGAGACGTTCAGCACCGCGGCATGCGTTGTCGCGGAGAACATCTATCAGCAGATGCACGTGCCGGTGCCGATCGAGACGCGCGGCATGGTCGTCGAGTGGACGGCCACCACGGGGGAGCTGACCCTGTGGGGTTCGACGCAGACACCGCACGAACTGCGCGCGTTCTGCGCCCGCCTGCTCGGTATCCCCGCCAGCAAGGTGCGGGTGATCATGCGCGACACCGGTGGCGGCTTCGGCCAGAAGGTCGTCCCCATGCGGGAGGACATGGTCATCATGCTCGCGGCGCGCAAGGTGCCAGGGCCGCTGAAGTGGATCGAGGACCGCCGCGAGAACCTCATGTCGGCCGGCCAGGCACGTCACGTCGACGGCACCGCGCGGATGGCGTTCGACGACGAGGGCAACATCCTGGCTGTCGACATCGACTTCGTCCAGGACATCGGCGCCTACCCCACGCCGTATCCGGTGCTGACCACCGCGGCCATCGGCATGTTCTATCCGGGCCCGTACCGGGTGCCGAAGGCCAGCTTCAATTACAAGACCGTGTTCTCGAACACCGCAGGGCTGCATGCCTATCGCGGCCCGTGGCAGTACGAGACGCTGGCCCGCGAGATCATGTTCGACATCGCCGCGCGCAAGCTCGGGATGGATCCCGTGGAACTTCGCAGGCGCAACATCCTGCGCGGGGACGAGATGCCGTACTTCAACCCCAACGGCATGCCGTACGACCACGTCGCCCCCGCCGACACGTTCGAGCAGGCGGTCAAGATCCTCGACCACGAGGGTTTCCGCAAGGAGCAGGCCGAGGCACTCGCGCAGGGCCGCTACATCGGGCTGGGGTTCTCCGCCTACATCGAGCCGACGGGTGCGGCGACCGGTCACCTGGCCACCGAGGGCTGCACCATCCGGATGGAGTCCACCGGCAAGATCAACGTCTACGTCAACGGCGGGTCCACTGGAAACAGCCTGGAGACCACGGTCGTTCAGCTCACCGCCGACGCGCTGGGTGCCGACATCGACGACGTCTCGACCATCCAGGGTGACACGGCGGTCACCCCCTACGGGGCCGGGACCCAGGGCAGCCGCAGCGGGCCGATGACGGCGGGCGCGGTGAACGAGGCGGGCACCATCCTGCGCGGGCAGATCGCCGCGATGGCCGCGCACCGACTGGGTGTCGAGGCCGGCGACATCGAGCTGGGCGGGTCGACGGCGTACGTCCGCGACGACCCGGACAAGTGCGTGACATTCGGCGACATCGCCTACCGCGCGCATTACGAGCCCGCGCAGCTGCCGCCGGGGATGTCGGCCTCGCTCGAGGCCACCGCGCGGTTCACGTCGCCGCCCGAGGCGATGATCCACTGGGCCAACGCCACTCACGCCTGCACCTGCGAGGTCGACATCGACACCGGCCAGGTCACCCTGACGCGCTACATCGTCAGCGAGGACGTCGGACCGATGATCAACCCCAACGTGGTCGAGGGCCAGGTGGCCGGCGGCACCGTGCAGGGCATCGGCGGTGCGCTGCTCGAGAGCCTGGTCTACGACGCCGACGGGAATCCGTTGTCCTCCACCTTCGTCGACTACCTGCTGCCCACCGCGACCGAGGTGCCACCGATCGAGTTCGGCCACGTCGAGATCCCCGGCCCGGGCGTCGGCGGCTACAAGGGTGCGGGCGAGGGCGGCGCCATCGGGTCGACACCCGCCGTGATCAACGCCGTCAACGATGCGCTGGCGCCGCTCGGCGTCACGGTGACCACGTTGCCCGCGAGCCCGGCGACGATCGTAGAACTGCTGGAGAACGCTTCTCGCGGGCAGGAGCGCCGGGGGCACCTCCCGCTTGCGGGGGCCGACCGGGAAATCAAAGGAAGAGAGGACCACTGACTGTGGAGCTGACCAACGAATTCCGCGTCGCGGTGCCCGCCGCCAAGACCTGGGAGGTGCTCACCGACGTCGAGCGGGTGGCGCCGTGCCTGCCGGGCGCCACGCTGCTCTCCGTCGACGGCGACGAGTTCACCGGCGCCGTCAAGGTCAAGGTCGGCCCGATCACCGTGTCGTACAAAGGCATTGCGGCGTTCGAGGAGAAGGATGCGACGGCCCGGCGGGTGGTGCTGCGCGCCACCGGCAAGGAGACGCGCGGGAACGGCAGCGCGGCGGCCGTCGTCACCGCCCAGTTGAAGGACGAGGGTGACGCCACCTCCGTCTACATCAGCACGGATCTGCAGATCTCCGGCAAGGCGGCGCAGTTCGGCCGCGGGGTGCTGGCCGATGTGGCAGGCAACCTGATCGGCCAGTTCGCGAAGTCGCTGGAGGCCAGCGTGCTCGGCGACTCGACGCCGGCGGCCAATGCACCGGCCGGCGCCGGGGCCGACGCACCATCGGCGGCGGGCGTAGCGGCCGTCGCGGCCGATGCAAGTGACTCGGTGGACCTGCTGAAGGTCGTCGCCCTGCCGATGGCGAAGCGGGCCGCGCCGGTGCTGGCCGGCCTGGCGGCCGGGCTCAGCGTCGGACTCCTGGTGGGCAGGCGCAGGCGCGCACACCCGGCGGCGGTGCTCGCCGACGACCTGCAGGCGGCACTGACCCGGCTGCTGTCGTCATGAAAGCCGCCCCGTTCGAATACCACCGCCCCGGCTCGGTCAAGGAGGCGGCCGAACTGCTCGCCGAGTACGGCGACGACGCCAAGATCCTCGCCGGCGGGCAGAGCCTGGTGCCGATGCTGGCGATGCGGTTGACGCACTTCGAGAACCTGATCGACATCTCCCGCGTCGCCGAGCTGCAGGGCATCGACCTGGACGGCGACGACGTGGTGATCGGCGCGGGCACCCCGCACGCCTTCGTCGGCATGGACGATGAGGTCGCCGAGTCGGCGCCGCTGCTCACGCTCGCCACGCCGCACATCGGGCACTTCCAGATCCGCACCCGCGGCACCCTTGGCGGGGCGATCGCCCACGCCGATCCCGCAGCCGAGTACGCCGCCGTCGCCCTGGCCCTCGACGCGCAGATGGACGCGGTGTCGGCACGGGGCACTCGCCGGATCGCGGCGTCGGAGTTCTTCACCGGACTGTGGGAGACCTCGCTGGCCGCCGACGAGATCCTCACCTCGGTCCGGTTTCCCGTGTGGGGCGGCCGCACCGGTTACGCCATCGAGGAGTTCGCGCGCAGGCACGGCGATTTCGCGATCGCCGGCGCGGTGGTGGCCGTCGAGGTGGACGGCGACGACCGCGTTGCGCGGTGCGGCATCGGGTTGCTCGGCCTGGGATCCACGCCGGTGCGCGGTTCCGCGGGCGAGGAGGCGATCGTCGGGCGTCCGGTCACCGAACTGAGCGCCGACGAGATCGGCCGCATGACCATGTCGGCCCTCGAGGACGTCCCGGCCGATCTTCAGGGATCCGCCTCATACCGCCGCCGCGTCGGCGCCGCGATGGTGTCACGCGCGTTGCACTCGGCCATCGCAGAGGCCACCAGCGAGGAGAGGACGGAGGTGACGCTCAGTGCATGAGCTACCGGTCGAGTTGAACGTCAACGGGATCGAGCACCGCGGCATCGTCGAACCGCGGGTCACGCTCGCCGACTTCCTGCGCGAGCAGTGCGGCCTGACGGGCACACACCTCGGGTGCGAGCACGGTGCATGCGGCGCCTGCACGGTGCTGCTCGAGGGCCAGGCCGTCCGGTCGTGCCTGATCTTCGCGGTCCAGGCCGACGGCCAGGAGGTCACCACCGTCGAGGGAATCGCGGAGCCCGGGGGTGAACTGTCACCGGTGCAGTCCGCGATGCGCGACTGCCACGGACTGCAGTGTGGTTTCTGCACACCGGGATTCGTCACCTCCATCACCGCGCTGCTGCGTGACAACCCCGACCCCACCGACGCCGAGATCCGCGAGGGCCTGTCCGGCAACTTCTGCCGGTGCACCGGATACCAGGGCATCGTCAACGCCGTGCACCAGGCCGCCGAGAGCACTCGCGCCGCGAAAGAGGTCAGCCCGCAAGCGCTGTGACGACCGCAGCGATGCGGCGGGCCCGCGTCTCGGCCGTCTTGGCGCCCTCGACGCTGGTGACATGCGCCTTGCGCCTACTCGGCGACAGCTTGTCCCAGGCCGCGGTGAGATCCGACTCCGCGAGCGCGGCGGCGAGGTCGGCGGGCACCTCGACGATGCGGGGCGCGGTGTCCAACGTCAGCGTCACCTCGACGACGTCCCCGCCGCCGATGCCCGATTCGGCGCGGCGCTGTGCGCTGAACGGGATGAGGAACTTCCCGCCCATCGGCGCGATCGTCGAGCGGTACCGGTAGCCGTTCACCGACACGACTACCGGCGGACGTTTCCCGGCGCCGAGGGCGTCGACCACCTCGGCGGGCACCTCGATCCCGGTGTTGTTGCCGTCCTGGAGAATCGTGGTGGAGAACGTCTGTGCCGATGGCGGGGATCCGGTCATGGTCGCTGCCTCATCACGGTGCCGTCCCAGCGTGGCGTCTCCCCCGACACCAGGCCGATCTGGTCGAGCGCCCGGGTGACGATGTGGTCGACGGCCTCGTCGAGGGTCTTCGGCCGGTTGTAGAAGCCCGGCACGGGCGGCACGATCGAGGCGCCCATCCTGGCCAGCTTGAGCATGTTCTCCAGGTGGATCTCGCTGAGCGGCGCCTCGCGAACCATCAGCACGAGTCGCCGGCGTTCCTTGAGCACGACGTCGGCGGCGCGGGCGATCAGGTCCTCGGCGTAGCCGTTGGCGATGGCCGCCAGGGTCTTGACACTGCACGGCGCGATCAGCATGCCCTCCGTGCGGAACGATCCGCTGGAGATGCTCGCGCCGAGATCGCCGGGCTTGTGCACCACATCGGCCAGCCCGCGCACCTCGGGCATGGTCCAGCCGGTCTCGTGCTCGAGCGTGCGCGCCCCCCACGCGCTGATGACGAGGTGAGTCTCGACCTCGAACTCGCGCAGCCGCTCGAGCATCCGGACACCGAGGATGGAACCGCTCGCGCCGGTGATCGCGACGACGACCCGTGGGCGGTCGGTGCGCGGCGTCGTCACGCGAGTACCTTCAGCCGGTCCACCTGCCGGGTCCACCGTTCGACCACCGCCCCGGCGTCGTCGAGCCGGTAGGTGATCCCGGAGGTCAGTTCGGCGTAGGCGACCCGGTCCTCGTCGACCCGGCAGACTTCGCCTGCGAAGAAGGCAAGGTCCACATCGCCGCCTGCGCCGGGTGCCGGGTCCGGGTCAACGCGGCGCACCTGCACGCGGATCTTGTAGACGGTCGCGTCGCACACCACGTGCAGCATCGCCCGCCCCGATGCGGTGAGCGCCGCGGTGCTGCCACTGTGTGCGTGCAGCGCCAACCGGATGTCGGCACCCGACGTGCTGAGCACCTCACCGACCGACAGCAGCGACAGCCGCGGCCACCCGTCGTCACCCACCGTGAGGATCGAAATCGTCTGACCCACTTTGGCACCGAGACCGGTACCGTCGATGAGGGCGGCCACCGGTGGCGGCAGCGTCGCCGCCGCCTCCGACTGTCGGTCCATCATCTGAGCTTCCCACGGATCGGTCCGGTAGAAGTGGTGACATGAGAATCGGTTTCGTCGGTCTGGGCAACATGGGTTCGGGTATGGCGTCGAACCTGCTGCGGGCCGGCCACGAGGTCACCGCGTACAACAGGTCGCAGGACAAGGTCGACGCGCTCGCCGCCGCGGGCGCGCGGCCCGCCCGAACCGTGGCCGAGGCGTGCGACGCAGAGGTGGTCGTCTCGATGCTCGCCCATGACGGGGCCGTCGAGGCGGTGACGTTCGGCGACGACGGGATCCTTGCGTCGCTGCCTGCCGGGGCG
Source organism: [Mycobacterium] manitobense (assembly GCF_025821665.1). Lineage (GTDB taxonomy): Bacteria > Actinomycetota > Actinomycetes > Mycobacteriales > Mycobacteriaceae > Mycobacterium > Mycobacterium arseniciresistens. The sequence goes on from NZ_JACKSJ010000148.1 coordinate 156,925, forward strand.
GTGCACGTCTCGGCGTCGACGATCAGCGTGGCGCTCAGCGAGCGGCTCACGGCCGCACACGGCGACGCCGGGCAGGGCTTCGTCGCGGCACCGGTGTTCGGACGGCCGGAAGCGGCGGCCGCCGCCAAGCTCTTCGTCGTCGCCGCCGGGTCGCCGGAGGTGGTGGCGGCGATGTCGCCGGTGTTCGAGGCGATCGGCCGGCGCACGTTCACGGTCGGAGACGAGCCCAAGACGGCGAACCTGGTGAAACTGAGCGGCAACTTCCTCATCGCGTCGGTCATCGAATCGGTCGGCGAGGCGATGGCGCTGGTGGGCAAGGCCGGCGTGGACAAGCAGCAGTATCTGGAACTGCTGACGTCCACACTTTTCGACGCGCCCGTCTACCACACCTACGGAGGGCTGTTGGCGCGCCAGGAGTTCGAGCCGGCGGGCTTCGCGGCCGAGGGCGGACTCAAAGACGTCCGGCTGGTGCTGGCGGCCGGGGAGAGCCTGCAGGTGCCTCTGCCGATCGCCAGCCTGCTGCGCGACCGATTCCTGACGTTGCTCGCCCTCGGCGGCGGCCACCTCGACTGGTCGGCGATCGGCGCACTCGCAGAGCGGGATTCGGGAGGTGACGCCCCGACGGCGTGAACCACTGATCAGCGCACTCCGGGGCGCAATCCCCCGATGCGCGTAGGACGTGGGGCTAGCCTTGACCGTAGGCACACACGGTCTGTCGCAGCCGCGACGCCAGAGGAGCAGCGTGTGGTCACTTTGGACCGATTGGTGAATGTACTGGGCGCCTACGGCGTTCGGCTGCGGTCATGCCCCATTCCGCGCTCCACCGGGTTGGCCGGCGTCGTGGTGCACGAGGACGTCGACGGCCGGACCGTCGTCGGTGACGTGTTGTTGGCCATCGGCGCCGCCTCGGTGGCCGAGGCGGTGCGGTGGGCGGCGTCCGCCCGCGCGGCGGCCGTCTTCGTCCGCGACACTTCGGCGGACGACACGGTGGCCGACGGCGGCCCGGCCGATGTCGCGGTGCTGGCGGTGGACCCGGCGATGTCCTGGAGCGAACTGGCCGCCGTGGTCTACGGCCTCGTGCTCGAAGGCCGCGAGACCGACTCCGGTCGCGGACCCACGGACCTGTTCGCACTGGCCGACAGCCTCGCCGAGGCGACCGGCGGCGCGGTCACCATCGAGGACCCGCTCTCGCGCGTGCTGGCGTACTCCATGGTGCAGAGGAATGCCGACGACGCACGCACGGCGACGATCATGGGCAGGCAGGCACCCGAGCGCCTTCGCGAGTTCTTCCACCAGCGTGGGATCTCCGCGCATCTCGCGGTGTCCGACGAGCCGCTGTTCGTCGGCGCCGCTGCCGATCAGGGCCTTTCCGGCCGGATGGTCGTGGCCGTGCGCTCGGCGCGGGTGCTGATGGGTTCGGTGTGGGTGTCGTGCACGGCTCCATTGGAGGGCAAGGCACTCACCGCTCTGACCGACGGCGCCCGCACGGTGGCACTGCATCTGCTGCGGTCCCGGGCCAGCGCGGACCTCGAACGCCAGGTGGAGTCGGAACAGGTGATCCGGCTGCTCGACGGCAGCGCCGACGCGACGGCGTCGACCAGCAGGCTCGGGCTGCCGCAGGGCCCGATGCGGGTCATCGCGCTGCAGGCGTTCATCGCCGCCGACCGCGATGCCCCGCTGCTGATGCTGTTCGACCGCGCCACGAGTGGGTTCGGCTGGTCGCGGCCCGGTCGCAGCGCACTGGCCGGGAACACCGTCTACACACTGCTGCCCGGTGAGCAGGCCGCCGCGGCTCGCCGCTGGGTCGCCGGAGTGCGGGCGGCACTGCCCGACCGGGTGACGGTGGTGGCGGGCATCAGCAAGCCCGCAGCAGTACCGGACCTGCCGGCGGCGCGCCAGGAGGCCGACGAGTGTCTGGCGCTGCACGAGACGCGGCCGCCGGCAACGGAGCCCCCGGCCTACGACGAATCGTGGGACGAGATCGTGCTGGCCCGGCTGCGGATGGCGGCACGCTCGGGTCGATCGCCGGGCCGGGGGCCGGTGGCCGAGCTGCGCCGCCATGACCACGCCAACGCCACCGAATACGTGGCCACGCTGAGGGCCTGGCTCGAGGCCCTCGGTGACCCCACCGAAGCCGGCGAACGCCTGGGAGTGCACGAGAACACCGTGCGCTACCGCCTGCGCAAGATGGCCGAGATCACCGACCTGCAGCTGGACGACGCACGCAAGCGGCAGGCGATGTCGATCGAACTCGCGGCCGCCGAGACCGACTGACCCCGCGCTGAGTCGGCGTTGTCGCATCGGCACAACGCCGTCGAAGCGGGTTGTCGGTTCGGGGCAAGCCACGTGGTGGCCCCGCACACCACCATGGGAGTGACACCTGAGGAGGTATGTGATGGCCGGCAATGAGCGCATCGACGGCGGACCGCGATCGGCGATCGTGGTCGGTGCAGGCATCGTCGGGCTGTCCACGGCGTGGTTCCTGCAGGAGCGCGGCGTCGAGGTCACCGTGGTCGACCGCACCGGTGTGGCCGCCGGAGCGTCCTGGGGCAACGCCGGCTGGATCGCGCCCACGCTGACCCTGCCGCTGAACTCCCCCGCCACGCTGCGGTACGGGCTGCGCGCGCTGCGCGACCCCGCCGCACCGCTGCACATCCCGCTCGCCGCGGACAGCGGGCTGGGACGCTTCCTGTTCCAGTTCGCCGCCAGCTGCCGACGGTCGACGTGGCGACGCGCGGTGCGCGCCAACCTGCCGCTCAACGAAGAGTGCATCGAAGCCTTCGACGTGCTCGTCTCCAACGGGGTAGACGCACCGGTGACCGATGCCCCCGTCACCGCGCTGTTCCGCAGCGCCGACGAGGCGCGGCACGTGCTGGCCGAACTCGACGGACTGTCCGAAGCCGGCCAGTCGGTGGACGTCACCCACCTCAGCGGTGCAGCGCTGCGCGAACAGGTGCCGCTCGCCTCGCCGGCGATCACCGCCGCGATCAATGTCAATGGACAGCGCTTCATCGACCCGGGCCGCTTCGTACACGCGTTGGCCCGCGCCGTCGTCGACCGCGGCGCCACGATCCACACTGCGGAGGTCCAGGGCGTCTACAGCAGTGGAAGCGGCGCGGAAGTGTTTCTGCGCGACGGCGATCCCATGACCGCGGACGCCGTGGTCGTCGCCACCGGCGCGTGGCTGTCCCGGTTGGCCGGCCGACTGCGCGTACCCGTGCAGTCCGGGCGCGGCTACTCGTTCACCGTGCCCGTGGACCGGCCCTTACCGGGACCCTTCTACCTCCCCGGCATCCGGGTGGCGTGCACGCCCTACCGCGACGGGTTGCGCGTCTCGGGAACGATGGAGTTCCGCGACCCCTACGAACCGGCGGTGCCAGCACGCGTGGGCGCCATCGTCGCCTCGGCCGGCTCACTGCTCGAGGGTGTCCGCTGGGCCGAGCGCACCGACGTCTGGGTCGGGCCGCGGCCGGTGACGCCCGACGGTCGACCGCTGGTCGGCGAGATGTCCCGCAACGTGTACGTGGCGGGCGGACACGGCATGTGGGGCCTGGCGCACGGACCGGTCACCGGGCGTCTCCTCGCCGAACAGATCACCACCGGCAAGCAACCGGACGCGCTGCGCGAACTCGACCCCCTACGCCGCACCGGTCGCTGAGTCTCTGTGGCACAGCGTTTTCGACCCTTTGACCTCGGCCCACACGGGCCCGCGAGTCGTCAGGGGCGGAGCTTCTCCTTCGCCCGCCCCTGACGGCAATCCCCGAACCGGAAGGAACCCGCATGATCGAGAAGCACACCGTCTGGCTGTCGCCGCAGGCCCATGAGCACCTGCAGCACGAACTGGCCACACTGCGCCGGCTCACCACCAGCACGACCGGCGACGAGGACACCGACGAGAACGCTGCCGCCGTCCAGGCCGCCCGGCGAAGCCGCATCCAGCAGATCCACGACCTGCTGATGAACGCAGTCGTCGGCGAGGATCCGCCCAACGATGGCATCGCCGAACCCGGCATGGTGGTGACCGTCCGCTACGACGACACCGGTGAAACCGACACGTTCCTGCTCGGTGTGCGCGGTGCCGAATACGGCGAGCTCGACGTCTATTCCGTGCAGTCACCGCTCGGCGCCGCGATCGTCGGGGCCCGCCCGGGACACCAGTGCAGCTACACCACGCCCAACGGGAAGACCATGATCGTCACGATGCTCAGGGCCGTCCCCCACGGCATCCACAGCCTCACCGGCTGATCTCTGCGCCGGCCGCTTGTCGGTCGGCGACAATCGACGACGACGATGTTGTCCGCTCGGCGCAGGCAGCCGGGCGGCTGTGTCGACGACAATGGAGTGTGTGGCCAGCAGGTTTTCGGCCACCTATTTTCCGCGACTGCGCCACGCCATACGCGACAGGCCGTGCGACGCGAATCAGTTCGCACCGTCGCACGCTGAGCACAGTCGCGATGACCAACGAACACACGAGGAGGCGAAAACCCCATGTATGCCAACGCTGACATCTGGATCGAGCGATGGGAGGCCGAAGGCGGCGCGCTGTCTTAGCGCACCCACGGCCCAGACGAACGAAAGAACCCGTAGTGAGGAGCGAGAAGTGAAGAGACCAGGCAGACTTTGGACGAGTCTGGTGGCGCTGGTGGTCGGCATCGGCGCCGTCATCGGAGCGTTCGTGTTCTCGTCGACTCAAGTGGGGCAGGGCTTCACGCTCGGACTGGGTGCGTTCATCGTCTTCTTCGCCTCGATGTCACTCCTCGCCCGAGACCCCGTCCCGGGACACTGGGGAGTCCTGGTCGCGGGTCTGACATTGGCCGTCGTGCCGTGGCTCGGCGCGGGCTTCGTCCCCGACCGCGGCGCCGCGTGGACCGCCGGGGTGGCCGGCGTGCTGGCCCTGATTTGCGGCGGCATCGGCTGGGTGACCGGCGACCCGCCGACCAAGCTCGGCGTCAACGAGTACGGCAGCCGCGAAGTGCGGCCCGGCGTGATCGCGAAGTGGCTCAGTGGTTCTGCCCTGGCGCTGGGCGCCGTCGCGGTGGTGCTGGCCGCCACGTTCGTCCGCACATCGTCGGCAGCGACCGTCGTCATCGCCGGCGCAGGCGTCCTCATCGCGGTGACGGCGCTGTGGTCGCTGCTCGCCGCCGATCCCACCCGCGACTACTTCAAGCTGTCCGTCGTCGGACTGGCGCTGTTCATGGCGCCGTGGGTGGTCGGCTTCACCGCCGGAGTGGGCGCATGGACGGCGTGGTCGCTCGGCTTCGCCGCGACGGCGCTCGGAGTGGCCGGATACCTGCGCGGCGAGTACCTCGACGCGGCCACGGTGGTCCGCGACGATGCCCGCACCCGCTACCGCGAACGCGTCCACGCGGCGGCCCGGTGATCAGTGTCGCCCGGGCGGCCGCGGCGCGTGCAGATCGAACCGGACGCCGACCATGCGGACGGTGAAGCAGACCGCCGCCGCGGCGAGTGCCGCCACCGTGCCGCGGTACCCGAGGCCGTAGGCCGCCGCCGCACAGCCCGCCCCCAGCAGCGCTGGAATGGCGTACAGCTCGCTGCGCAGCACGACCGGTACCCGGCCGATCATCACGTCCCTGATCGTTCCCCCGCCCACGGCGGTGATCGTGCCGACGATCATCGCCTGTGGTACACCGAATCCCATGTCGAGCGCCTTCACTGCGCCCAGCACCGCGAACACGCTCAGCCCGACCGCGTCCAGGACGGTGATCACAGTGGCCAGCCGCTCGAGCACGTGGCTCAACGCGAAGGCCGTCAGGCCGCCGGCCGCCGCAAGCGCCAGGTAACGCCAGTCGACGAAGGTGGCAGGCGGCAGGTCGTCGAGCAGCACATCGCGGATCGTGCCGCCGCCAAGACCGGTGAACATCCCGAGGGTGATCACCCCGAAGATGTCGAGGCGTTCGGCGCGTATCGCGGTCAGCGCGCCGTTGAGCGCAAAGGCGAACGTGCCGGCCAGGTCGAGCACCAGTAGTAGCGGTACATCGGCCGGCATGGCGCAGGTATACCGTGCGCGGCTGTTACTTGGCGACCACTCCGCGCAGACCGTCGGCACCGAACAACTGCTCGAGCATGCCGGACATGTCCGGTCCGCGACGCAGGCCGTGGCCGCCGTCGACGTTGATCACCTGCCCGGTGATCCACTCCGCGGCGTCGCTGAGCAGGAACACACAGAGGTTCGCGATGTCGGTGACCTCGCCGAAGCGGGGCAGCGGAGTGCAGGCACGGTAGTCCGCCGACACCTCCGGGGACTCCAGGATCGGGCCAACCAGGTCGGTCTGGATCAGGCCGGGACGGATGCCGTTCACGCGCACCCATGACGGGCCGAGCTCGTCGGCGGCCAACATCATGATGTGGTCGAGCGCCGCCTTGCTCGGACCGTAGGCGCCGAACCAGCGGTGGACGTTGCTCGACGCGATCGACGAGATCCCGACGAACGATCCGCCGCCGCCGCGGACCAGGTCGCGCGCGGCGTGCTTGAGCACGTACATCGTGCCGTTGACGTTGAGGTCCACCGTGCGCCGCCAGGCGTCGGAGTCGATCTGCGTGATCGGACCGATGGTCTCCGAACCGCCCGCGCTGTGCACCACGCCGTGCAGGCGCCCATGCCAGGCGGTGGCCGCGTCGACGAGGCGGGCCGCCTCGTCCTCATGGGTGATGTCGGTCGGCTCGTAACGCACCGAGTCATGACCGCCGAGCTCTTCGGCGACGGCAGCCAGCCGGTCGGCGTTGCGACCGGCCAGCATCACCCTGCCACCGGCCGCCACCACCGCGGCCGCCACGCCCTTGCCGATGCCGCTGCCACCACCGGTGACCACGTACGTCCGACCCGCCAACGACAGCTGCACCGCGACCCCTTAAGCCAGGTTTACTAGAACAGGTTCTAGTTATACGTCACGGCTGATCGCGCCGGGCCGGCTTCGGTGCGCCGAGCGTCCGCCAGTCCGGGACATCGGGCGGCAGGCCGAGCGGCAATCGGTTCTCGTTGTGCGCGGCCCAGTGCGCGTGGCCGAGTTCGTGGATGTGAAAACCGTGCCGAAGCGCCTCGGTGAACCCCATCGCGTCGCTGGCCGCGTTCACCGAATCCTTGATCAGCAGCGCCGCCATCGTGGGCCGTTCGGCGATCCGGCGGGCGAACTCGAGTGTCTTGTCCGTGAGCTCCTCGACCGGGAAGATCTTGGACACCATGCCCAGCCGGTAGGCGTCCTCGGCGTCGATCGAATCACCGGTCAGCAGCAGCTCTTTGGCCTTGCGGGGACCGAACTCCCAAGGGTGTGCGTAGTATTCGACGCCCGGCATCCCGAGCCGGACGCCCACCACATCGCTGAACTTCGCGTCGTCCGCGGCGACGATGAGGTCGCACGCCCAGATCAGCATCAGCGCGGCGGAGATGGCGTTGCCCTGCACCTGCGCGATGGTGATCTTGCGCAGATCGCGCCAGCGCTTGGTGTTCTCGAAGTAGAAGTGCCACTCCTGCAGGTACAGCTTCTCCATCGAGGCGGACCGCGTCGCGCCGTGTGAGCGGAATGTCGGATGCTGGTCGGGCCCGGGCTTGCGCTCGGCGAGGGCCGCCTCCGAACCCAGGTCGTGTCCGGCCGAGAAGTTCTTCCCGCGGGCGGCCAGGATCACCACGCGCACCTGGTCGTCGGCCTCCGCGCGGGTGAAGGCCTCGTCCAGCTGCACGAGCAGGGTGCGGGACTGCGCGTTCTGGGATTCCGGCCGATCGAGCCAGATGCGGGCTATCCGGCCCTCGTCGAGGGTTTCGTAAGTCACCTGCTCATCGGCCATGGCAGGCACATTACGGGCACCGCGCGGCCCGCCTTCACGCAGTCGCGGCCATGATCAGCCACACCCTGTAGTAACAGGCGATGAACCGTACGCCCGTGAAGTCGCCTAGAGTTGGGGTATGCCCGCAAAAACTGAAGCCGCCGAGCTCGGCGACGTCGAACCACTGGCCGACAGCACTGCCCGTCAGGCCAGGCAGGTGGTGGCCGCCTACGCCACCGATGCCGACGAATGCCGGGTCTTCCTCTCGATGCTCGGCATTGGACCGTCGAAAATCGAGGCGTAGGTGTCACCGGAGGCCGGCGCACAGTCCGACTCCGGGGACTCCGACTTCGTCGTCGTGGCCAACCGGCTGCCGATCGACATCGAGCGCCACCCGGACGGCACCACGACCTACAAGCGGAGCCCCGGTGGCCTCGTCACGGCGCTGGAGCCGCTGCTGCGTAAGCGGCACGGGGCGTGGATCGGCTGGGCGGGCGTCCCCGACAGCGACGAAGACCCGATCGACGACGACGGCCTGCAGCTCTACCCGGTGTCGCTGTCGGCCGACGACGTCGCCAAGTACTACGAGGGATTCTCCAACGCCACGCTGTGGCCGCTCTACCACGACCTGATCGTCAAGCCGATCTACCACCGCGAATGGTGGGAGCGCTACGTCGAGGTCAACCGGCGGTTCGCCGAGGCCACCGCACGTGCGGCGGCAAAGGGCGCGACGGTGTGGGTGCAGGACTACCAGCTGCAGCTGGTGCCCAAGATGCTGCGGATGCTGCGGCCCGACCTCACCATCGGATTCTTCCTGCACATCCCGTTCCCGCCGGTCGAGCTGTTCATGCAGATGCCGTGGCGCACCGAGATCATCGAGGGTCTGCTGGGCGCCGACCTGGTGGGCTTCCACCTGCCCGGCGGCGCGCAGAACTTCCTGATCCTGGCCCGCAGGCTGGTCGGGGCCAACACCTCACGCGGCAACGTCGGTGTGCGATCCAGATTCGGTGAGGTGCAGGTCGGCTTCCGCACCGTCAAGGTCGGCGCGTTCCCGATCTCCATCGACTCGGCCGAACTCGACACCAAGGCACGGAACCGGGAGATCCGGCAGCGGGCCCGCGCGATCCGTGCCGAGCTCGGGAACCCCCGCAAGATCATGCTGGGTGTCGACCGGCTCGACTACACCAAGGGCATCGACGTCCGCCTGCATGCGCTGTCCGAACTGCTCGACGAGAAACGAGTGGACCGCGACGACACCGTGCTGGTGCAGCTGGCGACCCCGAGCCGGGAACGCGTCGAGAGCTACATCGCGATGCGCGAGGACATCGAGCGTCAGGTCGGCCACATCAACGGCGAGCACGGCGAAGTCGGCCACCCCATCGTGCACTACCTGCACCGGCCGATTCCCCGCGACGAGTTGATCGCGTTCTTCGTCGCCGCAGACGTCATGCTGGTCACGCCACTGCGCGACGGCATGAACCTGGTGGCCAAGGAGTACGTGGCCTGCCGCAGCGATCTCGGTGGCGCGCTGGTGCTCAGCGAATTCACCGGCGCCGCAGCCGAACTGCGACAGGCGTACCTGGCCAATCCGCATCACCTCGAGGGCGTCAAGGACGCGATCGAGGCGGCGCTGAACCAGGCGCCAGAGGAGGGCAGGCGCCGGATGCGCGCGCTGCGCCGGCAGGTGCTCGCCCACGACGTCGACCGGTGGGCGCGGGCTTTCCTCGACGCGTTGGCCGACACCGAGTCACCGCGCGCCTAGATCGGCGTGATGTAACTGATCAGCCACTTCCCGTCGATTCGTTCGTACTCCACCCGCAGTCGTGCGCCGTCGTAGATCGGTTGGTCGCGATTCGACTTCTCGGACACGGTGCGGTTGATGTACACCATCACCGCTGCCGAGTTGCGCTGCGCATTCAGGACTCCGACGCCGACTACGTTGGCTTGGCTGACTACCTCTCGCTCCCGCGCCTGCGGAATGATGTCGGCGTTCGCCCTCTGCTCGAATTCCCTTCGATAGTCGGGCGTGAGCAGGTTGTAGGAATCGATGAGGTTGCGCTCGACCGTCTTGTAGTCGTAGGTGAATACCGTCGGGATTTGTTGCTGCGCAAGTGGTCCGAGTTCGTCGCGGGCCGACTGCTCTCCACGCGTCTCCACCCGCTGCCAGTAGAGGCCACCACCCACGGCGGCCAGGCTGACGAACGCAACCGCCATCAGCCCGATGATTCCGCTGACGAGCCAGCGCATCAGTTGCCGCCGTTGGGATAGTTGAGGTCGTAGGCCGTCATCCGCCCGTCGTCATCCTCGTGCACGACGATGCGCAGCCGGTACGGCTGCGATGGCCTGTTGTTGCCGTCCATGTCGCTGGCCGTGACCCGAGCCGACACCAACACCGCCGCGTTCTTACTGATGTCGTCGAAGCTTTCCAAAGCAGCACCGTTGATCACCGTCTCCGAACTGCCGCCGGTGTCCCGGAAAATCGCCTTGAGGTTCACCACGTTGTTGTTCTGGCTGAACATGTCGCGCAATGGCCCGCTGGTGCCGTCGTAGAAACGGTCGACACTCTCGTCGATGGTGTCCTGCCTGAAGCTGAACATGTTCACCACGGTCTGTGTCGCCGTGTCGACGAACCGCTGGTTGCGTGCTTGCGTTGCTTCCGTGTGTTGTTTCTGGACGATCAGTACCGCCACTGCAACGCCGAGAACACTCGTCGCGACGAGCCCGGACACCAAAGCAACGACTGCGACCAGCCGTCGGTGCGGCATCCGGCGTGGCGGGGGCGCAGCCTTCCGGAACTTGCGTGCAGACGTTGCACCGGTCGGCTTCGCGGTCTCAACGCGCGCAACGGCGGCCTCGGCGGCTTTACCGTTCGCCGGCCCTGCAGGCCGGGAAGCGCGGCGACGTCGGGCCTGTTCCGGACGGGCCGAAGTAGGCGTCATCAGGTCTGCCTCGGATAGAGCATGAGATCAACCCAATTCTCCTGCGGCCGCATGTCAGCGACACCGGGGGCATACACCCCGCTACCGCCGGCCGGATCGACGAAAACCCCGGTGTTCTGGTCATACGTCCCGTAAGCCGCCCCGCTCGCCTGCGGCACCGGCGCATCGGGTGGCGGCGGAGCTGCGGGTGGCGGCGGAGCTGCGGGGGCTTGTGGCAGAGCCGCGGTGTTGTAGGGCCCAGCGAATATCGGCGGCGGTGTTGGAGGACCGTTGATCGCCGGCCCGACCGGCGGCGGTGGCCATGCCTGCGGGTACGGCGCCGGCGGTATCCACGCCGTCAGCGGCGGTGGCGGTGGGCCATCGTTCGGAGGCGGAATGTACGGCCACGGTTGATGTGGCGCCGGCCCCGGGCCGGTTTGGACCCCGGGCGGTACCAAGCCCGGCGCGACGGGGTATCCCGGGTCCGGGTCGTTCTCCGGTGGAATATAGGGAAACTTGTTGGGCGGGAAGATGTTGCGCCCATCCTCGGGCGTGTCGTCCTCCAGGACGTCCATCGGTGTACCGATCGGCACCGGCGGACCGCGCCACGGGCTGTTACCGATCGGGACATAGCCACGGGGGTCGCGGCACAACTGGATCGTCGGCGCGCGCTTGCCGGGGAACTCCTGACAGGGATAGTTTCTCGCGCCGCGCACAACCATCGGATCGTTCTGCGCGACTTTGCAGTACAAGTCGTTGGGTAGCTCGCGCAGCGTGGTGTCGCCCGGCGTGCGAATCTCCGACGGCGGTAAGAATCCAGTGTTGCACGGCGGCGGATCATTGATCGAGATCTTGAAGTCCTGCTTGCCACCTTCGTCCGCGGGAAGTTGGCCGCCGATCGTCAGCAGCGATGCCTGCAGGGCAGGAAAGATGACCAGCGCCTGTTCGATCGACCTGTGGTAGATGACGCCGACGCGGCCGAAGTTGGCCAAGTTGGCCGCGAGCACCGGGAACGAGGGCCGAATGCCCGCAAACGTCTCGCCGGCTTCGGCGGCCGCCGCCGGTGCCTCCGCAAGCAGCGCACGCAGTTGCGGATCGGCGTTGGCCAATTCGGTGGTCAAGCGCGCAAGGCCGTCGGCCGACGACCGGATGTCGTCGCCACTGCGAATCTGCGCCTCGAGGAACGGTTCAGCCTGGTCGATCAGCGTCGCGGTCTGCGGCCAACTTGCGTTGGCCTCGTCGATCAGCGCCCGTGCCGATTGGATGAGTCGCGCCAGTTCGGGCCCTGAGCCGTTGAACGCGTCGAACGTCTCGCGAAGGAGGTCCTGGATGCGAGTGTTGTCGAGGCTGTTCACCAATTGGTCTGCCTCACCCAGCAACTCGGCGACGTCCTGCGGTATCGCCGTCCGTTCCTTCGGGATGGTTGCACCGTTGTGCAGCAACGCCGGCGAGGGATCGGCGGGCGGAACGAAATCAACGTATTGTTCGCCGATCGCAGACACACTCTTGACGGTGGCGGTCGAGTTCGCCGGAATCTTGACATCGCTGTTGAGTTCCATGCGCGCGGCGACGCCGTCGTCGGTCAACTCCACGGCCTGGACGCGGCCGGCTTGCACGCCGCGATAGGTGACATTGGCGTTCTCATACAGCCCGCCACCGGCGACGAATTCGGCCGTGACACCGTACACACCGACGCCCAGCCGGGCGGGTACACGGAGGTAGAAAAAGGAGATCGCGCCGACGGTGACCACGGTCACGAGAGCGAAGATCATCAGTTGGATTCGCGCGGTTCGGTTGAGCATTACTCGGGCGGCACCTCCTGGCCCGACGCGGTACCGGGCGGGATCTTGAACGGATCAGCGGCCTGCCCGGACAGGTTCGCCATCTCACCGGTCAAGAACTCCGGCGGGTTGACGACTTCGGCGAGGCGCTTCATGTTCGGGTCGAAGAACGACGTCGTGAAGATGGTCTCGCCGAGCCGGCGGATGGTCAGATCGAATGTGGAGAAGATGTTGAAGTAGTCACCCCTGGCCACTCGATGCAGATTCTTGCCCGGGAACGGGAAGGTCGCCAGGCTGTCCAGCGAGGAGACGAGGTCCGCACGGTTGTCATTGAGCGGCTTGATCACCGCGTACAAGTCGATCAAGTCCTCCGCGAAATCGTCCTTGGTTTCGGCCAGGATGCGTGATCCGACGGTGGCGAAACTCTGCAGTGCGGCGAACGCGTCAACGATGTTCGTCCGATTGTCGTTGAGCACGCGCAACGCTGCCGGAAGGGTGTCCAGGGTCCGGCCGAGACTGTCCTTGCTGCGGGCGAGGACTCCGGCGAAGCGGTTCAGGCCTTCGACAGCGGCGATGATGTCGTCGGTCTGCCGGTTCAACGACGCGGTCAGCTCGGCGAGCCGCGGGATCAGGCCCGCGAACTGGCCCTCACGGCCGGCCACCCCGTTGTAGACCTCTTGGGTAATATCCTGCAGCGCACCGAGATTGCCCTTGTTGACGACCACACCCAAGGCGGACAGCACTTCCTCGGTAGTGGGGTAGCGGCCGCCCTGGCTCCACGGGATCTCCGACCCGTCACGTAGCTCGCCCACCGGCGCTTGATCGGCCGGAGCCGATAGCTCGATGTGCTGCGAACCCAACAGTGATGTCTGCGCGACCCTGGCCGTTGCGTTGGCCGGCAGCCGGACTTCGCGGTCAAGGGACAGTTGCACCGCAGCATAGAAGCTGCCATCTGCCCGCTGCACAGCCTCGACCCCCGACACGCTGCCGACGGTGACGTCGTCGACCATCACGGGCGAGTTCTGCGGCAGAGTGGCAACGTCGGGCAGCTCCACGGCGATGGTGTAGGCGCCCGCGCCGTGACCGGCCGTGCCGGGCATGTTCAGGGAGTTCAGCCCGCCGAACTGGCACCCGGTGAGCAGGACGACGCCGGACCCGATGGCCACCATGCGCCTGCTCACGCGGCCACAGTTGATGGTCAATGACTTTCGCGTCATCCTCCGCCTCCGTGTTGTTGCGGAGCGACCGGCTGCACCGGCGCGCCGATCTCGGCCGGAAGCGGACCGGGCGCAGCTGGTGCTGGCGGCGCACCCGGAGCCGGACCGGGCGGCGGACCACCAGGCGCTGGACCGGGCGGCAGTACCACCGGACCGAGTGTGTACGGCTGCGCAGGCGGCGGCGGGCCGGGAACCGGGTTCGGGGGCAGCAGCAACGATGTGGGATCTCCTCCCTCACCGGCACGGGGCGGGAACCGCCCATCGCTGGGGATCCACTCGAGGTGTGGGATGTAGGTCTGCGCCTTCGCCTCGGTCGCCGGGGTGTCGTAGATCACCTGGCCCTTATACGCGGTGATCGTGTTGATCCCGTGCGCCATGAAGGGCGGGTAGTTCACCGCCAGGCGCTTGAGCACCGGAGCCATCCGCTGGCGGCAGATCTCGGATCGCTTGTCATAGTCGGGCATCCCCGCCGCGTCGAAATTGCCGCAGATGAACTGCACCGGATTGGCGAACTCCGGCAGGCCCAGAAGACCATTCGCGGTGCCCTGCGCCGGGTTGTAGATGTTGTAGAAGTTCGCCATCGCGTTCGGCAGGACGTGGAGTATCTGCTCGACGTCGTCAGTCTGGGTTGTCAGGATGCTGGTGAAGTCGGTCAGCCTGTTGACGTTGTCGATCAGCACCGCGTTGTTCTCGTCGAGGAAGCCGCGGACGTCCGACAGGGCCTGGTTGAGACTGCCCAAGGTGTCGTCCAGCCCCACCGCGCTGTCGGCCAACACCTGAGAGACCGAGGCCAAATGCCCGCTGAACTGCACGATTTGCTCGTTGCTCCTCGACAGCGCGTCGACCAGGATCTGCAGGTTCTTCACCGTGCCGAACAGGTCCATGCGTGAGTCGCCCAGCCGCCCCGCAGTCTGCGACAATTCGCGCACGGCTTGTCGAAACGAGTCGCCGTTTCCGTCGAAGGTATCGGCGGCCTGATTGACGAAGCTACTCAACGGGCCGTGAACTTCGCCCGCCGACGGTCCGAGTTGCCGGCTGAGCCTGGTCAGCTCGGTCTTGACGTCGTCCCACTCGACCGGCACGGCGGTGCGGCCCAACTCGATGGTGCCGCCATCCTCCATTGCCGGACCCTGACTATAGGTAGGGGTCAGCTGAATGAACCGGGCAGCCACGAGGTTCGGTGCAATGACCACCGCGCGAGCGTCGGCGGGCACTTTGACGTCTTCCTTCACCCTCATGGTGATCTTGACGGCATCGGCCTGCGGCGAGATGGATTCGATCGAGCCGATGGGCACGCCGATGATACGAACCTCGTCGCCCGGATAGACGCCCGCCGCCGAGGTGAAGTATCCGACCACTGTGTACGTGGAGACTCGCGGCCACACCATGGAGACGCCACCGATCAGCGCAACCAGCAGCGCGGCGATGACGCCGTAGCGCAAGAGGCGGCTCACGGCGACTTCGGCCTTATTATCAGCCGCTCGTTGATGAACCCGCGCAGAAGGTCGGCAAGGCTGTCCGGAATCTTGCCCGGTTGGAAGTAGAGATCCAGTAGCAGGGCCGACTGAGTAGTGTTGGGTATCGCATTGGGCAGGTTGACCATGAAACCCGAGCCGGAGGCGACCGACTCGCCGAGCGCAGTGGCGTAGCCCGGCAGACGCTTCAGCGCCTCACTGATGTGTTCACGGCGTTCGAGCAGGTTGTCCAACACCAAATTCAGTCTCCTCAGGGCGGGGCCGAATTCGCGGCGGTTATCGGCGACGAACCCCGAGATCTGCTGTGACACATCGTCGATGCCGGCGATCAGACTGCTCAGGGCGGCCCGTCGCTCATCGAGCGCGGCGAAGAGCTGATTGCCGTCGGTGATGAGCTGGTTCACCTGACCGGCCCGGTCTGCGAGCACCGCCGTCACCGACCTGGCGCGTGTCAACAGCTGGCCCAGCGCTTCGTCGTTGGCGTTGATGCTGCGCGACAACGTGGCCACCCCGTCGAGCGTGCGGCGCAGCTCGGGCGTCGCGTCGCGGAACGAATCGGTCAGCACCTGCAACGCCTGGGTCAACTGGTCCTTGTCGAGCACACCGGAATTCTGACCGAGATCCTGCAGCGCCATGTTCAAGGTGTACGGAGCAGTGGTGCGGCTCAGAGGAATCGATGTCACCGACCCGCCACCCTGCGGGACGATCCCCAGCGACCTCTCCCCCAGAACGGTCTCGGTCCTGATCGATACGAGAGTCTGATCGCCGAGCCTGACCTTGCGGTCGACGGTGAATGCCACCTTTGCGGCGTCGCCGGCGAGGCCGACTTCGGTCACTTTGCCGACCGTGATGCCGGAGATGTTGACGTCGTTGCCCGGCGAGATACCACCTGCGTCGGCGAAGAACGCCTCGTAGGACTTGCCTTGCGGATAGAACGGCAAGCTGGTGTAGCCGAACGCGACGATCACGACACACGCCACGACCGCGATCCCGAAGATGCCCGCCCGGATGGTCTTATCCATTGTCTGAACACCTGCCCTTCGACGGGTCCGGCACGCCACCGATCGGCAGGAAGATGTCGCTGCCTGCTGGGCCGTTGAATTTCAGCGTCACCGTGCAGATGTAGTAATTGAAGTATGACCCGTACGCACCAAGGGAATTGAGCCGCAGATAGTTCTCGGCCAACGGTTCGATGACTCGATTGACCTCATCCTTGCGATTGTCGAGCTCGGTCGCCAGCGGACGAAGGTTCTCGAGCACGCCCTGCAGCGGCCGTCGCGAATTGGCGAGCATGTCGGTCAGATCCGCTGAGGCGGATGCCAGCGGCGGAATGGCCCCTGCGATCGGGTCCCGGCCCTCCGCCAGTCCGCTGACCAGCTTCTGGAGCTCGTCCACGCTGGCATCGAACTCGACGCTCTTCTCGTCGATGGTCCCCAGCACCTCGTTGAGATTCCGGATCGCCTCGGAGATCACCTGATAGCGATCGCCCAGTGTCTGGCTGAATGTTCCGGTTTCCGAGAGCAATCGAGACAGCGCACCACCCTCGCCTTGCAGCGATTCGATGACCGCACCACTTATCTGGTTGATCTGCTCGCCATCGAGACCCTTGACCACAGGGCGCAAGCCACCGAGCAGAGCATCGAGATCCAAGGCCGGCTGGGTCTGGTCGATGGGAACCATGCCACCCGACGGCAACTTCCGAAGCTCGCCCGGACCCGAGGTGATCTCCATATAGCGGTCGCCGACGAGGTTCTCATAGCGGATCGCGGCGCGCGTCGAGGTGTACATCTGATACTTCTTGTCGATGTTGAACGCCACGTCAACGGTGTTGTCGGGGTTCAGTTTCACATCGCCGACACTGCCCACCGGAACGCCGGCGATCCGCACGTCCTCGCCGCCCTTCAGCCGCGAGGCGTCGGCGAACGTGGCGTGGTAAGAGTTGCTCGATGCGAACCGGATTTCGCCGAAAACCACCACCAGACCGGCGGAGATGAGCAGCATGACCACCGCGAAGACGCTCACCTTGATCAGATTTCCCCGGCGGCTCATCAGAAGTCGTCTCGTTCTGCGAATGCCCCGTTGAACAAGAACTGGAAGGTACTCGGGGCGTCGACCTGCACCTCGGTGAACGGCTCGTAGGGAATGACGGCGTTGTCGGTGACCAGGAAGGGCGAACGGTAGAAGGAGCCGCCGAATTGCTTGCTGGGGAGGTTGGGTAGGCCGCGGCAGTTAGGACCACCCGACGCATTCACGATCGGCAGACTCTCTGGATACGTGTACGACGGCACGCCCAGCACGAAGCTGGAACTGACCATCGCGCCGGGTTTCATGCCACCGACGATGCTTCCACCCCGTTCGGCCCCCTTCTTGACACCCTGCACTATGCAGCCGAGTACCGGCGAATAGTCCCCCAGCACCGTCAACGGCGCTCGCAGCCGCTGGATCGCTGCGATGTAGTCGTCTGCCGCCGGCTCCAAGGTTGCGTATCCTTCGTTCGCCAAGCCGGTTGCCGCGAGCAGCGTCGCGTTGAGGTTCTCCTGCTCATCGACGATCGTGTTGCTGATGGTCGGCACGTTGTCGATCACGGTGACCAGATCGGGAGCGGCATCGCCGTAGATGTTGGCGACCGTCGCTGTCTGCGCGAAGTCCGATTCGACAGTGGGCAACTTCGGATTCAGTTGCGTCAGATACTGATTCAACCCTGCAAGGCTACCGCCGAACTCGTCACCGTGACCGCGCAACCCCTCGGCGATCGCCGATATGGTCGCGTTGAGATTCATCGGGTCGACCTTGTGCAGCACGTCGATCAGGGTCTGGAACAGCGTGTTTGCTTCCAGTTGCACGGCTTGGGCGGCGACGGTGGCGCCGGGACGCAACGGCGCATCCGACGGTTGCTCCGGCGACATGAAATCTACTGACTTCGCACCGAACACGGTGGTGCTGGCGATTCGTACCAGCGCGTTCGACGGGACGAAACGCAACTGGTCCTCGTTGATCGCCAGCGTCAACTTCGCCTGATCGCCCGTGTAGGCGATGTCTTCGACCTTGCCGATCTGGATACCGCGGTACTTGACCTTGGCTTCCTTGTCCATCACCAACCCGGCCCGCGGTGACATCACCGTCACGTTCTCGGTCGGGCTGAACGCCGCGGTATACGACAGATAAGTCAACACCGTGAACGCCACGATGATCGTCGCCAGCGCTGCGGCGGCGATCCTGATCGCGGTGGTCCTCGACACGACGTCTGCCCTCCCCTTCTACCCCGAGAGGTTGAAATTACCGGACGCGCCGTACACGGCGAGTGCAATGAACAAGGTGATGACGACCACGACAATTAGCGACGTCCGTACCGCTTGACCTACCGCGACGCCTACGCCAACGGGTCCGCCGGAGGCGTTGTATCCGTAGTAGGTGTGCACCAGCATCACCGCGACCGCCATCACGATGGCCTGGGCGAAAGACCACAGCAGGTCCGTCGGTATCAGGAACGTGTTGAAGTAGTGGTCGTAGAGACCGCCGGATTGTCCGTTGACGTAGACGGTGATCGTGCGGGCGGAGAAGAACGCAGCCAAGGTCGCCAGCGAGTACAACGGAACGATCGCGACCAACCCGGCGATGATGCGGGTGGACACCAGGTAGGAGAGTGAATGTATGGCCATCGCCTCGGTGGCATCGATCTCCTCGGCGATGCGCATCGCACCCAGTTGGGCGGTGGTGCCGGCGCCGATGGTGGCGGCGAGCGCAATGCCGGCGATGATCGGCGCAACGATGCGCACGTTGAGAAACGCGGAGAGGAACCCGGTCAGCGCCTCGATGCCGATGTTGCCGAGCGACTCGTAACCCTGGACCGCGATGACGCCGCCGGACGCCAGGGTCAGAAACGCCGCGACGCCGACCGTGCCGCCGATGAGCAGCAGCGCACCGGAGCCCAGCGTCATCTCGGCGATCAGCCGGAGTGTTTCCTTGCGGTAGTGCCCCAGCGCGTGCGGGATGTATCGGATCGACTCGGCGTAGAACAATGCCTGCTCGCCGAACGTGTCGACAGCCCGAGGCAGCCATCGGAACGCACGCCGGATTCGCAGCGACGCGTCGTAACTTCCGAGCTGACTCATTGGGTGATCCGAACGCCGATCGCCGTCATCAGCACATTGATCACGAAGAGGCAGATGAAGGCATAGATGACGGTCTCGTTGACAGCTTCTCCGACACCCTTGGGCCCGCCCTTGACGGTGAGGCCTCGGTAGCACCCGACCAATCCGGCCATGACGCCGAACAAAAGGGCCTTGACTTCTGAGATCACCAACTCGGGCAACCCGGTCAGGATGGTCAGGCCGCTGATGAACGCTCCCGGATTCACGCCCTGCAGGAGCACGGAGAACACGTAGCCGCCGCTCAGGCCGATCGCAATCACCAGACCGTTGAGCAACATGGCCACGACCGTCGACGCCAGCACCCGCGGCACGACGAGTCGTTGGATGGGATCGATGCCGAGCACCCGCATCGCGTCGATCTCCTCCCGAATGGTGCGAGCGCCCAGATCGGCGCAGATCGCAGTCGCCCCCGCGCCGGCGACGACGAGCACGGTCGAGATCGGACCCAGCTGGGTGACGGTGCCGAACGCGGTTCCGGAGCCCGACAGATCCGCGGCGCCGAGTTCGCGCAGCAGAATGTTGAGGGTGAACGCGACCAGCACCGTGAACGGAATCGAGATCAGCACCGTCGGAATGAGCGAAACCCTGGCGATCATCCAGGTCTGGTCGAGAAACTCCTGAAACTGGAACGGCCGACGGAACGTGGCTCGGAGAGTTTCGACGGACATCTGCATGAAACCGCCCACAGCCCGAGCCGGGACCGCGAGCTGTTCGAACAACCTCGGCTCCGTTCTCAGGGCGGGGGGAGTTGTCGGGATCTCGCCGTTGGCGAAAAACCCCGGACCGCTTGTGACGGCGGCCATTCCACCCCTGGTTTAAGCACTGCTCTTAGTGAGCCGGCTCATACTAACTAGAACAAGTTCGCAGTGTCAATGAACCGCAAAACCGGTCCATTTCGTTATATTCACGCTGGTCAGCGCCAGTGTGACACAGATCATTCTGAAACGTGTTCTAGTCGCATCGGCCGACTGACAACCGAGACTGTCAGTCTCGTGACTCCATCAGCTCGGTGGCGGAGAAGCCGCGCTCGGGATCCCGGTCAGCAAAGTATTCGCGCAGTGTCGAACTCAGCTCCACGGGGTCCCACGCGTCGGCGTCGGCGGTGAACTGATGCTCCGCGACCGGCGCCGCCACCAACGTGACAGTCGGACCATAGACGATGAAGAGTTGTCCGTTGACCCCTCCCGAGGCGGGTGACGCCAGAAACCGGACCAGGTTCACGACGTGGTCGGTCGACAGCGGATCGACCTGCCCCGTCGGCAGCTCCGGGGCGTCGCCGAAGACACCGGCGGTCATCGCGGTGCGGGCCCGCGGCGCGATGGCGTTCGCCCGCACGCCGAAGCGCTCGAGTGCGCGCGCCGCCGACAAAGTCAGCGCGGTGATGCCGGCCTTGGCGGCGCCGTAATTCGGCTGGCCGACCGGACCGGACAGGCCTGCCTCCGACGAGGTGTTGATGATGCGTCCGTAGACGGTCCCATCCCCGGCCTTCGCCTTGGACCGCCAGTAGGTGGCCGCATTGCGAGTGAGCAGGAAGTGCCCGCGCAGGTGCACGGCGATGACGGCGTCCCACTCCTCGTCGGACATGTTGAACAGGATTCGGTCGCGGGTGATGCCGGCGTTGTTGACGACGATGCCGAGCCCGCCGAGGCCGTCGGCCGTCTCCACCAGTTCGTCGGCGGTGGCGCGCTCACTGATGTCGCCGGCCACCGCGACGCCCTTGGCGCCGGCCGCGGCGATCTCGTCGAGCACGTCGGACTTGTCGAGCGCCGCGGCGATGTCGTTCACCACGACCGACGCGCCGGCCTGCGCGAGCCCGATCGCCTCGGCGCGGCCCAGCCCGGCGGCCGCGCCGGTCACGACGGCGACCCGTCCGGACAGATCGGTCACGTCTGAATCAGTCAATTTATGAATACCTCTAGTCTTTCCGGATCAGGGCGGCACGGGGGCATTCGGCGACGGACTGCTCGGCGACGTCCTCCTGGTCGGCGGGCACCGGATCCTGCTTGACGACGGCATAGTCCTCGTCGTCGAGATCGAACAGATCCGGGGCAATCCCCACGCAGACCGCATTGCCCTCGCAACGGTCCCGGTCGACTTCCACTCGCATGACAACCTCCTTGCAACCGCTGTTCGGACGGCCCGCCCGTGACGAAGGGTCAGAATACGACCCCGGCTTCAGGCGCGTGTGCAACACCGGCCTGGACCCCAAGACTAGAACGTGTTACAACCAGGTGGATACCAGGGTGCCCACGGCAGGGTGCCGACAAGTGAGGATTCACCGCCATGCGGATCGGCTACAGCCCCGAACAGGAGGAGTTGCGCCGCGAACTGCGCGCCTACTTCGCCAAGCTCATGACGCCCGACCGGGCCGAGGCACTCGCCTCCAACGACGGCGAGATGGGGCGCGGCAACGTCTACCGCGAGACCGTCGCGCAGATGGGCAGGGACGGCTGGCTGACGCTGAACTGGCCGACGGAGTACGGCGGCCAGGGCCGCCCGCCCATCGACGCGCTGATCTTCACCGACGAGGCGGCGATCGCCAACGTCCCGGTCCCGTTCCTCACCATCAACAGCGTCGCGCCGACCATCATGGCGTTCGGCACCGAGGAGCAGAAGAAGTTCTTCCTGCCCCGCATCGCCGCCGGGGAACTGCACTTCTCGATCGGCTACTCCGAACCCGGCGCGGGCACCGACCTCGCCTCGCTGCGCACCACCGCGGTGCGCGACGGCGACGACTACCTGATCAACGGCCAGAAGATGTGGACCAGCCTGATCGCCTACGCCGACTACGTCTGGCTGGCAGTGCGGACCAATCCGGAGGCCAAGAAGCACCGCGGCATCTCGATGCTCATCGTGCCCACCACGGCCGACGGCTTCTCCTGGACGCCGGTGCACACGATGTCGGGCGTCGACACCAGTGCCACCTACTACCAGGACGTCCGGGTCCCCGCGACGAATCTCGTCGGCGAGGAGAACGCAGGCTGGAAGCTGGTGACCAACCAGCTGAACCACGAACGCGTCGCCCTGGTCTCCGCCCAACCGATCTATGTGGCGCTCAACGCGGTCCGCGACTGGGCGCAGCACACCAAGGACGCGCACGGCAACCGCCTGATCGACTCGGAGTGGGTGCAGCTCAACCTGGCCCGGGTGCACGCCAAGGCCGAGGTGCTCAAGCTGGTCAACTGGGAACTCGCTTCCGCCGGCGGCGCCGGTCCCTCGCCCGCCGACGCCTCGGCGGCCAAGGTGTACGGCACCGAGCTGGCGACCGAGGCCTACCGGCTGCTGATGGAGGTGCTCGGCACCTCGGCGACGCTGCGGGCCGACTCCCCCGGCGCACTGCTGCGGGGGCGCATCGAGCGGATGCACCGCTCGGCGCTCATCCTGACCTTCGGCGGCGGCACGAACGAGATCCAGCGCGACATCATCGGCATGGTCGCCCTCGGCCTGCCCCGGGTCAACCGGTAGGAAAGGGCCTCGAAATGGATTTCACGACAACCGAAGCCGCCGACGACCTCGGCGGCCTGGTCCGCACCATCACCGAGTCGGTGGTCACCCCCGAGCACCAGCGCGCGCTCGACAAGCAGGAGCACCGCTTCGACCGGGAACTGTGGCAGAAGCTGATCGACGCCGACGTGCTGAGCACCACCGCCCCCGAGTCGCTGGGCGGCGGCGGTTACGGGGTGCTCGAGGAAGTGGCGGTGCTGGTGGCCCTGGGCCGCCAGCTGGCCGCGGTGCCGTACCTCGAATCGGTGGTACTGGCCGCCGGTGCGCTCGCCGCGTTCGGAACCGAGGCGCTGCAACAGGAGTGGGCGGCGCCCGCGGTCACCGGCGGCAAGGTGCTCACGATCGCCCTGGACGGCGAGATGGGCGAAGGTCCGGTCCGTGCGACGGCGAGCGGCGGGAACCACACCCTGACCGGCACCCGCACCCAGGTCCCCTACGCGCCGGTGGCCGACGCGTTCCTGGTGCCGGCCGAAACGGACTCCGGCACCACGGTCTTCCTGGTGAGCAAGGACGACCCGGGGGTCTCGGTGCGCGCGCTGGAGACCACCGGACTGGGCAGCGTCGGATACCTGGAGTTGCAGGGCGTCGACGTCGGCGGCGACCGCGGACTCGGCGACGCGGTGTCGTGGCTGACCGCGAGGTCCATGCTCGGCCGAAGTGCCTTCCAGCTCGGCGTGCTGGAGCGCGCGCTCGAGCTGACCGCCGAATACGCCAGGGAGCGCGAGCAGTTCGACCGGCCCATCGGCAGCTTCCAGGCGGTGTCGTCGCGGCTCGCCGACGGCTACATCGACATCAAGGGCCTCCGGCTCACCCTGACCCAGGCGGCCTGGCGGCTGTCGGAGGACCTCGCGTCCGACATCGACGTCGCCAGTGCGGCGTTCTGGGCGGCCGAGGCCGGCCACCGGGTCGCCCACACGACGGTGCACGTGCACGGCGGCGTCGGCATCGACATGGACCACCCGGTGCACCGGTACTTCCTGGCCGCCAAGCAGACCGAGTTCGCGGTCGGCGGCGCCACCGGTGCGCTGCTGCGCATCGGCCGCGAGCTGGCCGACACCCCGGTCTGACCGTGGACGGCGGGCCGACCGTCGGTCGACTGCTCGAACCGTTGGCCGAGGTCGACGACCGTGGTGTGTACGCCGACGACTCGTTCGTCAGTTGGCGGCAACACCTGGCCGACGGCGCGGCACTCGGTGCGGCGCTGCGGGCGCGGCTGGACCCGAACCGCCCGCCGCACATCGGTGTGCTGCTGGGCAATACGCCGTTCTTCTCCACGGTGCTCGTCGCCGCGGCCTTGACTGGGCTGGTGCCGGTGGGGCTCAACCCCACTCGCCGCGGCGCCGCACTCGCCCGCGACATCGACCGCGCCGACTGCCAGCTGGTGCTCGCCGACGACGCGGGTCCGGTGCCAGACGGGGTGGAGTTCGTCGACGTCGGGTCGACGGCGTGGGCCGACGAGCTGGCCGCGCAGCACGGCACCCCGGTGCGGTTCGCCGACGTCGCGTCCGACGACCTGTACATGCTGATCTTCACCTCCGGCACCAGCGGTGAACCCAAGGCGGTACGCGTCACTCACGAGAAGGTGGCGTTCCCCGGCCGGATGCTCGCCGACCGGTTCGGCCTCGGCCCGGCGGACACGTTCTACCTGTCGATGCCGCTGTTCCACTCCAACGCGATCATGGCCGGCTGGGCGGTGGCCGCGGCCGCCGGCGGGTCGATCGCGCTGCGGCGCAGGTTCTCCGCCTCGGCTTTCATGTCCGACGTCCGCCGCTTCGGCGCCACCTACGCCAACTACGTCGGTAAACCGCTGTCCTACATCCTCGCCACGCCGGAGCGCGACGACGACGCCGACAATCCGCTGAAGTTCCTGTACGGCAACGAAGGTGCGCCGCGCGACCTGGACCGCTTCGCGCGGCGGTTCGGCGTGGTGGTGGTCGACGGCTTCGGGTCCACCGAGGGCGGGGTGTCGATCGCGCGCACGCCGGACACCCCGGACGGCGCACTCGGGCCGCTGACCGACGAGGTGGCCGTCGTCGACGTCGAGACCGGCGAACCATGTCCACCCGGCAAGATCGGCGAACTGGTCAATCCCCGCGGGCGCGGCCAGTTCCGCGGCTACTACAACGACCCAGACGCCGAGGCCGTACGGATGGCGGGCGGCATGTATCACAGCGGTGATCTCGCCTACTGCGACGAGAACGGTTTCGTGTACTTCGCCGGCCGGCTCGGCGACTGGATGCGCGTCGACGGCGAGAACCTGGGCACCGCGCCGATCGAGCGGATCCTGGCGCGCCATCCCGACGTCGCCCACGTGGCCGTCTATCCCATTCCCGACCCGACCGTCGGCGACCAGGTGATGGCCGCGCTGGTGCTGAGTCCCGGTGCCGGCCTCGATACCCCGCGACTACGCGAATTCCTGTCAGCTCAGGACGATCTGGGCCCCAAGCAGTGGCCGTCGTTCGTCCGCATCACCGCCGAACTGCCCCGCACCGAGACGTTCAAGGTGCTCAAGCGGCAGTTGTCCGCCGAAGGCACCGATTGCGCCGACCCGGTATGGGAGATCAGCCGGCCGGCGCGCTGACCCGGCACGGCACCCCGTTCACCACATGGGTGTTGCTCGGGACGTCGATGACGTCGACCGGGTTCAGCAGATTCGAGTTGACACCCGGATGGGCGTTGGCGACCTCGAGCCGGGTGCCGGGCCTGCCGTGGCCCCACCCGTGCGGCAGGGACACCACGCCGGGCATCATCTCGTCCGATGTCTCGACCGGTATCTCGAGTGAACCCGCGCTCGTCGTGACCACGGCGAGGCCCCCGTCCGCGACGCCTGCCGAACGGGCGTCGTCGGGATGGATCAGCAGCGTGCAGCGGTCGCGCCCGCGCATCAGGGCCGGGACGTTGTGCAGCCACGAGTTGTTGGATCTCAGGTGACGCCGGCTGGTCAACACCAGATCCGCGCTCGTGCGGTCGATCCGGTCGAGCAGGCGCGGGATGTCGTCGGTGATCCATGGGTGGATCAACTCGATCCGGCCCGACGGTGTGGTGACGGCCTCGTCGAGGCGCCCGCCGTCCAGTTCGGCCAGCCGTAGTCCGTCGGGGTGGGCGCGCACCGCGTCCAACGTCAGTCCGCCGGGCCGCAGGCCCAGCTGATCTCCCCACGGCCCCAGACGGATTCCGAGGTCCGCGAGCCTCGCCGGTCCGACGCCGGACAGCGCCGCGAACGCCTCACCCGGGTCGCGTCCCGTCAGCGGTGTTCCCGGCTGGTCGCACATCGCCGACAGCAGCCCGGTGGTGTACATGTCGTCCATCGCCGCCACGTCGACCTCCGGAACCGGAACGCCGAGCGCCGCAGCGCCCAGCCGCAGCAGGATCTCCCATTCCGCCGGGCGGCCCGGGTCGGGCGGGAACACCGGCTCCGACCACTTGAGACACGACGCGACGGCGTACATCCAGTACAGGTCGTCGCTGTGCGCGCGTTCGAGCGGCGACAGCCCGGGAAGGATGACGTGCGCGTGCCGGGTGGTCTCGTTGAGCCAGTTGTCGACCGCGATCATCGCGTCGAGCTTCGGCAGCGCCATGTCGAGCCGGCGTGCGCCGGGCGCCGAGATCACCGGATTGCCCGCCACCGTGATCAGCGCGCGGATGCGGCCCTCCCCCGGGGTGTCGATCTCCTCGGCGAGGCAACTGAGCGGGAACTGCCCGAGGACTTCCGGAGCGCCGCGGACCCGGCTGCGGAAGCGGCCGAATTCCCAGCGCTCACCTGTCTGATCGGGCGGCCTCATGAACATCGGCGAGAACACCGCGGGTTTGGCGAACACCGCCCCGCCCCGCCGGTCGACCGCCCCGAGCGCCACGTTGACGACGAACACCAGCCAAGTGGTCAGCGTGCCGAACTCCTGTGTGCAGGTGCCGATCCGGCTGTACAACACGGGCGACTGCGCCGCGGCGAGGCCGGCGGCGATGCGCCGGATGGTGGCTGCCTCGATGCCGGTGGCCGCGCTGACCCGCTCCGCGGTGAAGGGATCGGCGAGCGCGATCGCCTCGTCGAGCCCGTCCACCTTGCCCTCCAGATGCGCGGGTCGCCGGATGTCGCCGTCGGCGGCCAGGATTCGCAGAATGGCGAACAGCAGCAGCGCGTCGGTGCCGGGGCGGATGGGCACCCACTCGGTGGCGCGGTCGGCCGTGGGGGTGCGGCGCGGATCGACGACGACCACGGTGCCGCCGCGGCGACGGATGTCGGCGAGGTGTCCCATCACGTCGGGCGCGGACAGCATCGAGCCCTGGGAGGCAGCGGGGTTCGCGCCGAGGATGACGAGGTGGTCAATGCGCTCGAGGTCGGGGATCGGCGCGTTCCACATCCCGCCGAACAGCAGCGTGCCCACCACGTTGAGCGGCCACTGGTCGACGGTTCCCGGCGAGTAGTACGCGGGCATGCCCGCCGCTCCGGCCATGCCGACCAACGCGCCGATGTAGGAGGCGAGATCGAGGTTGTGCGCCACGGGATTTCCGACGTAGACGCTCAGCGCCTTGGCGCCGTCCTCCTCCAGCACCGGCCGCAGCCGCCGCTCGGCCTCGGCGAACGCCTCGTCCCATCCGACCGTGCGGTGCACACCGTCGCCGCCCTTGACCATCGGCATCCGCAACCGGTCGGGGTCCTCATGCAATTGCCCAAGTGTGGTGCCCTTCGGGCAGAGGTGGCCGCGCGACCACACGTCGTCTCCGTTGCCGCGGATGCTCAGCACCCGGGAGTCGCGCACCAGGACCCGCAGCCCGCACATCGCCTCGCAGAGCGGGCACGTCACGCGGTGGTCGGACACCTCACTGGACATGTGTCCAGGTTATGGGTTCGGGTCCCGTCCCGCGGTGGGTTGGCCGAAGCGCGGCGGCGGTAACGTCGACGGGGTGGGCTACCACGAATTCCCGCCGCCGCGCCGGCTTCGCGATCTGGTCGAGTGCGGATGGACACGCGAAGGGTCCGCCGAGCCGGGCAGGGTACTACCCGACGGATGCATGGATCTCATCCTGATGGACGGCCGCGTGGTCGTCGCCGGACCCGACACAGGCGCACACCACAGCGGCCCGCACCGGGAGACGGTGCGCGGACTGCGGTTTCGACCCGGCGTGCTGCCCCGGCTGCTGGGTGTCCCGGCGTCCGAGCTCCGCGATCACCGGGTGCCGGTGGCCGACCTGCGACCCGACGTCGCCGACCGGCCGCTGCTGGTGACGACCGACGCACTGGCCGCCGGCGAACCGGGCACCGAGACGGCGCCGTGGTCGCTGCCGGTGCTGCTCCACGTCACCGCACGCCTGGCCGACGGTGCGGCGGTGTCGGCGGTGGCCGCCGAGGTGGGCTGGTCCGCACGAACCCTGCAGCGGCACTGCGCGGCGGTGTACGGCTACGGCCCGGCGGCGCTGCGGCGGGTGCTGCGGTTCCGTCGTGCGGTGCGTCTGCTCGGCGACGGACTCGCCGCAGCCGAGGTCGCCGCGCGCGCCGGTTACGCCGACCAGCCGCACCTGCACCGCGAGGTTCGCACGCTGGCAGGCGTCGGGGTCGCTCAGCTGGGCAGCGGCGCGAACAGGTCCACCGATGTGCCGTCGGGGTCCGTCACGGTGGCGTAGCGCTGCCCCCACGGCGCGTCGAAGGGCTCGAGAGCGCCGGGATGACCTGCCGTGGTGAGCCTTTCGTACAGCGCATCGACCTGGTCGGGTGAGCCGACCCGGAATGCCAGCGCCACCCGGCCCGCCGCGACCGGCGGGGTCCACCCCGGGTGCATCCCGGCGATGGTCTCTTCGGTGTCGAACGCGAGCAGATTGCCGCCGGGCAGTTCGGCCTCGACGTGCGGGGCGCCTTCGGGTTCCGGGACGGCCAATCCCAGCAGGCGGTAGAACTCCAGCGTCCGCCGCAGGTCCTTCGCGACGATCTCGATCGTGGTTCCGGTGAGCGCGATATCCATACCGGTCACGTTAGGGACACCGGCGCGAACCGTCGTGAACAAATCGGACAGCCCAGGCAACCCGGGTGAGCTACGCTTCGCTCGCACTCGACAAGTTTGCGGTGTTGTCGTTGTGTCCCGCGTTTCCACTCCATGGAGGTCGATTGATGAAAACCAGCGGCATAACTGGAGCGGTGGCCGCGGCCGCCGTCCTCGGGCTCGCCCTGTCCGGCTGCGGCTCGGACACCGAGCCCGCCGCCTCGAGCACCAGCAGCGCCACCAGCAGTGAGAGCCCCTCCAGCACACCCTCTTCGGCAGCGGCCGCGCCCGGCAAGCTGCGCATCGCGCCGCGCGACGAGGACGCCGCCGGCGCCAACCCGACCATCGCCAGCTACATCGCCGAGAACGGCATCAAGGAGACGCCGGTCAAGATGGGCGACCCCGGCGCGCCCGTCATCGACCTCCCGATCCCCGAGGGATGGGTGACCGCCGGCGATCAGACGCCCGAGTGGGCCTATGGCGCGATCGCCTACACCGGACCGGAATCCGAGCAGTACCAGCCGTCGATCGTGGCGTTGGTGTCCAGGCTCGAGGGCAATGTCGACCCGCAGGCCATCATCGATCTCGCGTCGGGCGAGCTGAAGAACCTGTCCGGCTGGTCGGCGATGAACGAGGGCGAAACGAGCACTCTCGGCGAGTATCCCGCGTTCCAGCTGGGCGGGACGTGGGTGCAGGACGGCGTGACCAAGCTGGTCGCCCAGAAGACCGTGGTGATCCCCGGTCCCGACGCGGTGTATGTGCTGCAACTCAACGCGGACTCACTCGAGGATCAGGGCATGGTGCTGGCCCCGGCGACAATGGACATCGACGAGAAGACCACGATCACGTTCTGAGCAGGCCGGTCAGCTCCCGCGGATCCCGTCGAGCCGCCTGCTGGCCTCCTCGAAACCCGTCACCAGTTCGGCGATGATGTCGGCGACGGGCCGGATCTCGTTCATCCGTCCGACGATCTGGCCCACCGGCATCGACACGGTTGCGGGGTTGTCTGACTCGTTCATCCGCTGATGCGCCTCGCTGACGAGGATGTTCTGCAGCGGCATCGGCAGCGGGTCCGGCGCGTCGGGCGCGTCCCAGGCGTCGGTCCACTTCGTCTTGAGCAGCCGGGCCGGCTTGCCGGTGTAGATGCGGCGCCGGACGGTGTCGGCCGACGTCGCGGTGAGCATCGCCTCCTGGATCACCGAGACGCCGGACTCGCGGCGCACGCCGAGGTCGTACTCAGCGGACGTCAGGAACGCCGAGCCCATCCAGACACCCTGGGCGCCGAGCGCGAGCGCCGCGGCCACCTGCCGGCCGGTGCCGATGCCGCCGGCGGCCAGAACGGGATTTCGGTGGCCTTGCGCGCGCAGTCCATCCACGACCTCCGGCCAGAGGACCATCGAGCCGATCTCACCGGTGTGACCGCCGGCCTCGTGGCCCTGCGCGACGACGATGTCGACACCGTTCTCCGCATGCCGCAGTGCGTGTTTGGCCGAGCCGGCGAGTGCGGCCACCGGGACTCCGGCCTCGTGCGCCTGGTCGATGACGTCCTTCGGCGGCGAGCCGAGCGCGTTGGCGATCAACTTGATCGGGTGCTTGAGTGCCACCTCGACGTGGCTGCGGGCCACCGAGTGCAGCCATCCGAGCACGCCTTCGGAGCGCTCCTCGTCCTCGGGCAGCGGCGGCACGCCGAGGTCGGCGAGCGTCTTGTCGACGAAGTCGCGGTGGCTCTGCGGGATCAGCTTGTTGATGTCGACTGACGTGCCCTCGGTGGGGATCTTCGCCGGCATGACGATGTCGACGCCGTAGGGCAAGCCCAGAGTGTTCTCGTCCATCCACTGAAGGACGTTCTCGAGTTCGTCGGCCTCGTTGAAGCGCACACATCCGAGCACGCCGAGGCCGCCGGCACGGGTTACCGCCGCCGCCACCTTCTCCGACGGCGTGAAGACGAAGATCGGGTACTGGATGCCGAAGCGATCGCACAGCTCGGTTCTCATGCGCCTGTCATCTCCCCCGTCGCTTCGCTCGCCCTGTCATGCTCCCGCTCCCACGTGTTTGGCGTGCACCTCGTCGGCGGCGCGCTCCTCGGTCAGGTCCTTGGCCCACCGGTAGTCCGGCTTGCCCGCGGGTGACCGCTTGATCTCGTCGACGTACCAGAGGCTGCGCGGCACCTTGTATCCCGCGATCTCCTTGCGGACGAACGCGTCGAGGTCGGCCAGCGCCGGGCGGCTGCCCCTGCGGGGATGCACGACGGCGGCCACGTGCTGCCCGAAGCGCGGGTCGGGCACACCGACCACCAGCGCGTCGAACACGTCGGGGTGTCCCTTGAGTGCGGCCTCGACCTCTTCGGGGTAGATCTTCTCGCCGCCGCTGTTGATCGACACCGATCCGCGGCCGAGCATCGTCACCGTGCCGTCGGCCTCGACCTCGGCGTAGTCACCCGGGATCGCGTAGCGCACACCGTGGTAGACGCGGAAGGTCTGCCGGGTTTTCTCTTCGTCCTTGAAGTAGCCCACCGGGATGTGACCGCACTTGGCGATGATGCCGCGCTTGCCCGATCCGGGCTCGACCTCGTTGCCGTCCTCGTCGAGCACCTTGGTGTTCTTGTCGATCGTCACGCGCGGGCCGCCGGTGTGGGACTCCCCCTTGGCCACCACGCTGGTGCCGCCGAAGCCGGTCTCCGAGGACCCGATCGAGTCGGTGATGATGCGGTTGGGCAGCAGCTCGAGGAACTTCTCCTTGATGCTGGTGGAGAACAGCGCCGCGGTGCTGGCGAGCAGGAACAGGCTCGACAGGTCATAGGTGTTGCCGTTGTCCTGGTGCGCCAGAAGCGCATCCAGAAGCGGGCGCGCCATCGCGTCGCCGGTGAAGAAGAGCAGGTTGACCTTGTGCTTCTCGATGGTCCGCCACACCTCGTCGGCGTCGAATTCCGGCACCAGCACCACGGTCTGCCCGGAGAACAGCGCCATCCACGTCGCGGACTGGGTGGCGCCGTGGATCATCGGCGGGATCGGGTAGCGGATCATCGGTGCGTTCTCGGCGGCCTGCTTGGCCAGGTCGTACTCGCCGGCGATCGGCTCACCCGTCGCGAAGTCGGTGCCGCCGAACAGGACCCGGTAGATGTCCTCGTGGCGCCACATCACGCCCTTGGGGAAGCCGGTGGTGCCCCCGGTGTAGAGCAGGTAGATGTCGTCCTCGCTGCGCGGGCCGAAGTCGCGTTCGGGCGACGCCTGTTCGAGGGCGGCGTAGAACTCGACGCCGCCGTAGCGCTGGAAGTCGTCGTCGGACCCGTCCTCGACGACGAGGATCGTCTTGACGTTGGGCGTCTCGGGCAGCACGTTGGCGACGCGGTCGGCGTAGCGGCGCTCGTGCACCAGCGCGACCATGTCGGAGTTGTCGAACAGGTACTTCAGTTCGCCCTCGACGTAGCGGAAGTTGACGTTGACCAGGATGGCGCCGGCCTTGACGATGCCCAGCATCGCGATCACGATCTCGATGCGGTTGCGGCAGTAGAGCCCGACCTTGTCGTCCTTCTTCACCCCCTGCTCGAGCAGGTAGTGCGCCAGCCGGTTGGCCCTCTCCTCGAGTTGGCCGTAGGTCAGCGTTTCGTCGCCGCTGATCAGGGCGACACGGTCAGGCACGGCGTCGATGGCGTGCTCGGCAAGATCGGCGATGTTCAGGGCCACGATCCCTAAACTAGAACGTGTTACATTTCGTGACAAGTCTGTGGTTGATCGGTGGGAAGGCGGATACCTGTGAGCGAGCCGGAAAAGGGCCCCGACGCCCTCATTGAGCAGCGCGGACACACTCTGATCCTGACGCTCAACCGGCCCGAGGCGCGCAACGCGCTCTCGACCGAGATGCTCTCGATAATGGTCGAGGCCTGGGACCGCGTCGACAACGATCCGGAGATCCGGACGTGCATCCTCACCGGCGCCGGCGGCTACTTCTGCGCGGGCATGGACCTCAAGGCCGCGACCAAGGCACCTCCCGGCGATTCCTTCAAGAGCGGCGCCTACGACCCGTCGCGCATCGACGGCCTGCTCAAGGGCCGCCGGCTGACCAAGCCGCTGATCGCTGCCGTCGAGGGACCCGCCATCGCGGGCGGCACCGAGATCCTGCAGGGCACCGACATCCGCATCGCCGGCGAGAGCGCCAAGTTCGGCATCTCCGAGGCCAAGTGGAGCCTGTATCCGATGGGCGGGTCGGCCGTGCGCCTGCCGCGCCAGATCCCGTACACCATCGCGTGCGACCTGCTGCTCACCGGCAGGCACATCACCGCCGCCGAGGCCCTGCAGTACGGCCTGATCGGCTACGTCGTGCCGGACGGCACCGCACTGGACAAGGCACTCGAGATCGCCGAGGTGATCAACAAGAACGGTCCGCTCGCCGTGCAGGCCATCCTGCGGTCGATCCACGAGACCGAAGGCCTGCACGAGAACGACGCGTTCAAGATCGACACGAAGATCGGCATCGAGGTCTTCATCAGCGACGACGCGAAGGAAGGCCCGCGGGCGTTCAAGGAGAAGCGGGCGCCCAACTTCCAGATGAAGTAGGCGGCTCTCACGGCTTCCGGTCGTGGGTCGCCCCGGCGCGCGAGTGTGAATCCTTGGCGGGTTCAGGGCACTTTTTCCGCCCAGGTTTCACATTCGCGACGGTGTCGGTCGGTGTCGGCACACTTCTGCCATGGAGACGCCGTTCATCGGGGGTGAGGCGCTGACCGGCGGTGTGCTGACCCGCCATCAACTCCGCAGTCGTCACACCGCGCTGTATCCCGGCGTCTACGTACCTGCAGATGCGGAGGTCTCGGCACGGCTGCGTGCCGAGGCGGCGTGGCTGTGGTCACGACGCCGCGGAATTCTCGCCGGCCGATCGGCTGCGGCGATGCACGGCACCAAGTGGCTGGATCCCCGAGCGCCGGCCGAATTGCTCTACGGGAATCGACACCCGCCCCGAGGCATGAGCACGTGGGCCGACGCCATCGCGGATGACGAGCTGACCACGATCGACGGCATGGTCGTCACGACTCCGGTCCGCACGGCGCTCGACCTGGCATGCCGTTATCCGCAGGGCCCGGCTGTCGCCGCGATCGACGCACTGGCGAATGCCACTCACCTCAAAGTCGCCGACGTCGAACTCCTCGCGGGGCGGTACCGAGGCCGCCGCGGCATTCGGGCGGCGCGTCGGGCTCTCGCGCTCGTGGACCCGGGCGCCGAGTCGCCGCGAGAGACGTGGCTACGACTCCTCGTCGTCCGCAACGGCTTCCCGCCGCCGACCACACAGATCCCCGTTCGCGACCGGTACGGCGTCCTGGTGGCCGTGCTCGACATGGGCTGGGAGGACATCAAGGTCGCGCTCGACTACGAAGGCGCCCACCATCGCGGACCCATCCGCTTCAATAAGGACATCCACCGCCACGACGCCGTCACCGAACTCGGCTGGACCGACATCCGGGTCACGTGCCAGGACACCGAAGGGGGCATCATCTGTCGGTTACAGGCCGCCTGGGATCGCCGAATGTGAAGCGTTGGCGGGAATCCGGCCCGAATCCCGCCACAGTTTCACATTCGGCGCGGACGCGGCGGAGACGACTCAGAGCACCCGCGCGGTCGGCGTGAACACCACCGGCATCGCCTCCGGCCCGCTGACGAAGTTGGCCGCCCGCAGGGGCACCGTCGCGCCGTCGGCGAGGCGCAGGTCGGGCAGCCGCTGCAACACCTTGGTCAGCATCAACCGCAGCTCGAGGCGGGCCAGCTGATTGCCGAGGCAGAAGTGCGTTCCGAAGCCGAAGGCCAGGTGACTGTTCGGATTGCGATCGATCCGGAAGTTGTCGGGATCGCCGAACACGTCCTCGTCGAAGTTGGCCGCCTCGAACATCAGCATCAGCTTCTCGCCCTGCTTGAGCTCGGTGCCGTGGAACTCCGTGTCGGCGGTCAGCGTGCGGCACATGTTCTTCACCGGCGAAGTCCAGCGCAGGGTCTCCTCGATCGCGCCCGGCAGCTTCTCCACGTCGGCGCGCAGGCTCTCCCACTGGTCGCGGTGGCGCAGCAGCTGCTCGGTGCCGCCCGACAGCGTGTGCCGGGTGGTCTCGTCGCCGCCGATCAGGATCAGCAGCGTCTCCATGACGATCTCGTCGTCGGCCATCATGGAACCTTCGACCTCGGCGTGCACCAGCACCGAGAACAGGTCGTCGGTGGGTTCGGCCCGCCGCTTGGCGATGACGTCCATGGTGAACGCGGTGTAGGCGGCGAAGGTGTCCATCAGCTTCTGCACGGTCAGCTCGTCGACGTGCGAGCTCAGCCCGCACACCAGGTCGTCGGACCACTGCAGCAGCATGTCGCGCTCTTCGGGGAGCACGCCGAGCATGTCGCCGATCACCGCCATCGGCAGCGGCGCGGCGATGTCGCGGACGAAGTCGCACTCGCCGCGCTCGCAGACCGCGTCGATCAGGGTGTCGCAGAGCCGCTCGATCGACGGCACCTTGTCCATCACGCGCTTGCGGGTGAAGCCGGAGTTCACCAGCTTGCGCCGCAGCACGTGCGCCGGATCGTCCATGTCGATCATGTACGGCATGCCCGGCTGGTCGGGGCGGATGCCGCCGGTCGACGAGAACAGCTCGGGGTTGCGCTCCGCGTCGAGCACCGCGGCGTGCGTGGTCGCCGCGGCCAGGCCGTTGCGATCCCGGAACACCGGCTGGTTGGCCCGCATCCACCGGTAGGCCTCGCGGGCGGCGGGCCCGTCGGCGTAGAAGTTGCCGTCGGCGAGGTCGACGTCGGGCTTGGTCGTCGGGAGCGTCTGTGTCATCGGATCTCCTGGGCGTCGCCGAAGGTCATCTCGACGTTGCCAGACGATTGGCTGGCGAACGCCCGTTTCGGCAGACCGAGCGACCGCAGCTCGTCTGCGTAGGGATGGTCACCGAGTCGCAACCGCGCGCCGCCGAGGCGGACCCGCATCCCGGAGTTCCGCATCTCCCAAGGGATCTCGCGGGTGACGCCGTCGCGGTGGCTGAAGGTGGTGAGCACCTGGGGCTTGGCGGTCAACGCCGAGGGGATCGGCACGCCGCTGCGGAACTCGATGCCCGCGATGAGCTTCCCCTCCTCGCTGACGTCGAAGTCGAAGCCGCCCGTCTCCCGGACGGAGAAGTCGGCCATGATCTTCGGGAAGCCCCAGATGCGTTGTCCCGCTTCGAGGGTGAAGCCCTGGTTGACCGGCAGGTGATGGATGAACGCGGCGGCCGACTGCATCGACGCCAGCCCCTTCAGGGTCTTGCCCGGCGGGCTGACCATCACCGCCGTGCCGAACTCGCGGTACTTCCCGAGGTCGCCGTCGTGGTACCGGACGAGCATCAGCATCACCACCGCGCGGCCCGGCCGCAGCTCGAACACCTTCAGCCCGCTGTAGTCGATCAACCGCTGCGCGGCGGCCGCGTCGACGGAGAACATCGCGACGTGGGTGTCGGCCCTGCGGATACGCACCGGCATGGTCAGCGTGGTGCCCTGGATGGTGTATGTGGAGCTCTCCCCCGAGACAGGGGTGGTGTCGGTCACACGTTGAATCTAGAACGTGTTCTAGACAGCTTGCAAGAAGTGTCTACTCAGACCAGGGCGGCGAGATCACGAATCTGCTCGGTCGACCGCGCGCCGATCACCATCATCGTGACGCCGGAGGCCTCCCATGCCTTGATCTGCTCCTCGACGAACGCCAGGTCACCGACGATCGCCGAGTCGTCGACCAGCTCGTCGGGGATCGCCTTGGCGGCCTCGTCCTTGCGGTCGGACCGGAACAGCCGCGTCACGTCGTCGACCACCTCGGAGTAGCCCATCCGGCGGTAGACGTCGGCGTGGAAGTTGGTGCCCTCGGCGCCCATCCCGCCGACGTAGAGCGCCAGGTGCGGCTTCATCAGCTCCATCACCGCCGGCCGGTCGTCGGTGACCACCACCTGCGCCGTCGCGCAGATCTCGAAGTCCTCGCGGGTGCGGCGCGCGCCCGGCCGGGCGAAGCCCTCGTCGAGCCACTCGTTGTACATCCCCGCGATGCGCGGCGAGTAGAAGATCGGCAGCCAGCCGTCGCAGATCTCGGCGGCCAGCGCCACGTTCTTCGGCCCCTCGGCGCCGAGCATCACCGGGATGTCGGCACGCAGCGGGTGGGTGATCGGCTTGAGGTTCTTGCCCAGTCCGGTGGTGCCCTCGCCGGTCAGCGGCAGCGGGTAGTGCGGGCCGTCGCTGTGCACCGGCGCCTCGCGCGCCCACACCTGGCGCAGGATGTCGATGTACTCCCGCGTGCGCGCCAGCGGCTTCGGGAACCGCTGGCCGTACCAGCCCTCCACGACCTGCGGCCCCGAGACGCCGAGGCCGAGGATGTGCCGACCGCCGGACAGGTGGTCGAGCGTCAGCGCGGCCATCGCACAGGCGGTGGGCGTGCGCGCCGACAGCTGGATGACCGACGTGCCCAGCCGCATGCGGGTGGTCTCGCGACCCCACCACGCCAGGGGGGTGTAGGCGTCCGAGCCCCACGCCTCTGCCGTGAACACGGTGTCGAAACCGGCGTCCTCGGCCGCTGCGACGAGTTCCGCGGCGTTCTCCGGCGGCTGTGCGCCCCAGTAGCCGAGCTGCAGTCCCAGTTTCATCAGTGCCACCCTGTTCTTGAAACCATAGTTAGAACCTGTTCTACTCGATGCCGTGACCGCCAGCCAAAGCAGCCCGGCCCTGATCGACCAGCATGAGAAGCCGCTCTCCGCGCCGCTGAGACTGTCTTTCGACTACACCCGTTCAGTCGGACCACTCCTCGGTCAGTTCTTCACGGCGCTGCGCTCGCGGCGCATCCTCGGCGTGCGCGGCACCGACGGGCGCGTGCTCGTGCCACCCGCCGAATACGACCCGGTCAGCTACGAACAGCTGACGGAGATCGTACCGGTGGGCGAGGTCGGCACGGTGGTGTCGTGGACGTGGCAGCCACAGCCGCTGGAGGGCCAACCGCTGGACCGTCCGTTCGCGTGGGCGCTCATCACGCTGGACGGCGCCGACACCCCGATGCTGCACGCCGTCGACGCCGGGTCGTCCGACGCAATCAGCGCCGGCACCCGGGTGCGCGTGCACTGGGCCGACGAGCCGGTGGGCGCGATCACCGACATCGCCTACTTCGAGCTCGGCGACGAGGCCGAACAGCACCCCGACGTCACCGACGACCGCGAACCGGTGACGGTGCAGGTGTCCCACAGCAGCATCGAGATCCAGCACACCGCGTCGCTGCCGGAGAGCACGTTCCTGCGGGCGCTGGAGGAGGGCAAGCTGCTCGGTGCGCGCACCGGCAAGGAGGGCAAGCTGTATTTCCCGCCGCGCGAAGCGGATCCGGGCACCGGCCGGCCCACCACCGAGTTCGTCGAGCTGCCGGACAAGGGCACCGTGACGACGTTCGCGATCATCAACATCCCGTTCGCGGGTCAGCGCATCAAGCCGCCGTACGTGGCGGCCTACGTGCTGCTCGACGGCGCGGACATCCCGTTCCTCCACCTGGTCACCGAGATCGAGGCCGCCGATGTGCGGATGGGGATGCGGGTGCAGGCGGTGTGGAAGCCCCGCGAGGAGTGGGGCCTTGGCATCGACAACATCTCGCACTTCCGGCCGACGGGTGAGCCCGACGCCGAGTACGACACCTACAAGCACCACCTCTGAGGGGCGCACACAATGACTGGCTCGAATGATGTTGCAGTGGTGGGCTTCGCGCACGCCCCGCACGTGCGCCGCACCGACGGCACCACCAACGGCGTCGAGATGCTGATGCCGTGTTTCGCCGAGCTCTACGAAGACCTCGGCCTCAAGCAGACCGACATCGGATTCTGGTGTTCGGGGTCGTCGGATTACCTTGCCGGCCGCGCGTTCTCGTTCATCTCCGCGATCGACTCGATCGGCGCCGTGCCGCCGATCAACGAGTCCCACGTCGAGATGGACGCCGCATGGGCGCTCTACGAGGCCTACATCAAGATCCTCACCGGCGAGGTCGACACCGCGCTGGTGTACGGCTTCGGCAAGTCCAGCGCCGGCGTCCTGCGCCGCGTGCTGGCGCTGCAGACCGACCCGTACACCGTCGCGCCGCTGTGGCCCGACTCGGTGTCGATGGCCGGCCTGCAGGCCCGCCTCGGCCTCGACGCCGGCAAATGGACCGCCGAACAGATGGCCCAGGTGGCACTCGACTCGTTCGCCGTCGCCGAGCGCACCGATCGCGAGCAGCCCGCCGAGAGCGTCGACGAACTGCTCGCGCGGCCGTACTTCGCCGATCCGTTGCGCCGCCACGACATCGCGCCGATCTCCGACGGCGCCGCCGCGATCGTCCTGGCCGCCGGCGACCGCGCCCGTGAGCTGCGCGAGAACCCGGCGTGGATCACCGGATTCGAGCACCGCATCGAGACGCCGATCCTGGGCGCCCGCGACCTCACGACGTCCCCGTCGACCGCGGCGTCGGCGAAGGCCGCCACGGGTGGCGACGCCGGATCGATCGACGTCGCCGAGCTCTACGCGCCGTTCACCCACCAGCACCTGATCCTCAAAGAGGCGATCGGGCTGAACGGCTCGACGAAGATCAACCCGTCCGGCGGCGCGCTGGCCGCCAATCCGATGTTCTCGGCGGGCCTCGAGCGCATCGGCTTCGCGGCGCGGCACATCTTCGACGGGTCCGCGCGACGGGTACTCGCCCACGCGACGAGTGGCCCTGCATTGCAACAGAATCTGGTCGCAGTCCTGGAAGGCCGGTAACACGATGGGTAAGCAACTCGCTGCGGTGCTGGGCACCGGCCAGACGAAGTACGTCGCCAAGCGCCAGGACGTGTCGATGAACGGCCTCGTCCGTGAAGCGATCGACAGGGCGCTCGCCGACTCGGGATCGACGTTCGACGACATCGACGCCGTGGTGGTCGGCAAGGCGCCGGACTTCTTCGAGGGCGTGATGATGCCCGAGCTGTTCATGGCCGACGCCGTGGGCGCAACGGGCAAGCCACTGATCCGGGTGCACACCGCCGGTTCGGTGGGCGGGTCCACCGGTGTGGTCGCCGCGTCACTGGTGCAGTCCGGCAAGTACCAGCGCGTGCTGACGATGGCCTGGGAGAAGCAGTCGGAGTCGAACGCCATGTGGGCGTTGAGCATTCCGGTGCCGTTCACCAAGCCCGTCGGCGCCGGTGCCGGCGGCTACTTCGCACCGCACGTGCGTTCCTACATCCGCCGGTCGGGTGCGCCGACGCACATCGGTGCGATGGTCGCGGTGAAGGACCGCCTCAACGGCGCCAAGAATCCGCTGGCGCACCTGCACCAGCCCGACATCACGCTCGAGAAGGTGATGGCCTCGCAGATGCTGTGGGACCCGATCCGGTTCGACGAGACGTGCCCGTCCTCCGACGGCGCCTGCGCGATGGTGATCGGCAACGAAGAGATCGCCGACGCCCGCGTCGCCGAGGGGAATCCGGTGGCGTGGATCCACGCGACCGCGCTGCGCACCGAACCACTCGCCTACTCGGGCCGCGACCAGGTCAACCCGCAGGCCGGCCGGGACGCCGCCAAGGCGCTGTGGAAGGCCGCGGGCATCACCAGCCCGATCGACGAGATCGACGTCGCCGAGGTGTACGTGCCGTTCTCGTGGTTCGAGCCGATGTGGCTGGAGAACCTCGGCTTCGCCCCCGAGGGTGAGGGCTGGAAGCTCACCGAGGCCGGCGAGACCGCGATCGGCGGACGGATCCCGCTCAACCCGTCGGGCGGTGTGCTGTCGTCCAACCCGATCGGCGCCTCGGGCATGATCCGCTTCGCCGAGGCCGCGATCCAGGTGATGGGTAAGGCGGGCGAGCACCAGGTGCAGGGCGCCCGCAAGGCGCTGGGCCATGCCTACGGCGGCGGTTCGCAGTACTACTCGATGTGGGTCGTCGCCGCCGACAAGCCCGCCTGACGCACGCGGGGCAGGGGCGCGGCCGGTAGCGGCTACCTTGGGGCGGACGACGGACCCGACCCCGAGGAGAAGCTCCGTGCGAGTGCTCAGAATCCTGCTTGCCGCGGCGATGCTTGCCGCTGTGGCACCGGCCGCGCCGGCGGGCGCCGAACCGGGGACCGTCGCCGCCGCGGTGGACCGCGCGTTCGCCCCGCTGATGGCCGAACACGGGATCCCCGGCATGGCCGTCGCCGTCACCGTCGACGGCCGCAGCCAGTTCTTCAGCTACGGCGTGGCGGCACGGGACACCGGGGCGCCCGTCACGCCCGGCACGCTGTTCGAGATCGGGTCGGTGAGCAAGACCCTCACCGCCACCCTGGCCGGGTACGCCGCCGAGACGGGCGCCCTGTCGCTCGACGACCACCCGGGCCGCTACCTGCCCGCGCTCACCGGCGCCCCCGTCGACGGCGCCACGCTGACGAATCTCGGCACCTACACCGCGGGCGGGCTCCCGCTGCAGTTCCCCGAAACCGTCACCGACGCCGCCACGATGACGGAGTACTTCCGGCAGTGGCGCCCGGCCGCCCCGCCGGGCCGGATCAGGCAGTACTCGAACGCCAGCATCGGGCTGCTCGGACACCTCAGCGCGAGGGCGATGGGCCGCGACTTCACCGACGTGATGCAGGCCGACGTCATGCCCGGACTCGGGTTGCCGCAGAGCTTCGTGCGTGTGCCGCCGCAGGCGCAGAACGCCTACGCCTGGGGGTATGACAAGTCCGACCGACCGGTGCGGGTCAATCCCGGCGTCTTCGACGCCGAGGCATACGGCGTGAAGTCCACCGCGACGGACATGATCCGGTTCGTCGAGCGCAACATCTCCCCCGACGGCCTGGAGCCCCGGTTGCGCCGGGCCGTCGAGACGACGCACGTCGGCCGTTACCGTGTCGGCCCGATGGTGCAGGGCCTGGGCTGGGAGCAGTACCCCTACCCCGTCGCCCTCGACCAGCTGCTCGCGGGCAACTCCACATCGATGGCGATGGAGCCCCAGCCGGTGGCGGCCCTGCCCCCGGAGCAGCCCGGCGCGCCCACCCTGTTCAACAAGACGGGGTCCACCGACGGCTTCGGCGCCTACGCCGCCTTCGTGCCGCAGCGCCGCATCGGCGTCGTCATGCTGGCCAACAAGAACTTCCCGATCGCCGCCCGGGTCACAGCCGCGCACGCGGTATTGGCCGCCCTGGACGGCGAGTGAGCAGTTCAGAAGGCCGCGGACATGGGTATGCCGCAGGTCACGGGCCAATCATTGTGCGAACGCGGGATAAAACTGTAACGTGTTCTAGTTAGAAGCCCAGATCTGGAGGTGCGACGTGGCTACTGATACCGCCGGCGCAGGCGTCCGCGAGATCGACACCGGAGCGCTGCCCGACCGGTACGCCCGGGGCTGGCACTGCCTGGGACCCGTCAAGGACTTCCTGGACGGGGAACCGCACGGTGTCGAGATCTTCGGCACCATGCTCGTGGTGTTCGCCGACTCCAAGGGCGAACTGAAGATCCTCGACGGGTACTGCAGGCACATGGGCGGCAACCTGTCCCAGGGCACCATCAAGGGCGACGAGGTCGCCTGCCCGTTCCACGACTGGCGCTGGGGCGGTGACGGCAAGTGCAAGCTCGTCCCGTACGCCAAGCGCACCCCGCGGCTGGCCCGCACCCGGGCCTGGCACACCGACGTCCGCGGCGGGCTGCTCTTCGTGTGGCACGACCACGAGGGGAACCCACCGCAGCCCGAAGTGCAGATCCCCGAGATCCCGGAGTTCGCCAGCGACGAGTGGACCGAATGGCGGTGGAACTCGATGCTCATCGAGCGCTCCAACTGCCGCGAGATCATCGACAACGTCACCGACATGGCGCACTTCTTCTACATCCACTACGGGTTGCCGACCTACTTCAAGAACGTCTTCGAGGGCCACATCGCGTCGCAGTACCTGCACAACGTGGGCCGTGCGGACATCAACGACATGGGCACCACCTATGGCGAGGCGCACCTGGACAGCGAGGCGTCGTACTTCGGCCCGTCGTTCATGATCAACTGGCTGCACAACAACTACGGCGGCTTCAAGGCCGAGTCGATCCTGATCAACTGCCACTACCCGGTCTCGCAGGACTCCTTCGTGCTGCAGTGGGGTGTCATCGTCGAGAAGCCCAAGGGCCTGGACGACAAGACCACCGACAAGCTGGCGCGGGTGTTCACCGAGGGCGTCAGCAAGGGCTTCCTGCAGGACGTCGAGATCTGGAAGCACAAGACCCGCATCGACAATCCGCTGCTGGTCGAGGAGGACGGCGCCGTCTACCAGATGCGCCGTTGGTACCAGCAGTTCTACGTCGACGTCGCCGACGTCACCCCGGACATGACCGACCGCTTCGAGATCGAGGTCGACACCACGGCCGCCAACGAGAAGTGGCAGGTCGAGGTGGAGGAGAACCTCAAGCGTCAGGAAGCCGAGAAGGAACCCGACGACGCAAAGGCCGAACAGGCCACGTCATGACGGGCGAGCGCCAGGAGGCACCGGACGTCGACCGGTTGGCCCGGTCGATGCTCCTCCTGCACGGCGCCCATGATGACGAGGACGACGTGCCGGCCGCGCCCAGTCGCGGATCCTGGTCCAAGGCACCGGATTTCGCCGCGGACCCGCGACGGGCCGAGGCGGTGCGCGAGGCCAGCCGTCGCGACCGTGAGCGCTACCTGACCTCGGGTCTGGTGTCCATCGACTGCCGGTTCTGCCACGTGGCGGTCGACGTGAAGAAGCTCGGCCCGGAACACACCGCCGTGCAGTGGAACTCCGCGGCTTCGCAGCGGTGCGCCTACTTCACCGAGATCCGGGAGTCCGGCGGCCACTCGGCCCGCTCACGCAGTTGTCCGAGGTTGGCCGACAGCATCAAACACGCCGTCGCCGAGGGTTGCCTCGAGGAGGTGTCGTCCGCCCCGTCGCCCGGCGACGGCTGAGCTGCGACACTGATCCCATGTTCAGGACCGCGGCGGCAGGTCTGCTGTGTGTCGCGCTTGGCGGCTGCACCCAGGTGGTGGACGACGCCCGTCCCCGCGCCGTGGTGCCCGTCGCTCCCATCACCGCTGGACAGGTCGGCGGGCTGCTGAGCGACAGGACCGCACCCGAGCACGAGTCGAACCTGTTCGTGACCGTCGAACCCGAGAGGTGCGCCGGCCTGGCGCAGGAGGTCGATCCGCCGTTCATCTTCAGTAGGACGCCCGCCGCGCACGACGGCGGTCAGTTCTACGGCGACCCCGCCCGTACCGTCTCGGTGCAGCAGATGGCCGCGGTGTACCGCGCCGACTTCGACACCGCCGCCGCCGTCGACGAGGTGAGACGCACCATCGACGCCTGCCGGGAGGACGACCTGGCGGTGATCACCATGGAGGGCAAGACGATTCAGTTCCGCCTGCTGCCTGCGCGCGAGTCGGGCTCGGCCCAGATCGTGCTGTGGTCCATCACCGGCGGGTGGTCGTGCGACAACGCCTTCGTCGCCGCGCACAATGCGGCCGTCGAACTCACCGCGTGCGCGCAGAAGAGCGGCTTTGACGTGCTGTCCGTCGCGCGGGACGCGCTGCAGCGCATCAACACCCTGGCCGACATGACGGTATGACCGTCTAGAGCCCGGCGAAGCGCTCCTTGACGATGTCGTCGGTCAGGCCGTAATCGGCCAGCGAGTACGTGTGCTTCGGCGCTCGGGGCCCCTTCTTGCTCTCGGCGTGGCTCCGCTCCATCGCGCCGCGCGCGGCGTCGGTGTACGGCAGGCCGAAGTGCCGGTAGATGCGCTCCACCTCGGCGACCGGTTCGGCGATGAAGTCGAAGTAGTCCATGTCGTAGAACTGCGCCGAGTCGTGTTGCGCCCGAACGGTGTTGAACCTCTCGAGCCCGCGCGACCAGGTCTCGAGCGAATCGGCGCCGATCTGCTGGCCGACGAACCGGTGCGACCAGCCCTCGGTGGTGTGCTGGGCCAGCGAGCACATCGACGCCATCAGCGTCTCCGGCGGCCGGTGGCACTGGATGACGAGCGCATCGGGA
Organism: [Mycobacterium] manitobense; assembly: GCF_025821665.1. GTDB lineage: Bacteria > Actinomycetota > Actinomycetes > Mycobacteriales > Mycobacteriaceae > Mycobacterium > Mycobacterium arseniciresistens. The sequence continues at coordinate 201,699 of NZ_JACKSJ010000148.1, forward strand.
TAGGTGGCGAACAGCGCGTCGAGCGCGAACAGGTGGCTCGGATTCTTGAGCACCCAGCGCTTCTCGGCGTCGTTGAGCCCGATCAGCTGCAGATTGCGCCGGTGCCGTTGATACGGCTTCGTCCAGTCCTGGCGGGCCAGCCACTGCGAGTACGTCGGGACGTGCGCCAGGGTCTCGTAGGACACCGAGTGCAGCGACTGGCGCAGCAGCTGCCAGCACTCCTCCACCTCGTCGGCGGTCATGTAGTGCAGCCCGGTGTAGTCCGGGTTCTCCTCGTGCGCCTTGGTGAACTGGGCGTCGAGTTGCTGGAAGACGGGGTTGTCCGCCCACGTCTCGCGCGGCGGCCGCGGCTGCGGGAACTCGGCCAGCCACAGCTCGAGACCCTGGTGGCCCGGGTCGGCGGAGAGCAGCCGGTGCAGGGCGGTGGTACCGGTCCGGGGCAGCCCGGTGACGAAGATCGGCCGTTCGATCGCGACGTCGGCGTGTTCGGGGTACTGCTTCCACGCCGCCTCCGAGACCAGCCGCGCCACAAGTGCGTTGCGGACGAAGAAGCGTTGCATCTTGCTGCCGAACTCGGTCAGGTCGGCATCGCGCTGGAAGGACTCGAGCAGCACGCCGAGCGCCTCGCGGTAGTTGTCGTCGTCGGAGCCGAAATCGTCGAGGCCGCAGGCCTTGGTGGCCGACGCGTGCAGATCCTCGACGGTGCCGACGTTGGTACGTGCGCTCATGGCTCGACTCTCACTCGCTCCGGTCCTCGCTCGTACCTCGCTGCGATCCTCACTCGCGTTCGTCCTCGCGCGGTGCTCACGCTTTGTACTCTCCGCAGTTGACGTCCAGCGCCTGTCCGGTGATCCCGCTCGACAGATCGCTGGCCATGAACAGGATCGCCGAGGCCACCTCGTTCTCCGTGGGCAGCCGCTTCAAGTCGGAGGCGGCTGCGGTGGCTCTGTAGATCTCGTCGACGGTGGTGCCGTACTTGCCGGCCTGGTGGGTGAAGTAACTCTCCAGCGTGCCGCCCCAGATGTATCCGGGCAGCACCGAATTCACCCGGATGCCCTGCTCGCCCAGTTCGGTGGACAGCGACTGGGACATCGCCAGCAGCGCGGACTTGGCCATCTTGTAGGCGCCGTACTTGGCCTGGGAGTGCCGTACCACCATCGAGTTCACGTTGACCACGGACCCGTTCGCCTCGGCCAGCGCCGGCGTGAAGCCCTGGATCAGCCGCAGCGCACCGAACACCGTGAGCTCGATCGCATCGCGCATGTGCTCGAAGGTGGTGTTGGCCAACGGCTTCATCGATGGAACGCGGAACGCGTTGTTGATGAGGACGTCGACCCTGCCGTAGGCCTCGAGCGTCTTCTCTACCAGGTTGGCCACCTGGGCGTCGTCGGTGATGTCGGTGCCGACCGATACCGCGCGCCGCCCCAGGTCGGTGATCTGCTTGGCGACGTCGTCCAGCCGTTCCACGGTGCGTGCCGCCAGCACCAGATCGGCGCCGTTCTCGGCGCAGCGGCGGGCCAGCGTCGTCCCCAGCGCCGGTCCCACACCGCTGATCACGACCACCTTGCCGTCGAGCAGTCCGGTCATCGGGTCATCCCACCATTCTGTTCTGGATCTGCCGCTGCCGCAGCGCGATGCGTTCGCGCCAGTCGTCCTCGGAGATCTTGTTCGTCTCGTGGAACGGCAGTGCGGAGGCGACCTTGTCGACGTCGACGATCTCCACCGACGGCCCGTCGGCCTCCGTCAGCTCACGCGAGAGGCGCTGCCACCGGAACTGGAGATAGCCCTTGCGGTGACCGAGGGTTTCGCACCAGTTCGTCACGCCGGGGTTGGCGTCGGCGACGACGATGCGGATCTTGCCGTCCGGGTCCGCCTGCGCCTGAGTGCCGTTCAGCGACGTCTGGTGGTTGATGTAGTCCAGCGAGATGTACCACAGGCTGCCCAGCTGGAAGCCCAGGTACGGGGCGTCGGACACCGGCAGGGTGATGACCATCGCCTGGTCCGGCGCGAGGTCGAAGCGACCCACCGACGAGTACTGCGTGGCCAGCCCACCGGGCGTCAGCCGTGGCGCGACCATCGTGTTGACCGGCAGGTTGTCGTAGAACCACTGCGGGAACTGCAGCCACGTCTTGACCCGCTGGACCAGTTGCTTGCCCGCAACGGCGTAGCGCTTCTCGATGAGTTCCTTCGTCAGCGGCGCAGGCGCGGTGCCCGCGGTGTCGGTGCGGGCGACGTTGACGTAGCCGCGCTCGGCCGACCAGTCGTTGTAGACCTCACGGATCAGCAACTGCGACGGGCTGTTCGGTGTGACCCGCCATTCGAAGGTGCCGTCGGAGGCGATGTCGAGTTCGCGGTCGTCGAAAGCGGCCTGGCTGGCCGGCACGTTGTCGTCGGTGTAGTCGCCCCCGAGCATCTGGAAGCTCAGATCGGTGGTGGTGCCGCGCTTGCCGGTGACGACGTACTCGTGACCCGGGTGCACCCGGGTGCCGAAGTACAGCGTGTCCGGGTTGTCCAGGCCCATCTTCGTGAACGGGCCGGTCCCCGACTGCAGGAACGGGTGGTCGCGGTCGTAGTCGAAGGCGAGGTGCGTGCAGGCGGCGATGCCGCCGGCGAGATACTGCAGACCCTCGAGCAGATCGGCTTCGGATTCGATGAACGGCGCTTCGGTGACGAGGCGCTCGGCCTCGGCGATCGCCTCGGCGAAGGGTGCGGAGTACACGCCTTGAAACTAGAACGCGTTCTAATGCTAGTCAATGGGCGTCGGTCGATCTGTGGTTCATATTTGGAACGACAAGGTACATTTCTGACATGTCGACGGCTCGCACATCACCGCCCACCGAACGCGTGGTGGCCGTGCTGGACTACCTCGCCGGCCACCCCCAGGGCCGGTTCGGGCTGTCCGACCTGGCGCGGCGCCTGCAGCTGAGCAAGCCCACGTGCCTGGGCATCGTCACCACCCTGACCGCGGCGGGATACCTGGTGCGCGACGCGCAGGACAAGACCTACCGGCTGGGCCCCGCGCTGATCGCGCTCGGGCACACCGCCCAGGAGTCGCTCCGGGTCAACCCCGCCGCGCGCGCCGAGCTGCGCCGGCTCTCGGCGGCCTACTCGGCGACGGCCGCGCTGTCGGCGGTGGTCGAGGACCGCATCACCGTGCTGGACCTGGTGTCGCCACCGGAGGCGAGCGCCCCGGTGCACGTGGGCCAGAGCTATCCGTTCGCGCCGCCCGTCGGGTTGATGTTCGTGCTCTGGGACGACGACGCCGTGCGGACCTGGCTGGCCAAGGAGCCGACGGTGCCGCTCCGCACGGACGACGACCGGCTGCAGCGGGTGATCGCCGAGTGCCGGGCCGACGGCTACCTGGTGGAGCGGCAGACCGCAGCCGGGCAGCGGCTCTACGCACTGACCGCGGGCATCCCGAGCACACTGCCCCACGAGTTGCGCGCGCTGCTCGGCGAGATGGTGTCCGACATCGGCGAGCGGGTGTACCTGCGGAGCGAGTCCGCCGGCGACGGGCGGCAGCGCCACGACGTCAGCGTCATCTCCGCCCCCGTGTACGACCACCATCAGCGCCAGGCCATGGTCGTCTCCCTGCACGTCGGCCGGTCGCTGAGCGCCGCCGAGATCGTCCGGCGGGCGCGCCGGCTGATGTCGTCCGCCGACGCACTGACCGTTCAGCTGGGCGGCGAGAAGCCTTCCTGGCCAGCGGTCAGCTGACCGCGGCCATCGCGAACGGCAGCACGGCGGGCGCTCCCCCGTCCCGCGCCACCCGGGCGGCCATCGTCAGCGTCCAGCCCGTGTCGGTGAGGTCATCGACCAGCAGCACCGGCCCGCCAACCGTCGACAGGTCCGGCGTCTCCCACGAATCGTTCAGCGCGGCAACGCGATACGCGGAGTTCGCGGCGCTCACCGGGCGACGGTCGGGCCGGTACCGCAAGGTGCCCAGGTTCTCGAGACGGCCCAGCTCGGCGAGCCTGCCGGCCAGCGACACGATCAGCCGCGGCCGCGCCACCGAGTCCATCGCCAGGACGGCGACGGGGCGTGTCTGCCACTCCCACGCGGCCAGCACGTCGACCGCGGCACGCACGACGTCGTCGCTCACCTCCTCGTCCGGCGCGTCGAGCACCGCGCGCAGCCGGGCGCCCCAGCCGAGATCGGTGAGCCGGCCGATCACCCGGCCCGGCTCCGGCCCGTCGCCGATGCGGCCGGACAGCGGCACGCCGAGCTTCGCCAGCCCGGACGGCCACTGCTTGCGCGGGGTGATCTCCACGCCCGGCCGCAGCAGCCGTTGCCGGGTGGCCTGTGCGGTCGCGTCGTCGACGTCGGCGCCGTAGTGACTGCCCGCGCAGTTGTCACACCGGCCGCAGCGCTCGCCGTCGGTCAGCTCCGGATCGTCGAGCTGACGGCGCAGGAACGTCATCCGGCACTCGTCGGTCGACTGGTACTCGAGCATCGCCTGTTGCTCACGCCGGCGCGCGGCGTCGAGGTTGCGGTAGCGCTCCTCGTCGTAGGTCCACGGCTCACCGGTGCCCACCCAGCCGCCCTTGACCCGCCGGACCGCCCCGTCGACGTCGAGCACCTTGAGCACCATCTCCAGCCGCGCGCGGTTCAGGTCGACGAGCGGTTCGAGCGCAGGAGTCGACTGCGGGCGGTCGGGCTCGAGCGCCCGCAGCACGTCGCGCACCATCGCCTCCGACGGGAACGCCACCGATGCGAAGTAGCGCCACACGTCCTGGTCCTCCCGGCCGGGCAGCAGGATCACCTCTGCCTGCGCCGTCGACCTGCCGGCGCGGCCGACCTGCTGGTAGTAGGCGATCGGTGACGACGGCGCGCCGAGGTGCACGACGAACCCCAGATCCGGCTTGTCGAAACCCATGCCCAGTGCGGACGTCGCGATCAGCGCCTTGACCTCGTTGGCGAGCAGGTCCGCCTCGAGCTGCTCGCGCTCGGCGGCCTCGGTGGCGCCGGTGTACGCGGCGACCGGGTGGCCGTTCTCCCGCAGCAACGCCGCCACGTCGTGCGCCTGCGCGACAGTCAGGGTGTAGACGATCCCCGAGCCGGGCAGCGACCCGAGGTGCGCGGCGATCCAGGCGGCCCGCTGGGCCGGGTTGCCCGCGTTCACCACCGACAGCCGCAGCGACTCCCGGTCCAGTCCGCCGCGCAGCACCACCGTGTCGCGGCCGCCCACGCCCAGCTGGCTCGCGACGTCGTCGACCACCCGGTCGTTGGCCGTCGCGGTGGTGGCGAGCACCGGGATGTCGGCGCCGAGGTCGGCGATGAGGGTGCGGATCCGGCGGTAGTCGGGCCGGAAGTCGTGGCCCCAGTCGGACACGCAGTGCGCTTCGTCCACCACGACCAGGCCCGCGTCGCGGGCCAGCGCGGGCAGCACCCGGTCACGGAAGTCGGGGTTGTTCAGCCGCTCCGGACTGACCAGCAGGACATCGAGGTCACCGGCCCCCACCCGGGCGTGGATCTCGTCCCAGTCGGTGACATTGCTCGAGTTGATCGTCGCGGCACGCACCCCGGCCCGCTCGGCGGCGGCCACCTGGTTGCGCATCAGCGCCAGCAGCGGCGACACGATGACGGTGGGACCGTGCCCGGCGGCGCGCAGCAGCTTCGCGGCGATGAAGTACACCGCCGACTTGCCCCACCCGGTGCGCTGCACCACCAGCGCTTGGCGCCGGTGCACGACGAGGGCCTCGATGGCCGTCCACTGGTCGTCGCGCAGGGTGGCGTGCGGTCCTGCCAGCTGCTCGAGAAGGGCCTGGGCCTCGGTCCGCGTCGCCATGCCGCAATCGTGCCTGGCCCCGGTGACAGCCCGACGGGCAGCTAGGCGATCACGAGCCAGATGGCGGCGAAGTGGCAGAGCGCCGCGACCGCGGTGAACGCGTGGAACACCTCGTGGTGCCCGAACGTGGTCGGCCACGGATTCGGCCAGCGCATGCCGTAGCAGACGGCGCCGATGTTGTAGAGCACCGCGCCGGCGATCAAGAGTGCGACGACCGTCAGGCCGGCACCGAGCAGCAGCGTCTCGGCGAACCAGATCGCCGCCCAGCCGAAGGCCAGATACAGGCTGACGCCGATCCACCGGGGGCCGGACGGCCAGGCCATCTTGAACAGCACGCCGGCCGCGGCGCCGGTCCACACGACCACCAGCACCTCGGCCCCGACCGACGGCGGCATGGCCAGCAGTGCGAGCGGTGTGTAGGTGCCTGCGATGAACACGAAGATCACCGAATGGTCGACGCGCATCATCCACTTCTGGGTGACCGGCGAGGTCCACCGCATCCGGTGGTACACCGCACTGACGCTGAACATCGTGATGATCGCGGCGACGTACACCAGGGCGGCCCAGCCGGCCGCTGTCGGCCGGTCACCGGTCCACGCGACCCCGATCAGCGCCGCGCCGCCGAGCACGGCGAGGAATGCGGCGACGACGTGGATCCAGCCGCGGGCACGGGGTGCGAGGAACACATCGCTGACCGGACCGCCGACGGGCTCCGGCATCTGGAGCGTTCCAGTCACCATAGATCGATCGTTCAGGGCGTCTCCGATGTCGCGGTAAGCCGGGTGTGCTCACGGCAACCATCGCAGGTGCGACAGCGATGCACACCATACCCGCAAACGACTGCGCGTCAGAACGGGACAGGCTGTGATGTCACAATCGAGACGTTGCTCAGCTCACCCCGGCGGCGGCGTCCTGCTCACGCTTGATCTCCAGCGCGATATCGATGAGCTGGTCTTCCTGGCCGCCGATCAGCTTGCGCTGGCCCGCGCGGTGCAGCAACTTGTGCGCGGGCACCCCGTAGCGCTCGGACTGGCGGATGGCGTGCTTGAGGAAACTGGAGTAGACGCCCGAGTAGCCCATGATCAACGCGTTGCGGTCCAACAGGCATTCGGCGGGCATCGCCGGTGCGACGACCTCCTCGGCCGCGTCGGCGATGTCGAAGAAGTCGATCCCGGTCTTCACGCCGATCTTGTCGAACACCCCGATCAGTGCCTCGACCGGAGCATTGCCCGCACCGGCGCCGAACCGGCGGCACGACCCGTCGATCTGCTTGGCTCCCGCCCGCACCGCCTCGATCGAGTTGGCCACCCCGAGCCCGAGGTTCTCGTGACCGTGAAAACCGACCTGGGCGTCGTCACCGAGTTCGGCGACCAGCGCGGCCACCCGGTCACGCACACCCTCGAGCACCAGCGCGCCCGCGGAGTCGACCACGTAGACGCACTGACATCCCGCGTCGGCCATGATGCGGGCCTGGGCGGCCAGCTTCTCCGGTGGGATCGTGTGGCTCATCATCAGGAACCCGACCGTCTCCAGACCGAGTTCACGGGCCAGCCCGAAGTGCTGGATCGAGACGTCGGCCTCGGTGCAGTGGGTGGCGATGCGGCAGATCGAACCGCCGTTGTTCTGCGCCTCCTTGATGTCCTCCTTGGTGCCCACCCCGGGCAGCATCAGGAAGGCGATCTTCGAGTTCTTCGCCGTCTCGGCAGCCAGCTTGATCAGCTGCTGCTCCGGGGTCTTGGAGAACCCGTAATTGAAGCTCGACCCACCGAGCCCGTCGCCGTGGGTGACCTCGATGACAGGAACGCCTGCCGCGTCCAGGGCGGCGACGATCGCACCGACCTCGTCGGTTGTGAACTGGTGGCGCTTGTGGTGGCTGCCGTCCCGCAGAGAGGTGTCCGTCATCCGGATGTCCCACATCGGGTCGAAATAGATCTCGTCGGTACTCATGCCTGGGCTCCAGATCCTGCAGAAAGGCTTGCTCCAAGTTTTTCTCTGGCGATCTCCTCGCCGACCTTGGTGGCCGCGGCGGTCATGATGTCGAGGTTCCCGGCGTAGGGCGGCAGGTAGTCACCCGCGCCCTCCACCTCGATGAACGTCGTCACCACCGCCTGCCCGCCGGAGTTCATCGACGGGTCGTCGAACTGCGGCTCGTTGAGCAGCCGGTAGCCCGGCACGTAGGTCTGCACCTCGGCCACCACGTCGCGGATCGACTGCGCGATCGCGTCACGGTCGGCGTCCTCGGGAATGGCGCAGAAGATGGTGTCGCGCATGATCATCGGCGGATCGGCCGGATTGAGGATGATGATCGCCTTGCCCCGCCTGGCGCCGCCGATGTTCTGCACCCCGGCGCTGGTGGTCTTGGTGAACTCGTCGATGTTGGCGCGCGTCCCCGGCCCGGCCGACGCCGAGGACACCGATGCCACGATCTCGCCATAGGGCACGTCCACCACGCGTGACACGGCATGCACGATCGGGATGGTGGCCTGCCCGCCGCAGGTCACCATGTTGACGTTCGGCGCATCAAGGTGCTCACGCAGATTCGCCGGCGGGATCACCCCCGGCCCGACCGCGGCCGGTGTCAGGTCGATCGCGCGGATGCCCGCCTCGGCGTAGCGCGGGGCGGCGTCGCGGTGCACGTAGGCGCTGGTGGCCTCGAACACCATGTCCGGCTTCTCATCCCGCGCCAGCAGCCAATCCACCCCCTCGTGGGTGGTCTCCAGACCCAACTTGCGGGCCCGCGCCAGACCCTCGGACTCCGGGTCGATCCCGACCATCCACCGCGGCTCCAACACATCCGACCGCAGCAGCTTGTACAGCAGATCGGTGCTGATGTTGCCCGATCCGACGATCGCGACTTGCAGCTTCTGCGGCATTGCTTCTCCCCTGGCTTATTCGAAACTCAGCTTGACTGAACCTAACCCGGCGAAGTCCGCGACGAAATGACTGCCGGGTGGTGCATCTATCGCACGTGTGCACGAGCCCGGCAGCACGATGTCGCCGGCCTTCAACCGAACGCCGAAGCTCTCGACCTTGCGGGCCAGCCACGCCACCGCGGTGACCGGGTTGCCCAGCACCGCGTCGCTGCGCCCCTCGGCGACGACCTCGCCGTTGTTGGTCAGCACCGCGTCGATGGCCTTGATGTCGATGTCCTTCGGCGACACCCTGGCCTCGCCCAGCACCCACCCCGCCGAGGACGCGTTGTCGGCGATGGTGTCGCACAACTTGATCTTCCAGTCGGTGATCCGGGTGTCGATGAGCTCGATCGCCGGCGCGAACGCGGCCGTCGCGGCGAGCACGTCCTCCTCGGTGCAGTTCGCCCCGGGCAGGTCGTCGGCGAGGATGAAACCGACCTCGACCTCGACCCGCGGGTAGAGATACCGCCCGGCCTGGACGGGAACATCCTCGTACACCTGCATCTCGTCGAGCAGATGGCCGTAGTCGGGTTCGTCGACGCCCATCATCTTCTGCATCGCCTCGGACGACAGGCCCACTTTGTGGCCGATCACCCGGGCTCCCTCAGCGACGCGCTGACGGATGTTGATCAGCTGGATCTCGTAGGCGTCGACGACGTCGATGTCGGATTCGCGGGCGGTCAGCGGGCTGATCGGAACGCGGCTCCGTTCGGCCTGCGCCAGGTCGGCGGCAAGCCACTCACGCACCTCGGCAGAGAGCATCTACCTGAATTCCCCTCGTTTCGTCGACCGGCGCAGTTGTGGGTCGGCCGGGCGATTCTATAACGTGTTCTACATGACCGGACAGGAGTACGATGTCGTCGTGGTGGGGAGCGGCGCAGCCGGCATGGTTGCCGCCCTCACCGCCGCTCACCAGGGCCTTTCCACAGTAGTCGTTGAGAAGGCCGCGCACTACGGTGGTTCCACTGCGCGGTCAGGTGGCGGCGTCTGGATCCCGAACAACGAGATCCTCAAGCGTGACGGCGTCAAGGACACCCCCGACGCGGCCCGCCAGTACCTGCACGCCATCATCGGCGACGTGGTGCCGGCCGAGCGGATCGACACCTATCTGGACCGGGCGCCGGAGATGTTGTCGTTCGTGCTGAAGCACTCGCCGTTGAAGCTGTGCTGGGTGCCGGGGTACTCGGACTACTACCCGGAGGCACCGGGCGGCAAGCCGACCGGTCGCTCCGTCGAGCCGAAGCCGTTCGACGCCAAGAAGCTCGGCGCCGACCTCGACGGCCTCGAGCCGCCGTACGGCAAGGTGCCGATGAACATGGTGGTCATGCAGCAGGACTATGTCCGGCTGAACCAGCTCAAGCGCCACCCACGCGGCGTGCTGCGCAGCCTGAAGGTCGGCGTGCGCGCGACGTGGGCGAAGGCGACCGGCAAGAACCTGGTCGGCATGGGCCGCGCGTTGATCGCCCCCCTGCGCATCGGCCTCCAGCAGGCCGGGGTCCCGGTGCGGCTCAACACCGCGCTGACCGACCTCTACATCGAGGACGGGGTGGTGCGCGGCGTCTACGTTGTTGATGCGCGGGACTCCACAAACGCCGAGCCCGAACTCATCCGGGTGCGCCGCGGAGTGATCCTGGGCAGCGGCGGGTTCGAGCACAACGAGCAGATGCGGGTGAAGTACCAGCGCGCACCGATCAGCACCGAGTGGACCGTCGGCGCCAAGGCGAACACCGGCGACGGCATCGTGGCGGCCGAGAAGCTCGGCGCCGCACTGGACGTCATGGAGGACGCCTGGTGGGGACCGACGGTGCCCCTGGTCGGCGCGCCGTGGTTCGCGCTCTCGGAACGCAACTCGCCCGGCTCGATCATCGTCAACATGTCCGGCAATCGGTTCATGAACGAGTCCATGCCGTATGTCGAGGCGTGCCACCACATGTACGGCGGTGTCTACGGCCAGGGATCCGGACCCGGCGAGAACATCCCGGCCTGGCTGGTGTTCGACCAGCAGTACCGTGACCGCTACATCTTCGCGGGACTGCAGCCCGGACAGCGCATTCCGCGCAGATGGCTGGAGTCCGGTGTGATCGTCAAGGCGGACACACTGGCCGAACTGGCCGGCAAGACCGGTGTGCCGGCCGACGCGCTGGAGGCCACGATCGCACGGTTCAACGGCTTCGCCCGCTCCGGCGTCGACGAGGACTTCCACCGCGGCGAGAGCGCCTACGACCGTTACTACGGCGACCCGACCAACAAGCCGAACCCGAACCTTGGCGAGATCAGTCACGGGCCGTACTACGCGGCCAAGATGGTGCCCGGCGACCTGGGGACCAAGGGCGGCATCCGCACCGACGTGCACGGCCGGGCGCTTCGCGATGATGGCTCGGTGATCGAAGGGCTCTATGCCGCAGGCAATGTGAGCGCCCCGGTGATGGGTCACACCTATCCGGGCCCCGGCGGGACCATAGGTCCGGCCATGGCGTTCGGCTACCTGGCTGCCCTGCACCTCGCCGGAGCCGCGCAGACATCCGGCGAGGCGGGGAACTGATGCCGATCAACCTGGACGAGGCGCTCGGAGCCGAGCTCGAACCCGACGAGTTCTCGTGGAGCAGCAGCGATGTGCAGCTGTACCACCTCGGCCTCGGGGCCGGCGCCGACCCGATGGACCCGCGCGAACTGCGCTACCTGACCGACGACACCCCGCAGGTGCTGCCGACGTTCGGCAATGTCGCGCAGAGCTTCCACATGACGAAGCCGCCGACGGTGCAGTTCCCGGGCATCGACATCGAGCTGTCGAAGGTGTTGCACGCCAGCGAGGCGATCTCGGCGCCTGGCCCCATTCCGGCGAGCGGCACCGGTGTGGCCGTCACCCGGTTCACCGACATCTGGGACAAGGGCAAGGCCGCGGTGATCTGGTCGGAGACCACCGTCACCGCACCCGACGGCACCCTGCTGTGGACGCAGAAGCGGTCGATCTTCGCGCGCGGCGAGGGCGGCTTCGGCGGCGAGCGTGGCCCCTCGACCAGCACCGCACCGCCCGAACGCGCACCCGACTTCGAACTGTCGATCCCGGTGCTGCCCCAGCAGGCGCTGCTGTACCGGCTCTGCGGCGACCGCAACCCGCTGCACTCCGACCCCGGATTCGCCTCGGCCGCAGGCTTTCCCAAGCCGATCCTGCACGGCCTGTGCACCTACGGCATGACGTGCAAGGCGATCACCGACCACGTGCTCGGCGGCGACGCCGCGGCCGTGGACACCTACGGCGCGCGCTTCGCCGGCGTGGTGTTCCCCGGTGAGACGCTCAAGGCGAACGTCTGGAAGGACGACGGACGCTACGTCGCGACCGTCGTCGCGCCCGGCCGGGACGACGCCGCGGTGCTGACCGGGGTGGAGTTCGTCCCGAAGTAGGACGTCGCGCGCTTTTGGCTCTCCCCCGCGGCGGCCTCGCTGCGTCATGTGTTTCCCTTACTCGCGCGCTTCGCCGATTACGGCCCCCGGCGCGTGGCGCCGTTTGCCATGTGCGTCGATGTCTGACCGAATCGATCGTTAAGCCACCCACTCCTATGTCATGCTGTAGGTGGTCTGGAGCGAAATGTATCGGTTGAGCCGCAGCAAGAATGACGTTCTGCGATCGTCGGCAGCGGCGGTCGTTGCGGTTCTTGCCGTCGCCGCGGGGCTGGCAGGCGATTGTGTTGCGGTTGGCGACCCACTCGAAGACAGTTCTGCACTCCTGCAACGAGAATTCGATCAGCTGAAACCCGGCGAGGCACTCACCTTGGACCGGGAGACGTTCAACCACGACAGCGTCCTTCATATTGACGTGCCGGGGGTGCGCATCGACGGAAACGGCGCCAGGCTGCAAGCCACCAATGACGAGACGTCGTCGGTGCAGATAACGGCCCCTGGTGTGACGCTCACAAACGTCACATTGTCGGCGCCCCCGAGCGGCCGGCGTTGGACCGGGCTCGATCAGCACAAGTTGGTGGTACGCGCGAACGACGTGACCGTGAGGGGCGTTGTGGTCGATGGTTCCGCCGCTGCCGGCGTGTTCGTACAAGGCGCCGAAAATTTTCGGATCGACGGCGTGACCGTCGAAGACACCCGCGCCGACGGCATTCACGTGACTGGTGGTTCCGGTAACGGGCAGATCAACAATCCCGCTACCGCCCGGACAGGAGACGACGGTGTCGCGGTGGTCTCGTACGCCGACGACGCGGCATCGTGCGCCGACATCGTGGTGAACTCGCCGGTCGTCAACGGCACTCGGTGGGGACGTGGCGTGTCGGTTGTCGGCGGGGAGAATGTATCGATCCGAAACCTGCACGTCGACGGAACGAGTGGCGCGGGGGTTTACATCGCCTCCGAGGGAGGCCCGCAGTATTACACGAGGTCAGCACACGCGATCGACGTATCGGGCGGTACCGTCACGAACGCTAATGTCAATCCCGGGGTCATCCAGGGCGCAGTCTTGGTCTATGCCGGCAATGCGAGCGAAGACGTCAGCAATGTCTCGGTTTCCGACCTCACGATCTCGAACACGGCCAAGACCGCCCAGCGCAACATCGGGATCGTGGTAGACGCCGGCACAGTGGGCGACATCGCTCTCCGCGGAATCCGTCTGGAGCAGACGAGTCTTCCAGCCCTCGACGCCAACACTCCGCCAAGTGGCTATTCGGCAACAGACTTCACGCTGGACGGCAATGCGATCGTGCCCTGACGTGATCATCTCAACTCCGCTAAGACACAACGCAGAATGGAATCGGCTGACTGCTTCCATGTGTACCGCTGCGCGTTGCGCGTGCCACGACGGCGCAGGTCGGCGGTCAGACGATCGTCCCGCTCGAGTGAATCGAGTGCGGAAAGCAAATGTGTCACGTCGTCGGGTGGAAAATATATTGCGGCGTCACCGCCGACCTCGGGCAACGACGCCGCGTTCGAACTGACGACCGGGCAGCACAAGCTCTGCGCTTCCAGTACCGGCAGTCCGAATCCTTCATATCGCGATGGAATCACCAGTGCTCGCGAATTTCGGTACAACCACACGAGTTCTGCGTCGGTGAGTCGGCCTGCGATAGTTGCCGTCTGCGCCGATGAAGACGCCGGTGCGAAGACATGCACACTGCCAGCGGTGCCGACGACGACGACCCGCCGACCCGAGGCAGTGATCGCGTCGACCGGACGGCTGACATTCTTGTGCTTCGCGAGGGTACCCACAACGATGTAGGGGTCGATGGGTACCGCCATGTCAGGCTTTTTCGGATCGACTCGAGCGAGCGAGTCTGCCGCGCAGCCCGCGATGATGAAGCGGTCGGCCGGGATGCCAAGGACGTCGGCGAGCTCCCGGGCGCTGAACGACGACACGGTTGCCAACTTGCGCGCCGATCTCGCCAGAACGAAATACATGACGAAATAGAACGCAACGAACGACTTACGAAAGGTGCGCGGGTACCGAAACGGCGTAGCGTCGTGCATCGTCACCAGCTGGCGCTTCTTCAGCAGGGGCGCGGGTCCAGCGAAGTTGAGTAACATCTCACCCCGCGTGGCCCAGGGCAGATACACCTGCTCGAACAGCACGCCGCGCAACGGCGCCCGACGAATCTCGAGCCGCGGGAGATTTGTCCAGTCGGGCAGAGGGGCGTCGTTCGGTAGGTGAAGTATGAGGTCGACCTCGGCCGCCTCGGCGATCGCCAGCGTGATCTCGGAGGCGTATCGCTGCGTTCCGGTGAGTGATTGGCTGAGCCACTTGCCATTCACGTGAACAGATTGCATGACGCGCCGATGTAGGGCGCATACAAGGTGCGCAGCGAAAGTTGTTGCATTTCATCGGAGTTGTCGGACAAGGCTGCCTTGGTCTCCATTACGGCGATTCTGCGCGGACGCTCACCGCACATGCCGAGCAGGGCCTCACACAACTGGTGTGGGTGGTCGATGACGACAGGCATATCCATTCCCGACAGGTAAGGACGGTTTCGTGCGATCACGGGTAGGCCCGCCGCGCTTGCCTCCAATATGGAGATGGGAAAGCCTTCCCACAGAGCGGTGTGGAGGTAGACATCGCACGAGGCAAGCACGGCCAGAGCCTCGCTCCGGGAAACCCATCCAGTGACTTCGATTCCCCGAGCGCGTAGCTGAGCGACATGTGCGGACTCGCCACCGCCAATCCACACCGCTCGCACATCCGGGCGCTGCGCCGTGACGGAAGCCACCGCATCGGCGAAGAAGGTGTGATCCTTCTGGTTTCCGAGCCGTCCATTCCCGGCAATTCGAATCGTGTCGTGTGCGTGAGTGTCCATCTGGCGCGCGAGGCGGGCCTGTCCGACATTCGGCACGACCGCAACGCGCGGACGACTGATGGGCCAGCGTGACAACTGCCCTTCGCGCGGCGAACACGATGCGTAACAGGTTGTGTTGAAGGACAGGAGCCACTCGACCGCGCGGAAGCACTGCCGGATCGGCCACGCCACATCCAAGCGCTCGAACGAGTAGCAATGTGGCGTGTAGACGATGGGGGTGGCCGACTTCCGCACCGACATGCGCACATACACTCCGGCTTTACTCGAGTGAGCGTGAATGATGAGGGGCCGGTCGCTGTTCGCGATGAACACACGGAGGAAGCGGATTCTCGCGTAATGGCCCGAGGGGAGCTCGGTGACCGTGACGAACCCGGCGAACTCCGCAGAACCCACCGCCGCCTCGGTGCGAGCCGAGTACACGAGATGATGGTCGGCAGCCGAGTAGTTCCTCACGTAATCGCGAATAGCCGCGGCGGTTCCGCTACCGAAAGATTCGGTGACGTGCACGATTCGAGGTCGCGCCGCAAGCGATGCGGCGGCGATGCTTCCTTCTTGGCCGCCGACGTGGCGAACAGAATGAGGAAGGTCCAAGGACACGTGGCGAGTCATCTCTGTACGCCGGACATCGCGCGTGTCGCGCCTGCCATCTGCCCAGCCATCAGGCTTTCGTGCCGGGTTACCCGCTTCAAGGTCATGGCCAACACGATCAGTGCGATCCAGGACGGAAAGAAGCGACCCTCGGCCCACTGCACATAACGCGGCAGTTCAATCAGACCGAAGAACAGAAGCGGGTAAGCCAACAGTCCGAACGCTTCACCATTCCGAAAGCTGCGGTACAGAAGTCCGGCGATGACACCGACGACAGCAAAATAGACCAGACCCAGGGTGACCCCGTAATCGAGGAAGGGAGCAGCGTAACCCGTTGAATTGTTGAACTCCGGATTGGCGTGATGATTCAGCAGCATCTCGTAGTCGGCATCGGTGGCCGGTCCGTTGCGTCCTGGGAGGTCACCCAGAACCCAGCTCTGGAGTCCTAGTTGTTGTAATCCAGGGGCTTCGTACAGAAAATCGACCGTACGGTCAGGCGCGCCGCCCGTCCGGGTGAGATGGGTGAGTTCGAGGAATCCGTTGTTGATCGCCGTCGCGTAGTAACCGGCGCCGCGCTCGACGGAGAACTGCAGCAGGCCGTCGTTATGTCCCCGGTAGAAGTTCCAGCTCCGGAAGTACTCGAAGCCGGCGAAGACGGCGATGCTGCCGGGAATCACGATGATCGGTGACCATTGGACGATGCGGGTGACCCTCCCATTCGTCGCCATGCGCATGCACGCGACGACGGCCAGGGGTACGACGAGTTCCACAATCGCGAGGCGTTCCGACCACAAGAACGCGCGCGGGAGCGCCATCGCCATGACGGCGCAGACCTTGATGACTTCAGCTCTCGATATGCGTTGCGCCAGAGACAAGCTCGAAACGATCACCGCAGGGCATCCGAATTGCGTCATCGTGGTGAGCCCCGGCACCGTGCCAACCGTGTCCTTGATCGCAGGTGACCCGCGATAGCCGGATGCTGCGTGCAGGTCGGTCACGTCGACGCCGGCGCGCACCAACATCACCGCGAAGCTGACTGTCCCGATCGTGGTAAGGCAGACCAGAACTGTGCTCGCCTTACCCAGCAGTGACACCGCTTTCGGGCTCAGGTCAGGCCATTCCCTCGCTGCGGACGCTTCCGTACCGATGGCAATCACCGCGCTGGCTGTCAAGGCCAGAGCCATCGCACCGCACAACATGAGGAGCAGTGCCGATCCGGTCACCGATTTCGGTGTGTTCCACAGCTCGCGGAATCGGTCGTCTCCGACGGCGGCAGTGAGCGATACCGACGCAGCGGCGACGGAGATGGAAACCGTAACAGGGGAAAGCCACCAGACGCCAGGCGGTCTAGCGCGCCGGTACATCCGCGAGGCCAGACTTGTGCGACACCGGCGTCTTCGCCTGGGCCGGCCAGTACGCCATGGTCGAATTGTGGGAACGGGTCGGACTCCACCACTGCCGATAGGTGAACACAGCCAGTAGAGGCAGCGAGCTCGAAGCAGTTGCCGAACGCACGGCGAGAATCTGCGGCACCGTGTCGACGTTCAGCCGGCCGACCACGATTAGGTCGGTGGCTGCACCGATGGCTTCCGCTGTCAGCGCCGAATCACCGATCGCTCCCGCATCGACGATCATCGCGCCTCCGCCGTTCTTCGCTGAAAGCATGAGGACAGACGCCCGATCCAGCCTCACGCGCGTCACTGATCCGTTCTCGGCTGCAGCGAATTCCAGAAGCGATGCCACGGTTTTGGTTTCAGAACGTCGAGACGCTCCGATCACGACGATCACACGGATCGGGGTTGACCCGCGGCACTGCGCATACAGCGTGCGCGCGAGGACTGCCCGGCCGTTCGCGGACTCGTGCGAGTCGCGTAGTTCCACCGCTGGCACGATGAGCCCATCGACCATGTCCAGGACCTCGGCCGCCGATCTCAAACGGTTCGATCGATTGCGGATGGCGGTCAGCCCCAGGATCACGAGAAGGCCGCCCACCAGGCCTCCGAACAGTACTGCGATCGCCAATGAGTTGTTCGCCGCGTCGTCGACGGTCGGCGTCTGAACGACCTCCAGCGCGACCGATTCCGCGGCCTGCAGCAGAATGACCTCCCGGAGGTTCTGCACCTCCACGGCCCGCGCGCCGTCGGTCGCACCGTCCGCACTTCGCTCCCATCCGTCGAGCCTCGGCAGCACGCTCGACAATTGCTCGTCGATACGTCGCTTCAACTGCCGCCGGTAGACGTCGATGGCCGTGTCCACAGCTTCCACCGCCGCGTCACCTGTCGGAGCAATCCCTGTGATGGTCAACACCGGCGACGTGCCGTTCTGGGTGACCAGCACGGTCGCGGGCGCCACCCTGCCCATGGCGCCGCCCACTGCGCGGGCGAAGCCGGGGCTCGACAGGTAGGCGACCTCGCCGGCCACGTAGCTTTCCACGCTCGCATCCGTGCGGGCGGCCGTTGCGCCTGATGCGAGCGCACTGAGGTCGGCCGTTGGGGCGATGCGGACCAAGGCGCTGGCGGTTGCTTCGCCGCTTTGTGCGCGACTGACCAGTCCACCGGAGACGGCTCCCACCCCGACGCCGACTAGCGCTCCGACGATGAGTAGTGCAATCCACGCTCGCTGTGCGGGACCGGAGATCGCCGCAGCCGCTGAGGGGTGAATTCTTGTGACTTCGTCGGACATGACTATGGCGCTCCGCCCATGGTTGAAGGGGTCCGTGACACCTGGAGCGAATCCCCGGGAACATGTCGGGGATCGCGCCGGCGGGACGAGCCGGTCGCGGAGGCGGAGTCTTCAAGGTCGTCGTCGCGATCCCTCACCAACTCGCGGAAAGCGCGGATCACGTGATGGTGCGCTCGCGGCGATGCTGAAAGCACCTTGCGCACTGTCATCCATTGGCAGATCGACTTGGCCATCACGCTCAAGCATGCAACGGTGGCAAGTGTTTTCGGGCCGCCCGCCAACGCTGCGGCCACGGCTGCGGGTAATGCCACCATCAAGACCGTCATCGCCGTTCGTGCTGCCGCCGCGATGTGTCCGCTGATCACGAGCAGCGTGACGCTGCCGTCGAAATACGCCTGGAAGATTCCGCTCGCGGCGAGTATGAGCAGCACTGCACTCGCGGAACGCATCTCGACCCCGTATGCCAGCTCCAAAATGAGCGGTCCCAGAAGAGCCAGCAGCAGAACGACACTGACCGAGACAAGGCTGTTGAGCGTAGCCACATTGGAAAGCATGCGAACCACCTGCGTTCTCCGGCCGGCAGCCCACAGGCGCGCGGCAGGCGGTGTAACCGCGAGCGCACAGAGGCTGTCAAGCAGCGTCACCTGTAGCGCGAGCATCGCCGCCGCCGAGTAATGCGTAGCGGCCAGCGGGCTGAACGCGGCTGCGGCCAGGAAGATGGTGCCCTGTCGCAGCATGAATTCGGAGAGATCCAGGATGAACAAGTGTGCACCTTGGCCCAGAGCCGTTTTGAGGTCCCGGATTCCGAAGGAGATCTCGAAGACGGCGACCTCCCGGCGGGCATGGACGCACGCAGCCGCGAACTGTATCCCGCTCACGGCGAGATACGCCCCCAACACCTCCAGCAACGACGGTCGGCTCGAGGTGAACACCATTAAAGCCACCAGCGGGAGCGCAAGCAGACTGCGAACGTAATGCATTGTCGCCATTGAGGCGCGCACCCGTCCGGCCGCCGCGAAGATGTCGCTGACCATCAAGCGCGTCGACTCAATCGCGATGAGAACGGAGGTGAGGATGAACGTCGGCACCAGGTCGGAGTCGCCGATCAAGGCGACGCAGCCGATCAGCGCTATCGCCGGCGCTGTAAGACACGACAGAACGACAGTCGCATGGAGATGTGTACCGGCGATCTGGCGTCGCTTCCGTGGGTCGCACTCGGCGCCCATGAGGCGAATGACGTTCTGGCCGAGTCCGAGACGGCCGACAAGTGGACCGAATGACACCGCTGCGAGAATTGCGAAGAATGCCGCGGCATCTCGCAGGGTCAGTTCCCGCACAACGATCACAGAGAGCAGGAAGGTCGACACGATGCCACCGGCCGCGGCGAACGCACGCCATGCGAAACTGCGACGCATCTCGCTGTTCGCGCCTTCGCTGCTGGTCACGGATACTCAACCTCAGAACGTGATTCAGAAGTACGCCGGGACCTTGAGGCCCGGGTCGAGCGGCTTCGCCGGGTGGACCACTCGCCGCCCGGCCCGCCACATGCTGCGCAGCCACCGCTTCTTGGCGAGGAATCCCAGGGGCGGCACCCATGTCGGAAGGCGGCGACGTTCGGCAGCGAAAGCGAAGGCGGTCTTGGCATCATCGCGGCCGTGAAGGAGTTGCGATAATCCGTACCAGTAGGCGTAGTCACCCATTGCACGGCGTGAAAGGGTGAGAAGTTCTCCGGCCCCTGGCAGAGCCGTTCCTTCGTGGGCGAAGAAAGAACCGAACGCGGCCTCATGGTCTTCGAAGTCGAGGACCCTTTGCTTGTTGTAGGGGGCCGACATCTCGGCGTCGTGAATCCTGCGGATACCGAGCACCCGATTGCAGCTGGCCACGTCTCCCACCATCGCCAACCGCAGGTACATCTCGAAATCGGCTGTGCGCAAGGCTGACCGATAGTGACCATCCGCGCCGGCCTCCTTCAATGCGGAGGTGCGAATGATCCATGCTGCGGATCCGACGTCGCAGAACGAGTCGAAGCAGGTTCTACGGATGAACTCCTCACCCTTCACAACGTTCCAGCGAGTCCGTGCGGCGTCGCATCGCCCCGAGTCGAGAAGTCCGTCGGCAAGCCTCGCCTCGACGCCGTATGCGAAAGCCACCTCGGGATGTTCATCCAGGAAAGCCTTCTCCAAGTCCAGCGCACCTGCCGGGAGGAGGTCGTCAGCGCCCAGGATCATGAAGTAGTCGGAGCACGCCCAGTCGATGGCCCGGTTGAAGGAGTGGTGCCAGCCCCGATTCTGCTCGTTCAGGACAACGGTGACACGGTCGTCCGCCGCTGCGATGCCTTGTGCGATCTCCCGGCTGCCGTCTGTCGACGCGTTGTCGATGATCAGAAGGCGAAGGCTCGGCACCTGCTGGCTGAGCACACTCGTAGCACAGTCGGAGAGATAAGTTCCGTACTGGTAGGAGGGGATGAAGACATCAACGGTGCTCGACGGGGTTCTTCTGATCATTGGTCGGCAGTTCCTGGCGGTATACGGCTCACACACCTCGCTGCCCGATACCGGACGATGCTCCGCTGCGTGATTGCTCATCGCGATGTTCCGTCTGTCCTTCGTCATCAGTAGGCGCCGTCGCGCTTCAGGACCGCGCGGGCGGTGCGCCAGACGATCATCAGATCCTGGACATACGACCAGTTGTCGACGTACGAGTGATCGAGCCGAATACGTTCGTCTTCGGATGCATCGGACCGACCCGAGATTTGCCACAAGCCGGTCATTCCGGGCTTGACAAGCCCCCTGCGCTCGACGAAGTCCTCGACCGACTGTCCCTCGCCGGGAACCAGCGGACGCGGACCGACAATGCTCATCTCGCCGCGTAGCACGTTGATCAGTTGAGGCAGCTCATCCATACTCGTCGCCCGAAGGACTCGACCCACGCGCGTGACCCTGCTGTCACATGCCGATTTGTAGAAGACGCCGGCGTCCTCAGTACCGGCCGGTCTGGCACACTCCAGATCCGCCGCGCCGACGATCATCGTCCTGAACTTCAGGATTCGGAATGGTCTGCCGCGATGTCCGACTCGAACTTGACGGAACAGGACCGGTCCAGGATCACCGAGTTTGACCGCGAGTGAACCGAGCACCATCAACGGCATCGCCGCAATCAACGCCGCGCTCCCGAACAACAAGTCGAACGTCCGCTTGGCCAAGGCCGAGGGCCCGTTCAGGTGGGGTGGAGCGATGTGGAACAGGGGCAGATTGTCGATCGGCGAAATCTTCAACCGGTGCCCCGCTATGTCAGTCACTCCCGGTACGACGATCAGCTCGATCCCCAGAGATTCCATCCGCCACGCCAACTGTTTCATCCTGCGATGGCCGAGGTGCTCGACGGCGGCGACGGCGAGCACATCCGCACCGGCCATGTCCACCGCGGACTCGACTGAGCAGTCACCTCCCAGCACCGGAACGGTGCATGACGGCGTGACCAACGATTCACCAACCGTCCCATCGAAGTCAGGAAGGCACGCGCCGACAATCCTGTATCCCGATGCGGGCGAGCGACGAAAGCTCTCACTGAGCATGCGAACGGAATCGGGCCTGCCGAGAACCACGACCCGGGTGACGAACTCACCCTTCATTCGTCGCCGCGCTAGACCGCGTCGTACGCAGTGCCTTCCGACGATCAGTCCGGAGACTCCCAGAACCAGTGCTGTAGCCAGATAGATGCGCGACATTCGCACATCGAAGAACAGACACAACACCGCCGTCAGACCGAAGATCCACGCCGACGCCGTCACGACACGCCGATACTCCTCGATGCCTATGCCCACCAGAGATATATCGCGAGTCTGCTGCAGTTCGAGCACCGTCAGCCAACACGCCAAGAGGATCGCCGAGAACAACGACAACCGGGGCCAGCCCGCGTCATCAGCCACCGCTACTGACATCCGGGATGCGATGACCTGTGCGATCAGAACCACAACGAGAAGGATTGCGGCATCCACCGCGAACGCGCGCCGACGGTGTGCGCGCCTCCATTGCCGCGCCTTGGCCTTCGCCTCAGGAGCGGCCGTCAACAACCGGTCTAGCGGGGCCGCGTTGACGCGTTTCAGCCTGCCGTGTCGCTTCGATGGCCTTCGGCCGGTCTCAGGGGGCGCCGCCGCCGTGAATGGCGTGGCGTCTCCAAGAGCCGAGAGATTCTCGATCGTGGTCATGTGCTGACCATCGACGGATCGAATGTGAGGACTCCCTGGGTGCTTCCGTTCAAGTCGTACATTGCGACGACCGCATCCGGCAGACGACTCCGAGTGTCGGCCCGCAGGTAGTCGCGGACGGACGTGCCAGTGCTCCGTGAATCGACGTTGTCCGGACCGGCGTGGGCGACGAGATCGTCGTGATGCACCGTTCGGAAGTCGATGCTCAACCTTCCGGTATCCGTCTTGTTGGGTACCGTCGAATGCAGCTGCGCCCCGGAGAAGCACAGGAGCGAAGCAGGGTCGCCCACCACTCTGAGGTTGGTCCCCGGGTCTTGGCCGGCGAGGGTAGGGTGCGGCCGCGGATCGTCCTTGACGTATGACGCCGCCTCCCGCCTCGACGTCTTGTTCCATTCGTAGGCATCGAAGGCGTCGCTGGTATTCGGCGCAGGCTGTTGCCAGAAGTCCGGATGAAACTGCATTCCGGTCACCGTCGAATTGCCGGCGATAGGTGTCCACCAGTTGTTCTGACACTGCGGCGCCGAATACCACGTATCGCGGTGGGCTCTGTAGTTGTAGCCGAGCCCAGCAGATAGGTACGCCGACGGCGGTACGACTCGCAACTTGGGGACGTCGAAGTAGGTCTTGGTCGGATCCGCTCCGAGATCGCCGAGGATGTCGCCGATGAGGTCCTTGGCTCTCGGGTGGTGTGTGAACGCGGGCTTGAGCTTCTTCAAGATGCCGACATATTCGCCGACCGACAGGTGACGGTGCGCGGTCAGCGGGTCGAGACGCCCGAAGGCATCTGCGATCATCTCGTACGCGAAGTCCGTCAATGCCTTGACCGACGGGCGCGGCGGAATGCAGAACACCTCGCCGGCGTAGAGGCGCAACCGCCGCTCGTTGTCGGTAAAGTTCGTTTCTGATGAAACGACAAGCGTCATTGTGCCCGTCCCTTCTGGGAGTGCTACGAGCGAAAGCTCACTCGATGATCGACAATTCGGGAATCGGGACGACGAACTTGCCGCCCCAGTCACGGATGAACGACATCTCAGAGGCGATCTCGGCGCTGAGGTTCCACGGGAGAATGAGGACGTAGTCCGGACGCGTCTCACGGATGTGCGAAGGCGCATAGATCGGCAGGTGCGTTCCCGGCAGGAAAAGTCCTTGCTTGTGTGGACTTCGATCCACCGTGTAGTCGACGAGGTCGCTCTTGACGCCACAGTGGTTGAGCAGCGTGTTGCCCTTGGCGGGTGCGCCGTATGCGACGACGCTGCATCCACTCTCACGCGCGTCGATGAGAAACCGGAGCAGGTTCCTCTTGACGCGCTGAACACGTTCTTGGAAACCGAGGTGGCCGTTGAGGTCGCCGAGGCCGGCCCGCCGTTCGGCATCTACCAGGTCGTGCACGCGCCGAGTTGTCCGGTGCCCGCCGAAGCGTCTGTGGCATGCGAAGATCCGCAGTGAGCCGCCGTGCGTGGGAATCTGCTCGACATCAAAGATCCGCAGCTCATTTACATCGAAGACAGTACGAGCAGTGAGCAGCGAGAAGTAGGAGAAGTGCTCGTGGTAAATGGTGTCGAACTGATTCTGCTCCATCAGTTGCAACAGATGCGGGAATTCCATCGTGATCACCCCCCCGGGAGCCAACACGACCGACATACCGCCGACGAAGTCGTTCAGATCAGGCACATGGGCAAGGACGTTGTTGCCGATGAGCAGGTCCGCGAGCCTACCTTCAGCGGAGAGCTGCTGGGCCAGGACGGTTCCGAAGAACGCCACCTGGGTCGGAATACCATGCTGCTGCGCAACTGCCGCGACGTTGGCGGCAGGCTCGATTCCAAGCGCGGATATACCGGCTCCGACGAAGTTCTTCAGCAGATACCCGTCGTTGCTGCCTATCTCAATGACCTGACTGCTCGCGTCCAGCCCGAATCGCTCGATCACGGCAAGGGAGTACGAGCGGGCGTGGTCCAGCCAACTCTGCGAGTAGGAGGAGAAGTACAGGTAGTCGCTGAAGATGGAGTCCGGCGCTTCAAAGACTCTGAGTTGGACCAGCAGACAGTTGGAGCAGACGTATGTGTGGAGCGGCAGGAAGACTTCGGCTCGATCTATCTCAGCCTCGCTGAGGTACGAGTTCGCCAGCGGAGACATGCCGAGATCACAGAACGAGTGCTTCACCGGCAGTCCACAATGCCTACAGTTGATGCTCATGGTGTGGGCTCCAAAACCGAGGTGTCGGACCAGATCTTCCACGGCGCCTTCCCCGCGTTCCACAGTTCGTTCAGCGTGATCTTGTCGAACAACGTGTCCATGCCGTACCAGAAGCCCTTGTGTTGATACGCGGACAGCTCGCGATCAACAGACAGCCGATTCAGCGGAGCCTGCTCGAAGATGGTTTCGTCGCCGTCGATGTAGTCGAGAAGCGATGGCTCGACGACGAAGAAGCCACCGTTGACCCAGCCGCTGCTACCCTGCGGCTTCTCGGCGAAGTGGGCGCGGTCGCCGTCGCTCAGGTCGAGCGTTCCATACCGCCCAGGGGGTTGAACGGCGGTCACGGTCGCGATTGATCTTGACTTTCGGTGAAACTCGATGACATTGCGGATGTCGAGATCGGCGACCCCGTCACCATATGTGAAACAGAAGGTCTCGTCGCCGATGTGGTCTCGTGCGCGCAGGAGGCGACCGCCCGTCATGGTCTGTTCGCCGGTGTCCAGCAGCGTGACCGACCATGGCTCGGACGTGGAATGCAGAGTCGAAATGGATCCGGTGGCCAGGTCGATCGAGATGTCGGATGTATGGAGGAAGTAGTTCGCGAAGAACTCCTTGATCATGTACCCCTTGTATCCGAGCAGGATGACGAAATCGGTGACCCCCGCGGCGCCATACATTTTCATGATGTGCCAGAGAATCGGCCGGCCGCCGATCTCGACCATCGGCTTCGGCCGAGATTGCGATTCTTCGCTGATCCGGGTGCCCCGCCCGCCGGCGAGTATCAGAGCTTTCATCGATGTCCCCGGTGTGTGAGTAGAAGGCTACGGAATTCACTGCACACCCGATCGACATGCGTCTCATCGAGCATGAGCGCGGACGGCAGGTTGAGCGCGCGGCCGGCGAGGTCGTATGCCACCGGGTTGCTGCTCGCACCAACGCCTCTCGTACCAACCGCGTCGAACGCGTGCAGCGAACTCAACGGAGGCAGGAATGGCCGGGTGTCGATACCGACGGAATCCAGACGTTCGATCATCTGCCCGGTCGCCAACTCATACGATGGTTCGACAACGGCGGTCACCATCCAAAACGTGTTGGTGACGTCCGTCGGTTCGGTGTTCAGCCGGATGCCGGGAACGTCCTTCAACCGGGCCTCGTACCACCGGAAGATCTGCTTCTTCTTGGCGACCAACTCGTCGATGCGAGTCAACTGCGCCCTGCCGAATGCCGCTGCGAGGCTGCCCATCCGGTACTTGAACCCAATCTCGTCGGTCACGAAGAAGCGGAAGTTGGCGGGGCTGCGTCCGTGGTCTCTCAGCCTTGCCACCCTGTCGGACAGATCAGGCCTGCTGGTGACGACCATGCCGCCTTCTCCAGTCGTCATCGTCTTCGTCCCATGGAAGCTGAAGATCCCGATGTCGCCGAGCCGCCCTGCGGGCTCGTCGATCCATCTCGCGCCGATGGCCTGCGCCGCGTCCTCGATGATCGGTAGGTTGCCGGCGACAGACCGGATCGCACGCATATCAGGCACGCCGCCGTAGAGGTCGACCGTGACGATTGCCTTCGTGTTGGGTCCGATCCGCTCGGCCAACGATTCGGCGGACAAGCACCACGTCTCAGGATCGACATCGGCGAACACCGGCGTGGCCCCTACATAGACAATCGGCGCGGCGCTGGCCACCCAGGTCGATTCGGGAACGATGACCTCGTCGCCGGGGCCGATGCCCAATGCCAGCATCGCCAGGTGCAATCCAGAGGTGCCATGTGGAACCGCCGCCGCGTAGTCGACCCCGAGGTATCGGGCGAATTCGGTTTCGAACTGCGTTACCGACTGACCAGCATTTCCGTACCAGTCGTTCTCTGCCGCTTCGGCCACGTATCGAAGTTCCACGTCGCTGACCCACGGTCCCGCGATGGGAATCCGCTCAGTCGCCCCTACGGCACCACGTGCGCTCCCACTGAGCACGAGGGTCATCGTCACGCCGCCAGCCTGAG
Source organism: [Mycobacterium] manitobense (assembly GCF_025821665.1). GTDB lineage: Bacteria > Actinomycetota > Actinomycetes > Mycobacteriales > Mycobacteriaceae > Mycobacterium > Mycobacterium arseniciresistens. Next base: position 228,348 of record NZ_JACKSJ010000148.1, read on the forward strand.
ATCGGCGTCGAGAGCACCGCTTTCCATCAGTTGCATGACTGTTCGCACGCGGAAGTAGCGGGGACCCTTAAAGAATTTCGCGGTAAGTGCGCTGTGCTGGTATGCGGCGAAGAGCTGTTCGATCCCCCGCCGGACGGTCCACTGAGGGTCGTATCCGGGCAACTCACGCTCGATCCTGGTGAAATCCACCCTGTAATCACGAATGTCGCTAGTCGCACCTTCGGCGAAGTTCACCCTGCAGTCGGGAACGATGTCGGTGACGAGATCCGCCACGTCGCGCACTCTGTAGTTCTCACCGATACGGCCCACATTGAAGGCTCTGTTGTGTATGACACTGCGCGGTGCGACAAGTGCTCGGGCGAATGCGTGCGCGATGTCGAGGACGTGCACCAAGGGTCGCCACGGCGACCCGTCACTCTCCATCTTCACCATGCCGGTGGTCATCGCCTGCCCGACGAGGTTGTTGACAACGATGTCCGCCCTGAGTCGGCGCGAGAAGCCGTACGCGGTCGCGTTGCGCATGTACACCGGCGAGAATTCGTCATCGGCGAGATCCGCCAGTGCCCGCTCCGCTTGCACCTTCGACCTGCCGTACGGCGTCACCGGATTCAGGTCTGCCTGCTCGTTCAACTCGGCGTCGCCACCCTTGCCATAGAGGCTGCAGGAAGAAGAGAATATGAAGCGACTCACTCCAGCCTCTCTGGCCGCCCTCGCAAGCCGAATCGAGCCATCACGATTGATGTCATATGTGAGCGCAGGATTCAGGTCCGAGAGTGGATCGTTGGAAAGCGCGGCGAGGTGAATCACGGCGTCGAATCCGGTCAGGTCGGCCGCGGTGACGTCGCGTACGTCGCATTTCAACGCCGGCAGCGGATCAGGCGCAGCGATGAAGTCGCATCCGGCGAACAAGTCGATGTCGAGGCCGACGATGTCATGACCGAGATCGACGAGATATGACGCCATCTCGACGCCGAGGTAGCCCGAATGGCCCGTGAGCAGGATCTTCATAAGCCCCGCCTCGAGCGCACCGAGAGCGAGGTGCAGACTTCAGCCCCGGTGAAAGGGCTTCTACGGCTGTGCCGTGGCTCCGTAGTGGGTTGCGCCGCAGGTTCGGCCGAGCCACTTCCGTGATACCCGCACTCGCTCATGACCGATCGCCGGATGCCGGTCGATCGATTAGTGCCGCAGGCGGCGGTCCTGTGCGCAAACCGATGCGGTGTCCGATGAGCGTCTGGCGAAATGGCTGCCAAACGGTGGACGGGTAACTGCACCGAATCCCGAGCCAGCGACCCGGTTGCAGTGATGTCAGTTACCCTCTGCGGCATGCAGTAACTATCGGCTGCCGAAAGTTGCTAGTACATGGGCAATGCGAGCGAATTTCCGGTTGGACCTCGGGCTAGTTCCTTTGATCCGACTCGCCGTATCGGATGGTGCGAGAGAGGGCAGCAGCCTGCGCACGGGTGCTCACTTCGAGCTTGTTGAGCAGACTGTGCACGTGATTCTTCACCGTGTGCACCGCGATGCAGAGTTGTTCGGCGATATCGCGGTTCGAAAGACCTAGTTCCAGCATCTTGAGGATCTGGGCCTCACGGAGCGTGAGGACTGGTTCTTTTTCCCGTACCGGTCGTTGCGAAGCCAGGGCGTTCAATCGCCGGAGGAGAATTGCCGTAACTCTGGGCGAACACAGTGACTCTCCCTCAGCTACCAGCTGTACGAGAACCAGCAGCTCTTCCAGCGAATCGCTGCGCAGATGGTAACCGGCGACGCCCGCTTCGGCGCACGCAACGATCTCCGACTCGTCGTGTTCCGAAACGCCGATGGCCACCACGCGCACATCGGAACCCATCTGCAAGGCCTGTCGAAGCAGAACTGCGCTGGATCTGGTCGCCATGTTGATCAGGATGACGCGCGGCAGGATGTCCTCGAACGCGGACAGAAGTGAGGGCACGTCCCACGCGACGCCGGTGAAGGTGGCGCCGTGGGCGGAGATGACGTCGGCCAGGTACTCGCGAAACATCGTGCAGTCATCGACAATCAGAATTCTGGCATCGCGGAGTAGGAGTCGCGGATCTCGCGGAGCCGAGGGTTTCGTTCGGTCGGCACCGTGCCACTGCTCGTCCCACCTCGGTGATTCTCGGCGGCCAGCGATATTGATCCGGTGATTGCCCGACGCGCGCGGACCGTAATCGGCAGACACCCGGAACGCGTTGACTGCGTAGGCCGGACCGGTCGACGCCGGGTTGTTCCCGGTGGTCTCGTTCGGACTCGAAGGGTCGATGGTGGCCGTGCCTCGAGTCGAATAGTCGTCCATTACGACGACCCGACTCACGCCGGCGTATCCGGAGCCGTGGGTGTCGCCGGAGCGCGCTCCCGCTGAGTCGCGTCTCGCACTGGCGATCCGCCTCTTCGACTCAAGATCGGTTGACGAGCCATCTGCTTGACTCCACTTCTGGCCATGTGGGATGTGTCTATTTCACTTGAGCTGTCGCGCGATGTCGCAGCGGACGCTGCTCCGGTCATTACCTCGTGACCTGACTCGAACGACGCCCCCATGACCTTGTGAGTTGCGACAGCATAAACATTTGCCAGAACTGACGTCAACGGTATTTTTCGCCTGCGTTAGAGAAAGCTTTCCGAGTCAACCATGCCGGATACTGACAGGAGCCTGAAATCCGTCGAAGTCCCTGCACATCCACCCCGCGCTGGACCGGCGCACGAAAAAGGTTACTTCTCCGTAAATATTCTTCGATTTCCGCGGTGATCCTGTGCGGTGACGCGTGTTTCCGCGTCTATACGGCAGGCGCGGCGATGCTTGCCGGCGTCCTTACCTCGCCCCCGCCCGACAACTTCAAATGCGATTTAGTTTGTCGACGCAACTATTGAAAGGCGGTCTCAACCGCAGCCGAAGTTTGCTGTAAACGCAGCATGGCGGCCTGGCCAGCGAAGCTCGGTTATAAGACGTGAGGTGGCCGCGCCAGCGACGGCCTTGATACGAGCACCCGCTCGACGTCATCTACCTGGATGACGACCCGCCTGCAGGACAGAGTCGGCGATGCCGTGCAGCCGCCGACGGCGTCGGACTCCCTGCGGGTCACATCCGGCGGGCGAGGTCGTCCTCGCCGCCGGTCTGCCGCGGATGGTCCGGCGCGACCGGAACCGGCCCGGCACCCGGGCGGCCCTCCGCGGGTCCTGCGCCCGCAGGCGGAGCCGCCTGGTAGCGCTCGTCGCGATCACGGCTCTCGCGCTCCTCGCGCTCGCGGTCGGTCTCCTCGCGGCGGGCCTCTTCGGGCCGGGACTCGCCGGCGTCCTCGCGGCCCTGCTGCGGCGCGCCCGCACCGCCGGGCGTGCCCTGACC
>NZ_JACKSJ010000149.1 GCF_025821665.1 [Mycobacterium] manitobense
CGGGGTCGGCGGCATCTGACTGGTGACCTCCGCCTGCCGCGGCGGCGGGGCGGGCGCTGCCTGGGCGCGCGGCTGAGCGATCGGCATCGGAGGTGGCGGTGGGCCCGCATCCGGGGTGCGCGGCGGCGTCCCGGTAGCCGGCACGGGCGACGTCGAACCGCCCATCAGAGCCTCCCGGTCGACGGTCCTGGTCGCCTCTTCGGGCGGCTGACCACTGTCGGGGGAGTTGAAGAGCCGGTCATAGTCTGCCGACATGGGTACCTCTCCTTGCGTTTACACTCCTGAGCACACGAGATGGGCGGAGTCGGCCTGACCCTATCTTCGAGCCGGGCCGACCCGCCCACCAACGTGCTGGGGTCGGGCTAGGCGAACATCCCGGTGACGCCAGCCTCCGTGGAGGCCATCTGCTGACCGGCCTCGCTGATCGCCTGCGCAAGCTTCTGCAGCGCGTCGTTCAGCTCCGCCGAGGTCGCGTCCCAGCGCATCTGCACCTGCTGGTATGCCTCGGAGCCGCCGCCGCCCCAGACGCTCTGCAGCGTGGCGAGCGATCCCTTGCCCTCGTCGAGCAGGCCGGCAGTCGTGGCGACCGCGCCCTGGATCTCGCCGGCACCGCCTTCGATGCCTGCGAAGTTGTAGACAATTCCATCGGACATGCTGTTTCTCCCTCGTGGTCTTCGGTTGGTTTAGGTGTTTCGGCGTATTCGCTCAGATGCCCATTTCGACGGCACTGATGGCCGCGCTCTGGTCGTCGTCGGTCGAGGTGTACTGCAGACCGGACTGCTGGATGTTGTTGGCGATGTCGTCGAGCAGGCGCTCCTGGGCATTGCCGGCCTCCTGGTAGCGGAGCAGAGCGGCCTGGGCGGCCATGCCCGCGGTGCCCTTGAACGTCGGCTGAAGGGCACCGGCGGTCGCCTCGACCGACGTGATGACGCCCTTGAGCTCGGCGGCGATTCGCGCGAAGTTACCGGCCTCGGCGGCGAGGACGGCTGGATCTGTGATCATCGGGTCTGACATGTGTTTCCTCTTCTTCCTGTGTCCTCACCACGGGATGGCGAGTCTTTCGGCTCCTCAGCCGAAAAATCTGTGGCGACGACTCACCAGTCGTCGTCTTCGTCCTCGTTCAAGTCCTGGATCAGCGGGGCCGGCGCGGTCAGCGCCGTCCTGGTGGTCGAGCCGCCGCCCTTGTTGCCGTGGCCCGCGCCCATCGGGCCCATGCCGCTACCGGGTGCGACCGGCGCCAGTCCCGGTCCGCCCGCGCCCGGCGCACCCGCGCCGACCGGCGCCTGCCCGGAAGTGCCGAGCAGGTTCGAGATCAGCGGCGTCTGCGGCGGGGTGCCACCCAACCCGGGTAACGACGCCGCCCGCACCAGGCCGGCGCCCGTCGACGGCCCCGAACCGCCCGCCAACGGGTGGTTCGAGAACGGGTTGGCACCGATCAACCCCATCTGCGCGACCGGCTTGTCGCCCCCGGCACCCATCTGGCTGAACATGGAGGTCACCTGCTGCAGCGGCTGGGTGATCTGCTGGATGCCGCTGGAGACCTGCTGCCCGAACTGCTGCGGCACCGAGGCCAGCTGCGACCCCATCTGGGTCGCCATCTGCACGCCCTGCTGCATCACCTGCTGTGTCATCTGGCTCTGCTGCGTGGCGTTGTCGGCCTGCTTGGCCTGGCCGCCCGCGCGCTCGGACGCATGCTTGCCCTGCGCCGCGGCGCGACCACCGGTCAACTTCGCCGACTGCAGGTGCGCGTGGGCCGACACCATCTCGACCGTCGCGTTGCGCAACGCGCCCATCGGTGCCCGGGCCGTCGCCTGCGCCACGTTGGTGCCCGCCGTCGCCGCGCCGATGCCCGGCATGACGATCGGCTTCATCGGCATGATCGGCTCGAACAACAGGTTCAGCGACGTCTCCGCCTGGTACGCGGTCATCACCCCGGCGGCCTGGTTCCACATCCGGACGAAGTAGTCGAACTCGTTCATCGCGATGGGCACGGTGTTGATGCCGAGGAAGTTCGTCGCGTTCAGCACCGCGTTGGTTACGTGGTTCTGTTCGATCTCCGGAATCGGTGGCGTCGTTGCCAGCGCCAGGCTGTAGGAGTTTGCCTGAGCCGTCGCCTGCATCGCCCGCTTCTGCGCCTGCATGGCCGTGGTCCGCAGCCACATGATCATCGGCAGCGTCGCCGCGACCGCGCGCTGGCTCGCGGCGCCACTCCACAGCCCCTGCAGATTGTTCAGCGATGCGGCGAGTTCGTCGGCCTGGGTCTCCAGCAGGATCGCCAGCCCTTCCCACCCCGCCGCGGCCTGCACCATCGGCACGGGGCCGGCACCGAGCATCAAGCGCGCGGTGTTGACCTCGGGCGGAAGCGCAACCCAGGTAGGCGGAAGGGGAACGGGCACCATGGCGAGTGCGGATCTCCTGTCGAGTTACTCGAACGTCTTCGGTTACAGCGTGCTCGCGTTGGCGGCGTCGACGGCGTCGTAGATGCCGGCGATCTCCATGTACGCCGAACCCGCGCGCGCCAGCTCCTCCTGGGCGAAGGCGTTGAGTGCGAGTGCGTCGGCGCCCTCGACGGCGAATGCGGCGGCGGCCATGGCCGACACCTCGTCGGCGCCGGCCGGCACCAGCGCGGTGACTGCGGCCGTCGCGGTGGTCCCGCCCGCTAGACCGCGGGCGGCGTTCGCGACGACCTGGCCGCCGACGCCGATGGCTCCTGGATTGTGCTGCAGCGGTTCCATGTGTCCTGCTCCTTGACTGCTGTCTACTTACGTCCGGGATAAAAGTTTGCTGGTGATTGATCGCCTACGTTGCTGTGCGCTCTGGATCAAATCCTAACCGCCCCGCGAGGGGGGTCTTCACACCAATTCTTCAGGGGGGTCGACATACGCCGCCTGCACCACCTCCTTGCCGTCCGGAGAGACGAGAAGCGCCTGGCCAGGGGGTCGTCGCCGGAGTTTGAACTCACTGGTCGGGAACTCCGACTTCTCCCCGGACAGGAACAGGGTGGGCGATCCGGCGCCGTACGCGGCGCCCACGAACTTGTCCATGGTGGCGCGGTGGGCCTGGCTCATCTGACAGGTCACCACGAGGTGCAGGCCGATGTCGGCGGCCGCCGGAAGCAGCGGCGCCAGCGGCGATGTCGGCGGCAACATCCCCGACGCCGCGACGATCATGTGCCAGTCGTCGACCAGCAGGACCACGTCCGGGCCGGTCCACCACGACCGCGAACGCAGTTGTGCGGTGGTCAGGTCCGGCGGCGGGAGCCGCTTCTTCAGGTTGATCGCCAGCGCCTTGATCGACTCCTCGAGCGTCGCGTGATTGCGGTTGACCGCCCCCGCATCGAGGAGATGGCTCTGGGGCACCGCGTCGAGCAACGCCGACCGGTAGTCGGCCACCATGAACCGGACCTGCTGCGGGCTGTTGCGCTTGCAGATGGCCTGCGCCACCGCGTGGGCGATGGTGGTCTTGCCGGACTTCGGCGCACCGAAGATCAACAGGTGCGGCGTCGCGCTCATCCGGTTGTACGCCACCGTGAGGTCCGACTCGCGCACGCCCAGCGGGATCGTCCACCGCGTGCGGTAGTCGGTGTCGGGTCCGGGCGGGTTCGGGTCGAGCTCGTGCAGGTGGATCTTGTCGGGCAGCACCCGGACCTGAGGGGCGCTGTCGGTGTACTGAGCAGCAATGTGCTGCACCGCCGCCGAGATCGCAGGCACCATGTTCTCGGCGCTGTGCACGCCGTCCAGCCTCGGCACACCGATCATCAGGTGATGCTTCTCGATCGAGATGGCGCGGCCAGGACGGTTGGCGGGGATCTCCCGGGTGATGCGGTCGATCTGGGTCTCGTTGACGTCGCCGAGTCGGAACTCCACCTTGGTGCCCAGGTAGTCGCGGACGCGCGCCTTCAGTTCGGTCCAGCGTGGCGTCGAGATGACCACGTGCACCCCGAATGCCAGGCCCTGGCCCGCCAGGTCCTGGACCACGGGTTCGAGGTCGGGGAACTCGCTCACGAACGCCGGCCAGCCGTCGATGACCAGGAACACGTCACCGAACGGGTCGGCCGCCGCCGGGCTGTTCGGATCCTCGCGCATCTCACGGTACGAGGCGATGGAGCCGACGCGGTACTGCTTGAACATCGCCTCACGGGCCCGCAGCACGGCTTTGACCTCGGCCACCACCCGGTTCACCCGGTCCGGTTCGGCGCGGGTCGCGACGCCGCCGACGTGCGGCAGGTCCTCGAGGTACATCAGGCCGCCACCGCCGAGGTCCACGCAGTAGAACTGCACCTGGCGCGGCGTATGGGTGGCCGCCGCGGAGAGCATCAACGTCTGCAGGAACGTCGACTTGCCCGTCTGCGGTGCGCCGCCGACGGCGATGTTGCCACCCGCCGCGGAGACGTCGATCCCCCAGATGTCCTGCCTGTGCCTGCGTGGCTCGTCCATGATCCCGAGGCCGAACCGCAGCGGCTGACGCTGATAGTCGCGCTCGACCAGTTCGTTGACCGGTGTCGGATCGGTCAACGGCGGCAACCACATCCGGTAGGCGCGGATCTCGCCGGTGGTCAGCTGGCCGAGCACGACCTCGCGCAGCACACGCTGTTCGGTTTCACCGACCGTCATGACGCACCTGCCACATCGACAATGGGCGCCGCGGTGAACTGGTGGATCCGCACCCGGTTCTGAGTCCTGGCCCTGGGTTTGGCATCACCGTCGTCCTGGGTGAGAGCCGTCGGCACGTAGTTCACGCCGGTGTACACACTGCGGAACTTGGCCGGGTCCTCCATGCCGACCCGCAGGAAGCCCACGCCACTCTCCTTATTGGTGATGTACTGCGCCTCCGGCGTGCCGATCACCGCCTTGGACTCCGCGGAACTGGTGGTGCGCAACGCGATCCGGTACGTCAGGTTGGGCTCGAGCTTGTCGATCCGGACGCCGCCGGTGTTCAGCGACTGCGTGGCGAGCAGCAGGTGCACCCGCAGCGAGCGGCCGACGCGGCAGATCCGGTCGAACAACTGGATGAAGTCCGGGTGGTTCTGCAGCAGCTCGGCGAATTCGTCGACCACGACGAACAGCGTCGGCATCGGGGGCAGGTCCGCGCCGCGCTCGCGGTGCTTCTCGTACTCGGCCACACCCGAGAGAGCGCCCGCGGCGCCGACCTGGATGCCGGCTTGACGCAGGATCGACTGCCTGCGGTCGAGCTCACCGGTGAGCACCTCGCCCATCCGGCTCACCAGCTCGGCTTCCTCTTCCATGTTGGTGACCACCGCCGCGGTGTGCGGCAGCTTCTCCATACCGAGGAACGTCGAGCCGCCCTTGAAGTCGGTGAGCAGCAGGTTCACCTGATCGGGATGATGCGTGGCGGCCAGCGAGAGGATCAGTGTGCGAAGGAATTCCGACTTACCGGAACCGGTGGTGCCGATCAGCATGCCGTGCGGACCGGCGCCGAACTCGGCGCCCTCCTTGATGTCGAGGTACATGATGTCGCCCGACTTGAGCTCGTGGCCGAAGGGAATCCTCAGCCGGTCGCGGTCGGTGTCGGCGTACATCCGCCAGCGCGCCGGCGTGACCTCTTCGATGGTCTGCGCGCCGACGAGCTGGTGCCATTCGGTGGCGACCTTCTTCTGCACGCGGACGCTCTTGTCGATGATCGTCCCGGTGATCGACCAGCCGGCCAACTTACGGGCGAGCCGGCCCGCCTGGCCCGGCGTCATCCTGTCCGCGACGCGCAGCACCGGACGGAAGTTCTGGTTGTGCATCTTGTCGTCCGCGCTGCCGTCCGGATTGACCTTGATGCGGTAGGAGGACTTGTGATTGCCGAGGGTGATCACGGTGACACCGGCCCGCCCGTCGACCGGGAAGCCGGCCCGGCCGCCCGTCAGGTCGACGACGACGATGTAGGGCCCCGTCGGCACGGCGTCGGCCGTGTGCGGCCCCCGGGCGGTCAGGTCGCTGAGCCCGTCCGGACGGGTGAAGACCAATCGGGTGGCGCCCGCGGCGTCGGTGTCGCTCTGGTGCTGCACGTGCGGCAACCACTTGAGCCAAGACCACTGCGGATCCTCGGGATTGTCGGTCAGCACCCGGATCTGGAGCAGGTCCGGCGGATGGAACACCGCGAGATGGCAGATCATCGCGGTCAGCAGACCCGCTGCGCCGCCGAGGTCACCGCCGACGGCGATCGTCGGAAAGGTGCGCGTCTGCAACAACTTCGGGCAGTCGTGGATGAGGCCGTGGGTGCGCAGGAACTTCGTCACCCACATGTGGCTGACCGGCTCCAGGTGCGGCTGCGGGGCGCCCGCCGGGCCGGCGAGTTCACCGCCGACATTCGGCTTGAGCAGACGGTCGACGGCGGCCTCGGCGCCGATCCCGATCCGGGTGGAGGAGAAGAAGTCGGCGTTGGACTGGCGCGACCACTGCCGGTGGGTCCCGATGATCGACAGCAGGTCCTCGGGATGCGGCGCGTGGTAGTTGAAGAACGTCACCTGAGCGGCGGCCGATGAGGTGACGCGGGTGCGCAGCCCCGACAGGTAGCGCAGGTACTCCTTGCGGTCGGCGTTGATCTCGGGCACCTTCTTGCCGCCCGAACCGCCGCCGGCCATGAAGCCGACCGTGCCCATCACCATCATCAGCGGCATCATCAGCATGTACGGCGAGAGTTGGCGCACGCCGGTGAAGATCATGATCGCGATCATGCCGAGCATGCAGCCGCCCATCACCCACGGCAACGCCCGCTGCAGGCCCGACGGCGGGATCTCGACACCCAGGTCGTCCGGCGGTGTCACGTTGATCTCGCCGGGTGTCAGCCGCGGCCCCCGCTTGATGGTCGGGGTGAACTTCTTCGTCGTCACGGGCCACCTCCGGATGCCGGTGCCGGAGCTCCGGCGCCTCCCTCGACCTTTCGGGGACTGGGGTTCGGCGGCAGGGTGTCGTGCTCGAGCAGCGCCGCCTCCTTCGACAGCACAGGCCCGTCGACCAACAGCTTGACCACCTGCCACGGCGCGGTCTGCGGAGCGGACAGCCCGAGGTTCTTCGCCGTCTCCTCGTCGGGCAGGCCGTAGCGCACGCCCTGGGGGTCGATGTAGTAGAGGCTCTCGCCGTAGCGGGGATCAGGGGACTGCAGCCGGATGTACTGCCCGCCGTCGATGTAGACGGTGGCGTCGCCGTCGATCTGCTCGATGCCGGTGTTGAGGGCCGAAGCGGGCACCGGGAGGCGGCGTCCGGCGATCACCGAGGTCTTCGGCGCCTGGTCGCCCGGCACCCGCTCCCACGACCAGCACAACGCCGGATCCTCTTCGCGCAGCAGGATGTCGAGCGCTTTGTCCGGCAACGGCGACACGTAGACCTGCTCGGAGATCCCTGCCACCACGCTCGCCTCGACGGGCGGCGGTTCGATCAGACCGTAGGAGTTGGTGGCGCGCAACGCCGCCGCGGTGGGGTCGTTGACGCGCGCCACGCCGTCCGGCAGCACCACATAGTGCTGTTCGCCCTTCTCCGTCACGGTCTTGAAGACGGACGCGATCACGAGATTCGGTGGCAGGCCGAGGGTGTTGGGCTCGCCGGCACGGACGATCTGCGGCAACTGCCACGGCCCGACGTTCGGCAACGCGTTGAACAGACCCTCCGAGATCGGTGCGGCCTTCGCGGTCACCGGGATGCCGACCGCCGACGTGACGGCGCGGTCGGCCAGATCGATGGAATGCCTGCCGTTGTCGGTGATCAGCCAGTCGGCGCCCTCGTACTTGACGAGCATGCCCTGATCGGGCCGCATCGGGGCGACCGTCGAGTCGAGCGCGAGGCGTCGCACGATCACCGACGACTGCACCGTCGGCTTCGCGCTCTCGGGCTTCTCGACGGTGTCGCACAGCGTCCACATCGACTCGGCGGCACCGGCGACCGGGGTGGCGTACGGCGCACCCGGGATGCCGATCGGCTGGCCTTTGGACAGCCGGTTCAGTTCGTCGGACTTGACCGCGACCGGGGTACCCGCACTGCCGAGCACCAGCCGCGCCGAGGTGAGGTTGTACACCGGCCGCAGCTGACCGTTGCCGGGCAGCACCACATACAGCTGGTTCGTGGCCCGGTCGACGAGAAGGCTGTCCCCGCCCCGCTTTCCGAGCGGCTTGAAGTACGCCAGCAGGGCGGCGCCGAGGCAGATCAGCACCGCGATGATGATGCCCGCCGACACGGCGCGGCTGTAGAACTGCAGCGGATCGTCGAACATCCGGGTGTCGCGGCGGACGATCGCGTGCTCCACCCGGCGCAGCAGGAAGCGCCAGCCGCTGACCTGCACCTTGGTGGTGAGCCGGAAACCCGCCATGTCAGCCGCTGATGTTCAGTCGGGCGTGCACCGCTGCGATCGCCGAGGCCATGTCCTCGCCGTCGATCTCACTCAATTGTTCGACCCCCAGATTGTCGAAGTCCAGTGAGCGGGACAGCCGCATGTCGCGGTTCTGCTCGCCGGCCTCCACGAGTTGGCGTGCGTAGCGGCCGTTGCCCGCGATGTCGAGTGCCGGCTTGCCGCCCAGCGCCCGCTGGCTCAGCAGCGTGGCCGCCTCGTGCACCCGCTTGGCGGCCTCATCACTGAGCATCGAGTCATTGGCCGTGGCAATGACTTTCGCGATGTCGACGATCTCGTCAGGCGAATACGAGTCGAACTCGATGCGGTTCGCGAAGCGCGACCGCAGGCCGTCGTTGCTCTCCAGCAGACGGTCGATGTCGGCGCTATAGCCGGCGATCACCACCACCAGGCGGTCGCGGTCGTTCTCCATCCGCGCCAGCAGCGTGTCGAGCGCCTCGGTGCCGAACGGGTCGGCGCGCCCGTCGCGCTCCTGCACCAGCGTGTAGGCCTCGTCGATGAACAGCACGCCGCCCACCGCACGGTCGATGGTGCGGGCGGTCTTCACCGCCGACTGCCCCTCGTACTCGGCGACGAAGTCCTTGCGGGACGTCTCGACGAGCTTCGGTTCGGCGATGACGCCCAGCCCGGCAAGGATGTTGGCCACCACCCGGGCGATCGTGGTCTTGCCGGTGCCGGGCGGGCCGGTGAAGATCATGTGCTTGGACGTCTGGGCGACCTTCATCCCCCGGGCCGCACGGATCTTGGCCATCTGGGTGGCGGCGCGGTACGCCTCGATCTGTTCCTTCACCCGGCTCAGCCCGATCTGACGGTCGAGTTCCGCCTGGGCCTCGGCGAGCAGCGTCTCGCGGCCCGAGGTGTCGGCCACCGCGCTCGCCGGATCCCACGGGTCGGTGCGCGCGGCGATCTTCTCCGCCGTGGTCGTGGCCAGGCGGTAATTCGAATCTCGCAGCGCCGCAGTGACCTTCGGCTCTGGGTGGTTGGCCTGCAACCACTCGAGCAGCACGTTGGCGGACTCTTCGTTGCCCTGGGCACGCCGCGCCATCGCCAGGTACCAGGCGATGGCCGGGGCGCAGGCCTCGCCGACGGGTGTGCCGTTGGCCTCGGTGAGCCGGCGGTCCGCCTCGGTGAACAGTCCGAGGTTGGCCGCCGCAACGCCGTGCGCGACGGTCGCCGCGGCGGCCAGGAACTTGTCCGGCCAGCTGCCCGCGCTGCGGACCTGCTCGATCACGTCCGTCCAGCGTTCCCCGGACGCGAGGATGACGGCCTTGGTCCAGGAGACCAGGTGCTCCGCACCCGCGGCGGGCGCGCTCTCGAGCGCCTCCATGGCATCGGCGTGGTTGCCCTCCGACGCCTCCTGGACGGCGAAGCCCAGTGTCAGCGCCAACGGCGAGACCACCGGATAGCTGATGTCCTTGCCGAAGATGCCACCGATCGCGACGCGGGCGCCGAGTGCGTTCATCGGCACCTCGGCCGCGCCGGCCAACCTGCCGAAGTTGGACCGCGAGTACCAGGCCCGGAAGAGCGTCACCCGCTCGCGGTCGCCGCACCGGATCCGCCCGACCCAGGCGTCGCAGGCGGTCTCGTCGTAATTCGTGATCTCGGTGAAGAGTTCGAGGGCACGTGCCGGGGACGTGGGCAGCATGCCCACCGCGGTGCCGAAAAGGCTCGCCAGGTGATCACTCATGGCTGTCTTCATACCTCGTCGCGAACACCTCGGCCCGCCGGGCATCGGCCTGCTCCGGGCTGGGCAATTCCAGGTCTCTGGCGAGGAAGTCGCGGGTGGCCACGTCGCTGTGGCCGTGTTCGCGCATTCCGTCGAGCATGAACGAGTACTGGGCGGACCGGGCGTCCATCGTGGCCAGGCCGGCGATCACGACGATCTCGTCGGCGAGATCGGCCTCGGTCATGCCGACCACGTTCGGGGACAGCTCGATCTGCTGGATGCGCCCGTCGAGGAACGCGGTGACGGTGACCGTCCCGGGCGGGTTGGTCACCGCGAAGGCGGCGCCGGGACCCTCCTCGTCGGTATCCGGGGATTCGACCAGGTACAACTCCGCACCGGCAGCGTCCTCATCGTCGCTGTCGTCGCTCTCGTAGCCGCCCGCGGGCACGTAGTCCACGAGCGCCGCGAGGTCGGCCTCGTCCACCGCGCCCGAGTCGGACGGGTAGCCGAGTGCCGCGAGGCCGTCGTAATCGTCCGAGGCGTCGCGTGGCGGAGTGTCACCCACCATGTGGACCTTCCTCAATCTGCGAACGGGCTGTCCGGATCGGTCTTCTCGAACCAGCCGCCCGATGGCAGGAACTCCACGAGACCGTCCAGTGCGCGCTGCAGGTTGTCCTGGGTGCCGGGCAGGAAGCTGCCGTAGAGCTCGCCGTTGACGCGGCGGGGAATCGACACGATGCGACCCTGCCGCGAGTCGAGCACTCCGGCGGCGACGTCGGCCGTGGTGGTGGTGCCGCCGGGATGGCGCTCGGTGGCCGTGAGCTCCACCCAGCTGGCCGGTTCGTTGATGATCTCGGCGTAGACGCGGGCCGACGGCACCGGGACGCCGAGCGCCGTCAGCGCTTCGGCGGTGCGGCATTCGGCGAGCCTGGCCGCCACGCCGGTGAGCGGTTCCACGTGCGCGGCCTGGGCGCCACCGAGCACAGCGGTCACCATCCCGGCGAGGCCGACCTGGGGCGCGATGCGCTGCAGGACCAGCATCTCGTCATCCCGGGCGGCGACCACGTGGCGTTCGCCCTTGCGCACCACGACGAAGCGGACCATCTTGCCGCCGAGATCGCGGCGCCACCAGCGGCCCTCGAGGACGCGGTCGGGCCTGCTCAGCGTGTCGACCATCGCGGCGACCTCGGGATGCGGCTGGCCGTAGATGTCGAGCACGCCCTGGGCGGTGAGGTCGCGCGCGACCTGCTCCCAGACGATCTGGCGAAGATCGGGCTGCGGGATGTTGAGCCGGATGCCGAGTGCCACCGGGAAGTCGACGAGGTTGAGCCGGTCGGCGATGACCAGCATGCCGTCGATCGTCACCTCCACGCCGACGACGTCGTCGATGTGGGTGGTGCTCGTGCCGGCCGTCATCGCAGCGCCCCCACGAGTTCGCCGCCGCGAACACCAGTCGGCCGCGCGAGCAGGGCCACATCCACGCTCACGTGCGGTCCAACCGCGGTGTTCGGCGACTCCGCAATCCGCGCCTCGACGCGAGCGGCGACATCACGGACTTTGCCAGAGACGCCAAAACCGGCACGCTTACCCATAACACCCGACCCCCTTTACCGCATGCGAGCGTACCAGCGAAATCGACACCGCCAACGCACCAATTCACAGGGCGTGAACCCGGTCCGTCAATTTGGTCGGCAATGCTACAGCAATGGTTCTGACCACGTGGTTGTGCCGTTCAAGCGGAATAGACACATGCGTCAGCGAACGTCCGATGGAAGACGGACGGTCTCGGAGGGTGCCGCTCGCGCAGCAGAACGGCACAGCGCCGGGATCCTTGGCCGTGGTCGGCGGGCGCTCGCGCCGACGGCCCGCACTGCGAAAAACATGCCAAATGGCTGTATTTGCTGGCCCACGCGCCTCCCCAGCCACCGCGCAAGGGGGCGCGGGTAGTTGATACTGGAAACCGGCCGACAACCGCGTCGTTGAAGTTCCGGAGGAGTAATTGCAGTGACCGACCGCGATGACGCACTGCGGCGAGAACTCGGCTGGACGGGTTCGGAGGAGACCGACTACGAGCCCGACACCGGGCCGACGGGACCGAGGATTCCTCCTCAGCCACCGGCCTCCCGCCGGCCACCCGTCGACTACCTCCCGCCCAGGGACAACCCGCGGCCGGCCACTCCGGATCAGTCCCCGCCGCGCGCGGCCGACGAGGCGCCGCCGTCGACCGACGCCGACGACACCCCGCCCGAACCGATGCGGGAAGCCGAACGTCCCCGCACCAGCTTCCGCGAACCGCAGGCCCCCGCCCCGCCGCCGAACCACCCGCCACCGAACCAAGACGTCCGCCCGCCCGGTCCGCAGCGACCCGAACCAGGCTGGGGTCCGCCGCCTCCGGGACCGAACTGGCAGCAACCGCGTCCGCCCGGCCAGCCCGGGCCCCCACCGCCCGGCCAGCT
>NZ_JACKSJ010000150.1 GCF_025821665.1 [Mycobacterium] manitobense
GCCGAGCGGCTCGCCGAGCGGGTGCTGGCCTACGAGGGCGTGATGCAGAAGGACAAGCCGATCGCCCAGGCACACCTGGCCGGGGCGCAGGTCCGGCTGCGCGCCCTCAACGCCCTGCTGGCCGACACGGTCGGACAGATCGAGGAGATCGTGGCCGCCGGGGATCCGGTGGCCAAGCCGGTCCGCGCGCAGGCCCGGCTGGCGGCCGCGCACATCGTGGCCGAGTCCAAGGGCGTCATAGCCGAGCTGATGGGCGCCGGCGGGGCCAGCATCCACTTCCTGGCCAACCCGATGCAGCGGTTCAAACGCGACGTCGACGTGCTGTCCGGGCACGTGGTGTTCGACTACGACACCAGCCGGGAGCTGGCCGGCGCGCTGGCCCTGGGGTGCAAGATCCCG
>NZ_JACKSJ010000151.1 GCF_025821665.1 [Mycobacterium] manitobense
CTGGGGCAGGGGCGGCGGCCGCGGTGTGAGGCGTGCCGAAGACGAGTGCCAGCGTGGCGGCGACGGCTGCGGCCCCACCGGCAGCGGCGATCAGGGCCGCCGGCCGAAGGGATCGCGACGCCCGCGGGGGCGTCGGATACTCGACGGCGACGGATTCGGCGGACCACGCATAGGGCGGCGGTGCGGCGAGGGCCGGGGTCGGCTGCGCCGCCGTCGCGGCGGCCGGTTCGAAGCGGTACACGCCTGCGGGGCGGGTAGGCGGGTTCCACCAGCTCTCGGTGCGGGTGTTCGGGTCGTATGTGGACATGGGGATGCTCCTCGGTCGTCGGCCTCCAGGGGAATTCCTGACGGCGTCACGCATCCGAAGCTAGGGAGTGCGAACGGCGTTGGCGCGCTTGTGCTCACAACCCGCGCAGCGTGCGAAAAGCCAGTTCTGCGCATTGTGCTCGCCGAATGGAACGAGGTATGCCGCGGAATAGCTCGCGGGGTGGCTGTGGTTGGGTGAACCGTGACCGATCAACCCGAACTGAGCCCCACCGACTGGGTACGCGAACAGACCGAGCGCATCCTCGCGCAAGGCAGCACGGACGGCGTCGAGGTACTCGACCGAGCGGTCGTCCTCTTCACCACGACCGGCGCGCAGTCGGGCAAGAAGCGCTACGTGCCGCTGATGCGGGTCGAGGAGAACGGCAAGTACGCGATGGTGGCGTCCAAGGGCGGCGACCCCAAACACCCGAGTTGGTACTTCAACGTCACGGCCAATCCCGCCGTGACCGTGCAGGACGGCGACAAGGTGTTCACCGGCACCGCGCGCGAGATCGAGGGCGAAGAGCGCGAGCACTGGTGGAAGCTGGCCGTCGAGGCCTATCCGCCGTATGCGGAGTACCAGACCAAGACGACCCGGCAGATCCCGGTCTTCATCGTCGAGTAGTCCGCCCCGGGGCATTTTCGCCTCGGCAAATGTCGGATCCGCCATCGTCACGGCGCGGCATATGTGATCTTTGACACATGCGTAAGGCAATGCAGAGCGTCGTGTTGTTCCTGCTCGGGGCATTGGGAGCCGTCTTCCTCGGCGCCGCGATGGCGATCACAGCTGCGGTCAGCCTCGCTGCCACGGCCTTGATCGTGCCGGGGACGGGCACCCCCGTCGCCGACCTCCCGTACATGGAGAACGTGCGCGATTATTACCTGGGCGACACCGCGTGCCAGCCCGGCAGCTGCACGCTCGAGAGCATCGAGTATCCCGCGTCGTTCTGGCCGATGCCGTTCCCGGGCTGGTGCCGCTCCGGAGCGAACGGATGCGACACGTGGAACGTGTCCGTGGAGAAGGGCGTCGAGGATCTCGACATGAAGATCGACACCTGGCTCGCGCAGAATGCCGACAACGACGAGCGACTCGTCATCTTCGGCTACTCGCAGGGCGGCCAGGTCGTCTCCAACAAGATGAGAGAACTCGCCACGACGCTCACCCCGCAGCAGAAGGAGCGGATTGAGGTCGTGATGATCGGCAGCATCGCCAATCCCGACGGCGGGCTGTGGCCGCGGCTCAGCCCGTTCTCATTGCTCACCCAGGTCCTCCTCGACGCGACGCTGGGTCCGCCGATGATCACGGACAGCGGGCTGAAGACCACCGTCATCGGCTTCGAGTACGACCCGGTGGTGTACTCCCCGAAGTACTGGGGCAACCCTCTTGCGGTGCTGAACGCGCTGGCTGCGTTCGACACCGTCCACGGTCAGTACTTGGCCGGCCCGAACCGCCCGGGCAGTGGATCACTGCCCTACGGGTACACGCAGGCCGAATTGGAGGCGGCGCTCGCCGATCCGGCCAATGTCCGCTACGGCGGTGGCGATCCCGTCAACGGCAACCGGTACATCATGATTCCGGCGAAGTCGCTGCCGCTCGCCGACCTGATCCTGAGTCTGGCCGACTCGGCAGGCATCAAGCCTCTCGTGAAACCGTTCGTCGACCTGCTGGCGCCGATGGCCAAGGTGATCATCGACCTCGGCTATGACTGGAGCGGCGATCCCGACACACCACAGAGCTTGTCGATCCTGCCGTTCAACCCGAATCAGAACTGGCTCGAAGTCGGCGTGAAGCTGATCGCGGCAGCGATCCAGGGCATCGAGGCCTTCCTCGGCAACTTCGGTGTGGACGCCACGGCCGACCCGGCGACGACACAGGAGCCGCTGTCGACGCTCCGGATGGCACCGGCGCCGACCGACGTCGAGACGGTTCCCACCGAGGAGACGCCGGTGCCGCAGGACGCGCTCGGGAAGCTCCGGTTGGTGCCTGATCTCGTCGAGGCACCGAAGGGCGCCCCGATTCCCGTGCCGCAGGTCGTCGACCAGGTGTCCGTTGTCTCGGACGTTGCGCAGGCCGAGATCGTGACCGAGAAGCCGGCGATTCAGCTGGTTCCCGAGGTGCCCCTTGTTCCGCCGGTCGCTGTGCCCGAGAAGACGATCACGCCGGAGGCGCCACCGATGCCGTCGGGCGAATCGGTCGTCATCAAGGGTGACGGCACTATCGGGGATGGCGACAAGAAGGACGTCACGCCCGGAGACGGTGACAAGAAAGACGTCACGCCGGGCGACGTTGAGAAGAAGGACGCGGAAACCGAGGACGGCGACAAGAAAGACGCCGACGCCGAGGACGGCGACGAGAAGGACGCCGAGAAGAACGACGTCGAGAAGAACGACGTCGAGAAGAACGACGTCGAGAAGAACGACGCCGAGAAGAACGACGCCGAGAAGAACGACGCCAAGGCAGCGGCTTGACCGCCCGCCTCGCGGGCGTCGAGTAGTCCGCCATCCATCGAAGCCGGCGGTGACGAGCGCCGCCGCTACCCGGATGTGCTGCCCGACGTGTCGCCTGATCCGCCGGTATCCGACGTGGAGCTGTCCGAGCCCGTGCCGTCCTGCGTGGCGTCCGACGTCGAGTCGGTCGAAGAGTCCTCGGCGCCGGTCGGGGCCTCGGTGGCCGGTTCGGCCGTCGCCGAATCCTCGGGCGCCGCAGGGGCACTCGTGGCCGTCTCGTCGATGGCGGTTTCGGCGGGCGCTGTGGGCGCGGTCGCCCCTGTCGTGGCCGTCGGCTCGGTCACCTGCGTCGACGGTGCCGGTGCCGAAGTCGTGGCGGCCACCGTCGTACTCGGCGCTGTTGTCGTCGGCGGTGCGGTGGACGTCGCTGACGGGAAGGTCCCCGGCTGGTCCTCCTCGATGATGGCCTTGATTTCGTTGGTGAAGGCGTCGAGCTGGGGGGCGATGTCGTCCGGGTCCACCTTGCCCTTCTCGATCTGCGCTTCGTAGGCCTGGATTCGTTCCCAGACGGCGTCGAGCTTCGCGGTGGCGTCCTCCGACAGCGGCTCGTCCAACGTGACGAACAGCTGCCGTGCGAGTGCATAGGTCAGGCAGTTGACGCATTCGTAGTTGAGCGCGCCGGCGAGATTCTGCGGCACCGCGACGTTGTCGTCCGTGGCGTCCTCGTCGATGACGATCACCACCTGGTAGGCGACGGCGACCGCGCCGCACGAGTTGCACGAGGCATAGGCGTGCGCCTCGTTGACGTTCATCGCCTCCGAACCTTCGACGTAGACCATCGCGAACGCCGCCTCGTACTCCATGGTGCCGTCGGTGGTGTTCACCGCGAGGGCCTGGTTGTCACCCGGGTCCGGGGCCAGCGGCTTGTCGACCGGGAACACCCACCCTGTGTCGGCAGCCTGGGCAGCAGCAGGGTTCGCGATGTATCCGCCGCCGCCGTTGCTCTCCACCGCGGTCGGCGCCGCCTTGGGGACGAGGATGACCGCGAGCTGCGGCGAGCTCTGGGTCGGCGGCGGGGTGCTGGTGTCCCAGAGCGCCTGGATGACTCCGCGTTCCCCGCGGACGAGCCGGGTGCTCGCGACCGGCTGCGGCGCCTCGGTGACGGTCCGGGGTTCGCCCAGTCGATCGACGCCGAGCGCGAACGTGATGTCACCGATCGTGCCGCGCTCACTCGCCTGGATGGGCCGGTAGTTCTCCCCGTCGAGCCACGTGACGGCCACCCCGGCCGCCACGGCTGCGCCGCAGATGACGGCCAGCAACCGCAGCGCGGGCTTACCGGCCGTCGCGTGCCGGACGCCCTGGATCACCTGGCGGACGACTCGGATGAGCAGGTAGATGATTCCCGCCATCGGAATCGCTATCGCGACCATGGCGAGCACCCGGGCGGCGGCCTGGATGAAGTCTCCGTCGGTCCAGGCCGCGGCGAACACGTCCTGCTGCTTGTTCAGGCTCGCCCACGCCGTGCCGATCAGACGAGGCAGGGCGTAGACCGCCACGGCGAGAGAAGCGATCAGCAGTGGGACGACGAGCAGCACCCACACGGTCACCACGATTCGGGCCCACGGCTTCAGTGCCCGCGCCCCGGGATCCCGCCACCGCCACGGCAACACGCCGAGCAGCGTCGGCTTGATGCGGCCGTAGAGGTCCGGCACACCCGTGAGGTCTGCCAGGACGTGGTAGCCGTCGAATCGCACCAGCGGTGCGAGCTGACGGAGCATCTGGATGATCTGCGTCGCGACGACCAGGAGCAGCGCGTCGTATCGGAGTCCCAGCCACAGGCCCGTGATCGCCACCGCGACAATGGCGTTGAAGTACAGGCCGCCGAGGTCGGTGCGCAGCCGTCCGGCACGGCCGAGGCGGTAGGAGTCGGTGACGTCGGTGTAGAACGCGGGCCAGACCAGGTACAACCCGAAACCCATGACGCCGGGTGTGGAACCGCCGTACCTGGCGGCGGCCGCGTGCCCGAACTCATGGAAGCCCGCAGACAGCACCGTGACGACGAAGACGAGGATCAGCAGGCCTGGCCGTTCGAATGCGTCGTACGCAGCCGAGGCAAGCCCTTTACGGAAGAACACCCACCAGCAGACGACGGCGAAGGCCGCCAGCACCGGCACGACCACCAGCGGCCGGAACAGGAACCGGAACGGGTCGGTCAGCCTCCGGGTGCGGTCGGGGTCGGTGACGGCGTAACGGAACCGAAGCCCCAGCAGCGGGTTTCGCTTCTCGACGGCGGGTTCGGTGCCGTCCGGCCCGACCAGCAGACCCAGCGGCCGCAACTGCTGATCGCAGAAGTGCGCGACGTTGTCCTCGCTGACGTCCCGGCCGGTCGACTCGGAGACCGCGGCGGCCACTTCTTCCGCATCGCGGCGACCATCGATCTCCCGCAACGTCGCATAGAGCAGCGGGGTCAGCTGGATGGTCTGACCGTCGGCCCGGCGAACCAGGGAGGGCGGGACCCGGTAGCCGGATCCCGCCATCTCCCCGATCAGCTCGACACCGTCCGCGCGACGCAGCAGGGCCTGCGTCGGGCCTGCGCCGTCGGTAGTCGCAGTCACCTGGGTGCTCCTCGTGTCAGCGGGGTGTGGCGTCAGCCGTCAGAGCCGGTGCTGCTGCCCGCGCTGTCGCCACCGGACGTTCCGTCGCCGCCGCTACCGCTGTCGGAATCACTCGAAGTGCCATCGCTTGTGGTGCTGCTGGTCTCACCGGACGTGCTGTCGGGCTGTGTGGTGCCCTGGTCGATGGTGGAGTCCTGAACAGCGTTCGCGCTGGCGATACCCTCGAGCCGCTGATTGATGACCGCATCCTGGTTCGAGAACGCGATGGCGTCCGAATTGGTCGAACCGACGTTCGCGGCGACGGCGGCATCGATCGGCGCGGCCACGTTGGCGTTGGCGGCGACGGCGCCGGCGATCGGCGCCGCGAGGTCGGTGTCGAGATCGACATTGACGTCGACGTTCAGCAGCGGGCCTTCGAGGGTGGCGAGGTCGCCGATCTCCACCGTGCCACTGTCGTCGGGCGGGGGCGGCGCGGGATCGCCGTCGGCCTCGTCGGCCTGGTCGATGTCGCTGGTCTGATCGGCCTGTGCGTAGGCGTCGGCGAGCAGCACCTGGTTGACCGAGGCGGTCTGGATGGTCTCGGCCTGCGCACCGGAGTCCTGCGACAACACGTTGGCCGCCGCGGACGCCTCGAGTGGGGCCGCGACGTTGAGCTGAGCCGCCGCGGCCAGGTCGATCGGTGCGGCCGCGTCGATGAACACGTCCACGTCGACATTGAGGTCGAGGATCGTCACCACCTCTTTGTCCGGGAGTGCGGTGGCGACCTCCGCCTCGATCTCCTCCGGGGTCAGTCCCTGACTACTCATTGCGGTCTCCCGTCGCCGTGCCCGACGTTGCTGACGCCGGAGCTACTGGTCATCAGAATGGTGTCGAGAGACGTACCCACCCGCGGCCAAGATCATTTACCCTTGCGCAGAAAAACTTCAATATCGTTTCCTTAGTCCAGCTAGAAGCGACAATTGCCTAATTAACCTCACCGCGAAACCGCGCATGATTCATCGCATTTCACCGAGGCTTTCCGACAACGTGAAGCGTTCTACATCGACGTAGCTGAGCTACTTCTCGAGCGTTCCGGAAAGGCCGGTGAGTAGACGCCAAGAAAGGTGCCGATCCGCGTACTGCAAGGTGACCGAGCGTGATTGTTCGGTGTAGCAGGCGTTCTGCTTTTCTCTTGCTGAGACTGTGGTGCCCCCGGCAGGATTCGAACCTGCGGCCTTCTGCTCCGGAGGCAGACGCTCTATCCCCTGAGCTACGGGGGCGCACGCGATGCGCCGTTGGGCGAAGACAGATTAGCGCATGGGAGTCGCCCGCTCCCAACCGCTGTTCGGCGAGTGTGCGCCAACGTCCGCAATCCGCGGCGTGTCGCCGTGCGGACGCGCGCGCTCGCCGGGGAGTAATCGATTCGGGCGGTGACCACCCCAGACCATAGGATGGACCCCCGTGACACCCGCCGACCTCGCCGAGCTGCTCAAGTCCACCGCCGCCGCGGTGCTGGCCGAGCACGACCTGGACGCCTCCGCCCTGCCGGCCACGGTCACCGTCGAGCGTCCCCGCAATCCCGAGCACGGCGACTACGCCACCAACATCGCCCTCCAGCTCGGCAAGAAGGTCGGCGCCAACCCCCGTGAGCTGGCCGGCTGGCTGGCGACCGCACTGGCCGACCAGGACGGGATCGCCTCGGCGGACGTGGCCGGGCCCGGCTTCGTCAACCTGCGGATCGAGGCGTCCGCGCAGGGCGTGATCATCGACAACGCGCTGCAGGGCGGCCGGGCGTACGGGCACTCCGCGGTGCTGGCGGGTCAAAAGGTCAACCTCGAGTTCGTCTCGGCCAACCCCACCGGCCCGATCCACATCGGCGGCACCCGGTGGGCCGCCGTCGGCGACGCGCTGGGCCGGCTGCTGGCCACCCAGGGTGCCGAAGTGGTGCGCGAGTACTACTTCAACGACCACGGCGCGCAGATCGACCGGTTCGTCAACTCGCTGGTCGCCGCCGCCAAGGGCGAGCCGACGCCGGAGGACGGCTACGCCGGCAGCTACATCTCCGACATCGCCGCCCAGATACTGCAGAAGGATCCCGAGGTGCTGACGTACCCGGATGCCCAGACGCGCGAGACCTTCCGGGCGATCGGCGTCGATCTGATGTTCACCCACATCAAGCACTCGCTGCACGAGTTCGGCACCGACTTCGACGTGTTCACCCACGAGGACTCGATGCACACCAGCGGCCGCGTCGAGCAGGCCATCGCCAAACTCCGTGAAACCGGCAACATCTACGAGAAGGACGGCGCAACCTGGTTGCGCACCACCGAGTTCGGCGACGACAAGGACCGCGTCGTCATCAAGAGCGACGGCAACGCCGCCTACATCGCCGGCGACCTGGCCTACTTCCTGGACAAGCGCCAACGCGGCTTCGACCTGTGCATCTACATGCTCGGCGCCGACCACCACGGATACATCGCCCGGCTCAAGGCCGCCGCCGCCGCGCTCGGTGATGATCCGGACACCGTCGAGGTGCTGATCGGCCAGATGGTCAACCTGGTCCGCGACGGCCAACCGGTGCGGATGAGCAAGCGGGCAGGCACCGTCATCACGCTCGACGACCTGGTCGAGGCCATCGGCGTCGACGCCGCGCGCTACGCGTTGATCCGGTCCTCGGTGGACACCCCGATCGACATCGACCTCGAATTGTGGTCGTCGGCATCCAGCGAGAACCCGGTCTACTACGTGCAATACGCACACGCCCGGCTCTCCGCACTCGCGCGCAACGCGGCTGAGCTCGGCGTCGTCGCGAGCGCCGAGCACCTCGAACTGCTCACGCACGACAAGGAAGGCACTTTGATCCGCAACCTCGGCGAGTTCTCGAGGGTGCTCAATACCGCTGCGGCCCTTCGTGAACCGCACCGGGTGTGCCGTTACCTCGAAGACCTGGCCGGTGACTACCACCGGTTCTACGATTCCTGCCGGGTGCTGCCCCAGGGCGACGAGGAGCCGGGTGACCTGCACGCCGCGCGGCTCGCGCTGTGCGATGCGACGCGTCAGGTGGTCGCCAACGGGCTGGCCATCCTCGGCGTCTCGGCCCCGGAGCGGATGTGATGGCGCACCCCGCAGGACCCAGGCACGCCGAAGAGGTTCGCCACGGCGGCACGCCGCCACCGCCGCTCGCAGCGGCCGATGTGCTCGAGTTGGCACCGAACGTGTGGCCCCGCAACGCCGTCCGTGGAGCCGACGGGGTTGTGTCGATCGCGGGCGTCCCCGTGACCGACATCGCCGCCGAGTTCGGCACGCCGGTGTTCGTGATCGACGAGGACGACTTCCGCTCTCGCTGCCGGGACATCGCCACGGCGTTCGGCGGCGGTGACAACGTCCGGTACGCCGCCAAGGCTTTCCTGTGCGGCGAGGTCGCCCGCTGGATCGACGAGGAGGGCCTCGCGCTGGACGTGTGCAGCGGCGGCGAACTCGCCGTCGCGCTGCACGCCGGCTTCCCGCCGGAGCGAATCGCGCTGCACGGCAACAACAAGAGCATCGACGAATTGACCGCCGCCGTCGCGGCCGGGGTCGGGCACGTCGTCGTCGACTCGATGATCGAGATCGAGCGCCTCGACGAGATCGCCGGGCGGCACGGCGTCGTGCAGGACGTGCTGGTGCGGGTGACCGTCGGTGTGGAGGCTCACACCCACGAGTTCATCTCCACCGCACACGAGGACCAGAAGTTCGGACTGTCGCTGGCCAGCGGAGCCGCGATGGCAGGGGTGCGGCGGGTCTTCGAGGCCGGCAACCTGCGCCTGGTCGGTCTGCACAGCCACATCGGTTCGCAGATCTTCGACGTCGCCGGCTTCGAGATCGCCGCCCACCGGGTGATCGGCCTGCTGCGCGACGTCGTCGCCGAGTTCGGGGTCGACAAGACCGCGCAGATCGCCACCGTCGACCTCGGCGGCGGCCTCGGCATCTCCTATCTGCCGCAGGATGATCCGCCACCGATGAAGGTGCTGGCCGACAAGCTGCTGACCATCGTGGGCGAGGAGTCGGCCGCGGTCGGGCTGCCCGCGCCCCGGCTGGTCGTCGAACCCGGCCGTGCGATCGCCGGTCCGGGCACCATCACGCTGTATCGGGTCGGCACCACCAAGGACGTCGCGGTCAGCGCTACCGCGCACCGCCGCTACGTCAGTGTCGACGGCGGCATGAGCGACAACATCCGCACCTCGCTGTACGGGGCGGAGTACGACGTGCGGCTGATCTCACGCATCAGCGAGGCCGCGCCGACACTCAGCCGGGTGGTCGGAAAGCATTGCGAGAGTGGCGACATCGTCGTGCGCGACGCATGGATGTCCGACGACGTCGCCCCCGGCGACCTCGTCGGCGTCGCTGCGACCGGCGCGTACTGCTACTCGATGTCGAGCCGGTACAACATGCTGGCGCGGCCGGCGGTGGTAGCCGTCCGGGACGGAAGGGCGCGGCTGATCCTGCGCCGGGAAACGGTCGAAGATCTGTTGAGTCTGGAAGTGAGTTCATGAGTAGTGAGAAAGCCGTCGGCGTAGCCGTTCTCGGCCTCGGCAACGTCGGCAGCCAGGTGGTGCGCATCATCGAGCAGAGCGCCGCCGATCTGGCTGCCCGCGTCGGTGCCCCGCTGGTGCTGCGCGGCGTGGGCGTGCGCCGGGTCGCCGGTGACCGCGGCGTGCCGATCGATCTGCTCACCGACGACATCGAGGGGCTCGTCTCGCGCGATGACGTCGACATCGTCGTGGAGCTCATGGGCCCCGTCGAACCCGCACGCAAGGCGATCCTCGCCGCGCTGGAACAGGGCAAGTCCGTCGTCACCGCGAACAAGGCGTTGATGGCACAGTCCACCGGTGAACTCGCGCAGGCGGCCGAATCGGCCCGCGTCGACCTGTATTTCGAGGCGGCGGTTGCCGGCGCGATCCCGGTGATCCGCCCGCTGACCCAGTCGCTCGCCGGCGATACCGTGCTGCGGGTGGCCGGCATCGTCAACGGCACCACCAACTACATCCTGTCCGCGATGGACGAGACCGGCGCCGACTACGACAGCGCCCTGGCCGACGCGAGTGCGCTCGGATACGCCGAGGCCGATCCCACCGCCGACGTCGAGGGTTACGACGCCGCCGCCAAGGCAGCGATCCTGGCGTCGATCGCCTTCCACACCCGGCTGACCGCCGACGACGTCTACCGCGAGGGCATCACCGCGGTCACCGCCGAGGACTTCGAGTCCGCCAAGGAGCTCGGCTGCACCATCAAGCCACTGGCCATTTGCGAGCGACTCACCACAGACGAAGGGCAGCAACGCGTCTCAGCGCGTGTTTACCCGGCGCTGGTGCCGCTGAGTCATCCCTTGGCCACCGTCAACGGGGCCTTCAACGCCGTGGTGGTGGAGGCCGAGGCCGCCGGCCGGCTGATGTTCTACGGCCAGGGCGCCGGCGGCGCCCCGACGGCGTCGGCGGTGATGGGCGACCTGGTGATGGCTGCGCGTAACCGCGTGCAGGGCGGCCGGGGCCCGCGCGAGTCGAAGTACGCCGCACTGCCGGTGTCGCCGATCGGCTTCATCCCGACCCGCTACTACGTCAACATGAACGTCGCCGACCGTCCCGGTGTGTTGTCCTCGGTGGCAGCGGAGTTCGGCAAGCGTGAGGTGAGCATCGCCTCGGTGCGCCAGGAGGGCATGGTCGACGAAGGCGGCCGCCCCTGCGGCGCCCGGATCGTGGTGGTCACCCACCGGGCCACCGATGCGGCGTTGTCCGAGACCGTCGATGCGCTCGGCGATCTCGACGTGGTGCAGAGCATCAACAGTGTCCTGCGGATGGAAGGCTTCACCGAATGAGCGCACCATCCCGCGCGGTGCACACCCCGTGGCCCGGTCTGATCGCCGCCTACCGCGACCGCCTGCCCATCGGCGACGACTGGGCACCCGTCACGCTGCTCGAGGGCGGCACGCCGCTGATCCACGCCCGACGGCTGAGCGAACAGACCGGGTGCACAGTGCATCTCAAGGTCGAGGGGCTCAACCCCACCGGCTCGTTCAAGGACCGGGGCATGACCGTCGCCGTCACAGACTCGGTGGCCCGGGGTCAGCAGGCGGTGCTGTGCGCGTCGACCGGGAACACCTCGGCGTCGGCGGCTGCGTACGCTGCCAAAGCAGGCATCACCTGCGCGGTGCTGATACCGCAGGGCAAGATCGCGATGGGCAAGCTCGCCCAGGCGGTCATGCACGGCGCCAAGATCATCCAGGTCGACGGCAACTTCGACGACTGCCTGGAACTGGCACGCAAGCTGACCACCGACCACCCCGCGATCGCTCTGGTCAACTCGGTGAATCCCTACCGCATCGAGGGCCAGAAGACCGCAGCGTTCGAGATCGTCGATGCGCTGGGCCACGCGCCCGACGTGCACGCGCTGCCGGTCGGCAACGCAGGCAACATCACGGCGTACTGGAAGGGCTACACCGAGTACCACCGCGACGGTCTCGGTGATCGGCTGCCCCGGATGCTGGGCACCCAGGCCGCCGGCGCCGCACCGCTGGTGCACGGTCAGCCGGTGAAGAATCCCGAGACCATCGCCACCGCCATCCGCATCGGTGCCCCGGCGTCCTGGACGTCGGCCGTCGAGGCGGCGCAGCAGTCCGAGGGCCGTTTCCTGGCCGCCACCGACGACGAGATCCTCACGGCCTACCACCTGATCGCGCAGTCGGAAGGCGTGTTCGTCGAGCCCGCGTCGGCCGCCAGTGTGGCCGGGTTGCTGAAGTCGGTCGAGGACGGCTGGGTGCGCCGCGGATCGACGGTCGTGTGCACCGTGACCGGCAACGGCCTCAAGGACCCCGACACCGCGCTGCGCGGCATGCCGCCGGTCACCGCGATCGCGGTGGACCCGGCCGCAGTGGTCGCCGAGCTCGGCCTGGGCTGACGGGACGATCGTCGGTGACCGAGATTCTGCCCGTCGGGCTGACCGCGACGTCGGTGGTGCCCGCGTCGAGTGCGAACCTCGGCCCGGGCTTCGACAGTCTGGGATTGGCGCTCAGCCTCTATGACGAAATCGTCTTGGAGACAACCGAGTCGGGCCTGATCGTCGAGGTCGAGGGCGAGGGCGCCGGTCAGGTTCCGTTGGATGCGACGCATCTGGTGGTGCGGGCTGTCGAGGCGGGCCTGCGCGCCACGGGGTTCCGCGCGCCCGGCCTGATCGTGCGGTGCCGCAACGACATTCCGCACTCGCGTGGGCTGGGATCCTCGGCGGCGGCCGTGGTCGGCGGACTGGCGGCCGTCAACGGACTTGTCGCGCAGACCGGCTCGACGCCGATGACGCAGGACCGGCTCATCCAGCTGGCGTCGGAGTTCGAGGGACATCCCGACAACGCCGCGGCCGCGGTCCTGGGGGGCGCCGTGGTGTCCTGGACGGAGGCCGATGCCGGTGCGCGGCGCTATGCCGCCGCGCCGCTGCGCCTGCACCCCGGCATCCACCTGTTCCCGGCGATCCCCGAGCAGCGGTCATCGACCGCCGAGACCCGTGTGCTGCTGCCCGAGCAGGTCCATCACACCGATGCCAGCTTCAACGTCAGCCGTGCGGCGTTGTTGGTGGTGGCGCTGACCGATCGGCCCGATCTGCTGATGGCGGCGACCGAGGATGTGCTGCACCAGCCGCAGCGCGGACCGGCCATGCCGGACTCGGCGGAATACCTCCGGCTGCTGCGGCGTTGTGGGGTGGCAGCTGTGCTCTCCGGGGCCGGACCAGCGGTTTTGGGGTTGAGCACCGAGCCCGCCCTCCCGCAGGCCGCCCATGAGTACGGCGCCGCGCACGGGTTCACCGTCGAGAAGATGTCGGTCGGCCGCGGTGCGAGCTGGACGTCCGGCGTTCCGGTCAACAGCTGAGCGCCGCACCCGCCGAATGGCCACGTTCTTGCTTCCGGCTGAGAAGGGGGCTATTCTCGCTCTCGTCCAGCAATCGCAGCGTCTCTGCCTGCGCCGACACTAGGACGACCACTCATTCTCTCGAAATTCCACTCGTGGATTGACGACTCGCAGTCGGGCGGCGAATTCCGGCGATCACCGTTGCACAGGCGGCGGTGGGACCTTCGCGTTCAGCGAATCCGCTGAGCGCAGATGACCCCTTGCGAGATGCGATAGCGAGCGAGGGAAGAAAGGAAATCCGTGACTGATACGGACCTCTTCACAGCTGGTGGCGGCGCCGAGAACGGCGCGCTGTCCGACACTGTGACCCCAGACAACACTCCCGCTGCCGGCGCATCCGCTGACACGCCGGCGGCGGAGACCGCGCCCACGGCCGACGTGGCGTCGGGCGACCGGTCCGCCTCGCTGAGCACCATGGTGCTTCCCGAGCTGCGCGCCTTGGCCAGGCAGATCGGCGTCGAAGGCGCCTCCGGCATGCGCAAGGGCGACCTCGTCGCCGCCATCCGGGCCCGGCGTGAGCAGCAGAACGGCGGCCAGCAGGCCGACACCGGACAGGCCAACGGCCACACCGCCGAGGCGGCTCCGGCCGAGGCGGAAGCGCCTCAGCAGGCGCGGGCACGTCGCGAACGGCGTGGCGCCTCCCGTCGCGCCGGTGCACCCGCAGACGGCGACGCGCAGCAGCCGGCAGCGGCGACCGAGGACAACGCGGACGCCAAGGCCGAGGACAAGCCCGCTCAGGCGGAGTCCGCGGTGACGACCCAGGCACCCGAGACGACCGACGGCGACACGGCGCGCGACCGGCGCGACGACCGCGACAAGGCGCAGGCCGATGGTGCCGCGGAACGCAAGCGTGACAACAAGTCCGACGGCGACCAGGGTGAGCAGAACCGTGGCGGCAACCGCAATGCCGAGAACCGTGGCGACGGCGGCAATCGCGGCGACGGCGGTGGTAACCGTGGCGACGGCGGCAACCGCGGCGACGGCGGCGGAAACCGTGGCGACGGCGGCGGCAACCGTGGTGATGGCGGCGGTAACCGCGGTGGCAATCGCAACGCCGACAACCGCGGCAACCGCAATGCCGACAACCGCGGCGACGACAACCGCGGTGGCAATCGCAACGCCGACAACCGCAACGACGACAACCGCAACGACGACAACGATGACGACGAACGCGGTGGCCGGCGCGGCCGCCGGTTCCGCGATCGCCGGCGTCGCGGCGAACGAGGCGCCGAGGGCGGCGGCGCCGGTGGCGGTGACACCGAACTCCGTGACGACGACGTCGTGCAGCCCGTCGCAGGCATCCTCGACGTGCTCGACAACTACGCCTTCGTGCGGACATCCGGCTACCTGGCCGGCCCCAATGACGTGTACGTGTCGATGAACATGGTCCGCAAGAACGGCTTGCGCCGCGGCGACGCGGTGACGGGCGCGGTGCGGGTGGCCAAGGACGGTGGTGACGGCGGCAATCAGAATCAGCGGCAGAAGTTCAACCCGCTGGTCCGGTTGGACAGCGTCAACGGCGGCCCGGTCGAGGACGCCAGGAAGCGGCCCGACTTCAACAAGCTGACGCCGCTGTACCCGAACCAGCGGCTGCGTCTGGAGACCACCCCGGACCGGTTGACCACCCGCGTCATCGACCTGATCATGCCGATCGGCAAGGGTCAGCGCGCCCTGATCGTCTCGCCGCCCAAGGCCGGTAAGACCACGATCATGCAGGACATCGCCAACGCGATCACGGTCAACAACCCGGAATGCCACCTGATGGTCGTGCTCGTCGACGAACGGCCTGAAGAGGTCACCGACATGCAGCGTTCGGTGGTGGGCGAGGTCATCGCCTCGACCTTCGACCGGCCGCCGTCAGACCACACCCAGGCCGCCGAGCTGGCGATCGAGCGGGCCAAGCGGCTCGTCGAGCAGGGCAAGGACGTCGTCGTGCTCTTGGACTCGATCACCCGGCTCGGCCGCGCGTACAACAACGCGTCGCCGGCCTCGGGTCGCATCCTCTCCGGTGGTGTGGACTCCACCGCGCTGTACCCGCCGAAGCGATTCCTCGGGGCGGCGCGCAACATCGAGTTCGGCGGCTCGCTGACGATCATCGCCACCGCGATGGTGGAGACCGGTTCGACCGGTGACACGGTGATCTTCGAGGAGTTCAAGGGCACCGGCAACGCCGAGCTCAAGCTCGACCGCAAGATCGCCGAGCGCCGGGTGTTCCCGGCGGTCGACGTGAACCCGTCAGGCACCCGCAAGGACGAGTTGCTGCTCTCGCCGGACGAGTTCGGCATCGTGCACAAGCTGCGCCGGGTGCTGTCCGGTCTGGACAGCCATCAGGCCATCGACCTGCTGATGAGCCAGCTGCGGAAGACGAAGACCAACTACGAGTTCCTGGTGCAGGTCTCCAAGAACACCCCGGGTTCGGTCGACAACGACTGACGACATCTCGGAAGAAGAGCCCCCGCCTTACGGCGGGGGCTTTTCTTCGGCTCGCCCCGGTACTCAAAGTTGAGTAGCCTGGCGACATGGCCACGACAACGATCCCGATGCTGCCCTGCGTCGCGCCGGACCAGACCGTCGAGTTCTTCAGCGCGCTCGGCTTCGAGACGATCTACAGCCAGACCCGTCCGTACCTGTCGCTGTGGTTCCGGCGCGCCGAACTGGAAATCCAGTACGTGGGGGCGCCGACGAACCTCGACCCCGCCGAAGAGTGTTCCGGTGGTTGCGTGGTGATGGTCGACGACCAGGAGGCCCTGGCCGCACTGCACGACGACTTCACCGTCGCGCTGCGCCGCCAGTACGGCAAGGTGCTCGCAACGGGCAGGCCCCGGATGACCTACTTCCGGCCGGGTCAGACCCGGTTCTCCGCGGTCGACCCATCCGGCAACAATCTCGTCTTCATCAGCCGCGACGAGCCCATCGAACTCGAGTACGGCGGCTCGGCGGCGCTGACCGGTCTGGCCAAGGTCATCGACAACGCGCGGATCTTCCGCGACTTCAAGACCGATCCCCCAGCGGCCGCCCGCGCGCTCGACTCCGGGCTGCGCCGCCACCGTGCCGACGCGCCGTTGCGTGACGTCGCCCGCGCGTTGGCCGCCCGCGCGGAAATCGCCGTCGCGCTGGGGGACCGGGCGCGCGTCGAGGAGATCGACGCCGAACTGAACGCCTTGCCACTGAGCCAGGCCGACCGGGCCGCACTCGCCGACGACCTGGCGGCGGCCGCCCGGCTGGAACGCTGGCTGTCGGACTGATGTCGACCGTCCGCCTGCTCGTCCTGGGCGTCGTGCGGATGCACGGCGCCGCGCACGGCTATGCCGTCCACCGCGAGCTGACGTCGTGGCGGGTGGACACCTGGACCAAGGTGAAGCCGCCGTCGATCTACCACACGGTCAAACAACTGGCCCGTGAGGGCTTTCTGCAGGACATCGGCCGCACCGAGAACTCACGCGGGCCGGCTCGGGTCGAGTACCTGGTCACGGCGACGGGGGAGCGGGAGTTCTTCCGGCTCCTCGAGGCGGCCCTGCTCAACCCGGACATCGAGGAGTTCGGCGCCGGAATCGCCCTCATGCGCTTTCTGCCCAGGCGCCGGGTCCTCGAATTGCTCGAGGCGCAACTGGGCGTCACGCGGACCATCGGCGATGAGCTGCAGGACTTGAAGGCGCAGTGGCCCGACCCGGCCGAGCCGCCGCACGCACAGCACCTGCTCGACCTGTGGCGAGGAACGTTCGCTGCCACCTCGGACTGGACGGCGCAGATGCTCGCCCGGGTCGCCGGTGGTGAATTCACCTTCGCCGACGACGCCGGGCCGCGCGGCGATCAGAGCGCGGGATCTGCCCGCAGACCGGGCATCACGTAGCGCCGGACGTGGGTGAGCATCGCTACCGGGTCGCCGGCGTCGAGCGTGTTTCCCGGCACCGTCGCGAGTGAGAGGATTACCCGCGCAACCCATTCCGAAGCCTCGGCGATGTCCGTACCGGCGTGGATCTCGCCTGCGTCGCGGGCGGCGACCAGGTAGCGGGACCAGAAGTCGGCGAGGTCGGGCACCAGGCCCGCCACACCCGCGCCCGCGCACGCCGCGAACTCCTCGGGTTCGTCGATCCGCAGCTTCATCAGCAGCGCGCCGGGGTCGTCGTAGGCGGTGCGGCCGTGCCTGATACCCGCGACGAGCTGGCGGTCCAGGCCCGTCACCGACTCCAGCATCGCGTGGGCCTGCGACCAGTACGCGTCGTTGAGGCGCACGATCGCGGCGCCCAGCAGCGACACCTTGTCGGGGAAGTGCCGGTACAGCCACCCGCGCGACACCCCGGCCTGTTCGGCCACCTCCGACACCGTCGTCGCGCGAATGCCGTTGACGCGCAGACACTCCTCGGCGGCGTCGATCAACCGATCGCGCACCGTCGGGGTGGGCGTGCTCGCCGTCACCTGCGTGTCCCTTCCGCAATCCGCCGCGGGGTCGCCCGCGTCGGATGCATTCTGCCAAGTGACGTGCCGTGTGCAATTCGCGGCACCGCAATGGTAGACAACCATGGTAGACACTTCTGCAAATCTGTTCACTACTCGACGAGGCGGCCGGGCATGACGGAAACCCTGCAGCAGCTGCTGCGTGAACGTGCCGACCGGGAGACGGTCGCGGTGCGGCACGGGGAGCGCAGCTGGACCTGGCGCGATCACATCGCCGACGCGAGCGCCCAGGCGTCGGCGCTGATCGCCGCAGCAGACCCGCAGCGGCCGCTTCACGTCGGAGTCCTGCTCGGCAACACCCCCGAGATGCTGACCGCGCTGGCCGCCGCCGCCCTGGGCGGCTACGTCCTGTGCGGTGTCAACACCACCCGCCGAGGCGACGCACTGGCGCGCGACATCGCCCGGGTGGACTGCCAGATACTGCTCGTCAACGCCGAACACCGTCACCTGGTCGAAGGCCTCACGCTGCCCGGTGTCACGGTTTTCGACACGTCGAGCGCCGAGTGGACGCAACGCCTTGCCGCCGCGCCCGCACTGACACCGCACCGGGAGGTCGCGCCAGACGACACCTTCATGATGATCTTCACCTCCGGCACCAGCGGAGAACCCAAGGCCGTCGAGGTTCCGCACTCGATGGTGCTGTTCGCAGGCAGCGCGCTGGTGCAGCGCTACGAACTCGGTCCGGACGACGTCTGCTACCTCGCGATGCCGCTGTTCCACTCCAACGCGGTGTACGCCGGCTGGAGCGTCGCAGTCGGCGCCGGGGCCGCGATGGCGCCGGCGTCCTTCTCGGCATCCCGCTTCCTCACCGACATCCGCCGCTACGGCGTCACTTACATGAATTACGTCGGCAAGCCGCTGGCGTACATCCTGGCCACCCCCGAGCAGCCGGACGACCACGACAACCCGCTTCGTATCGCCTTCGGCAACGAGGCCGCCGATCGCGACATCGAGGCCTTCGGCCGGCGCTTTGGCTGCACGGTGTGGGACGGGTTCGGCTCCACCGAGACCGCGGTGATCATCACCCGGCCCGACGACTGCCCAGCGGGGTCCATCGGCCGCGGCTTCCCCGGCGTGGCGATCCACAACGCAGAGACCCTGCAGGAGTGCGCGGTGGCCGAGTTCGACGCCACCGGTGCGCTGATCAACGCCGAAGAGGCGGTGGGGGAGCTGGTCAACACCGCGGGCAGCGGGCTGTTCCGCGGCTACTACAACGATCCCGGCGCGACGGCGGACCGGATGCGGCACGGGATGTATTGGTCCGGGGACCTGGCCTACCGGGACGCCGAGGGATGGATCTACCTTGCGGGCCGTACGGCCGACTGGATGCGCGTCGACGGCGAGAACTTGACGACCGCGCCGATCGAGCGAATCCTGTTACGGCTGAGCGTGATCAACAGGGTCGCGGTGTATCCGGTGCCGGACGACCTCGTCGGCGACCAGGTGATGGCCGCAGTGGTGCTGCAGGACGACGCGACGCTGACGCCGGCGGAGTTCGAGGCGTTCCTCGCCGCCCAGCTCGACCTGTCGCCGAAAGCGTGGCCCCGTTATCTGTGGATCGCCGACGACCTGCCGAGCACGGCCACGAACAAGATCCTCAAGCGCGAACTGGTGGCCCGCGGGACGGATCCGGAGGGCAGGCTGCTGTGGAAGCGCTCAGGGACCCGTTACGCCCCGCACGGCCAGCCGGCGGTCAGCGGTACGGATCGGTGATCTCGCGCAGCGACATCAGCATCCCACGCAGCTGTTCGTAGGCTTCCGGGCCGACGTGGGTGCGCCATTCGGCCTCCACCTTGGCGACCTCGCCGGCTGCCGCCGCACACAGTGCTCTGCCTCTGGCGCTGAGTGTCACCAGGCGTGCCCTCGCGTCAGCCGGGTCGGGTCTGCGCACGACGTAACCGCTCCGCTCGAGTTCGTCGATCAACGCTCCCGCGGTCTGCTTGGTCACCTGTGCCTGCTCGGCGAGTTCGGTGACGCGGATGCCGTTCGGGCTCAACCTCTGCACGATCCGACACTGCGCCACCGTCAGATCGTCGAAGCCCGCGGCCCGTAACGCCTGAAAGATCTGTGTCTCGGCGGCGCGATGCGCGATGAACAACAGGGTCGCGGTGTTGGGCGCCTCGGTCACCCCGTTGACTTTAGTACGGGATCCTGTCTATATTTCGTCAGGAATCCTGACTAAAAGGAGGCTCGCCGTGGACACCGACACGATCTGGCACCACATCGACACCGAGCGGGCCTCCCTGGCCGACTTTCTCGAGACGCTCGACGCAGACCAGTGGGCGACACCGTCGCTGTGCGCCGGGTGGACCGTCCGCGACGTCGCCGTCCACATCACCCAGTCCGGCGCCCCATGGCGCCGCCTGGTGCGCGAGGTGCTGCGATCAGGTTTCCGCTTCAACGCGATGGTGCACCGGGTCGCGCGCGAAGATCCCAGCACGCCCGAGGAGATCGTCGCGACGCTGCGCGCCATGGCGGGCAGCCGGCGGCGCCCACCGGGCACCGCCGTGGCGGACCCGCTGATGGATGCGCTGGTGCACGGTCAGGACATCGCCGTACCGCTGGGCGTCGACCGCCCGATGCCGCCCGCCGCCGCTGTCGTCGCGGCCCGGCGGGTGTGGGACATGGGCTTCCCCATGCACGCGAAGAAGCGATTCGCCGGGGTCGAGTTCACCGCCACCGACGCCGACTTCCACGTGGGCAGCGGCGAACAGGTGCAGGGACCGATCCGCGACATCCTGCTGGTGCTCTCGGGCCGGCGCGCGGGCCTGCCCGGCCTGTCGGGCCAAGGAATAGCGGCAGCCTCCGCCGGTGTTTAGGAGGTTGGCGGCTGACCTGGCATAATCGACCGCTAGTCACCCTCGGTTCCGGTTCACGCCTGATCTACCAGGTCAATGGCAGGCGACCCGGCGGCCAACGAATGAAGAGGACACCAATGAAGACGGGAATCCACCCCGAATACGTCGAGACCACCGTCCAGTGCGGCTGTGGCAACTCGTTCCAGACTCGCAGCACCAAGGGCAGCGGCCAGATCGTGGTCGAGGTCTGCTCTCAGTGCCATCCCTTCTACACCGGCAAGCAGAAGATCCTCGACAGCGGCGGCCGCGTCGCCCGCTTCGAGAGGCGCTACGGCAAGCGCGCCGGTGCCGCGGACAAGAAGGCCGCCGACAAGTAGCTGCCCTTCCGACGCCCGTTCTGTCGCTGTCAGCGCAGGCCGGGCGTCGGTTGCGTTACGGGGACGTGAGAGAGGAGATCGGCACACATGAGCGCACCCACCGCGGTCGACGCGCTGATCGCCGAGCACGCAGACCTGGAGCGCCAGCTGTCCGATCCGGCGCTGCACGCCGACGCCGCGCGGGCCCGCAAGGCCGGCCGCCGCTTCGCGCAGCTCGCGCCCATCGTCGCCACGCACCGAAAGCTGGAGGCCGCCCGAGGTGACCTGGAGGCGGCCCGCGAGCTGGCCGCCGACGACGACTCGTTCGCCGCCGAGGTGCCCGAACTCGCCGCCAGCGTCGACGCGCTGGAGACCCAGCTGTCCGACCTGCTGGCCCCCCGGGACCCGCACGACGCCGACGACATCGTCCTCGAGGTGAAATCCGGTGAGGGCGGCGAGGAGTCGGCCCTGTTCGCCGCCGACCTGGCCCGGATGTACATCCGCTACGCCGAACGGCACGGCTGGACCGTCACCGTGCTCGACGAGACCACCTCGGACCTCGGCGGCTACAAGGACGCCACCCTGTCGATCCGCAGCAACGGCGACTCGGCCGACGGCGTCTGGTCGCGACTCAAGTTCGAAGGCGGTGTGCACCGGGTGCAACGGGTGCCCGTCACCGAGTCGCAGGGCCGGGTGCACACGTCGGCCGCGGGCATCCTGGTCTACCCCGAACCCGAAGAGGTCGAGCAGGTGCAGATCGACGAGTCCGATCTGCGCATCGACGTCTACCGGTCGTCGGGCAAGGGCGGTCAGGGCGTCAACACCACCGACTCGGCGGTGCGCATCACCCACCTGCCCACCGGCATCGTCGTCACCTGCCAGAACGAGCGGTCCCAGCTGCAGAACAAGGCACGCGCCATGCAGGTGCTCGCCGCGCGCCTGCAGGCCGTCGCGGAGGAACAGGCGCAGGCCGACGCGTCCGCCGACCGGGCCAGCCAGATCCGCACCGTCGACCGCAGCGAACGCATCCGGACGTACAACTACCCGGAGAACCGCATCGCCGACCACCGCATCAACTTCAAGGCGCACAACCTCGATCAGGTGCTCGACGGCGACCTCGACGCGTTGTTCGACGCGCTGGCCGACGCCGACAAGCAGGCCCGACTCAACAAGGCATGACGCGGATGCGTGAGGCGATCGACGAGGCCGCGGCGACGCTCGCCGCGGCCGGCATCGGTTCCCCGCGCGTCGACGCAGTGGATCTGGCCGCCGAAGCGGCCGCGACCGACCGCGGCCGGGTGGCCCTGATCGACACGGTCACCGACGACGTCCTGGAGCGCTACCGCGAACTGATCGCCGCCCGCAGCCGGCGGATACCCGTGCAGCACCTGGTCGGCACCGCGGCGTTCGGGCCGGTGCAGGTCCGCGTCGGCCCCGGCGTGTTCATCCCGCGACCCGAGACGGAGTCGCTGCTCGAATGGGCGCTGGCCCAACCGCTCGGTGAACACCCGCTGATCGTGGATTTGTGCACCGGATCCGGTGCGCTGGCGCTGGCGCTGGCGCGAATCCGGCCGGACGCGCGGGTGGTCGCCGTCGACGACAGCGAGGCGGCCCTCGAATATGCCGCGCAGAACCTGGCCGGCACCGCCGTCGAATTGGCTCACGCCGACGTGACCGTCCCGGGTCTGCTGCCCGACCTCAGCGGCCGCGTCGACCTGATCGTCGCCAATCCGCCCTACATCCCCGACGGAGCGGTGCTCGAACCCGAGGTGGCCGACCACGATCCCGCGCACGCGCTCTTCGGCGGGCCCGACGGCATGGCGGTGATCCGGCCGATCATCGACCTGGCGGCGCGCCTGCTGCGGCCCGGCGGGCGGTGCGGCATCGAACACGACGACACCACCTCGGCGCAGACCGTCGCGGCGTTCACCGACCACGGCGGATTCACCGACGCGATGGCGCGCCGGGACCTGGCCGGACGGCCGCGCTTCGTCACCGCGACCCGGAGGCCGACGACATGATCGGGTGCATGACATGACCGGCAACTTCGACTGCACCGACCCCGGCGAGCGGGACGCCGGGATCGCCGCCGCGGTCAACGCGCTCAAGGGCGGGGGACTGGTAGTGCTGCCCACCGACACCGTCTACGGCATCGGCGCGAACGCCTTCGACAGCTCTGCGGTGGCCGCACTGCTGGCCGCCAAGGGCCGTGGCCGCGACATGCCGGTGCCCGTGCTGGTCGGCTCGTGGCACACCATCGACGGGCTGGTGTACTCGGTGCCGCGCACCGCCCGCGAACTCATCCGGGCATTCTGGCCCGGCGCGCTGAGCCTGGTCGTGCGGCAGGCGCCGTCGCTGGCCTGGGACCTCGGCGACGCCGACGGCACCGTCATGCTGCGGATGCCGCTGCATCCGGTGGCCATCGACCTGCTGCGCGAAGTCGGCCCGATGGCGGTGTCCAGCGCCAACATCTCCGGCAGCCCCGCCGCCGTGACGGCCGCCGACGCCCGCGCCCAACTCGGTGACAAGGTGGAGGTGTACCTCGACGCCGGGCCGTCCGCCCAGCAGGCGGCGTCCACCATCGTCGACCTCACCGGCGCCCATCCGCGCATCCTGCGCGTCGGTCCGGTCAGCGCCGAGTCGGTCGCCGAGGTCCTCGGCGTGAACACGGAGAGCCTGCTCACCGAGTGAGCCGGCCCGGTTGCAGTACGGTGGCGCGGTAATGACAGCAGTGCTCGATCATGCGTCGCAGGAGCTGCTGGCGCTGTCCGACCGTGGTGCGGGCGTCCCGCTGCGCGAGCTCGCACTCGTCGGCCTGACCGCCGCGATCATCACCTACTTCGCCACCGGTTGGGTGCGCGTGCTGGCCACCCGCCTCGGCGCGGTGGCCGTGCCCCGCCAGCGCGACGTGCACGTGCAGCCGACGCCCCGGATGGGCGGGCTGGCGATGTACGTCGGCGTCGCCGCGGCCGTCCTCCTCGCCTCCCAGCTCCCGGCACTGACACGGGGCTTCGTCTACTCGACCGGCATGCCCGCGGTGGTGGTGGCGGGCGGGCTGATCATGGCCATCGGCCTGATCGACGACCGCTGGGGACTGGATGCGCTGACGAAGTTCGCGGGCCAGATCACCGCCGCCAGCGTGCTCGTCACGATGGGGGTGGCGTGGAGCGT
The DNA here is from genome assembly GCF_025821665.1 of [Mycobacterium] manitobense. Lineage (GTDB taxonomy): Bacteria > Actinomycetota > Actinomycetes > Mycobacteriales > Mycobacteriaceae > Mycobacterium > Mycobacterium arseniciresistens. The sequence continues at coordinate 24,057 of NZ_JACKSJ010000151.1, forward strand.
GCTCTACATCCCGATCGGCGGCGTCGGCACCATCGTGCTCGACCAGGTCTCGTCGATCCTCCTCACGCTCGCGCTGACCGTGGCGATCGTCAACGCGATGAACTTCGTCGACGGTCTTGACGGTCTGGCCGCCGGCCTGGGTTTGATCACCGCGTCCGCCATCTGCATCTTCTCGGTCGGACTGCTCCGCGACCACGGCGGCGACGTGCTGTTCTATCCGCCGGCGGTCATCTCCGTGGTGCTGGCCGGCGCCTGTCTGGGATTCCTGCCGCACAACTTCCACCGGGCCAAGATCTTCATGGGCGACTCCGGATCGATGCTCATCGGCCTGATGCTCGCCGCGGCGTCGACCACCGCGGCGGGCCCGATCTCGCAGACCGCCTATGGCGCGCGGGACGTGTTCGCGCTGCTGTCGCCGTTCCTGTTGGTGGTGGCCGTCATGTTGGTGCCGGCCCTCGACATGCTGCTGGCGATCATCCGGCGCACCAGGGCCGGGCTCAGCCCCTTCAGTCCCGACAAGATGCATCTGCACCACCGGTTGCTGGAGATCGGCCATTCGCACCGCCGGGTGGTGCTGCTGATCTACCTATGGGTGGGCATCATCGCTCTCGGCGCGGCGAGCACGATCTTCTTCGACCCTCGACACACCGGCGCCGTGATGCTGGCGGCCATCGCGGTGGCGATCGTGGCCACTCTGATCCCTCTGCTGCGGCGCAGGCAGGACCCCGTGGAAGTGCCCGATCCGGTCATGTACGACAAAAAGTAGTAGGCCCGGTTTAGGGCCACCTACCATGTGGTACCTTTCCCTGCAGAACCCGAAAAACCTCGCGGGTTGCCGGCCCCCGGGTCGTCGGTTTCACAGCCGGACGACACGGAAGAACGACCGACAAAGGGAGCTGCCCCTTGGGTGATTCCAGCGAGACTTTGGCCCTCCGATACGCTCGGCAGGCACTCACAGGAACATCGGGACAACTTCTCAGATTCGCGGGATTGAGGTGAAGTCGTGACGACGCCAGCGCAGGACGCGCCGTTGGTGTTGCCCGCAGTTGCTTTCCGGCCGGTGCGCCTGCTCGTCATCTGTGCGGTGCTGGCCGGTCTCGCGACGCTCGGGACCGCCCTGCTGGGATATCCGATGGTCGGAGCGTTCTTCGCGATCGGGCTCGCGCTCGGGTTGATCAACGCGCTGCTGATTCAGCGGTCGGTCGAGTCCATCACCGCGAAGGACCATCCGCTCAAGCGCAACATGGCCCTCAACTCGGCCACCCGCCTGCTGGTGATGACCGTGGTCGGACTCACCATCGCCTACATCTTCAAGCCCCAGGGACTGGGTGTGGTCTTCGGCATGGCCCTGTTCCAGGTCATCCTGGTGGCCTCGACCGCGCTCCCGATCGTCAGGAAACTCAAAGCCCAAGCAGCTGACGGACTCGAAGGAGAGACTCCACAGCAATGACGCAGACCATCCTGGCCGCCGAGGGCGGCATTCAGGTCGGCCACCACACCGAGGCCAACTGGTTCGGGCTGACGGTCAACACCGACACGATCCTGTCCACGGTGATCGCCGCCGCGATCGTCCTGGGTCTGGCGTTCTTCCTGCGGGCCAAGGTCACCTCGACCGGCGTGCCGAACGGCGTGCAGCTGTTCTGGGAGGCGCTCACCGTCCAGATGCGCAATCAGATCGAGAGCGCCATCGGGATGAAGATCGCGCCGTTCGTGCTCCCGCTGGCCGTGACGCTGTTCGCGTTCATCCTCGTCGCCAACTGGTTGTCGGTGCTGCCGGTGCAGTACTCCGACGAGACCGGCATCCACGAGTTGCTCAAACCGGCGGCATCGGACATCAACTTCGTGCTGGCGCTGGCGCTGTTCGTCTTCATCGCCTACCACGCGGCCGGCTTCTGGCGCCGTGGCGTGCTCGGCCACCCGAAGAAGCTGCTGAAGGGCCACGTCGCGATCCTTGCGCCGATCAACCTCGTCGAGGAGCTGGCCAAGCCGATCTCGCTGTCCCTCCGACTCTTCGGCAACATCTTCGCCGGCGGCATCCTGGTCGCCCTGATCGCACTGTTCCCGCCGTGGATCATGTGGGCACCGAACGCGATCTGGAAGATGTTCGACCTGTTCGTCGGCGCGATCCAGGCCTTCATCTTCGCGCTGCTGACCATCCTGTACTTCAGTCAGTCCATGGAACTCGACGAGGACCATCACTGACCGCCTGATCGACCGCGCCAACCGCTTTACCGCACGAGCACGACCCACGTCCTGGTAGGCCACTACCAGTTATCAAGGAGGATAAGGAATGGATCCCACAATCGCTGCCGGCGCACTCATCGGCGGTGGACTGATCATGGCCGGCGGCGCCATCGGCGCGGGTATCGGCGACGGTATCGCCGGTAACGCGCTGATCGCCGGAATCGCCCGTCAGCCGGAGGCGCAGGGTCGACTCTTCACGCCGTTCTTCATCACGGTGGGTCTGGTCGAGGCCGCGTACTTCATCAACCTGGCGTTCATGGCGCTGTTCGTGTTCGCCACCCCGGTCGGCGCCTGATAACAACCCTGGAGTCTCGAGTCATGGGCGACCTGAGCACGACCATCCTTGCCGCCGAAGGCGGCGGGGGTGGCGGCAACTTCCTCGTTCCGAACGGCACGTTCTTCTTCGTGCTGCTCATCTTCCTCATCGTGCTGTTCGTCATCGCCAAGTTCGTGGTGCCGCCGATCGGCAAGGTGCTGAACGAGCGCGAGGCGATGGTCGCCAAGACCAACGACGACAACAAGAAGTCGGCCGAACTCTTCGCGGCGGCGCAGGCCGATTCGCGCAGGGTGATGGGCAGGGGCAGGCGCGACGCCGCGGGCATCCGCGACGAGGCCCGCGGCGAGGGTCGCAAGATCCTCGAGGACATGCGGGCCCGGGCGAGCGCCGAGTCGGCGGAGACGCTCGCGCGCGCGAACGACGAACTGTCCGAACAGGGTCGGCAGACCTCGGCCGAGCTGCAGTCGTCGATCGAGACGCTGTCGGCAACGCTGGCCAGCCGCGTGCTCGGAGTCGACGTCACCAGCGGGTCCGCTGCGACCAGTCAGGGGCGGTAACCACATGTCGACATTCATCGGTCAGCTCATCGGCTTCGTCGTCATCGTCTGGCTGCTGTGGCGTTACGTGGTGCCTCCGGTTCGCCGGATGATGACCGCGCAGCAGGAGACGGTGCGTCGTCAGCTGGAGGAGAGCGCCACGGCCTCCAACAAAGTCGCCCAGGCTGACTCGCAGCACGCCAAGGCGGTCGAAGAGGCCGAGGCCGACGCGAAGAGGGTGGTCGAGGAGGCCCGCGCCGACGCCGAGAAGATTGCCGAGCAGATGCGGGCCCAGGCCGACAGCGAGGTCGAGCGGATCAAGGTTCAGGGTGCACAGCAGGTGCAGCTCCTGCGCCAGCAGCTCATCCGCGAACTGCGACAGCATCTCGGCACCGAATCCGTCGCTCGCGCAGGTGAAATCGTCCGCGAGCATGTGTCCGACGAGGGCCGCCAGTCGGCCACCGTCGACCGGTTCCTCGACGAACTCGATGCGATGGCTCCGTCGGAGGCGACCATCGATGACGCCGTCGGAGCACGCCTGCGGGCCACCAGCCGCGAATCGCTCAACGCGGTCGTCGCCCGTCTCGAGGAACTGACCGACGGCGCCGACGCCGAGGGACTGACGTCGCTCGCCGACGACCTCGTCGCCGTGACGAAGCTGCTGCGCGCCGAGACCGTGCTCGCCAAGCACCTCTCCGAGTCCACCGACAACTCCGAGGGGCGGGCCAATCTCGCGGAGTCGCTGCTCTCGGGCAAGGTGTCCGACTCCGCGGTGGAGATCGTCAAGACCGCCGCCTCGCAGCGGTGGTCCGACGAGGACGATCTCGTCTTCGCGATCCGCCACACCGCCCGGCTCGCACTATTGGTCCGCGCCGAGCGCAACGACGAGACCGCCGAGGTGGAGGACCAACTCTTCCGCTTCAGCCGGATCATCGACGAGCAGTACCAGCTCAGCGCACTGCTGAGCGATTACACCACTCCCGCGGAGGGCAGGATCGCGCTGCTCGACTCGGTGCTCGGGAGTTCGGCCGGCGGCGCCAGCGACACCACCAAGGCACTGCTCGCCCAGGCTGTCGACCTGCTGACCGGCGAGCGCGCCGACGAGATCGTGCGCGAGCTGGCCGAGCTCGCCGTGGCCCGGCGGGGTGAGGTGGTGGCCCATGTGACCGCCGCCGCCGCGCTGAGCGACGACCAGCGGAACCGTCTCACCGAGGTGCTCAGCCGTATCTACGGCCACCCGGTGTCGATCCAGCTGCAGATCGAGCCCGACATCCTGGGCGGACTGCGCATCGCAGTGAACGACGAGGTCATCGACGGCTCGCTGTCGTCGCGACTTGCCGCGGCCGAGACCCGGTTACCGGGCTGACAACCACACCAAAGACCACGAACACAAAAGGCAGGAAGACGAACGCATGGCAGAGTTGACCATCTCGGCTGCTGACATCCAGGGGGCGATCGAGGACTACGTCGCCAACTTCGCCACCGACACCGACCGCGAAGAGATCGGCACCGTCATCGATGCCGGTGACGGTATCGCCCACGTCGAGGGGCTGCCCTCGGTGATGACGCAGGAGCTGCTCGAGTTCCCCGGCGGTGTCCTCGGCGTGGCGCTCAACCTCGACGAGCACAGCATCGGCGCGGTGATCCTCGGCGACTTCGACAAGATCGAGGAGGGCCAGCAGGTCAAGCGGACCGGCGAGGTGCTGTCGGTGCCTGTCGGCGACGGCTTCCTGGGCCGCGTCGTCAATCCGCTGGGCCAGCCGATCGACGGCCGCGGCGAGATCGAGACCAGCGAGCGCCGTGCTCTCGAACTGCAGGCGCCGTCGGTGGTGCAGCGCCAAGGCGTCGGCGAGCCGCTGCAGACCGGCATCAAGGCGATCGACTCGCAGACGCCGATCGGCCGTGGCCAGCGGCAGCTGATCATCGGTGACCGCAAGACCGGCAAGACCGCGGTCTGCGTCGACACCATCCTGAATCAGCGCCAGAACTGGGAGACCGGCGATCCGGACCAGCAGGTGCGCTGCGTCTACGTCGCCGTCGGCCAGAAGGGCACCACGATCGCCAGCGTGCGGCAGACGCTCGAAGACGGCGGTGCGATGGACTACACCACCATCGTCGCCGCGCCGGCCTCGGACTCGGCCGGGTTCAAGTGGCTCGCGCCGTACGCCGGTTCTGCCATCGCGCAGCACTGGATGTACGACGGCAAGCACGTGCTGATCGTGTTCGACGACCTGACCAAGCACGCTGAGGCGTACCGCGCCATCTCGCTGCTGCTGCGCCGCCCGCCGGGCCGCGAGGCGTTCCCCGGCGACGTGTTCTACCTGCACTCGCGGCTGCTGGAGCGTTGCGCGAAGCTGTCCGACGAGCTGGGTGGCGGGTCGATGACCGGGCTGCCGCTGATCGAGACCAAGGCCAACGACATCTCGGCCTACATCCCGACCAACGTCATCTCGATCACCGACGGCCAGTGCTTCCTGGAGACCGACCTGTTCAACCAGGGTGTGCGGCCGGCGATCAACGTCGGTGTCTCGGTGTCCCGCGTCGGCGGCGCCGCCCAGATCAAGGCGATGAAGGAGGTGGCCGGCTCGCTGCGCCTCGACCTGTCGCAGTACCGCGAGCTGGAGTCGTTCGCCGCCTTCGCCTCGGATCTTGACGCCACCTCGAAGGCGCAGCTGGATCGCGGCGCACGACTGGTGGAGCTGCTCAAGCAGCCGCAGAACAGCCCGATGCCGGTCGAGGAGCAGGTGGTGGCGATCTTCCTCGGCACCCGCGGGCACCTCGACTCGGTGCCGATCGAAGACGTGATGCGCTTCGAGCAGGAGTTCCTCGAGCACCTGAAGTCCTCGAAGCAGGAGATCTTCGACGAGATCCGGGACAGCAAGAAGCTGTCCGATGAGCTCGAGAAGAAGCTCGTGGACGCCGTCAACGATTTCAAGAAGGGCTTCGAGAGCTCCACAGGCGAATCCGTGGTCGCCGACGAGAACGTCGACGCCATGTCCGACGAGGACCTCGAGAAGGAATCGGTCAAGGTCCGCAAGCCCGCTCCGAAGAAGAAGTAAGGCGTTCATAACCCATGGCTGCCACACTGCGCGAACTGCGCGGCCGCATCCGCTCCGCGGGCTCGATCAAGAAGATCACCAAGGCCCAGGAGCTGATCGCGACCTCGCGTATCGCCAAGGCGCAGGCCCGAGTCCAGGCGGCTCGGCCCTACGACCGCGAGATCACCAACATGCTCACCGAGCTCGCCAGTGCCAGTGCGCTGGACCATCCGCTGCTCGTCGCGCGCGAGAACCCGCGGCGGGCCGGTGTGCTGGTGGTGTCGTCGGATAGGGGATTGGCGGGGGCCTACAACGCCAACGTGTTCCGGCGTTCCGAGGAGCTGTTCTCGCTGCTGCGTGAGGAGGGCAAGGAGCCCGTCCTCTACACGGTCGGCCGTAAAGCCCTGGGTTATTACAGCTTCCGCAACTGGGACATCGCCGAGTCGTGGAACGGCTTCTCCGAGCGGCCCGACTACTCCCACGCGCAGGAGATCGGGTCCACCCTGGTCGACGCGTTCATGGCGGGTGAGGACGACGAAGGCGACGACGCCGGCGCGGACGGCATCCTCGGTCTGGACGAACTGCACATCGTGTTCACCGAGTTCAAGTCGATGCTGTCGCAGTCGGCGATCGCCCGCCGTATCGCTCCGCTGGTGGTGGAGTACAGCGAGGAGGAGGACAACGAACCGCACACGCTGTTCTCCTTCGAGCCCGACGCGGAGACGCTGTTCGACGCCCTGCTGCCGCGGTATGTGTCCACCCGGATCTTCGCCGCGCTGCTCGAGGCGGCGGCGTCGGAGTCGGCATCGCGCCGGCGTGCGATGAAGTCGGCGACCGACAACGCCGACGATCTGATCAAGGAACTGACGCTCATGGCCAACCGCGAACGGCAGTCCCAGATCACCCAGGAAATCAGCGAAATCGTCGGTGGCGCCAATGCGCTCGCGGACGCCGCCAAGAAGTAAACCAAGGCCCGGAAGCCCAGCGAAGAAGCTAGGAAGCGAAGAAAAGACATGACTGCTACTGCTGAAAAGAAGACCAGCACCGACACCGCCGGTCGGGTGGTACGCATCACCGGGCCCGTCGTCGACGTCGAGTTCCCGCGCGGATCGGTGCCCGAGCTGTTCAATGCGTTGCACGCCGAGATCACCTACGGGGACCTCGCCAAGACGCTGACCCTCGAGGTCGCCCAGCACCTCGGCGACAGCCTGGTGCGCACCATCTCGATGCAGCCCACCGACGGCCTGGTCCGCGGCGTCGAGGTGACCGACACCGGGAAGTCCATCTCGGTGCCGGTCGGTGACGGCGTGAAGGGCCACGTGTTCAACGCGCTCGGTGACTGCCTCGACGAGCCCGGCTACGGCGAGGACTTCGACCACTGGTCGATCCACCGCAAGCCGCCGCCGTTCGACGAGCTGGAACCCCGCACGGAGATGCTGGAGACCGGGCTCAAGGTCGTCGACCTCCTGACGCCGTACGTGCGTGGCGGCAAGATCGCACTGTTCGGCGGTGCCGGCGTCGGTAAGACGGTGCTCATCCAGGAGATGATCAACCGCATCGCCCGCAACTTCGGCGGTACCTCGGTGTTCGCCGGCGTGGGTGAGCGCACCCGCGAGGGCAACGACCTCTGGGTCGAGCTCGCCGACGCCAACGTGCTCAAGGACACCGCGCTGGTGTTCGGCCAGATGGACGAGCCGCCGGGCACGCGTATGCGCGTCGCTCTGTCGGCGTTGACCATGGCGGAGTACTTCCGCGACGAGCAGCAGCAGGACGTGCTGCTGTTCATCGACAACATCTTCCGGTTCACGCAGGCCGGCTCTGAGGTGTCCACGCTGCTCGGCCGTATGCCGTCCGCCGTGGGTTACCAGCCCACGCTGGCCGACGAGATGGGTGAGCTCCAGGAGCGCATCACCTCGACGCGTGGTCGCTCGATCACCTCGATGCAGGCCGTGTACGTGCCCGCCGACGACTACACCGACCCCGCGCCGGCCACCACGTTCGCGCACCTCGACGCCACCACGGAGTTGAGCCGTTCGGTGTTCTCCAAGGGCATCTTCCCGGCGGTGGACCCGCTGGCCTCGAGCTCGACCATCCTCGACCCCTCGGTCGTCGGTGACGAGCACTACCGGGTGGCCCAGGAGGTCATCCGAATCCTGCAGCGCTACAAGGACCTCCAGGACATCATCGCCATTCTCGGCATCGACGAGCTCGCGGAGGAAGACAAGCAGCTGGTGCAGCGCGCCCGACGTATCGAGCGCTTCCTGAGCCAGAACATGATGGCTGCCGAGCAGTTCACCGGCCAGCCCGGTTCGACTGTCGAGCTCAAGGAGACCATCGAGGCGTTCGACAAGCTGTCGAAGGGCGACTTCGACCACCTGCCGGAGCAGGCGTTCTTCCTCATCGGCGGTCTCGAGGATCTGCAGAAGAAGGCGGAGAGCCTCGGCGCCAAGATGGACGACAACGCCAGCGATGGTGCGCCGGTCGAGAGCGATTCGGACAGCAGCGACTCCGAGGGCGACTCGGACGGCGACGACTCGGACGGCGACGCCAAGAAGGACGACGCCAAGAAGGACGACGCCAAGAAGGACGACGCCAAGAAGGACGACGCCAAGAAGGGCGGCGACAGCAAGGGCGATGACGCTGACAAGGACGACTAGCGATGGCTGACTCCGAACTGGACGTTGACATCGTCGCCGTCGAGCGGGAGATCTGGTCGGGGAAGGCGACATTCGTCTTCACCCGCACCACTTCCGGTGAGATCGGCATCCTGCCCCGGCACATCCCACTGGTGGCGCAACTCGTCGACGACGCCATGGTGCGGGTCGAACGCGAGGGTGAAGAGGACCTGCGGGTCGCCGTCGACGGTGGCTTCATGTCGGTCACCGACGAGGGCGTGATCATCCTCGCCGAATCGGCTGAGCTGGAATCCGAGATCAACGCCGAGCAGGCGAAGACCGACGCGGACTCCGACGACGAGGCGACCGCGGCCAGAGGGCGCGCGAGGCTTCGCGCCCTGGGCCAGATCGACTAGGTTCCAGCGATGAGCGCGTCCATGTGGATCATGGTTGCGCTCACCGGTGTGCTTGCGTCGGTCGTCGCCGTCCTGTGTTACCGGCTGTGGAAGTTGAGGCAGGTCGGCGGCACGGGCGCGATCCTGCGGGATGTTCCTGCCGTCGGCGGCCACGGCTGGCGACACGGCGTGATGCGTTACCGCGGTGGAGAAGCCGAGTTCTACCGGCTGTCGAGTCTGCGATGGTGGCCGGACCGGCGGTTGAGCCGCCGCGGCGTGGAGATCGTGTCCCGGCGTGCCCCACGCGGTGACGAATTCGACATCATGACCGACGAGATCGTCGTGCTCGAACTGCGGGACACCGGTGACGAAAGGCAGGGTTACGAGGTGGCTCTGGACCGGGGTGCGCTGACGGCGTTCCTGTCCTGGCTCGAGTCACGCCCGTCGCCACGCGCCCGTCGTCGGAACTACTGACGCGCTACGTCGCCTGAGTGCCAGCCGGGCCGCCGGGCTGCCACAGCACGTCGCCTCCGGGGTTGGCCACCCGCGACAGGATGAACAACAGGTCCGACAGTCGGTTGAGGTACTTGGCCGGCAGCACGTGGACCGAGTCCCCGTGCACGTCGACTGCCGTCCATGCCGACCGCTCTGCGCGGCGCGCCACGGTGCGGGCGACGTGCAGCAGCGCCGAGAGGGGCGTACCGCCGGGCAGCACAAAGGAATTCAACGCCGGAAGCGGCTCGTTGAACTCGTCGCACCATGTCTCGAGCCGGTCGATGTAGCTCTGTGGGACGCGCAGCGGGGGGTGTTCGGGATTGTCGATGACGGGCGTGGAGAGGTCGGCGCCCGCATCGAACAGATCGTTCTGCACCTGCAGCAGCACCTCCCGGATGCGCGGATCCGGGTTGCCCAGGGCGATCGCCGTGCCGATCGCGGCATTCGTCTCGTCGCAGTCGGCGTAGGCCACCAGCCGGGGGTCGTTCTTCGCGACCCGGCTGAAATCGCTGAGACCGGTCGTTCCGTCGTCGCCGGTGCGGGTGTAGATGCGGGTCAGGTGCACGGCCATGGACAAACCGTACCGGCACGCGGCACCGCGGAGCTCGGCTCGCATTTCTGTTTTAGCCCCGTGCGCTGTTTACACTGACCGGCGTGAGCGAGCGATTCGTGGTGACCGGCGGTAGCCGGTTATCGGGCGAAGTTGCCGTCGGGGGCGCCAAGAACAGTGTGCTCAAGCTGATGGCCGCGTCGCTGTTGGCCGAGGGTACGAGCACGATCACCAATTGTCCGGACATCCTCGACGTACCCCTGATGGCGGAGGTCCTGCGTGGCCTCGGTGCCACGGTCGAACTGACCGGGGAAACCGTACGGATCACGTCGCCCGACGAGCTGAAGTACGACGCTGACTTCGCGGCGGTGCGCCAGTTCCGGGCGTCGGTGTGCGTGCTCGGACCGCTGGTCGGCCGATGTAAGCGGGCGAAGGTGGCGCTGCCCGGTGGCGACGCGATCGGTTCGCGGCCGTTGGACATGCACCAGGCGGGGCTGCGACAGCTCGGGGCGCGGTGCAACATCGAGCACGGCTGCGTCGTGGCTGAGGCCGATCACCTGCACGGGGCGGAGATCCAGCTCGAGTTCCCGTCGGTGGGCGCCACCGAGAACATCCTGATGGCCGCGGTGCTCGCCGAGGGTGTGACGACGATTCACAATGTCGCTCGCGAACCCGACGTCGTCGACCTCTGCACCATGCTCAACCAGATGGGCGCTCAGGTCTCCGGCGCGGGCTCCTCGACGCTGACGATCACCGGGGTCGACCGGCTGTATCCCACCGAGCACCGCGTGATCGGCGACCGCATCGTCGCCGCCACATGGGGCATCGCGGCGGCGATGACCCGCGGTGACATCTCGGTGACCGGGGTGGACCCGCAGCATCTGCAGTTGGTGCTGCACAAGCTGCACGATGCCGGCGCAACCGTGACGCAGCACGACAACGGCTTCCGGGTGGTGCAGTACGAGCGGCCCAGGGCGGTGAACGTCGCGACGCTGCCCTTCCCCGGTTTCCCCACCGACCTTCAGCCGATGGCGATCGGGTTGGCGGCGATCGCCGACGGGACGTCGATGATCACGGAGAACGTGTTCGAGGCGCGGTTCCGCTTCGTCGAGGAGATGATCCGGCTCGGTGCCGATGCGCGCACCGATGGTCACCACGCGGTGATCCGCGGGATCCCGCAGCTCTCCAGTGCGCCGGTCTGGTCGTCCGACATCCGGGCCGGCGCCGGTCTGGTGCTCGCCGGCCTGGTCGCCGACGGCGACACCGAAGTTCACGACGTGTTCCACATCGATCGCGGCTATCCGTTGTTCGTGGAGAACCTGGTCAGTCTCGGCGCGGAGATCGAGCGGGTCGTCTAGCCGCTGCGGCGGTCGGCGTACCGCCGGTTTGCCTTGTGGCCAGCCGATTTTGAGCTCACGGCATCAGCGCGTATGCTAGTGAAACACCGACGGCCCCGGCCGAAAGGCCCGGCGGACGCGGTTTGACCTCTCTGTTCACATGCAGTACAGTGGCAGGGTTGCCCGCGGAGCGGGTGTGTTGTTTGAGAACTCAATAGTGTGTTTGGTGGTTTTTGTTTGTTGTTTTTTGGGGTTGTGTCCGCATTTTCCCGTTTGGGGGTGCAGCCCT
>NZ_JACKSJ010000152.1 GCF_025821665.1 [Mycobacterium] manitobense
GCCGAGGCCGCCGTGCGGGCCGCCCGCGCCTCCGCGGTGCTCGACGGCGGTGCGCTGCAGATCGCCGAGGACGGCGAACCCGATCCGGTGCTCGCGGGTGCGCTGCGCGTGTCCGAAGCCCTGGAGGGCGGCGCGACCACGCTGGTCGGCGTCTGGCAGCGCGCGCCGCTGCAGGCGCTGGCGCGGTTGCATTCGCTGGCCGCGGCGGACCTCACCGACGACGAGCACCTCGGCCGTCCACGGGCGGACCCGGATGTGGGCCTCCGGCTGGAATTGCTGGCCGGTCTGCTCACCGGCGGTTCCAGGGTGCCCGCGCCGGTGCTCGCTGCTGTCGCGCACGGCGAGTTGCTCACCCTGGCGCCGTTCGGCTCGGCCGACGGGGTGGTTGCGCGGGGGGTGGCGCGACTGGTCACCATCGCCACCGGCCTCGACCCGCACGGTCTCGGCGTCCCCGAGGTGTACTGGATGCGCCGATCCGGCGACTACCGGGCGGCCGCGCGCGGCTTCGCCTCGGGCACACCCGACGGTCTGGCGGCGTGGCTCGTGTTGCACTGCACGGGATTGCACGCGGGCGCCCGGGAAGCCCTGCAGATCGCCGCCGGGGCGTCGGGGTAGCGGCGGGCGCTGAGGGCCGCCAGCAAAATGAAGCGGGCGACGCTCCGAACTGAGTTCGGCTCGCCGCCCGCTAGCACGGAGACCGGTTACCAAGCGTGCTCGGTATGGCTGCGTGGGTTGGCCTCGGCGTCCTGGCGATGCGCTTCGCCTGCAACCCCACCCAAGGGGTCGTCGTGGTCGGCCGCTCTTCGCTGTTACGCAGGCCCGCAACACTTTTGCCTATTTCGCGGCATGTGCTCCGCGTGGGTGCCGGGATCCGTGCTGGGTAGCCTGGTTCGGGAGATCCAGCCTTCTCTTCCGACTGGGTCTTGGCCTCACCGGGCTTCCGTGCTTTCCTTTGTACTCCGTGACCAGCGTCACATCAAGGGCTGAATCCCGGCGATTCCCGATCGTTACGGGCGCCGGCCAGCTACTACACCGCGTAGCTTCCTCGGTCAGAATTTGCGGTGCGTGCTCAGAGTGCGAAGCGGCGCAGCAGCGAGTACGTCAGTGCGCCTGCGGCCAGCGCGCTCATCCCGACCACGGCGGTGGTGGCGACCGCGGCGCCCGACGGCGCGGGCAGCCGGTCGCGCAGGGACACCGGCCGGGTGAACGTCAGCACCGGCCAGCCGCGGCCGGCGGCCTCCCGGCGCAGCGCACGGTCGGGGTTGACCACGGCGGGGTGACCGACGGCCTCCAGCATCGGCACGTCGGTCGCCGAGTCGGAATAGGCATAGCAGTGCTCGAGCGCGTATCCCTCGCGGGCGGCGAGCGCCTTGATCGCCTCGACCTTGCCCTCGCCGTAGCAGTAGAAGGCGATTTCGCCGGTGTAGCGGCCGTCTTCGACCACCATCCGGGTGGCCATCGCGTGGGTCGCGCCGAGCGCCCGCGCGATGGGCGCGACGATCTCCTCCCCCGACGCGGACACCACCACCACGTCGCGGCCACACAGTTTGTGGTCGGCGATGAGGTCGGCGGCCTCGGCGAAGACCAGTGGGTCGACGATGTCGTGCAGCGTCTCGCCGACGATCGACTTGATCTGCTCGACATCCCAGCCGGCGCACATGGTGGTGAGGAACGAGCGCATCCGGTCCATCTGCTCGTGGTCCGCGCCGGACATCATGAAAAGGAACTGGGCGTAGGTGGACTTGAGGGCGGCGCGCCGATTGATCAGACCCTGATCGAAGAAAGGTTTGCTGAACGCGAGCGTTGAGGACTTCGCGATCACGGTTTTGTCCAGATCGAAGAAGGCTGCGGTGCGCACCGGACGGTCGCCTTCGGGCTCGGCCCGCGCTGCCGTCGCCGGCGCTGCGGACCGCTCGGATGCGGTCACGTCGTCAGCATAAAGGCCCGACTGCGTCACTATTCGGAGGAGTATGTGAATTGGCAGTTCAAGACAGCTGACTGTGACTGCAAATTTTCCTCCTAACTGGTTGTTTAACCCGGCAACAAGACTTGCCATCCTCGGCAGACGCGTGTGTATAGTGAGCATTACCCGGCTTATGTCGGGTGTGTATCAGCCCGACCCCCCGGGGCTGATACACGACGACCTCCGCCTCCTCCCCCCCTGGCGGGGGTCGTCCCTTTTTCCGGTCCTTTCGCATTCAGGACAACTCCACTTTCGCCCCGCGGCGTACCGCGCGTAAATATCCGCGCCGTGCCGTGGCAGGTGCCCGGCGTTGTCCACAGTTGCCAGTTCATCCACATTCGGTGCGACAGCAATGGCGGCGCCGTCGGCACGCGCCCGATGCTGGGAACCGTGACGACGACCACCGGGGTACTTGCGCTGCTGAGCGACCCGTCTCTGCGCGACGACGTCGACCGCGTCGCCGCGGCGGCCGGGGTGACGGTGGTGCACGCAGGCGAGCCGTCGGGCCGCAAGGCCTGGGCCGCCGCGGCCGCCGTCCTGCTCGACACGCCGAGCGCCCTCCGCTGCGCGCAGCGCGCACTGCCACGCCGAGGCCGGGTCGTCCTGGTCGGGCGCGCCGAACCGCAGGCCTGCGACTGGCAGGCCGCCATCTCCGTCGGGGCGCAGCACGTGCTCACGCTGCCGGGCCAGGATCGGGCGCTGATCGCCGAACTCGCCGACGCCGCAGAATCGCGGCGCGGCGATGCCCGGCGCGGAACGGCGATCGCAGTGATGGCAGGCCGCGGCGGAGCCGGCGCGACGCTGTTCGCGGCGGCGCTGTCGCACGTCGCCCCAGACGCACTGCTCGTCGACGCGGATCCGTGGAGCGGCGGCATCGACATGGTGCTGGGCGCCGAGGCCGAACCGGGACTGCGGTGGTCGGACCTGTCGCTCGAGGGCGGCAGGCTTGATTTCCAGGCGCTGCGCGAGGCGCTGCCGCGATCGAGCGGCGTCACCGTGCTGTCGAGCGGCCGCGCCGGCACCGAGATCGACGCCGCGGCGCTCGCGGCCGTGGTGGACGCGGGCTGCCGCGGTGGCGCGACCGTCATCTGCGACGTGCCACGCCGGCCCACCGCCGCCGTTGAGGCGGCGCTCGACGCCGCCGACCTGGTGGTGCTGATGCTCACCGCCGACGTGCGTGCCTGCGCTGCGGCGGCGGCCGTCGTGCCCTGGCTGACGGGTATGAACCCGAACGTCGGCGCGGTGGTGCGCGGTCCGTCCCCCGGCGGGCTGTCGGCGCGGGAGGTTGCGCGGGCAGCCGGACTGCCACTGCTCGCGGCGATGCGACCGCAGCCCGGCGCCGCCGAGCGCCTCGAACAGGGTGGCATGCGACTGTCCCGGCGGTCACCGCTGACGGTCGCCGCGGGCAGGGTTCTCGCTGTGCTGCAGCACCATTTGGCGATGGAGGCGGCATGACGGCCTCGCTGCTCGACCGGGTCCGCGAGCGGCTCGCGACGGAATCGGCCCCGCTGCACCCGAACGTGGTGGCCGCCGCCATCCGGGCGGAATCCGGCGGCGTGCTCGGCGACACCGAGGTGCTGCGTAACCTGCGGCTGCTGCAGACGGAATTGACCGGTGCGGGCATCCTGGAGCCGCTGCTGTCCGCCGAGGGCACCACCGACGTGCTCGTCACCGCACCCGACGCGGTGTGGGTGGACGACGGGGAAGGGTTGCGGCGCAGCGCCGTCCGCTTCCCCGACGACGCGGCGGTGCGCCGGCTCGCGCAGCGCCTGGCACTGGCCGCGGGCCGACGGCTCGACGAGGCGCAGCCGTGGGTCGACGGTCAGCTGTCCGGGCTGGGCGCAGGCCGGTTCACCGTCCGGTTGCATGCCGTGCTGCCTCCGATCGCCGCCGGAGGCACCTGCCTTTCCCTGCGGGTGTTGCGCCCGGCGACACAGGATCTCGCGGCGTTGACGGCTACCGGCACCATCGCAGCGCCTGCCGCCGCACTGCTGCGCGACATCATCGACGCCCGGTTGGCGTTCCTGGTCTCCGGCGGCACCGGTGCCGGGAAGACCACGCTGCTGGCGGCGATGCTCGGCGCGGTCGCCGCGGGCGAGCGGATCGTCTGTGTCGAGGACGCCGCCGAACTCGCCCCGCGCCACCCGCATCTGGTGAACCTGGTGGCCCGGTGCGCGAACGTGGAGGGCATCGGCGAGGTCACGCTGCGCGACCTGGTCCGGCAGGCGCTGCGGATGCGGCCGGACCGGATCGTGGTCGGCGAGGTGCGCGGTGCCGAGGTCGTCGACCTGCTCGCGGCGCTCAACACCGGCCACGACGGCGGCGCAGGCACCGTGCACGCGAACAACCCGGCCGAGGTCCCGGCCCGGCTTGAGGCGCTCGGCGCACTCGGCGGGCTCGACCGGGCCGCGCTGCACAGTCAGCTGGCGGCCGCCGTGCAGGTGTTGTTGCACGTCGGACGTGACCGCTCCGGCACCCGCCGGCTGACCGAGATCGCCGTCCTGCGATCCGCGGATGACGGCCGGGTCCGGGCGGAGACGGCATGGAAGGCCGACTCCGGATTCGGTTGCGGCGCTGAGCGCTTGCGTCAGCTGTTCGACGATCGTGGGCGATCGTGACAGCCGCCGCACTGGCGCTGGCGGTGGCCGTGCTGATCGCCCCGGTGTCACCGCGGCGCCGGATGGCGGCGCTGCGCGGGAGGCCGGGCGGGCCGCGGCGGGTTCGGCCGGTGTGGGGC
>NZ_JACKSJ010000153.1 GCF_025821665.1 [Mycobacterium] manitobense
TCGCCATCCGGATGGCGGCGCCGGCGACGGCCGAACCGGGTCCGCCGGCGCCGCCCGGGCCACCGCCGCCGGGTGTCGAGGCACAGGGGTGTCGAGGCACAGGCGGTGGCAGCCGCCGCGGCCCCGCCCGCCGCGGGCGTACCGCACCTGCCGAGTCCCGAGAACCTGCCGCCGGGCACGTCCGACGTCCCCGCCGGCCCGGCGCCGGGGCGCGGGTTGTCCTACCTCCAGGACCTGTGGCACGCCATGCAGACGCAGGAGGTCAGCGGCCGTGACGCACTGCTTCTGCTGACCCAGCGCCCGCTGGATCCCAACGCGGTACCACCGCCGCACCTGCCCGCCGGTCCGCAACCGCCGGCTCCGGCCCCGCCGCCCGCTCCAGCACCCGTCCCGCCGCCGCTGCCCTGACGCGGAAAGTCCTACTCGGCCGCGGCTACCGCTTCGGCTACCGGCTCGATGCGGGCCGGGACGTGCTTGTGCCATGGTGTACCGGCGAACGCGTCGCGCCAGTCGGTGGAGGTCAGGGCGTTGGGCGCGACGCCGGGGACCCGGACGCCGCCCTCGTCGCGATAGTCGACGCCGTAGCCGTTCGGCAGCGACACATGCCCCGGCAGCATCATGTCGGTCACCTCGACACCGGCCTCGGCGGTGCCTGCCGCCGTGGTGATCCTCGCCCGTCCGCCGTCGGCGAGGCCGAACGCCTCGGCGTCCTGCGGGCTGATGCGCAGCGCCCCGTCGGCGTCGCGTTTGCGCCATGCGGGGTCGCGCAGGATGTCGTTGGCGGTGTAGGCGCGACGCTCCCCGGCCGACAGCACGACGGGGAAGTCGACCGACGTCAGCGGACTCCGGTCGGGACGCAGACCCCGGATCTCGTCGAGCAGTTCCGGGATCTCGAGGGCGATCCGGTGATCGGGGTGACCGATCAGGGTGAAATCCTCCGCGTACTCGTGCACCGTGAAGGTGACACCCGATCGGCCGGACAGGATCGCACGGAACAGCGCATTGCCGTCGGCGTGACCCGCGCGCCGGACCGCCTCCGGGTAGGCCATCGCCGTCTTCTGGGCCAGTCCCCACAGGGCGGCGGCGCCGGCGAGGCCGTCGGGCAGCGTCGGCCCGAGCGTCTCGTAGAGCACGTACGGCAGCACCCGGCTCAACGCCGGGTTGGCGCCGACGGCCGCCAGGAACGCCTCGCCGTAGGGCTCGAGCCCCTGTTCGGCTGCGCGCCGCAGCGGTCGCAGGTCGTCTTCGCCGACGATGTCGAGTGCGCGTACCAGGCGCGCCCAGATCTCCGGTTCGGCCAGCGTGCCGGGCAGCGGCGGGAAGAGCGGATGACGGAGGTGAAAGGTGTTGTGCGGGAACTCGAGATTGAAGAAGGTGGCTTCCGGCTTCTCGAACTGGGTGGCGGCGGGCAGCACGTAGTGCGCCAGCCGGGCCGTCTCGGTCATCGCCACGTCGATCACCACGAGCAATTCGAGTGCCTCGAAAGCTGCACGGCAGGAGGCGGAGTCGGCCACCGAGTGGGCCGGGTTGCTGCTCTCGACGACCATCGCACGGAAGCGGTCCGGATGATCGGTCAGGATCTCCTGCGGCACGACGTTGCTCGGTACCAGCCCGGCGATCACCGGCGCACCGGTGACCGGCGTGCGGCCGACGCCGCCTGCGGCGAACAGCGGCGCGAACGACGAGTGAAGATGCTGGGCACCGCGATTGGCGAAGTTGCCGGTGAGTATCCAGAGCATCTTGTTGAGGTAGGAGCACAGCGTGCTGTTGGGCGCCTGCTGGATGCCGAGGTCCTCGAACACCGAGACGCTGTCGGCTGCGGCGATGCGCCGCACCGCCTCGCGCAACAATTCTTCGGCGACACCGCAGCGGGCGGCGTACTCCGTCACCGGCACATCGCGCAGCACCGCGATCACCGGATCCGTTCCGCTCACGTGCTCGGCGAGAAATGCTTGGTCGCAGAGATTCTCCTGCACCAGCACGGCGGCCATCGCAGCAAGGCACCAGGCGTCGGTGCCGGGCCGGACGCGTAGGTGGAACTCGGCCATCTTCGCGGTGTCGGTGACCACGGGGTCGATGACGATCATGGCGCGGCCGGGATCCTTGGCGATGTCGTTGAGCACCACACGCGCCCGTGGGAAGCTCTGCGACATCCACGGGTTCTTCCCGACGAACACCGCCACCTCGGCGTGCTCGAACTCCCCGCGGGTGTGCCCGCCGTAGAGCTGCGCGTCGACCCAGTGTTCGCCGGTCTTCTCCTGTGCCAGTGCGTTCGAGCGGTAGCGCGACCCGAGGGCTTTGAGGAACGCGCCGCTGTAGGCGCCGCCGAGGTGGTTACCCTGCCCACCGCCGCCGTAGTAGAAGATCTTGTCTCCGCCGTAGGCGTCCCGGATCCGCCGGAAACCGTCTGCGATCTCCGAGATCGCGGTGTCCCAGTCGATCTCCTCGTAGCTGCCGTCGGCGCGCCGTCGCATCGGCGAGGTCAGCCGGCCGGCGTTGTTCTGGTAGTGGTCGAGGCGCAGCGCCTTGTTGCAGGTGTAGCCCTGTGATGCGGGGTGGTCTTTGTCACCCCGGATCTTGGCCAGCGTGCGGTCTTCGGTGTGCACCACGATGCCGCAGTTGCATTCGCAGAGGATGCAGGCGGTCGGTTGCCATTCAGTCGTCGTCACGGTGGTCTCCTGTCGCGGTCTCCAGCAGTGCCCGCAGCCGGCGGTGCACCATGTCCAGCGGTGTGACGTCGCGGCCGGCGCGGGCGACGACGATGGCGCCTTCGAAGGCGGTGAGGACCAGCATGGCCAGTTCCTCCGACTGCGCCGCAGGCACGCCGTCCTGCTCCAGCCGGGCCCTGATGAGGTCGGCCCAGCGGGTGAACGCCGCCGCGGCACGCTCGATGACCGCCCGCTGCGGACCCGGCTGCTCGGGGTCGCCCGCCTCGACGGTGACCGCGACGACCGGACATCCGGCGCGGTAGTCGCTGTCGACGAGTTGCCTGCGGTATCCGGCAATCAGGGCGTCGAGCATCTGCACTGCGCTGGTAGCGCGGGACATCCGCTCCGCCATGTACTGGCCGGCGTAGTCGACCGCCTCGCAGAGCAGTTGATTCCGCCCGCCGGGGAAGTAGTGGTAGGCCGAGCCGCGGGGCGCGCCGCTGTGGGCGAGCACGTCGGCGATGGCCGTCGGGTGCGCGCCCCGCTCCCGGATCAGTAGCGCCGCGGAGGCCACCATGCGTTCGCGGGGACTGGTCACACCGGCTCCTTCCGCCGCTATGTATGTAAACCTACATAACGACGGGGCGCCGCACCAGACCGGACGTCGATCGAGATCGACGAACGGGCAGGCTGCTGCTATCCGGCTTCTCCGGCGCCGTGGTAGTCGACCATCGGCTGCCGGATCACAGTGTCCGCACCCGACGCCACGGTGAGTGCGGCGGGCGTGACGGTGTAGGTGACGCCGTCGTTGAACGCGACGTAGCCACCGGTGGTGGTCGGTTCGGCGGCCAGCATCAGCGCCGCGTCATCCTCGAGTCGCACGCCGCGGAACTGGAGCTGGCCGCCCGGGCCCGCGCAGATCGCGACCAGTGACTCCGCGGTCCTGCCGTACGCGACTGCCACCGCAGCACCCTGGCAGTGTGCCGCGGTGTCGACGAAGCCCCGCTCGTCCGTGGTGAATTCAGACTCCGGCTGGGCGGCCGCCGGGGCGGCCGTCCACGTCGCGCCTACCGCGAGGGCAAGGCAGAGCAGCGCGCCGGCGGCGCGGCGGAACGTGCGTGCCGGCGATGACATTTCGGCCATCCGTCAGGCTAACCCCGCCGGTGCCGGCCATCGCGCAGCGGCAACGCGTGTCGCGTCGGGGAGTCAGACGCCGGCGGCCTCGTTGAGCTGGTTGAGGGTGCTGGTGGCCTCGATGTACTCCTGCACCCAGCGCTCGATCACCGTCGCGGTCTTCTCGACCTTGGTGAACTGGCCGACCACCTGACCGATCGGGTTGAACGCGACGTCGACACTCTCGTTCGGGTACTTGTGCGTCGCGGCCACCGCCATGCCGGACACCATGTACTGCAACGGCATCCCGAGCGGCTTCGGGTTGTCGGGGTTCTCCCACGCCTCGGTCCAGTCGTTCTTCAGCATCCGCGCCGGCTTGCCGGTGAACGACCGGCTCCGCACGGTGTCACGGCTGGACGCCTTGGCGTAGGCGGCGTGCTGCACGGGGGTGTGCTCGGACTCCTCGACCATCACCCACTGCGAGCCGGTCCAGGCACCCTGCGCGCCGAGTGCCAGCGCAGCGGCGATCTGCTGGCCGCTGCCGATCCCACCTGCGGCCAGCACGGGTACCGGGGCGACCGCCTTGACGACCTGGGGCCACAGCACGATCGAACCGACCTCACCGCAGTGGCCGCCGGCCTCACCGCCCTGGGCGATGATGATGTCCACCCCGGCGTCGGCGTGCTTGCGCGCCTGCGACGGCGACCCGCACAGCGCCGCGACTTTGCGGCCCTCGTCGTGGATGTGCTTGATCATGTCGGCGGGCGGGGTGCCGAGCGCGTTGGCGATCAGTGTGCACTTCGGGTGCTGCAGCGCCACCTCCACCTGCGGCGTGGCGGTCGCCTCGGTCCAGCCGAGCAGCTGCATGGCGTCGTCGTCGCTGTGGTCGACGGGCACGCCGTGATCGGCCAGGATCTTGCGGGCGAACTCCACGTGCTCGTCGGGCACGAGGTCGTTGAGCGTCTTCTTCAGCACCTCGGGGGACAGGTCGGTGGCATCCATGCCCTCGTACTTGTTGGGGATGACGATGTCGACGCCGTACGGATGGTCGCCGATGTGCTCGTCGATCCACTTCAGTTCGATCTCGAGCTGTTCGGGCGTGAACCCCACGGCGCCCAGCACGCCGAAGCCGCCGGACTTGCTGACCGCGACGACGACGTCCCGGCAATGTGTGAAGGCGAAGATCGGGAGGTCGATTCCGAGTTCGTCGCAGAGGGCGGTGTGCATTCGGCGCTCCTAGGGTGGACCGGTCAGCGAACTGAAACGTGTTCTAGTTTAGTCGACGGTACCCCGTCCGAGGTGCGCAGGGGGCCGCGACCGTCATGAGTGCGGCCGCCCGTGTCGGTGCAGGGTGATGTACTGGGGCGGACGTGAATTCTTCAGAGAATCCGAAGCGGGTTGCGGCGGGCCGGGCGCTGTCACCCGCCGAATCGGTGGCCGAGATCGGCGGCGGTCCGGGCGGCCCCGGCGTGGGGGCCTTCTTCGACCTCGACGGCACCCTGGTGGACGGCTTCACCGCGACCGCGCACGCCGGTGACCGCATCCGGCGAAGGCAGGCCGGGGTCGGCGAGGTGCTGGGCGTCATGGAGGCGGCGGTGCGGTACCGGCTCGGCCGGATGCAGTTCGAGCGGCTCGTCGTCCGGGCGGCGGGATACCTGCGCGGCGAGTCGCTGGCCGAGCTCGACGACCTCGGTGAGAGATTGTTCGTCGCGCGGGTGGCGGCCTGGGTGTACCCGCACATGCGCGAGGTGGTCCGGGCACACCAGGAGCGCGGCCACACAGTCGTGATGAGTTCCTCGGCGCTGACCATCCACGCCGAGCCGGTGGCCCGATTCCTTGGCATCGACCACGTGGTGTGCAACCACTTCGAGGTCGACGGCCGGGGCAGGCTCACCGGCGACATCGTCCGGCCGGTGATCTGGGGACCGCAGAAGGCCACCGCTGTCGAACAGTTCAGCCTTGCCGGTGGAATCAGTCTGCGCGACAGCTGGTTCTACGCCGACGGGGACGAGGACCAGGCCTTGATGCGGTTGGTCGGCCACCCCCGGCCGGTCAACCCCCGTCCGGGTCTCATGGCGGCGGCACGACGCCAGGACTGGCCGGTGCTGCAGCTCACCGGTGTCCGCCGGGGTGCCCGCCGGGCCCGATGACCGCTCGGCGGCAACGGGTTCGCCTCGGTTTGGCCGCCGGTCGCCATGGGTAGCCTCGCGCTGTTCTGGACAACCTCGACGAGGGAGCGGTGCGTGACGGCACGACGATTGGCAATGCTCATCGGAGCGATCCTTCTGATCGCCGGTGTGATCGGGCTGTTGGTTCCGGTCTCCGTGTCGGATTCGGACGGCAAGAGCGTGGGCTGCGGCAACGCGGCGGTGTCCGACATGTCGGCCGCTCAGTCCGCCAACAACAGCGGTGTGGGAGGCGTGCCGGTGCTCAACCAGCTCGTCCCGCACACCGACTTCGTGGCGTTGTGCGACTCCGCGGTGTCCAGCAGGCGGTCGTGGACGATCCCGCTGGCCGTGGTCGGCGCGGTGGTACTGCTCGGCGCGGTGCTCCTGCGCGGCAGGCGTGGCAGTCCCGCCGGCCTCTGACCGCACCGACCACGCATTTGCTGAGCTCACCTAAGCAACGCCACGAGCTGGGGCGACTGGTTCGATCCGGGCCGGGTCGCTCGCGGCATCCGCGCGGGCCGTGGGGAGTGGCGCCGTAAATCTGGTTTACTCTGGTCCCGGTTGCGTCGGCGGACGTCCTTCACCGGCGCTCCCGGCGGCGGACAGGCCGCCGCTCGAAGGACTTGCCAGGTTCAGCCCACAGCCTTGCGAGCGTTATGTTTGCGTGCGCGCCGCCGTATTCATTGGAAGCGGCTCACGCGGGAGGTGGACCAGTGGAGGAACAGCGCGAAGCCGCGGTCGAGCACTCGACCGCCGCCGAGGCGACGAACTGCCAGACCAGTGAACGCTGGCTGGACCGGGTGGTGGTCGTGTCGGTCGCCGGAGTGGTCGACATGCTGACCGCGCCGCAGCTCGAGGACGCCATCCGCAAGGCCGTATCCCAGGAGCCCGCCGCTCTGGTGGTGGACTTCACCGCGGTCGACTTTCTCGCCTCGGCCGGGATGGGCATCCTGGTCGCCGTGCACGACGAGGTGACCCCGAAGGTAACGCTGTGCGTCGTGGCCGAGGGGCCCGCGACCAGTCGCCCCCTCAAGCTACTCGGCATCGCGGACATCATTCCGCTCTACAGCACCGTCGACGAGGCTGTCGCCGCGTTGAGTGCGTAGCACCACACAGGACGCCGCATAGGACGAGGACCGAACGGGTACAGCAGAACTGCCATGATCGATTCTGTTCCGGCTGACGTCGCCAATGCCGAGAATTTCGTGCGCGTCGGCCTCACCGCCGACGCCCACCACGCGGCTCACACCCGGGAAGAGCTCGCCCGGTGGCTGGAGCAGTATTTCGACCTCGACCAGACCCGGGTCAACGATCTGCTGCTGGCGACCAACGAGGCCCTGGCCAATGCGGCCGAGTTCGCCTACGTCACTGCCGAGCGAGCCGGGACGATGGACGTCCACGCCAGCTTCAGTCCGCGCGAGGAGAAGCTGACCGTCACGATCACCGACCACGGAACCTGGCGGCCACCGAATCCCGCGCCGCAGAACCGGCTGCGCGGGCGCGGTATCCCCCTGATGCACGCGTTGAGCGACCACGCGTCGATCACGCCGACCTCCGAGGGCACGAGCGTGCACCTCGAGTGGACCGGTGTGCGCGGGCGAGACGGAGTGCGAGGCTCCTGACGGGAGTCCGCTAGCCGGCGGCGAACAGCCCGCTGCCCGTGATGAAGGGCAGATCGAGGGTGGTGCGGATGCCGGGCTGTGCAGCCACCACCGCTGGGATCGCATTGACGATGCGCCCCGCCGCGGCCACGATCGCGGCGTGGTTGTGGTCACCCCTGTCGCTACTGGGGCAGATGTCGACGGTGTAGGACGGTTCGCCGGCGATCTCGACCCGGTACGAGCCGCCGGGTTGGGCCGGCTGCGCCCAGTCCGGGCGGAGGTCCGCACGGAGCCGGGTGACGTGTTCGACCACGATGGCCGGACGGCCCCCGACCATGCCCCGGATCTCGAAGCGCATCGCCGCGACGGTGCCTGCGGGCACGTGGCCGGCGGCGATGTCGAAAGCCTCGGGAGCGGGCTCGCGCTCGTAGCTTTCGGTGATGTCGTCGATCTCGATGCCGAGGCCCGCGGCCAGCTGCCGGATGGTCGTGCCCCACGCGATGCTGAGCACACCGGGCTGGAACAGGATGGGCAGATCGTCCAGCGGTCTGCCGAAGCCCATCACGTCGAACATCACGGTGGCGCCGTCATAGGTGGCGTAGTCGGCGATCTCCATGCAGCGCACCTGCTCGATGCGCTGGCACGTGCTCGCGAACGCGAACGGGATCAGATCGTTCGCGAACCCGGGATCGACGCCGGTGATGAAGAGGCTCGAACCGCCCTCGCGTGCGGCGTCCTCGACCATGTCGATGTACTTCCTCGGCATCAGCTTCCACGGAAACTGCAACACCACGGGGGCGGACCCGACGACGTCGACACCGGCCGCGAGCAGCCGCATCACGTCGGCGATCGCGTCCGGCCCACGGGTGTCGCCCATCGCGCAGTAGACGACGCAGTCCGGCTTGGTCTCGAGCAGCACGCCGAGGTCGTCGGTGGCGGTGATGCCCGTCGAGATGTCAAGTCCTGCAAGCTCACCGGCGTCCTTGCCGACCTTCGCCGGGGTCGACACGCAAACCGACGTCAGCTCGTATGCGGGATTGGTCAGCAGTCCGGTCAGCGCCAGCCGGCCGACGTTGCCGGTGCCGACGTGGGCCACGCGAATCGCCATTGATTCTCCTCGTATCGAGCGACAAAACTGGAACAGGTTCTAGTCGAGCGAGCCCCTAGGGTAGCCTGACGCGTCATGGGACGGGTAGACGGAAAAGTTGCACTGATCAGTGGCGGCGCTCGGGGCATGGGCGCGGCGCATGCGCGGATGCTCGTCGCCGAGGGCGCCAAAGTGGTGATCGGCGACATCCTCGACGACGAGGGCAAGGCACTCGCCGACGAGATCGGTGACTCGGCCCGCTACGTGCACCTGGACGTCACCTCCGCCGACGAATGGGCCGCCGCGGTCGACGTCGCGGTCACGGATTTCGGCCTGCTCAACGTGCTCGTCAACAACGCGGGCATCGTGGCGCTGGGCCAGATCGGCAAGTTCGACATGGCCAAGTGGCAGAAGGTGATCGACGTCAACCTCACCGGCACGTTCCTGGGCATGCAGGCCAGCGTCGAGGCGATGAAGTCCGCAGGCGGCGGCTCCATCATCAACGTGTCGTCGATCGAGGGAATGCGCGGTGCGGTGATGGTGCATCCCTACGTGGCGTCCAAGTGGGCGGTCCGCGGGATCACCAAGTCCGCGGCGCTGGAACTCGGCGCGCACAAGATCCGGGTGAACTCCATCCACCCGGGCTTCATCCGCACCCCCATGACCAAGCACTTCCCCGACAACATGCTCACCATCCCGCTCGGCAGGCCGGGCCAGTCCGACGAGGTGGCGACCTTCGTGGTGTTCCTGGCGAGCGACGATTCGGCATACGCCACCGGCGCCGAGTTCGTGATGGACGGCGGGCTCGTCAACGACGTCCCGCACAAGCTCTGACCTCGCCACCAGGGGTCGAGAAACCCTCCGACCGGATGATTCAACGGTTCCCCGCCGGTTATCTCCTCCGCCCCGGAACGGGGTCCACCAGCGTGACGCCGTCGAGGTGACACCCATCCGCGCCGTCGACCCGTCTGCGCCCGCCCGGCGCGACGTGCTCGTCGTGACGTTCGCCGGCTCCGACGCCTGACCGGGGGACGGGAGCAGGCAGCCGGGGCCGTAGTCTCTTCGGATCAGCCGTCGCAGGAGAGCCCGCAACGCGCCACAGGAGGTATGGGATGACCGCAATCGACGAGCGGCAGGGCCTGCAGCAGCTCGCCGAGGAGAAGGGCTGGCAGCGCATCGACCGCGACCGCATCGAGATCTATGCGCGCGGCACGACGCGGGTCCGGGTGATCTGGCGGGGCGACAGTGCGATCAGCGGCGCCTCGCTCTACCACGACGACGTCATGACCACCTACACCCGGCAGCTGACCGACGTCACCGGCTGGCTGAAGCGCTGAGCTCGTCCAGGGCCCGGGCCACGCACTGAGACCAACGCGCCCCCGTCATCGTCTCGTGGGCGCTGTCGCCGGCGAATGCGCTGGAGATGACCAGATCGGGTGAGAGCGTGCCGAGCAGCCGCAGACTCTCCCGCAGCGCCACGGGGTCGCCGACACCGGGGATGACGAAGGTGCCCCAGGTTCCGTCACCGCGCGGGAAGATGGTGTCGCCGGTGAAGAGGTACGTCTCGCCGTCGACGCCGGACACCAGGTAGCTGGTACTGCCGGGGGAGTGACCCGGGGTCGGGATCACCTGCACGCCAAGCGAATCGACGTGCCTGCTGTCGAGGGGCACGTGAACGTCGGCATGCTTGCCGATCCGTGCGACCTCGGCCGCGGGTGCGTGCAGCGTCGCACCGAACCGGCCGGCCAGCGTCGCCAGCATCGGCCCGGCCTCGTCTTGGTGTGAGAGGTATTGGTCGGCCACGCCACCGAGCGCGGCGATGTCGTCGAGTTGCGCGTCGGTGGCGGGGCAGTAGAACAACGCGTTGCCATCAGGCCGCGTCCACAGGTAAGCGTGCGTTGTCAGTCCGGGGAAGGGCGAGTCGGTCCGGGTCTCGTAGAGATCGGCCCGGATGCGCCGCAATTCGGTGTTCATGTTCACAGTGTCAGACCTGAACATTAGTTGAGGTCAAGGCCGTCGTGCGTTGATTTCGAGATTGGTTGCCACACAATCGATGTCGTCACCGGCCTGGACCCTGGTTTGGTGCATGACGGAAACGGGAATCGATGGTCCGGTACTCCGGGGCCGCAGACTCCTGCGGCCCCGTCGACGGAGAGGACACAACATGGCTGAGAACAACAGCGGGCCCGCCGAGGGCATCCGCGGCGTCGTCGAAGACGTCAAGGGCAAGGCGAAGGAAGCGGTCGGGACCGTCGCGGGCCGCGACGACCTGGTCCGTGAGGGGCAGGCGCAGCAGGACAAGGCCGAAGCCCAGCGTGAGGCTGCACAGAAGGAGGCCGAAGCCGAGAAGGCCCGCGCGAACGCGAAGGTGGACGAGCAGCGCCAGCGCGCCGCGCAGCGACCCGACCGGGACTGACGGCGAGGTCGTCGCACCGGCCACTGGGACGTCGGCCGCGCTGCGTACTGTCGTGAACCGTGGCTGTGCGTGCGGGAATCGTGGTGACCGGGACCGAGGTGCTGACCGGCCGGGTGCAGGACCGCAACGGTCCGTGGCTGGCCGACCGTCTCCTCGAGTTGGGCGTCGACCTGGCGCACATCACCCTGTGCGGTGACCGCCCGGACGACGTCGAGGCGCAGCTGCGCTTCCTCGCGGGCCAGGGCGTCGACCTCGTCATCACCAGTGGCGGACTCGGGCCGACGGCCGACGACCTGACCGTGGCCACCGTGGCCCGGTTCTGCGGCCGCAGTCTCGTCCTGGACGAGGCGCTGGAGCAGAAGATCGCCGACATCCTGCGGACGTTGACGGCCCGCCGAGAGGGCGTCGACTTCGACGCCGTGATGGCCGCCAATCGCAAACAGGCGATGGTGCCCGAGGGCGCTCACGTACTCGATCCGGTGGGCACCGCCCCGGGTGTGGTGGTTCCCGGTGCGCCGACGGTGCTGGTGCTGCCCGGCCCGCCGCGCGAGTTGCAGCCGATGTGGCGCGCTGCGGTCGCGACCGAGGCACTCCAGCAGGCGATCGCCGGCCGGACGCAGTACGAGCAGCGGACCGTGCGGATGTTCGGCCTGCCCGAATCGGGGCTCGCCGAGACATTGCGCTCCGCCGAGCGCGAGGTCCCCGGATTCGACCGCCTCGAGATCACCACCTGCCTGCGCCGGGGCGAATTGGAGATCGTCACCCGCTACGAACCGGATGGGGCGGACGCCTACTCCGCACTCGCGGACTATTTGCGTGAGCATCACGGGAGCGCGATCTTCTCCGAGGACGGCGCCCTGGTCGACGACCTCGTCGCGGACCGGCTGGCGGGCCGCCGCATCGCGACGGCGGAATCCTGCACGGCAGGCCTGCTGGCGGCGCGACTGACCGAACGACCGGGTTCGTCAGCCCACGTGGCCGGCGGTGTCGTCGCTTACGCCAACGCCGCCAAGACCGAGGTGCTCGGCGTCGATCAGCAACTGATCGAGGCGCACGGGGCGGTCTCGGAGCCGGTGGCGGTCGCGATGGCCGACGGCGCGCTGCGCCACTTCGCGGCCGACACCGCGGTCGCGATCACCGGGATCGCCGGCCCGGGCGGGGGCACGGCGGAGAAACCGGTCGGCACCGTGTGTTTCTGCATACGACTCGCGGACGGCCGGACCGTCACCCGCACGCTGCGGCTGCCCGGCAACCGCAGCGACATTCGCGAACGTTCGACGACGGTGGCCATGCACCTGCTGCTTCGCACCCTCGGCGAAGCCGGGTAGCTCGCGCGCGGGCAGGAAGCCTCAACGATCCCGCCGGATCCGCTCGAGGCTGGTCGCCGACTCCTCCCAGGACAGCGCGATGTGGTGGCAGGCCTGACACTCGGTCCATTCGGATTCCCTTGCCACCCTGACGTGCCGGGCGCACAGCACCGTGGTGTTACCGCAGCATCGCCTCGTCATCACATACGCGGCCGGCCGCCGGCAGACGTCGTAGACCGGGGTGTCGTTCCGGTCGAAGAAGACCCCGATGAATTCGCAGTGCGGCCGCGACCCGCGACGGGTCACCGAAGCGGTGAGTCGGTCCAGCCGAAGCACCTCGCGCAACCTGCGACGCACCGGTCCGGTCATTATCGGTCGACCTTAGTCATCCGTGATGGTGCTGTACAGAGCGGGCGATGCCGCACAGCTACGGTTGACCGCCGGTGACGCATTGCTGCACAACGGCTTTGATGCTCGAGTCGATGCCGACCGACGGTCCCGCGGCCGGCTTACCCGGCCACCGACGCGTCGTAGATCGACTGGATCGCCTTGTCGAGGGTGGCGTCGAACTCTTCGTCGGACTGCTGCGCGGACAAGCCCTCGGTGAGTGCACGGCTGAAGCTGGCGATCACGCCCGCGTTCTTCGCCAGCCGCGCGTTGGCCTCGTCGCGCGGGTATCCGCCGGACAGCGCCACCACCTTGAGCACCTTCGGGTGGTTCACCAGCGGCTGGTAGTGGTTGGCCTCCGTCGGAAGCGTGAGCTTGAGCATCACCTTCTGGTCGTCGGGGAGGGCATCGAGCTGCTTGGCGATCTCGTCGCGCAGGATCTCTTCGGCCTGCGCCTTGTCGTCGATCGAGATGGTCACCTCGGGCTCGATGATCGGGACCAGGCCGTGCGAGAGCACCTGTCGAGCCACCTCGAACTGCTGCTCGACCACCGCGGCGATGCCCGCGGCATTCGCCCCACCGATGACCGATCGCTCCTTGGTGCCGAAGATGCCGCCCCGCGCGCCCCGCGCGAGCAGGTCGTCGAGCTGGGGCATCGGCTTCATCAGCTGCACGTCGTCGGACGCGTCGGCCAGACCCTTGTCGATCTTGAGGAACGGCACCACGCCCTTGTCCTCCCAGAGGAAGGTCGCCGACGGCTTGCCCTTGATCTCGCGGTCCATCGTCTGCTCGAACAGGATGGCGCCCACCACCCGGTCGCCGGTGAAGACCGGTGAAGTGATGATCCGGGACCGCATCTGATGGATGAGGTCGAACATCTCCTGCTCGGAGGAGTAGGCGCTTTCCTCGACGCCGTAGAGCCGCAGCGCCTTGGGAGTCGAGCCGCCGCTCTGATCGAGCGCGGCGATGAATCCCTTGCCCGATGACACCTTGTCCGCTTGCTTGTCGTTCGCCATCTGCGCTGCCTACTCCCTTGAAGACGGTGGTCGTCGGCCACGTCCGCCGGTCGCCGGCGAGCGCGGTCCGCGTCCGAGGATATTCGGCCCATACGAGACCGCTCCGGCAGGTGCCATGGTTGGCTGTGAACCAGCTGTCGGTACCGACGGCGGGGTCGGGTCGGAAGGCGAAGGGGTTCGGGCGATGCGTCAGCTGAAACGGTTCGCGGCGGCGGGTGCGGCCATGGCGACGGCGGTGGGATCGGCAGCACTGATGTTGGTCAGCGCTCCGGGCGCGGCCGCGCTGCCCCCGGGTGTCGATCCCTCGCTCATCACGTTCTCGAACATCTTGCGCCGCTGCGACGCCAGCCCGCTGCAATACGTGTCGGCGGCGGGCGAAGGCCGGGCGACCGCACACATCCGCACGGAGGGGTCGGGGGAGTTGGTGGCCGACGTCGACCTGGCCGTCGCAGAACCATTCACCTTCTACGAGGTCAAGCTCATCCAGATGCCGCGGTCGTCGGCGGCGGGCTGCGGGGCCGGGGCGCCGGGCACCGCGGTCGGGGCGATCAACACCAATGCCGCCGGGTCGGGCTTCGTCACGCTGCGTGGTCCGATCGCGCCGGGCGCGACGGGTGCCTGGATCTCGATCGAGCAACCGCAGCCGTTCTCCCAGGTCCCCGACGAGTTCTACACCTCCGATCGGATCGTGGACATCTAACCGGCGACCCGTTCGGCGATCGCGGCGATCACCGAAGCGCACCGGTCGATGTCGGCGTCGCTGGTGGCCCAGTTCGCGATGCTGATGCGCAGCACGTGCTCGCCGCGCCAGGTGGTGCCGCCCAGCCAGCAGGTCCCGTCGTCCTGGATCGCGGCGATTGCGGCGCGGTTGGCGGCGTCACCGCCGGGGAGGCGGAGCAGCACCTGGTTGAGCACCACCTCGTTGAGCACCTGCGCCCCGGGGATCGCCGAGACGAGGTCCGCCATCCGCCGCGCCTGCGCACAGTTGCGCTCGACGAGCTCGGCGATGCCGGCACGGCCCAGCGACCGGATCGCCGCGTACACCGGCACCGAGCGGGCGCGGCGCGAACTCTCCGGCACGTAGCTGGTGTTGTCGCGTTCGCCGGGGTCGGCCACCAGATAAGGACCGGTGAGACTCATCGCCGCCCGGTGCGCCTCCGGTTGCGCGACCACCGCCAGCGCCGCGTCGTACGGCACGTTGAGCCACTTGTGTGCGTCGACGGCCCAGGAGTCGGCCCGGTCGACGTGTGCGGTGAGCCGCCGGGTGCCTGGCGCCGAGGCGGCCCAGAGCCCGAAGGCGCCGTCGACGTGCAACCAGGCGCCGCGCGCGGCGCAGGCGTCGGCGATGGGGCCGAACGGGTCGAACGCCCCGGTGGCGACGTTGCCCGCCTGCGCGCACACGATCGCCGGGCCGTCGGCGCGCGACAGCGCATGGTCGAGCGCTTCCGGATCGAGCCGGCCCTGACCGTCGGCACGCACTCTGGTCGCGGTGCCGGCGCCGAGGCCAAGGAGGCGCAGCGCGGTGTGGATGGTGACGTGCGCCTGCTCCCCACAGAACACCCGCAGCGCCGGCGCCCCGATCAGGCCGCGCTCCTCGACGTCCCAGCCGACGCGGGCCAGCACCGCGTGCCGGGCGGCGGCCAGACAGGTGGTGTTCGCCGCCTGCCCACCGGTGACGAACCCGACGCTGGCGCCGGCAGGCAGGCCCAGCAGGTCCAGCGCCCACGCCGCGGCGATGTCCTCGATCGCCGCGCCCGCCGGCGACAGTGCGTGGAATGCCGCGCACTGGTCCCACGCCGACACCAGCCAGTCCGCTGCCAGCGCTGCGGGCACAGCTCCACCGACGACGAAGCCGAAGTGCCGTGGCCCGGCGCTGGCGACCAGACCGGGTTCGGCGCCGACCGCGAGGGCGTCGATCACGGCGTCGGGGTGCTCACCGTGCTCGGGCAGTGGTCCGCCGAGGACGTCGCGCACTGCGGCTGCCGACGATCGGGCGCCGACCGGCCGCGCATCGAGTCCGGCGAGGAACTCCGTCGCATGCCGCACCGCGGCGTGCAGTCCGGCGGTTCGGTCGGGCATGGCATGACCCTACTCAATGCCGTTCATTGACAACGTGGTTCGCACTCACCCGGTGAAAATGAGGTGCGGCCACGGACGGCGGTGTGGCACTGTCGGACATCATGAGCGACACCGCCGGACCGCCGGTGCCTCGCACGGTCGTCGAGGACGACTGGCGGGCGATGTCTCTGCTGGGCGCCGCCGCCTTCGGCGAGCACTCACACACCGACGCGGTCTCCGCATGGCGGCACCTGGTCCCCTCCGATGGTGCGGTGGTGGTGGACGACGGCGCCGACGTCGTGGCCCAGTCGATCTATCTGGACCTTCGGCTCACCGTCCCCGGGGGACAGGTGCTGCCCACCGCCGGCATCAGCTGGGTGGCCGTCGCGCCGACACACCGCAGGCGTGGGCTGCTGCGGTCGATGTACGAGGAACTGCACCGCCGGATCGCCGACGCGGGGTACCCACTGGCGGCGCTGACGGCCAGCGAGGGCGGCATCTACGGCCGGTTCGGCTATGGCCCGGCGACGATCGAGCGCGAACTGTCCATCGACCGGCGCTTCGCCCGCTTCCACGCCGCGGTCCCCGACCCGGGTGGCGTCAGGGTGGTCGATCCGGCCGGGCACCGCGACGACTTCGCCGCGATCTACGACCGGTGGCGACGGCGCACCCCCGGCGGGCTGTTGCGTCCCGCCCCGCTGTGGGACGAGCTGATGGCCGACCGCGAGGACTCCCGGCACGGGGCGTCGAAGTGGTTCGCGTTCCTGCACCCGGACGGTTACGCGTTGTACCGGGTGCAGCGGGACGGCCCCACCACCGCGCAGGTGTCGGAGTTGCGGGCGGTCACCAGCGACGCGCATGTGGCGCTGTGGCGGGCGCTGTGCGGGCTCGACCTGATCGAGCGGATCGTCATCGGGTCGCCGCCCGGTGACCCGTTGCCGCACCTGTTCACCGACGCCCGACTGGTACGCACCACCGCGGCGGCCGACGACCTCTGGGTGCGCATCATGGACGTCCCGGCGGCGCTCGAGGCGCGCGCGTATCAGGGCGACATCTCCACGGTCCTGCAGGTCGACGACGGATTCCGCGGCGACGGCGGACGATTCACGCTGGACATCCGCGCCGGCAGCGCCCGGTGCGCGCCGACTGACGCACCGGCGCAGGTGCACACCGACCTCGACGTGCTGGGCAGCCTGTATCTCGGCACCCATCGCGCATCGACGTTCGCGGGCGCGAATCGATTGCGCTGCAACGATATCGAGTTGTTGCGCCGATTCGACACCGCCTTCGCCGGCGACGCGCCCGCCGAACTCGGCTTCGGCTTCTAACCGCGCAACGAGCAGTCGCCACACATCGAGCCGGCCGGCGCGCGGTAGAACAGACAGCAGCTCCGGCGCCGGAACCTCATGTCCCCGGCCCTGAACCGCCCCGACCCTGCCAACGGCGTCGATTCCAGGAGCGCGGCCGTCAACGCGACGACCGGGCGGCGCAGGTCCGGCCGTGCCGCGGCCAACGCGGCGGCACTGCCCACCAGCGCGGACGCGATGTTGCCGCGCAGCAGTCCGGGCGCGAGGCGTTCCGGCATACCCGCCGCAAGCCGCTCCAGTTGGCCGCGGACCACGGTGTCGTACAGCCGGGCGGGCGAGCAGTCCTGCGTGCCGTATGACTCGCCGGCGGGGTCGGTCAGACGCAACTGCGGGCCGTTGCGTGCGCGCTGCAGTGACATCAGGTCGGGCAGCACGCCGTGGGCGACCACACACGCCAGCACGGGCGACCACAACTGGGCGGCGTGGCCGAGGTGGACCAGCGACGCGCCGACCCGGCGGTCGTCGGTGCGGTACCGGGTGACGGTCAGGTCGACGAGGTCGGCGCAGCCGTCCCGGTAGCAGTCGGCGATCGGCCGCCAGCCTTGCGTGTCGTCCCGGTCGCCCCCCTCGAGCGTGAAGAACATTCCGTAGGACGAGATGTCGGCCAGCGCTGCGCTGATGTTCACGCTGTCGGGGCGGCCCGTCGGCGGTACGACGACGGCGTCTCGCCACAGAACTGGGTGAACGCGCGGGTGAACGAACTCAGGCTGTCGAAGCCGACGGCCGACGCGGTCTCCTGCACCGACTGCCCGGGAGACGCCAGCAGGGCCATCGCCCGCAGCATCCGCGCGTGCAGCAGATAGGTTCGCCAGCTCAGCCCGAGTTCGTCCTGGAACTGCCGCCGCAACGTCCGCTCGGACACCGCGACGGCGCGGCTGACCTGCTCGGCGGTCACCGACTGCAGATGCTCCTTGGTGTAGGCCATCGCCGCGGCGACGATCGGATGGTCCGACGTCGGCAGGCTCAGCGGCGTCTCGTGGTCGAGCGCGTCGGACACCAGGTGCCCGAGCGTGCGGAAGAACCCGTCGGAGACCGGATCGCCGTCCGCTCGGCCGATCGGCCATCGCAGGGCGTAGAGCATCATCTCGCGGATCAGCGGGGACACCGCCAGGATCCGGGCCCGGTCCCCGCCGCCCGCGACGAGCTGCGGGTCGAACATCACCGCGACGGTGCGCACGGCGGGGCTCATCGTCGTCTGGTGCTCCAGGCCGGCGGGCAGCCACGCCGCCTGCTGCGGCGGCACCAGGTGATGTCCGGCAGCGGTCTCCACCTCGACGACGCCGCCGGTCGCGTACTCGATCTGGTGGACGTCGTGCGAGTGCCAGCCGGTGACCAGCTTCTCGCCCTCGTACAGGTAACTGCCGCCGAGGGCGCGGCCGCCGCGGCGCAGGTCGACATGGCCGATATTGGCCGGTACGGCCAAACGTGTGGCCGGACGCGCAGAGACGGTCACGGTTTCCGAGGGTACTAGTTGAGTCATGAACACCGACGACCTGATCCTGGTGAGCATCGACGACCACGTCGTGGAACCGCCCGACATGTTCCTCAACCACGTGCCGGCCAAGTACAAGGCCGAGGCGCCGATCGTGGTGACCGACGACAAGGGCGTCGACCAGTGGATGTATCAGGGCAGGCCGCAGGGGGTCAGCGGGCTCAACGCGGTGGTGTCGTGGCCGCCCGAGGAGTGGGGCCGTGACCCCGCCGGCTTCGCCGAGATGCGGCCCGGGGTCTACGACGTCCACGAACGCGTCCGCGACATGAACCGCAACGGCATCCTCGCCTCGATGTGCTTCCCGACCTTCACCGGCTTCTCGGCGCGCCACCTGAACATGCACCGCGAAGACGTCACGCTGGTGATGGTGTCGGCCTACAACGACTGGCACATCGACGAGTGGGCGGGCAGCTACCCCGACCGGTTCATCCCGATCGCGGTGCTGCCGACGTGGAACCCCGAAGCGATGTGCAACGAGATCCGCCGCGTCGCGGCGAAGGGTTGCCGGGCCGTGACGATGCCGGAACTGCCGCATCTCGAGGGTCTGCCCAGTTATCACGACGAGGACTACTGGGGCCCGGTGTTCCGCACCCTGTCCGAGGAGAACGTGGTGATGTGCCTGCACATCGGCACGGGGTTCGGGGCGATCAGCATGGCGCCGAACGCGCCGATCGACAACCTGATCATCCTGGCCACCCAGGTGTCGGCGATGTGCGCACAGGACCTGTTGTGGGGACCCGCGATGCGTAACTACCCGGACCTGAAGTTCGCGTTCTCCGAGGGCGGGATCGGCTGGATCCCGTTCTACCTGGATCGCAGCGACCGGCACTACACGAACCAGAAGTGGCTGCGTCGCGACTTCGGCGACAAGCTGCCCAGCGACGTGTTCCGCGAACACTCCCTGGCCTGCTACGTCACCGACAAGACCTCGCTCAAGCTGCGCCACGAGATCGGCATCGACATCATCGCGTGGGAGTGCGACTACCCGCACTCGGACTGCTTCTGGCCCGACGCGCCCGAGCAGGTGCACGCCGAACTGCTCGCGGCGGGTGCTGACGACACCGACATCGACAAGATCACCTGGCAGAACAGCTGCCGGTTCTTCGGCTGGGATCCGTTCAAGCTGACCCCCCGCGACGAGGCGAAGGTCGGTGCCCTGCGCGCCAAGGGCGCGGACGTCGACGTGTCGATCCGGCCGCGCAAGGAATGGGCGCGGCTCTACGAGCAGAAGCAGCTCGCCAAGGCCTGACGGCTCCGCGTTTGGTGCGCCGCTCCACCGGAAACCCGACGATCATGATCGGGAAACTGCGCTCTGTTGTCGTCGACACCAAGGACCCGCAGGCGCTCGCCGAGTTCTACGCCGGTGTGCTCGGCGGAGACATCGAAGCGGAGGACGAGGACTTCATCGTGCTCACCGAGCGGTCCGGCCGGCGGCTGGCCTTCCAACTCTCACCCGAACACGAGCCACCCGAGTTCCCGGATCCGAGCGGCTCACAGCAGTTCCATCTCGACATCCAGGTCGATGACGTCGACGATGCGCAACGACAGGTGCTCGCGCTCGGCGCGACCGAGGTGGGAGTGGAAGGTGAGGACTTCCGGGTGTACCGGGACCCGGCCGGACACACGTTCTGCCTGGTCTGGGGCATCACCGAGTAGATCGGTCGAAAATGGGTGGCCGGACCGGTATTCGGTGCGGCACCCTGTGACACGTGCTCGACGTCGACGAATTCATCCGCGACGGCTTCGCCAGGCTGGCCGGGGCGGCTCGACGCGAAACCGCCGACGCCGCAAGGGACTTGCTGTGGCGGCAGATCGGACTCTCACCGGATGAACCCGAGAACTGGAACGCGCCGGTGAAATGGGCGGCCGATCTCACCGGTCACGGTCCGTTCGGCGAGATCTCGCGCAGCCCCCGCCTCGCCGACGCACTGGACCTCGTCTGCGGCCGCGGTGGCTGGCTACCGCGGGGGGCGCTCGGCAACATCCCCGTCCGCTTTCCGGCGCAGCCGCCGGCGGAGGACCGCGGCTGGCACATCGACGCCAACACCCCGGCGCCGGACGGATCGTGGGCGATCAGTGGGAGACCGCACACCCTGCTGCTGCTGACGTTGCTCTCCGACGTGGGGCCCGACGACGCACCGACGCGCATCCGGATCGGCTCACACCGCAGGGTGGCCGCCGCGCTGGGGGACCGCCGATCCTCCTTCGAGGACTCTGCCCCGCTCGTCGACGAGGCGAGCGAACGATGTCCGGTCGGCTATGCGACCGGCGAGCCCGGCGACATGTACCTCGTGCACCCGTTCACCGTGCACGCCGCCGACGAACACCGGGGCATCACACCGCGATTCATGGCCCAGGCGCCCGTCATGCTGACCCGGCCGCTCACCCCGGGCACGGAGTCGGCGCTGGCCCGGGTCTGGGACTGACGCCTCAGGCGGCGATGACCACCGTCAGATCGTTGTCGTTGCGCTCGACCCGCATACCGGCGCGCCTGGCCACGGCCGCCACCTTCGCGGCGTCGTCGGGCTCGGCCCTGCTACCGCTCAGGACGCGCGCGAGCCGGCCCTTGTGTGCTTTGTTGAAATGGCTGACCACCGAGCGCCGGCCGTCCGCACGCTCGGAGACGACGTCGACCCGCACCGCGCCGGGCAGCCGCCCAAGCGCCGCATACGATCCCGACCGCAGATCGACGACGAGGTCGTCGGCGGCGAGCTCGGCCAGCAGCGGTTCCAGTGACGGCCGCCAGTGCGCTGCCATTGTGGTGCGGCCCGGCAGCTTCGAGTCTGCCGACAGCCGGTAGGCCGGCACCTGGTCGTCGGCGCGTAGCAGACCGAACAGCGCCGACCCGACCGCCAGCCGCGCATAGGCTCTCGAAGCCGCTGCGCCGCTGAGCGATCCGATATCCAATGCGTCGTAGAGCACGCCTGTGTATCGCGCCAGGGTGGGCAGGGTGGGGGCGGTGTACAACGCCGCGTTGCGGTCGATCTCGGCGTCCTGCTTCGCCGAGAGACCCAGGGCGGACCGGGATGCGGTGCGGTCCGCCCCCAGCGCCACCAGGTCGTCGACGAGTTCACGGCGCGCCGTGGTCAGCTCGGGGGAGCGCAGTGTCTCGAGCCGCAACGGTGGTCCGTCGCCGCCTGCTCGTTTCGTCTCCGACGGCGGCAGCAGCACGATCACAGCGCAGACGTTAACAACACCCTCGGGGCCGTCCTCACAACGGGATACGGCGGGCCCGGCCGGAGTCCGGCCAGACATAGGGCAGGTCGTCGGGCACGTCGGCGAAGTGCGCGCGGTAGTGCGCGGGGTCCTTGCGCACCAGGGCGGACTGGTGGCTGCGGTGGACGTCCTCGTCGCCGAGCCAGGGCGGGAGCTCGCCGGCGGTGGCGAGCTCGGCCTGGCTCCGGACGACGGCCAGCCCGGTGGTCGCGGCCAGATCCGAGCCCAGCGTGCCGGCACACGTGTCGGCGTGGCCCAACAGGCACCACTGCGCACAGACGTCGAGGCCGTAGCGCACCAGTGCTTCCTCGTAGCCGGCCCACATCGCGGCCGCGGGGTGCCGCCGCCAGCCGTAGCCCGCCACGGTGAGTGCGCGCAGCACCTGAATGGTCTCTACCCGTTGCTTGCCCAGGCGGCGCGCGTCGAGCACCGCTGCGGACTCGGCGAACCCCGGGTAGGGCAGAAACGTCTGCACGGCGCGCGCATACCCGGTGGGCGGACGGCCGACACGCCCCCGGCGACGGCTCAGCCGACCGCCAGCAGCAGTGGCACCCGCTGTTCTGCCTGAGTGAGCGAGCCGTGCTGGCCGACCAGCGATGACTCCATGGGCTCGGCTGTGCGCCGCACGATCGCCGCATCGCCGCGCGCCGCGGCGACGACGTCACCGATGCGTGGCCGCACCGCGTCGGCCACACGGTCACCGAACCAGCCGGCGTCGATCGCCTCGTCACGCGTCACCACCCATGCCCGGTGGCCCAGCGTCTCGCGCCACGCCGCCGTCACCGTGTCGGCCGCCCCGTCGCGCACGTAGACGTGCCGCGCCCGCGCCTCACCGCCGACGGCCGAGACGCCGTCGAGCAGCGACACGGTGGCATCGACGTCGACGACGTCGGCCGGGTCGACCCGCACCATGCCGTGGTCGGCGACCACAGCGAGCAGCCCCCCGGGCGGCAAGGCCTCGACCACCGACTCGACCAGGCGATCGACCTGCCGCAGTTGCATCCGCCATGCCGTCGAGCCCGGGCCGTGCAGGTGGCCGATCAGGTCGAGGTCGCCGTGATAGCCGTAGCAGAACCCGCCGTCGGCGACGGCCCGCTGAATGCCCGCGGCGAGATCACCGAGACCGTGCACGCCGACGTACCGCCCGCCGCGCAGCACTGCGCGCGTCATCCCGGAGTGGGTGAACTGCGCGGCGGAGACCACGCTCACCGCGAACCCGGCCGCCGCGGCGCGCTCGAAGGTCGTCGCCATCGGCTGCAACTGCTCCGGCGGCACCTCGTCGCGCAGGTCGGCGCCCCATGGGTGCACGCGCCACCGCAACGGATTGATCAGACCCACGTGGGGCACCCCGAACGAGTAGCCGACCAGCCCGTGTTCACCGGATCGCACCCCGGTGCCCACCGCGGCCAGCCCGGCCACTGTGGTGGACGGGAATCCGACGTCCAGGGTGGGGCCGCGCAGGCCGGCGAGGACGGGCGCATCGGCGGCGTGGGCGTCCAGCAGGTCGGCGCCGAGGCCGTCGATCAGCAGGACGCAGGCACCGGCCACATCATGCGGCAGCGGTATCCGGCGGTCGAAGCCGGCGACGTTCATCGCCGCCAGGACCGAGGGCACCACGTCGGCGAGGTGCGCGCGGGCCGGGTCCGGTCGCGGCAGGTCCACGTCGGTGAGCCTGCCACAGCAGGACCGGCCCGGGCGACGGTGTTATGCGGCGACCACCGGTGCGGGCGGCGGCAGCGGCGCACCCGGGGGAGGCGGCAGCGGCGCACCGGGAGGCGGGGGCAGCGGCGCGCCGACCGGCGGCGGCGGAGGAGGCAGCGGCGCGCCCGGCGGCGGCGGAGGAGGCAGCGGCGCGCCCGGGGGAGGCGGCACGGGTGCACCCGGCGCCGGCGGCATGCTGACCGAGATGATGTTGGGCCCGGCAGGCGGCGCAGGCGGCACTGGCTGCTCGGCGGGCATCGGCAGGAACATGTGCTTGGTGAACTGCGGCTGGTAGGCGCCTTCGCCACCGACCTTCACGCCGCCGCTCTCACCGGACGAGACCGGGGTGCCATCGGGCAGTGTCACAGCCGCATGGCCGCTGTTCCAGCCGATGACCAGCGCGCCGGGCTCCGAGCCGTGCTTGAAGCCGCGGGCCAGCAGGGCGCTCTCCATGTTCCCGGTGTTGAACCGGTCGCCGTAGATCGGTCGCCCGGTGGCCGCATTGCTCACCCAGGAGGCCAGCCCTGAGCAGTCCGTACCTGCGGGGCTGTCGCCGCCGGAGATGTACGGCGTGCCCGAGACCTGGTTGATGAGCGTCAACATCGTCGCTAGAGCAAACATGCGGCCGGACATTAACAGAACGCCCGGAGCCCTCCAAAAACCGTGAGAGCGGCCACAATACGGATAATCTATGACGAAGATCACCAAAGTGGCTCGATTTTGGCAACACTCGACCGCTACATGGAGGGGTTCCACTCTCTCGCCCGAAACACACACCCGCCCAGCGAAGCTCTGCCCTCAGACCGTCGAATACCGCTCGGCAGGTGGACATTCGGACCGACGAACGGACAGGCCGCCGACCCGCACGCCGAAGCGGAGACCGCGGCGACCGGCGACACACGACGATCCCGCTTCGATCGATCCGGGGTGGCCCCGACACCGCCGCCGTTACCATTCGCCGGTGGCCAAACTGGAGTTGACCCGATCGTTGTCCATATCTCCTGAGCAGGCATGGGATCATGCGTCCAATCTCTCCGAACTGGGCGACTGGCTCACGATGCATCAGGGGTGGCGGGGCGAGGTGCCCGCAGAACTCGGCGAAGGCACCACGCTGGTGGGCGTGGCCGGCGCCAAGGGCATGCGCAATCGGGTGACATGGACTATCCGCACCTTTGATCCGCCGCAACTGCTGAAGGTCACCGGTGACGGCGTCGGCGGGACGAAGTACGCCCTGACGATGTCGGTGAAGCCCGCACCCGACGGATGCACGTTCACCGTGCTCATCGATCTGGGTGGCCGTCCGCTGTTCGGTCCCATCGGCGCCGCCGCCGCCCGCGCGGTCAAGGGTGACATCGAGCGCTCGATCGAACGCTTCGAGGAGCTGTACGGCTGACGCCCGGTCAGCCGAGCGCAGGCGTGGCGACCGCGGCGATCCGGGCCGCGACGTCGGCGGCGACCGCGAGGGCGGCGGCATCCTCGGCCGCCTCGTACCGGTCCGCGGCGGCGTCGTAGGTGGCGCCGGCGATGGCAGCGTGATCGGTGTCGAGTTCGACCATGTCGACCGGCCAGTCGTCGCGCCGCAACGCCGAGGCGAATTCCCGGCTCGCCGTCACCGGCACGACGTCGTCGCGCGTCCCGTG
This sequence comes from [Mycobacterium] manitobense, assembly GCF_025821665.1. GTDB lineage: Bacteria > Actinomycetota > Actinomycetes > Mycobacteriales > Mycobacteriaceae > Mycobacterium > Mycobacterium arseniciresistens. The sequence goes on from NZ_JACKSJ010000153.1 coordinate 25,218, forward strand.
TAAGAGAAGGAAGGGCGAGCGATGGCCGTCGCGGGGCAGGCTCATCGGCAGGGTCTGGCCGGTGAACGGCTCGGGGGCCATGAAAGCCCCTGCGAGACAGACGGTATGGCGCACCCGCAGGTCGAGTTCGGCGGCCCGCAGCGCAAGCCCGGCCGCCGCGAGGCCTCCCATGGACCAGCCGACCACCACGAGTTCGTCAGGTGCGGCGGCGCGCTGCTGCGCGAATCGCACGGATCCGAGCAGGTCCGACCTGCCCGCATCCTCGGCATGGGCATCCCAGTCGGCGGCCACGACAGCGACCCCGTGATCGGCAAGCTGCTGCGCCAGAGCGCGCACCGCGCTGCGCGAGTCGGTCTGCATGCCGTGCCAGATCAGCACCGTCGGTCCGCCGCCGACGCCGAACAGGTCGGCCTGCCGGCCGGGGGCGTACTCCACCGTCTGCACGGCGCCAGTCTGCCGCAGCGGCCGGGCGGCCGCCACGACTCAGCCCCGCCGGTGCACCGACACCGCGTAGTCGCCGCCGGTGAACGGTTCGCGGTCCCAGGTGGCCCAGCGGGCGACCGGCTGCAATCCGGCCGACTCCGCCAGCCGGTCGTAGTCCGCCACGGACAGCCGGTCGGGGCGGATCTGGAAGCCCGCGACCAGCAGACCACCCGCCGCGAGGCGGCCCGCGACCGCACCGAGCACCCGGCCCTCGGTCCCCGGTTCGAGGAAGATCATCACGTTGCCTGCCATCACCGCCAGGTCGAAGACGTCGCGGAGGTGCGCTCCCAGGTCGGCGAGATCCGCCTCGATCCATGTCATCGCGGGTTGCTTGGCGCGAGCCGCGGACAGCATGCCGGCGTCGACGTCGATGCCGACCACGGTGAGACCCCGCTCGGCCAGCGCGATCGCCACCCGTCCCGTGCCGCAACCGGCGTCGAGCACGCGGCTGCCGCCGTGCTCGGCCAGCAGTGCCGACACCAGGTCGGCCTCGCCGTGCACGTTGCGTCCCTCGGCGGCGAGGGACCGCCATCTCGAGTCGTAGTCGTCGCCCCGCGGGGCATCGGTGCGCTGCCATCGGGTGCTCACCGGATCAGGGTCTCAGATCGGCGCTGATCGGCGCCAACGATGTGCGTCCCGCCGCAAGAATCATCTAGTCTGGCGAACTATGAGGTCGACGAGGAGGATCGCCGCGACGGCGGCACTGCTTGTCCTGGTGGGCGGCGGCTCCGCCGGCATTGCGGGCGCCCAGCCCGGGCCGCTTCCGGGCCCGGCGCCGGAGCCCACCCCGTCCGCCGAAGTCGCACCCGCCCCGGCGCCC
>NZ_JACKSJ010000154.1 GCF_025821665.1 [Mycobacterium] manitobense
CGTCGACGCGGTCGCGCGGGCGGCCGTCGCGGCGCCGCGGCTGCGGCTGGTCGGGGTGGCCGGTTACGAGGCGGCGGGTGGCCACGCCGTCACGACGCGGTCGCGCGGGCGGCCGTCGCGGCGCCGCGGCTGCGGCTGGTCGGGGTGGCCGGTTACGAGGCGGCGGGTGGCCACGCCGTCACCGCCGACGCGCTGGACGTGGTCACCGGCTACCTTCGCGACCTGCGAGACGCCGTGGTCCGCCTGGCCGGCCTGTTCGAATCCGACGAGGTCATGGTCACCGCCGGCGGCAGCACGTACTTCGACCTCGTCGCAGACGTCCTCACGGGCGGCTGGCCGGACGGACTGACCGTGCGGACCGTGATCCGCAGCGGGTGCTACCTCACCCATGACGACGGGTTGTACCGCCGGACGTCGCCGCTGGGCCGCACCAGCGACGGGGCGCTGGAGGCGGCGCTGAGCGTGTGGGCGCAGGTGGTGTCGCGGCCCGAACCGGGACTGGCGCTTCTGACCATGGGGCGCCGCGACGTGTCGTTCGACCAGGACCTGCCGGTGCCCTACGGCATGTCAGGCGCCGTCACCAAGCTCAACGACCAGCACGCCTACCTGCGGCTCGACGCCGCCGACCACGCCGAGGTCGGTGACTGGGTGCAGTTCGGCATCTCCCACCCGTGCACGGTGTTCGACAAGTGGCCGGTGATCCCGGTGGTCGACGAGCAGAACCGGGTGGTCGACCTGATCCGCACGTTCTTCTGAGCGATTTCGGCGCGGTTTCGTTCGGTGCGCGATCGTTTGCGCGCCGAAATCGCCGCGGGAGGGGGTCTAGCGGCGGCCGCGGTGGTTGTCGCGGTTGCGCTCGAACACCAGCCGCAGACCGTCGAGAGTGAGATGGCGGTCGTAGGTGCCGACAGTCCGCACGTCGGGCAGCACCAGCGGGGCGGTGTGACCGGTGGCGACCACGGTGACGTCGTTGCCCGCGAACCCGTCGACATCGGCGCGGATGCGGCTGACCAGCCCGTCGACCAGGCCGGCGAAGCCGAACACCGCACCGGCCTGCATGCACTCGACGGTGTTCTTGCCGACCACCGACCGCGGCCGGGTGAGCTCGACCCGGCGCAGCGCGGCCGACCGGGCCGCCGCGGCGTCCGAGGACACCTGCACGCCCGGCGCGATCGCGCCGCCGAGGAACTCGCCCTTGGCCGACACCACGTCGACGCAGATCGACGAGCCGAAGTCGACGACGATCGCCGCGCCGCCGTACTTGTGATAGGCCGCGAGGCAGTTGACGATCCGGTCGGCGCCGACCTCCTTCGGGTTGTCCACCAGCAGCGGTATCCCGGTGCGCACGCCGGGCTCGATCAGCACGTGTGGCACCGACGGCCAGTACTGCTCGAGCATCACCCGCACCTCGTGCAGCACCGAGGGCACCGTCGACAGGCCTGCCGCCCCGGTGAGGCGTTCGGAGTCGTCGCCGATCAGCCCGTCGATCGTCAGCGCCAGCTCGTCGGCGGTGATCTCCGACTCGGTGCGGATCCGCCAGTGCTGCGCCACCTTCGCGTGCTCGCCCGCGCCGGAGACCAGGCCGACGATGGTGTGGGTGTTGCGGACGTCGATCGCCAGGAGCACGTTATTACCGTGGCGACAGCAGGTCGGCCGCGGTGTCCGGCACGAAAGCGGGGTCGTCCGACAGGTCGACCTGCCTGTTGTCGGCGTCGACGAACACCACCCGCGGGCGGTACCGGCGGGCCTCGGCGTCCTCCATCGTGCCGTAGGCGATCAGAATCACCAGGTCACCGGGATGAACGAGATGCGCTGCGGCGCCGTTGATCCCGATGATCCCGGTGCCGCGTTCACCGGTGATCGCATAGGTGACAAGCCGGTTGCCGTTGTCGATGTCGACGATGGTGACCTGCTCGCCCTCGAGCAGGTCCGCGGCCTCCATCAGGTCGGCGTCGATGGTCACCGAGCCGACGTAGTGCAGATCGGCCTGGGTGACGGTGGCTCGGTGGATCTTCGACTTCAGCATCGTGCGTAACATCAGTTCCTCCAGGGCAATTCGTGGTTGTCGTCTGGTCCCGCCACCCCGGGGTGGCCGTTGATGCCTGCGCTCGCGCCGAGGTCGACGGCGATGTTGTCCAGCAGCCTGGTGCGGCCCAGCCGGGCGGCCACCAGCAGTCGGGCCGGCCCCTGGGCGGGCGCGGGGCCCAGCCAGTTGTCGCGCAGCTCGAGGTAGTCGACATCGATGGCGGGCACCTCGTCGAGCACCGCCCTGGCGGCGTCGAGCACGGCGGCCGCTCCCCCGGACGCGGCGTACATGCCCGCCAGCAGCGCCGCCGAGAGTGCCAGCGACTGTTCACGTTCCACGCCGTCGAGGTACCGGTTGCGCGAGGACAGCGCCAAGCCGTCGCCTTCACGCACGATCGGCACGCCGACGATCCGGGTGTCGACGTCGAGGTCGTCGGTCATCTGGCGGATCAACACCAGCTGCTGGTAATCCTTCTCACCGAAGAAGGCCCGGTCGGGCCGGACGATCTGCAGCAGTTTGAGCACCACCGTCAGCACACCGGCGAAATGCCCGGGCCGCGAGGCACCCTCGAGCTCCGCGCCGAGCGGCCCGGGATGCACGGAGGTGCGCGGTCCGGCGGGGTACATGTCGGCGGCGGTGGGGGTGAACGCCACCTCGACCCCCTCGGCGCGCAGTGCCTCCAAGTCGTCGTCCAGGGTGCGCGGATAGGCGTCGAGATCCTCACCGGCGCCGAACTGCAACGGGTTTACGAAGATCGAGACCACCACGACGGCGCCCTGCACCCGCTTCGCCTGCCGGATCAGCGTCAGGTGGCCCTCGTGCAGCGCGCCCATCGTCGGCACCAGCATCACCCGCCGGCCGGTGGTGCGCAGCGCGCGGCTGACGTCGGCGACGTCCGCCGGGCGGGCGTAGACGTTGAGCTGATTGGCCGCGAACTTCGGCGGCTTGCGCACGATCACGATTTGTTCACCTCGGCCAGCACCGCGAAGACCTCCTCGGGAGCGTGTGCCCGCTGCGCGGTCCGCAGCGAGTCGGCCCGGTAGGCCGCGGCCAGTTCGGGATCGACCTCGCCGAGTGCCCGCAGATGACCGGCGACGGCGGCGGCGTCCCCGCGGGCCACCGGACCCGTCAGCGCCGACTGGCCGCGCTGCAGCGCGTTCTCCAGCGCCGCGCGCGCGAGCGGACCGACGACGCGTTCGGCGATGCCGCCGGGCGCCCCACCGACCAGTTCCTGCCCGAGCAGTTCCTGCCCCCACAGTGCCGACCGCAGCGCCTCGACGGCGTCGAGCAGCACGGTGACCAGGTGATTGCTGCCGTGCGCCAGGGCGGCGTGATACAGCGTGCGGGCATCCTCGCGCACCCGGAACGGCTCGCCGCCGATCTCGAGCACCAGCGACTGCGCGATCGCGTAGCCGACCTCGTCGGCCGCGGTCACCCCGAAGCACGCCTCGGACAGCCGGGCGATGTCCTCGTCGGACCCGGTGAAGGTCATCGCCGGATGAATGGCAAGCGGTATGCAGCCCTGCTCGGTCAGCGGCGACAGGATCGCTACCCCGTTGGCTCCCGAGGTGTGCGCGACGATCGTGCCCGGGCGCACCGCCCCGGTGGCCGCCAGGCCCGCCACCAGTCCGTGCAGTTCCGCGTCGGGCACCGCGAGCAGCAGCAACTCCACCCGGGCTGCCACGTCCTGCACGGGCAGCACGGCGGTGTCGGGGAGTCGGCGCTCGGCCCGCCTGCGTGAGGCCTGCGAGATGGCGCTGCAGGCGACGACCACGTGTTCGGCGCGCTCCAGTGCCACGCCGAGCGCGGTGCCGACCCGGCCGGCCGAGATCAGGCCGACCGTGAGCCGGGCCGGACGCAGCCCGTCTGGGACGGCCGACGCACGCGCAGGGGGCTGCTCCATCGCAGACGACCTCGCAACTTGTCGTGGATTCCTACGTTCCGGTCCCGCGCTGCGGGTACCGGACGGTCGATAGCAGACTAGCTCACTCTTCGCGGCGCCTGCGCCTGCCGCCTCCGGAGGGGGCGGTACCCATCCGGGCGAGCAGGTCGGCCACCGACTGACCGCCGGTGTCCTCGAGGCTGCGGTGCCGCCGGGCGGCGGTCTCCTCCGCGGACTCGGGCTCCGGCTCCGGCGCCCTCGCCGGCTCGGGGGGTGGCGGCGGCTGCGCGGGTTCGGCGGCCAGTGCCGGCCCGGAGCGGGTGGAATCGGGTCCATCCGACCCGGCCGAGTGCTTACCGCGCCGCGGTTCCGGCGCCGGGCTGGACATCGTCGGCTCCGGCGCGCGCCGGCGGCCGACGTACTCCGAAGATTCGTCGCTGCTCTCGGGCTCCGGAGCGGTCCAGTTGCTGCCAGGAACGCCCGCCGGGATCCACTGCCCCTCGGCCGGCGCGGGCTGCCACTGCGGATCGCCGGACTCCCGGCGCGGCGGTGGTTCCGGCGCCGTGACGCGGGGCGGCTGCGGCGGTTCGGCGGCC
>NZ_JACKSJ010000155.1 GCF_025821665.1 [Mycobacterium] manitobense
GCGCAGGTACCTGCCGTTGATCGCCGCCGCACTGCTGCTGGTGGCCGTGCTGCGCCCGGCGATCGGTGACACGGCGCCGGGCCTGACCACGATTGCCGGGGAACGGGAACCGAGCGTCTTCCTGATCGTGGACAGATCCGTCGCCGGGACCGCACAGGCCGACATCGCGGCCGTCGTCGAGCGCCACCCCGGGGCCCGATTCGCCCTGATCGGGTTCGACGACCGCGCGTCGCTGGACTGGCCGCTGTCCGCTGATGCGTGGACCCTGCAACCGATCATCGCCGCGATGGCACCGCAGGCCGATGAGACGACCGCCAATGCCGGCGCGGCGAATACGGTACTGCGGTATCAGTTGATCAGCGCCGTCCAGCAGTTCCCGAAGGCGCAGAACCTGGTCTACTACTTCGGCTCGGGCGCACCGAATTCGACCGTGCCGCAGCGGGAGTTCCAGGTTCCCGACGACGCGGTCGACGG
>NZ_JACKSJ010000156.1 GCF_025821665.1 [Mycobacterium] manitobense
GCTGCGGCGGGTGACGCGGCTGCTGCGGCGGCCGGGGACGCGGCGGTGCCCGGCGCGGCGACCCTGGCTGCGGCGGGTGACGCGGCTGCTGCGGCGGCCGGGGACGCGGCGGTGCCCGGCGCGGCGACCCTGAAACCGGTCACGATGGCGTCGGTGGCGTCGGCCGCCGTCGGGGCGCCCTGGTTGCCTGCGCCGGCGGTCACCGTCAGCGACACCAGGTAGCGGTCCTGCCCCGACGCCGCAAGCACGTGCCGCCGGGAGGTGTTGAGCATCTGTTCGGTCGAGCGGTAGCTGCCCTCGATGAGGGCCGACGGGAACCCGTTGAACTCGGCCAGCGAAGCGTTGATGGAACGCCAGCCCGGCAGCTGCTGGCTGTCGACGAGGCCGTGGCTGATGGCCTCCTTGGGATCGAAGTCCCCGATGAGCTTGTAGACCACGACCTGCGCGTTCGGTGTGTAGAGGTCGCCGCTGTTGCGGTCGGCGATCACGGCGAAGGCGTCGGGCACGTTGGGGTCGGGCACCTGCGACCAGCCTGCGGGCATCGGCAGCACGATGTTGAGCGCGGTGAACCCGTTGGCCACCTGCGGCTCGAGCTTGACGTTCTTGGCGGTGAAGAACTCGCGCAGTGTGCCGGACGTGGCGGGCGTGATGGCGGGCACCGCGGGGGCGACGGCCTGGGCGATCGGCGCGACCGGTGCGGCGCCGGGCAGCGCCGCGGTTCCCGGCAGTGCCACGGTGCCGGGCACGGCC
>NZ_JACKSJ010000157.1 GCF_025821665.1 [Mycobacterium] manitobense
CGCGCCGTCGACGCCGGTGCCGGCCAGGGCGCCGTGCTGAGCGCAGCCGGCAGGGAGTGGGCGGCCAAGGCCGGCGGCACGTCCGGCGTGCTGTGGGGTGCGCTGCTCAGCGCCCTCGGGGCACGTCTCGGCGACACCGGCCGCCCGGACTCCGCCACCGTGGCCGCGGGCATGCGCGACGGCTATGACGCGTTGATCCAACTGGGCGGAGCGGCGCCCGGTGACAAGACCATGCTCGACGCGCTGCTGCCGTTCGTCGAGGAACTCGAGCGCAGGACCGCCGACGGCGAATCCTGGCAACAGGCCTGGACATCGGCCGCCGAGACCGCGACGGAGGCGGCCCGCGCGACCGCCGAGATGCGGCCAAAGGTCGGCCGCGCCCGACCGCTGGCCGAGCGCAGCGTCGGCACCCCCGACGCCGGCGCCACGTCGCTGGCGATGTGCGCACGCACCGTCGCGGGCTGTTTCACGCTGACCGCAGGAGGAGACAAGCAGTGACCGACCGACAGACGACCGACCGACTGCGCATCGTCGTGGGTTCCGACGACGCAGGCTACGAGTACAAGGAGGCCCTCAAGGGCGACCTGAGGGCAGACGACCGCGTCGCCGAGGTCACCGACGTCGGCGTGGGCACGGACGAGAACACCGCCTACCCGCACATCGCGGTCGCCGCCGCGCGTCTGGTGGCCGAGGGCAAGGCCGACCGCGCGCTGCTGGTGTGCGGCACCGGCCTCGGCGTGGCGATCAGCGCCAACAAGGTGCCCGGCATCCGCGCTGTCACCGCCCATGACAGCTTCTCCGTCGAGCGATCGGTGCTGTCCAACAACGCCCAGGTGCTCTGCTTCGGACAGCGCGTGGTGGGCCTGGAGCTCGCCCGGCGGCTGGCGCGCGAGTGGCTGGGCTACGAGTTCGACCCCGCCAGCGCATCGGCCGACAAGGTCGAGGCCATCTGCGGATACGAACCGACGTCGCAGTCGTCCTGACTGCACGCGTTTGACCGGCCGCATCCCGGGCACCGTTAGGGCATGGTCCGCCTACGCAACGACCCGCACGAGCGCGGCGTCGACACCGGCAGTGTGCTGCCGCCGATCACCCACGACAATCCCGCGGTGGCGCAGGGTGACCTGCTCATCCGCGTCGACCAGCTCGACGAGCGCGGTGTCCGGGAGGTGAGGACCGAGCGGCACGGCGTGCTGGCGGTCGGCGTCACGCCCGGGGGAGAGCCGTTCGCCGTCGGCAACGTCTGCCGCCACCAGTACGCCCGCATGGGCCGCGGCAGCGTCACCGCGTCGGGCTGTCTGGAGTGTCCGTGGCACCGCGCGCGCTACGACGTCACGAACGGCCGGATGGTGGAGGGGCCGAAGGGCCGGATCTTCGGGTTCCGTCCGTACTCGGCGATGTTCCGGTTGTTCGGCAGCCGGTTCGGATTGCGGACGTTCCCGGTCCGGCTGCAGGACGGGGCGATTCACCTCGTCAACTGACCGCGGGCGGTGATCGTTCGCAAAAGCTGAACGGTGTGTCCGTCGAAATCGCCTGGACGCGAACGGTCCGGGTCCCGTTCAATTCAGGCATGTCCAGCAGTCACGTCCGCACCGGGGCGTTCATGGCCGTGGCGGCCATGCTGTCGGTGCAACTCGGCGTCGCGGTCTCGGTCGCGCTGATCGACCGGATCGGCGCCGACGGCGCCGCCTGGCTGCGGCTGGCCTGGGCCGGCCTGCTGTTCCTTCTCGTGCTGCGGCCACGCGCCGCGCGGTTCACCCGCCGGACATTCGCCACCTGTGTCGGCCTCGGCGTCGTCATTGCAGGAGTCACTCTGTTGTTCATGGCCGCCCTGGACCGGATCCCGATGGGAACGGCCAGCGCACTGGAGTTCCTCGGCCCCCTCGCCGTGGCGATCGCCCACGGCCGCGGCCTCGGGCGCATCGTGTGGCCGGCCTCGGCCGCCGCCGGGGTGCTGTTGATGACCGAGCCGTGGTCGGGCACGGTCGACCCGGTCGGCGTGATGTACGCACTGGCCGCCGCGTGCTGCTGGGCGGGCTACATCCTGCTGACCCAGCGGGTGGGTGACCAGGTCGCCGGGATCGGCGGTCTCTCGGTGTCGATGCCGGTGGCGGCGCTGGTCGCGACCGCGGTGGTGGGTCCCGACGTCTTCGACCGGCTCACACCGCAACTCCTGCTGATCGGCCTCGGGCTGGCCGTCCTGCTGCCGGTGGTCCCGTTCGCGCTGGAGCTGCTGGCGCTGCGCCGGCTCACCACGGCCGCCTTCGGCACGCTGATGAGCCTGGAACCGGCGTTCGCGCTGATCATCGGTTTGGTGGTGCTACACCAGATCCCCGGTGTCTCGGCGGCGGTCGGCATCTGTTTCGTGGTGGCGGCGGGCATCGGCGCCGCGCGTGCCGGGAGCCGGCCGGCGCCGGTCCCCGCCGAGGTCGGCTGAGCGCTACGCTCGTCGGAGCATCAGGGAGGTGGCGATGGCGCGAGGGATGTTCAATTCACCGGTCGTGGGTGTCGTGAACGCCGGTGTGACCGGGCTGCTGAACCTGCCCGTCGTCGGCCGCCTGGTCGGCCGCGGCCTGGTGGTGATCCGCTTTGTGGGAAGGCGTTCGGGCGCCACGTTCGAGACGCCGGTGGGCTACCGCCGCCGCGGCGAGACGATCCTCATCGGCGTCGTCGCGCCTGACAAGAAGAACTGGTGGCGCAACTTCCTCGGCGGCGGTGCGCCGATCACCCTGCTCGACTTCGAGGGCCGCGATCGCACGGGTCACGCCGTGGCGCACCGCGACGACCGCGGCGAGGTCTCGGTGACGGTGACGCTCGACCGCTGAGCGCAGAAGCCCTCAGCCGTCGATCCGCTTGCGCCGGTACAGCGTTCCCACGCCGAGCAGGATCAGGCTGACCACCAGGATCGCGGTGGCCAGCACGTTGATCTGCGGCGGCACCGCGGCCTTCACGGCGGCGTTCACATACAGCGGGTAGGTGACCGACGAGCCACTCACGAAGTAGGTGATGATGAAGTCGTCGAGCGACAGCGCGAACGACAGCATCGCCGCGGCGATGATGCCCGGAACGATGAGCGGCAGGGTCACTTTGAAGAACGTCCTGGCCGGACCCGCACCCAGATCCATCGACGCGTCCTCCAGGGTCCAGTCGAACCCGCGCATCCTGGCCCGCACCGTCATCGCGATGAAGCTGACCTCGAACGCGATGTGCGCCAACAGGATCGTGACATAACCCGTCGCCCAGCCCAGGTCGAGGAACAGCACCAGCAGCGACGCACCCATCACCACCTCGGGCGCCGTCAGCGGCAGGATCAGGAACGTGTCGACCGCCCGCTGACCGCGGAATCGCTGGCGCACCAGCGCGATCGCCACCAGCGTGCCCAGCACCAGCGCGACCGCCGTCGACACTCCGGCCACACTCAGGCTCAGCTTCATCGCCTCGGTGAGCGCCGGATACCTGAACGGATCGAGCCAGTTGTCGAGCGTGAACCCCTGCCAGCTGTAGTTGAACTTGCCCTTCGGATCGTTGAACGAGAACAGCACGATCACGAAGATCGGGATGAACAGGTAGAGCAGGACCAGGCCGGCCACGATCCGCAGGGCCCAGTCACCCCATCGCGGGCTGCCCTTGATCGTCTTGGCCGGTTGCCCGGCCTCCTGGGCCGCGGCAGCCACCGCGGCGCCCGCCTGCGTCGTCATACCAGGTCCTCCGTGCCGAGCGCACGCGTGTACAGCAGCACACCGGCGAGGATGATCGCCATCAGCACCAGGCTGAGTGCCGCCGCGGCCGGGTAGTCCTTGACCACCAGGAACTGTTGCTGGATCACGTTGCCGATCATTGTGGTCTGGGTGCTGCCGAGATACTCGGCGTTGATGAAATCGCCTGCGGCGGGAATGAACACGAGCAGACTGCCCGCCAGCACGCCCGGCAGGGCCAGCGGCAGGATCACTTTGGTGAAGCTGCGGGTGTTCGACGAGTACAGGTCCTTGGACGCCTCGACCAAGCGCGGGTCGATCTTCTCCAGGCTGACGTAGAGCGGCAGGATCATGAAGATGATCCAGTTGTAGATCAGCCCGCCGATCACCGCCCAGCTGGTGGACAGCAGCCGGCCGTCACCGGGCAGCAGCCCGACGGTGCCCAGGGCGGAGACCACCCAGCCGTCGTCGGCCAGGATGGTCTTCCACGCGATGGTGCGGATCAGAAAGGTGACGAAGAACGGCAGGATCACCAGACCCAGGATCAGGTTCTTGAACCGGCCCGCCTTGAAGGCGATCACGTACGCCAGCGGGAACGCCAGCAGCAGACACACCACCGTCGCGGTCAGCGCGTATCCGAACGACCGCAGGATCTGGTCGTGGTAGCGACTGAACGCGTCGGCGTAATTGCCGAACTCCCACGAGAACGTCAGCGTCGGGAGGTATACCGACCCGCCCGACGACGACAGCGACGTGCGCGCCAGCGAGACCAGCGGCACGACGAAGAAGACTGCCAGGTATGCCAGTGCGGGCAGGATCATCAGATAGGGCGCGATCCTGCTGCGCCTGCGACTGCTGGTGGCGGTGCCTGCCATCGGTCAGGCGCCGGTGACCGCGGCGTAGGCGGCGTTGAACTCCTGGGTCTGTTCGTCGGTCAACGCGGGCCAGGTTGCCAGCTTGTCGCGGGTGGCCTGCGGCGGGTTGATCAGCTCGTTCTTCGCCAGCGTCGGGTCGAGTTTGTCGAGTTCGGCGTCCATGTCCGACAGCACCGGCACGTACTGGGTGAAGGCGATCAGCTTCGCGTAGTTCGCGCGGTCGTAGACGTAGTTGATCCACTCCTCGGCGGCGGTCTTGTTCTTGGTCGAGTTCGGGATGACCATGGTGTCGATCGACGTCAGGCCGCCGGATTCGGGCACGATGAACTGCAGGTCGGGATTGTCCTTCTGCAGCTGCACGACGTCGCCCGAATAGGCCTGTGCGATGACGAGATTGCCGGCCGCGAGGTCGTCGGAGTAGTCGTTGCCGGTGAACCGGCGGATCTGGCCGCGGTCCTTCTGCTCACGGATCAGGTCCACCGCCTGCTGAACGGTCTTGGAGTCCGCGTTCTCCGGCGAGTTGCCCTGCGCCTGCATGATCATCCCGAGCCCGTCCTGGGTGTCGGAGAACAGGCTGACCTTGCCCTTGAACGCGGGGTCCCACAGGTCGTCGACCTTGGTGATGTCGCGGCCGGTGGCGGCCCGGTTGTAGGCCAGGCCCACCATGTAGGACATGTACGGCGCACTGAACTTGCGTCCCGAATCGGCGGGCGAGTCCATCAGTTCGGGCAGCAGGTTCTTCTTGTTGGTCCACCGGGATTCGCTGATCTCGTTGAGCCAGCCGAGCGAGTTGAGCCGCGCCGCCATGAACTGCGTCGGCACCACGAGGTCGGCGCCGATGTCCTGTCCGCGCGACAGCGGCTCCTTGGCCTTGGCGAACCACTCCTCGTTGTCGTTGTAGTCCTCTTTGTAGTCGACGGTCAGGCCGGTGGCGGTCTGGAAGGCGGCGATGAAGCCGTCGGCCATGTACAGCGGCCAGTTGGAGATCCGCAGATTGCCGCTGGCCGGCGCACCGTCATCGGTGGCGGTCGGCGACGACGAACCGCTGCCGCTGTCGGAGCCGCAGGCCGCCAGCACGGTGGGGCCCAGTGCCAGGGCCGCCGCCGCGGCAGCGCCGCCGCCGATGAAGCGACGGCGGGACGTCCTGGCGGCGGTCAGCCGGGCGAGCAGCGCGGGGTCGATGTCGGCGGAGTTCTTGGAGCGCATGGCGGGTGTGCCTTTCGTGATGGGTGTGGGGGAGCGGACGCCGATGCCGAGACGATCAGGAATCGTCGAGCATCTCCTCCAGGTCCTCCGTGGTGGGGATGTCCGCGGCGGGCAGCACGAGCGAGGCTTCCGGCGACCAGTAGGCGAAGACCTCGTCGCCGGGGCGCAGCAGCGGCAGTTCCTGCTCGGGCCCGACGTGCGCGACGATGGCGGACTCGTCGGCGGCGGCCAGCGAGAGCCGCACCACCGGTCCCTGAAAGGTCAGGTCCCTGACCTTCGCGCGGACGGCCGCGAACTCCGCGGAGGGCTGTTCCATTGCGACCCTGACCCGCTCGGGACGGATCATCAGCGTCGCGTGGCCGCCGGCCTCGATGGTGGTCTCGCCGGGACGGGCCCGCAGTGTCGTGCCGAGGACCTCGACGTCGACCAGGCCACCGTTGCTCCGGCCGGTCTGGCGTCCGGGCCAGAGATTCGCCTGGCCGATGAAGCTCGCGACGAACACGGTGGCGGGCCGCTCGTAGATCTCGTTCGGCGTGCCGATCTGCTCCACGTTGCCCGCGTTCATCACCGCGATCCGGTCGCTCATGGTCAGCGCCTCCTCCTGGTCGTGCGTCACGTAGATGAACGTGATGCCGACCTCGCGCTGGATCCGCTTGAGCTCGAACTGCATGATCTGACGCAACTTGAGGTCGAGCGCGCCGAGCGGTTCGTCGAGCAGCAGTGCGCTCGGGTAGTTGACCAGTGCCCGCGCCAGCGCCACCCGCTGCTGCTGGCCGCCGGAGAGCTGACCCGGCCTGCGGGTGGCGAAGTCGGTCAGCCGGACGATCTCGAGCAGTTCGTCGACGCGACGCTTGATCTCCGCCTTTTCCTTCTTCCTGCTGCGCGGACCGTAGGCCACGTTGTCCCACACCGACATGTGCGGGAACAGCGCGTAGTGCTGGAAGACCGTGTTGACGTTGCGTTTGTGCGGGGGGACCCGGGACACGTCGGCGCCCTCGAGGCGGATGGCACCCGACGTGGGGGTCTCGAACCCGGCGATCATGCGCAGCGTGGTGGTCTTGCCGCAGCCCGACGGCCCGAGCATGGAGAAGAACTCTCCCGAGCCGATCGAGAAGTCGGCATCGGCCACCGCCACGTAATCGGCGAAGCGCTTCGTGACGTGGTCGATCTCGATCACCGGGCCGGTTGCGGCGGATCCGCCCGGGGTGCCGGTGATGTTGTCGACGGCGGTGGTGTGTGTGCCGGTCAGAACGCAGTCCTCCTCGATGCAGCCCCCCGCAGCCTTATAAACATGGCCGATACCGGCGACCTTCGCAAGCGATTCCGCAACGATTTAACATTCCGACAATGGAATCCTTCGTTATGCCGGGTGACATCGAGAGATTCCGCGTGGAACGGGGTGTCGGATCGGGGTGTCCGGGAACCGGAGTCCGTTTACCATTCGCACTTCATCGGGTAGTGAGGTGGCATGGCATCGGTTGACGTCGCGGTTTCCTCGGACCTGAGCCCGGAGGACGCATGGGAGCTGGCGTCCAATCTGCGCCGCTTCGACGAGTGGCTGACGATCTTCGCCGGCTGGCGCAGTCACGTGCCCGACGAGATCGAGGTCGGCACCTGTGTGTCGTCCTTGATCAAGGTCAAGGGCTTCCGCAACACCATCCACTGGCGGGTCACCCGCTACGACGAGCCCAAGGACATCGAGCTCGTCGGCACCGGCAGGCCCGGGGTCTGCATCGCACTGTCGCTGCACGTGGAGGAGGAGGGCGACGGCTCGAAGTTCCGGGTGATCGCCGACCTCTCCGGCGGCCTGCTGAACACCAGGGTGGGCAATCTCGTCGCCAAGGTCATCGAATCCGACGTGCAGAAGTCGGTGTCGAACCTCGCGGCGCTGCGCTAACCCCACTCGTGGTTCATCGCCCGCGTCTCGTAGCGCGCCTCCTCGGTGTCGACACCGCGTTCCCGGGACCGCGACAGCGCGATGAGCACCATCGCGAGCGCGGCCGTCACCGCGCCCGCCCAGAAGATCGTCACGAAGCCGGCTTCCACCGGTAGCCCGGTGCCGGGCTGGGTGTGCGACAGCAGCACCGCGACCACCGCGGCCGCCGCCGAACTGCCGATGGTGCGGGCGATGGCGTTCATGCCGGTCGCCACCCCGGTCTCGCCCGCGTCGACGTCGCCGACGATCAGCGCGGGCAGCGCCCCGTAGCCGAGACTGATGTAGGCGTTGGCCAGGATGCCGGCGACGATCACCTGCCATGGGCGGCCGTGAGCGACCGCCAGCATGACGAACCCGGCGATGCCTGCGAGTGCGGCCGCCACGAGTACCCGGCGCGCGCCGAACCGCTCGATGAACCGCCCGCTGATGAGTGCGACGGCGAATCCCGTCACCGCACCCGGCAGCAGGTACACCACGCTCGCCTCGAGCACATCGGCGCCGAAGCCGTAACCGGCCGCGCTCGGCGTCTGCACGAACTGCGTCAGCCCGAGAAACGCGAAGTACAGGCCCATACCGACGAAGACGGTGGCCAGGTTGGTGAGCAGGATCGGCCGGCGGGCGAGCATCCGGGTCGACACGAGCGGCCGCGCAGCGCGCCGCTCCCACCACCACCAGGCCACCAGCACGACGACTCCCGTCACCGCGGTGCCGATCGTGCGCGGCGACGCCCATCCCCAGCTGTTGCCCTGGGTGACTGCGAGCAGCACCGCCGAAAGGCCCGCCGCCAGACCCGCCGCCCCCAGCCAGTCGATCGACCCGGACGACGCGCGCGTCCGGGACGGCACCACCGCCAGCACGACGCCGATCACCACGACGGTGAATGCGGTGGTCAACCAGAACACCCGCTGATAGCCGGCGCCGTCGGCCATCAGCAGGCCGGTGACCACCAGACCCGCCCCGCCGCCGAATCCGAGCGTTCCCGACATCACCGTCATCGCGCCGACCAGGCGCTCGCGCGGCAACTCCTCGCGCAGGACCGCCACCCCGATCGGGTAGAGCGCGTACGACGCACCCTGCAGGACGCGACCCACGATCAGCATGGCGAGCGACGAGGTGGTGGCCGCGAGGACACTGCCGACCAGGACCACCGCCAGGACGGTGAGCAGGACGCGCTTCTTGCTGTACAGGTCCGCAAGCCGGCCGATCAGCGGGGTCAGGGCGATGGCGGCGAGAAGGTTGGCGGTGACCGCCCAGCTGACGGCGACACCGGACACGGACAGCTGCGTGGCGATGACGCCCAGTACCGGGACCACCGCCGTCTGCAGCACGGCGACCGTGAGCACCACCACGCTCAACCCGGCGACCAGCAGGCCGGGCCGCCGCACCGGCGGAAAGGCGGGCGTCGACCGGTTCGCGTCGGTCTCGACCACACCACTCCGATCGTTAGCTCGCCTTCGTTGTCAGTTCCCCTGACGCTAGCCTTCGCCGCGCCCGACGCGGCGGCGAGGTGGCCCGGGGCGGGAGCGACGGACCGTGGTCGAATGAACGCATGACTTCCGGCCCGACGTCGAATGCGCTGACCGCGGCGACCTTCACAGGTCACCGACCCTCGGGGGTGGGTGACATGTCCGTGGAGACCCACGGCATCGCGCCCATCCCGACCGACCAGCGGTACGGCAAGCCGTCCCGGCTGTTCACGGTGTGGTTCGCGCCGCAGGTCACCATGAGCGGGGTGTTCACCGGCACGCTGGCCATCGTGCTCGGCCTCGGCTTCTGGCTGGGAATGCTGGCGA
This sequence comes from [Mycobacterium] manitobense, assembly GCF_025821665.1. GTDB lineage: Bacteria > Actinomycetota > Actinomycetes > Mycobacteriales > Mycobacteriaceae > Mycobacterium > Mycobacterium arseniciresistens. The sequence goes on from NZ_JACKSJ010000157.1 coordinate 9,506, forward strand.
TGGTCATCGGCACCGTTCTGGGTTCGCTTGTGGTTGCGTACCTTTCGACCTGGGGGCCGCGCACCGGCACCGGACAGCTGCCGCATTCCCGGATGGCCTTCGGCGGTGGGGTGGTGCTGCCGGGCGTGCTGCAGTGGGGATCGTCGATCGCGTGGGACGCGCTGGTGGGACTGTTCGGCGGCGAGGCCCTCGCGGCCCTGCTCGGCATCCCGTTCTGGGTCGCCGTGCTGATCGTGCTGGGCGTGCAGGGCGTCGTGGGGTTCTTCGGTTACGAGCTGATCCACCGGCTGCAGGCCGTGCTGACCGTCGTGCTGTTCGCCACCTTCCTGGTGTTCGCCATCAAGGTCGTCAGCAGCCACGACGTGATCACCGCCGCCACCGTGACGGGCCCCGACCTGGTCGGGGCGTTCGTCCTCGAGGTGACGATCGCGTTCAGCCTCGCGATCTCCTGGGCCAGCTATGCCGCCGACTTCAGCCGCTACCTGCCCGCGAACTCACGGCGTGCTCAGGTCTTCGGATACACGTTCGGCGGGGTCGTGTTGGCCTACATCTTCGTTCAGGCGATCGGCATCGCCGCCGCCGACCTGCTCGCCGACCAGACCGCCGAAGGGGTGCGCTCGGTGATGGGCGGCGGCGTCGTCGGCGGCCTGGCGCTGGTGGTCATCGCGCTGGCCTCGGTGGGCTCCGGGGTGATGAACGACTACAGCGGCTCGCTGGCGTTGCAGACGGTCGGCGTCCGGGTCCGCAGGCCGGTGTCGGCGGTCATCATCACGGCGTTGGCGTTCCTGCTCATCCTGTGGCTGCACGCCGCCGACACCGCGACGAGGTTCACCGACGTACTGCTGCTGGTGAGTTACTGGATCCCGGCGTTCGTCGCCGTGGTCGTGATCGACTGGCGGCTGCGCAGCGCCGGGCGGGACACCATCGATCCCGCTGCCGAGCACACCGACCCGCGCGACGCGGCGGTGGCACTCGGCGCGTTCGTGGTGGCCTACCTCGCCGCGATGCCGTTCATGCACACCACCCTCATCGAGGGGTTCGTGGCACGGGCCTGGCACGGCGCCGACATCGCCTACTTCGTCAACCTCGCGGTGGCCGCGGTGCTCTACGGCGGCTATCGATTGGCCACGCGGCGACGCGTGCGTGGTGCCGCGGTCGGCTGACTCTGGGAGCGGCGGAGATTCGCCCGGTCGCGATTCGGGTATCGCTCATCCGACGAAAGGGGTCCCCATGCGGGCAGCCACCCTGGCCAAGACGGCCGGAGCAGTCTTCGCCACCGCGGCAGTGGGAGGTCTGGCGAGCCGGCCGGCCAAGTCGGCGTGGTACGCGATGCTGAAGAAGCCGAGTTTTCAGCCACCGCGGCAAGCCTTTCCGATCGTCTGGCCCATTCTGTACGCCGACATCGCCGCGGTGTCCGCGGGCACCCTCGACGAGCTCGACGGAACCGCGCCCGAGAAGGCGCGCGCCTACCGCGTCGCGCTGGCGGCGAATCTCGTCCTCAACGGCGGCTGGACGTGGCTGTTCTTCAACCAGCACCGGCTCGGGGCGTCGGCGGTGGCCGCGGCGGCGCTGACGGCGAGCAGTGCCGACCTGACCCGGCGTGCGATCGAGGCGCGCGGACCTGGCGCGGCGGTGCTGGCGCCCTATCCGCTGTGGTGCGCGTTCGCCACTGCGTTGTCCACCAGCATCTGGCGGCTGAACCGCTGATGGCGAAGACGAGAGACGCCAAGGACGCCAAAGACGCCAAGAACGAAGAGAAAGAAGACGACCGGCAGCGGTTCGCCGACCGTGCCCTCGGCGTCATGGAGGACACCATCTACTGGGCGATCGCCGTCGTCCTGGTGATCGGCTCGGGCGCCCTGCTGGTCGCCCAGTTCAACACGATGCTGCGGCTGCGCAACTCGCCCGCCTCGACGGTCATGCTCGAGGTGCTCGACGGCCTGCTGCTGATCTTCATCTTCGTCGAACTGCTCTATGCGGTGCGGTCGTGTCTGCGATCTCATGAGATCGTCGCCGAACCGTTCCTGATCGTCGGCATCCTCGCCGGCATCAAGGAGATCGTGGTGCTGTCCGTGGAGGCGGCGAAACTGCTCGACCAGGGCCCGGTGTTCGCCCGCGCCGTGGTGGAGATCGGGGTGCTCGCCGGCGTGGTGCTGGCCCTCGCGGTGGCCGCCTTCGTGCTGCGGGAGCGCCGGCGTGACACCGAGGACGCCGGGAAGCAGGTCGCCGAGGAGGAAGCCGAAGAAGAGGACGACGCGGAGTCCAAATAGGCTCCGCGCGCCCCGTTTCTGGCCTCAGCGCACGGCGTCCACCAATGCGTCGGTCACCTCGCGGGTAGACGCGCTGCCGCCGAGGTCGCCGGTGCGCGTGTGCGGCTCGGCGAGGGTGGCCGCCATCGCGGTGACGATGTCCGCGGCGGCCGCCGGGTGGCCGAGGTGGTCGAGCATCATGGCGGCCGACCAGACCGCGCCGACGGGATTGGCCACTCCGCGTCCGGCGATGTCGGGCGCCGAGCCGTGCACCGGTTCGAACATCGACGGGTACTGCTTGGTCGGATCGAGGTTTGCCGACGGCGCGATACCGATCGACCCGGCGACCCCGGCCGCGAGGTCGGACAGGATGTCACCGAACAGATTCGATGCCACCACCACGTCGAAGCGCCGCGGGTCCAACACGAATTTCGCTGCCAGCGCGTCGATGTGCTCACTGACCACCTCGATGTCGGGATGGCGGGCACTGCGTTCGGCGACGACCTCGTCCCAGAACGGCAGCGTGTGCACGATGCCGTTCGACTTGGTCGCCGAGGTGAGGCGTTTGCGCCGGGTCGCGGCGAGTTCCAGTGCATAGTCCGCGATCCGGGTGATGCCGACGCGGGTAAACACCGACTCCTGCACCGCCATCTCGTCGGGGAAGCCGCGGTTCATCCGGCCGCCGATCTCGCTGTACTCACCCTCGACGTTCTCGCGGACCACGACGAAGTCCACCCCGTCGGCGTCGCGCAGCGGACTCCGCACGCCGTCGAACACCCGGATCGGCCGCAGGTTCACGTACTGGCGGAAGGCCCGCCGGATGGGGATGAGCAGACCCCACAGCGAGACGTGGTCGGGGACGCCCGGCCAGCCGACGGCGCCGAGCAGGATGGCGTCGAACTCGCGTAGGGTGTCGATCCCGTCGGCGGGCATCATCGCGCCCTCGTTGGCGTAGCGTTCGCACGACCAATCGAAATCGGTGTAGGACAGTGAGATCGAGTGTTTGACGCATACCGCGTCGAGGACCGCGCGGGCCGAGTCGATCACTTCACCGCCGATCCCGTCGCCAGGGATCACCGCGATCTTCTGGGCGGTCACGACCCGAGCCCCAGCATCGCGACCAGCAGCGGCAGGAACACGATGATGAGGATCGCGCCGGCGATGTCGAAGGTGATGCCGGAGCGGATCATCGTCGTGATCGGCACCGCCCCGGACCCGTAGACGATGGCGTTCTGCGGAGTGGACACCGGGAGCATGAAGCCGAACGACGCCGCGAAGGTGGCTGCCAGGGCCGGGACGAACGGGTTCACACCCGCGGCCACCGCCACCGGGATGATGATCGGCACCACGACTGCGGCCGATGCGGTGTTGCTCGTCGTCTCCGACACCACGATCGCCAGCAGCACCGCGAAGATCGTGATCGGCAGGACGCTGGACAGCCCGAGGGAGTCGGCCACCGAGGTGCCGATGGTCTCGGCCAGTCCGGTGTCGGCGAGCAGCGATCCGAAGATGATTCCGGTGCCGAACAATACGATGGTGCCCCAGTCGATCTGTGCGGCGTCCTTCCACCGCAGCGTGAACTCGCGGTTCTCCCAGTCGGTGGGCAGCAGGAACAGCAGCGCCGCGCCGAACACCGCGACCGTGCCCTCGTCGAGCCGGTCGCTGACCGCGGTGTAGATGTCGGAGTCGTTGCCGAAGATGAGCGCGATGATGCCGGGAAAGATCCAGAGCGAGACGGTGATGCCGAAAGCGATGAGGGTGTTCTTCTCCGCCCTCGACAGCTTGCCCATCTCCGCGCGCTGTTCGTCGACGTACTCCGTGACGCCCTCGATGTGCTTGATCTCCGGCTTGTTCAGCTTGATCAGCACGAACGCGAGGACCACGAACATCAGCAGGCAGATCGGCGCAGCCATCACCATCCACTGGCCGAAGCTGATCCGCTCACCGGTGGCCTCCTCGATGAGGCCGCGGCCGATCAGATTGGGCGGGCTGCCCACCGGTGTCAGCAGTCCGCCCACACTGGCCGCGTACGCCAGCATGAGCATGACGGCGGCGCCGACCTTCAGCCGAAGCGGGTCGAAGTCTTCGGGGACCTTGCCCTGAACCTGCAGCAGCTTCGCCACGACGCCGAGGATGCCGATCGCGGTGGGCAGCAACATGGCGACGGTGGCGGTGTTGGAGACGAATGCCGAGAGCAGACAGGTGATCCCGCCGAAGGCGACGATCACCCCGGTGGTGGACTGCCCCACGCGGGGCAGTGCGAGGATGCGGAACGCGAAGCGCCGGGCGAGACCGTGTTTGAGCATCGCCTGGGCGAGGATGAAGGCGCCGATGAAGGTGAACACCGTCGAGGAACCGAACGGGCCCAGCACGTCGTCGGCCGGCGCCACGCCCATGAAGACGACCACTGCGACGCCCAGCAGACCGCCGATGGGGATCGGGACCGCCTCGCTCACCCAGAGCACGATCACGCCGAGCAGAACGCCGGCCAAGGTCTGTTGTTGCGGCGGGATGCCCAGTGGCAGCGCGAGGAAGGCGATCGCGACAACCGGTGCGAGGAAGAGACCGACGGTACGCCGGCCCTTCTCGAACCGCTCCTCACCCGGTGAGAGCCGCTGCTCACCCAGGCTGCGGTAGGTGGCGCCGCCCATCAGCGCCTTGTCGACGTCTGTCCTCTTGGCCTGTTCCCCGGCGGTCATGGCGCTCTCCTGACGGCAGCTGGAAGACGTGTGGCTTACGTCACACCGAAAGGGGAGTGCCCAAACCACCGCAGGACTAATCGCGATAGCGTGCCAATCGTGGCGAGCGCATCCGGTGAGTTCACCGCCTACGGGATCTCGCACTGGGCCGCCATCGCGGTGTTCGTGGCAGGCGCCGTGCTGCTGGTACGGCTCGGCCGCCGTCAGAGCCCGGCGCAGTCCCGCCGGTTCGGCCGCGTCGTCGGAGCAGTGACGGCGGCGATCTACGCTGTGGCGGTTGTCTATTCGATGTTCCCACCCAGCATCGAGCGGTCGGTCCCGCTGCACCTCACTGATCTCGCCACCGTGGTGTCGGCGTACGCCTGGTGGTCCCAGCGACACTGCGCGCATGCGCTGATGTACTACTGGGGCCTGGTGCTGAGCGTGCAGGCGCTGATCTCACCGGCCCTGCGCGGGCCGGACTTTCCGCACTACCAGTACCTCGGGTTCTGGTTCATCCACCTCGTCGTCGTGTGGGGGGCCGTCTATCTCACGTGGGGGCGCGGCATTCGCCCGAACTGGCGCAGCTATCGCATCGCGGTGGCGGTGACGTCGGCGTGGATGGTGGTCACGTTCGCGTTCAACCGGCTGACGGGCAGCAATTACGGCTTCCTGAACGGCAAGCCGAGCACCGGCAGCCTGCTCGACGTCCTCGGCCCGTGGCCGCTCTACGTCGTCGTGGGCGCGGTCGCCGTGTTCGTGCTGTGGGCGCTGATGACGTGGCCGTGGACGCGGGCCGCACGCGATCACGCCTCGCCGGCGGGGTGAGCACCCATCTGCTCGGCGGACAGCTGTTCCACGCTGAGGCCGTCGACCAGGCGGTCGAGCGTGCCGACCATCGTCGCGCATTCCCGGGCCGGATGGTCGGCCGGGCAGTGCAGCGCATGGGTCAGGAACACCTGAGCGCCCTTCGCCTGCGCGATGACGCGGTCGAGGGCGTCGATCTGGTCGCGGACCGTCTGTCGCCAATCGGAACTGGGGCCGTCCAGCACCGCGGCGGCGGTGTCCAGGGGCAGACCCAGTCCGTTGGCGAGTTTGAGGAAGGCCAACCGCCGCATCTCGTCTGGCCCGTACATGCGGCGTCCGCCCCTGCGCGCGCACGGCGACACCAGTCCGCGCTCGTCGTAGTAGCGCAGTGCCGACGTCCGCATTCCCAGCCGCAGCGCCGCATCACCGATCGGGATCAGTTCCATCTCCGCATTTGACTTCAACCCGGCTTGAACCGGCAAGGTCTTTTCGAGATCACCGCCGATGTGGCCGAAGGAGTCAGGGATGGCCGGAACCACCGTCGTCAACCATCACGCGGACCATCCGGGCTTTGCCGGCCCCGGCGGGCTGCTGTTCGCCATCGCCCTGCTGCTGATCGGGCGCCCAAACGCCCGCCTCGCGGTCGAGCTCGCCGAGGTGTCGAACGCCGATCGCGTCGTCGACATCGGTTGCGGGGCGGGAGTGGCGGTGCGCGCCGCCGCCCGCCGGGGGGCCGGCGCCACGGGCGTCGACCCGGCGCCGGTGATGCTGCGGGTGGCCCGGCTCGTCACCCGCGGCGGTGGGACGGTCGGCTGGGCGCAGGGGAGCGCCGAGCAGGTCCCGGCGCCGGATGCGTCGGCGACGGTGCTGTGGTCGTTGGCGACGGTGCACCACTGGAAGGACGTCGACGCCGGGCTCGCCGAAGCCCACCGCGTCCTGCAGCCCGGGGGGCGGTTGCTGGCCGTCGAGCGCCGAACCTCCGCCGACGCCACCGGGTTGGCCTCACACGGCTGGACCGGCGATCAGGCGGAAACCTTCGCCTCGCTGTGCCGGGCTGCGGGATTCACCGATGTCGGCGTCACGGAGCTCGGGCAGGGCCGGCGCGGCGTCTGGGTGGTGCGTGGCCTCCGTCCGTGAACTGAGGGCTCAGTACGGGGTGAGCACCGCGCGGTCCGCCAGCGGCCGGGTCAGCGGTACGTCGAGGGTGCCCGACACCGCGATCATGATGCAGGCACGGGCGACGGACTCGGGCCGGGCGCCGCTGCGCAACCGCACTTCGACGGTGTCGGGGGTCTCGAGCACCGTGGCGTGCACGCCGAAGCACTCAGGGGTGCCCGCGGTGAAACGGAGACGCAGGGTGCGGCCGCCGTCCTGCACGGTCCACGACTCCACCTGCAACGGATGGCTGTCGACGATCTGCGGGGTGTCGACGAAGGGGACCGAGCCGTCCGTGTCCGGATCTGCGTATGCGATCCAAGGCGCCGCGACGATCCCGAACAGGAGCACGCCGATCAGCAGGAGAGTCCGCACCGTCACACCGTAGTCACTCGGCGCTTCACCGCGGTGCCGGGGCATCGGCGGCGCCGGCGCGCACGAATTCGACCATCGGTTCGCGCTTGATGACGGTGCTGCCGGCGGTGATCAGCAGCTCGGTGGGTGAGACGGCGTAGCGCACATCGTCGTTGCGCGCGACGAATCCCCGCGCGGCGGTGCGCTCGGCAGTGGTTCGGAGCGTCGCAGAGTCGCTCAACCGGACGCCGAGGTACTCGAGTCGTCCTGCGGCGGCGGTGCAGATCACCACCAGCGACCGCGGAGTGCGGCCGATCGCCAGCGCGGTCTGGGCCGGGTCACAGCGCGGCCCGCTCTCGGTGAATCCGCGGATGTCCGACGCGGTCGCCGTGCGTGACGGCGGATCGGGCGAGGGGCGGGGCGGCGGCGCCGCCGTCGCCGTCGGCGCCGGAC
>NZ_JACKSJ010000158.1 GCF_025821665.1 [Mycobacterium] manitobense
GGCGGCAGGCCCGGCGGCAGGCCCTCGGGTCCGCCGGGCAGGATGCCGGGTGGCAGGCCACCGGGCCCACCGGGCAGTCCGGGTGCGCCTTCGGGTCCGCCGGGCAGTCCCGGCGGGCCCTCGGCCGGCGGCTGTCCCTCGGCGTTGCCTTCGCCGGGCGCCTGGGCCGCGATCGCGTGGATGACCGGGCGGATGTAGAGACGGGCGGTCTGCCCCAGGTTGCGGGCCTCGTTGCCGTCGTTGCCCGGCACCGTGATCACCAGGTTCTCGCCGTCGACGACGACCTCGGAGCCCGAGACACCGAGCCCGTCGACGCGGGCACTGATGATCTGCTGGGCCTGGGCCAGGGCGTCACGGGTGGGCGGCGTGCCGTCCGGGGTGCGCGCGGTCAGGGTGACCCTGGTGCCGCCCTGCAGGTCGATCCCGAGCTTCGGGTCGGGCTTCTTGTTCCCGGTGAGGAACACCAGGAGGTAGACGCCGACGAGCAGCACCAGAAAGAGCGTCAGGTAGCGGGCAGGATGCACCGGCGCCGAAGACGATGCCACGTTGGTTGGGTCTCCTCGAGATCGAGATCAGTTGCTCAGCACGGCAAAGAGTACGTGCCCGGGCTGAGTGCTCTGCTGTCAGTCTTTCTTCAGGCGGTCCGAATCCGCGGTGGAGTCGACGACTGAGGTGCTCTCGGTCACCTCGGTGGCCGACGACGTGACCTCGTTGGACTCGTCGGTGTCGTCGACGTCGTCGTAGTCATCGGCGTCGGAGGTGATGCGGTCGCGCACTGCCAGCTTCATCCAGGTGGTGACGACTCCGGGGGCGATCTCGAGGTCGATGTTGTCGTCGGTGATGCCGGTGATGGTGCCCTGCAGACCGGACGTGGTGTGAATCCGGTCGCCGATCTGCAGTGACTCGTGCAGGTCGATGGTGGCCTGCATCGCCTTCTTCTGGCGGCGCGATGCGAAGAACATGAATGCGCCAAGGATGATGAGCAGGGGCAGGAAAACGACCAGGTCCATAACGGCAACAGTCTTTCGTGTCGGCTTGTGCGGCGACGGCGCCCCGATTCAACAGTCAGGTCGCGATGCCTCGTAGTTGTCCAGTGTGCCATTGCGGCAGCTGGCAGCCGACTGCCCCGTGCGTTCAATCCGGCACTGCGACGGCCTCGACTCTCTTGGCGGGTCCGGACGTGGTGCCGATCGAAGTGGTCTGTGAGGCGCAACGACGGGCGCGCGCCGCGCAGTCCGGCTCCGTGCCGAGGCGATCGACGATCCCGTCGCACAATCCCGCGCTTGACCACTGATACCGCATCATCTGGCGTATTCTGGTACGAATTCCCGAGCGGGTTGGGGCGGCGGGCGCCGTTTCCAGTCGCGTGGAGCCCGTCGGCGACTAGGCTCGGTGGCGAAGCCGAACCCCTCGCAGTGCCCCTCGAAGACGCCCCGTGATCGCAGGAGTCGTGCCGTGACCCTTCTCGAGCAGAGCCGCCACCTCGTCACCGCCGTTCCGGGACCGAAGTCGCAGGCCCTCATCGACCGCAAGGCCGCCGCCGTGTCGCGCGGCGTGGGCACCACCATGCCGGTGTACGCGGCGCGCGCGGGCGGCGGCATCCTCGAGGACGTCGACGGCAACCGGTTCATCGATCTGGGCTCGGGGATCGCCGTCACCACCATCGGGAACGCGTCGCCGCGCGTGGTGGACGCGGTGCGCACGCAGGTGGCCGAATTCACCCACACCTGCTTCATGGTCACGCCGTACGAGAGCTACGTCGCGGTCGCCGAGGCGCTCAACCGGCTCACCCCCGGCGACGACGAGAAGCGCTCGGCGCTGTTCAACTCCGGCTCCGAGGCCGTCGAGAACGCCGTGAAGATCGCCAGGACCTACACCGGCAGGTCGGCGGTGGTGTCGTTCGACCACGCCTACCACGGCCGCACCAACCTCACGATGGCGCTGACCGCCAAGGTGATGCCCTACAAGCACGGCTTCGGCCCGTTCGCCCCGGAGATCTACCGCGCGCCGCTGTCCTATCCCTTCCGCGACGCGGAGTTCGGCAAGGAGTTGGCGACCGACGGCGAGCTGGCCGCCCGGCGCGCCATCGACGTCATCGACAAGCAGGTCGGCGCGCCGAACCTGGCCGCGGTGATCATCGAACCGATCCAGGGCGAGGGCGGCTTCATCGTGCCCGCCGAGGGGTTCCTGCCCGCCCTGCTCGACTGGTGCCGCCGCAACGGCGTCGTGTTCATCGCCGACGAGGTGCAGACCGGCTTCGCGCGCACCGGGGCGATGTTCGCCTGCGAGCACGAGGGCATCGCGCCCGATCTGATCGTCACCGCCAAGGGCATCGCCGACGGCCTGCCGTTGTCGGCGGTCACCGGCCGCGCCGAGATCATGGACGCCCCGCACGTGTCCGGGCTGGGCGGCACCTACGGTGGCAACCCGCTGGCCTGCGCCGCCGCCCTGGCCACCATCGAGACCATCGAGTCCGACGGGCTCGTCGCTCGCGCCCGCGAGATCGAGACCCTGATGAAGGACCGGCTGCACCGGCTGCAGGCCGAGGACGAGCGCATCGGCGACGTGCGCGGCCGCGGCGCGATGATCGCCGTCGAGCTCGTCAAACCCGGCACCACCGAACCGGACGCCGAGCTCGCCAAGAAACTCGCCGCAGCGGCCCACGCCGCCGGGGTCATCGTGCTGACCTGCGGCACCTACGGCAACGTGCTGCGGTTCCTGCCGCCGCTCGCCATCTCCGACGACCTGCTCGTGGAGGGTCTCGACGTGCTGGCCCTCATCCTCGCCGACCTGTAAAGGAGCCCTCCATGACCACGGTGAAGAACTTCATCAACGGCGAACTCGTCGACTCGGTGTCCGGCGCCACGATGCCGCTCGTCGATCCGTCCACCGGCGAGGAGTACGGCTCCGCCCCGGTGTCCAACGAGCAGGACATCGACAACGCCTACGCCGCGGCGTCGACGGCGTTCAAGTCCTGGAAGAAGTCCACCCCGTCCGACCGGCAGAAGGCACTGCTCGGCCTCGCCGACGAGGTGGAGAAGGCGGCCGCGGACCTGATCAGGGCCGAGGGCCGCAACACCGGCAAGCCCGACCACGTGACGGCGGCCGAGGAGATCCCGCCGATGGTCGACCAGATCCGGTTCTTCGCCGGCGCCGCGCGCGTACTGGAGGGCAGGTCGGCCGGTGAGTACATGGCCGATCACACGTCGTGGATCCGCCGTGAACCGATCGGCGTCATCGGCCAGGTGGCGCCGTGGAACTACCCGATGATGATGGCGATCTGGAAGATCTGCCCGGCGATCGCGGCGGGCAACACCGTGGTGATCAAGCCGAGCGACACCACGCCGGTCACCACCGTGATGCTGGCCGAACTCGCGGCCAGGCACCTGCCGCCCGGTGTGCTCAACGTCGTCACCGGCGACCGCGTCACCGGCGCCAACCTGGTCTCCCATCCGACGCCCGAGATGGTCGCGATCACCGGTTCGGTGGCGGCGGGCCGGGCCGTGGCGGTCAGTGCCGGCGGGAACCTCAAGCGCACCCACCTCGAACTCGGCGGCAAGGCGCCGGTGATCGTGTTCGACGACGCCGACATCGCGGCCGCGGCCGAGGGCATCGCAACCGCCGGCTACTTCAACGCCGGACAGGACTGCACCGCGGCCACCCGCGTGCTCGCACCCGCCTCGATCGTCGGTGACCTGACCGACGCGCTCGCCGAGCAGGCGAAGGCGGCGACGACGACGTTCGGCAGGGCTGCCGACGACGAGGACGCGTGGGTGCCGCCGGTGAACAACGTCAACCAGATGGAGCGTGTGCTCGGCTTCTTCGAGGACGTGCCGGGGCACGCCAAGGTCGCCGCCGGCGGAAACCGGCAGGGCGACAAGGGCTTCTACGTGGAACCGACAGTGGTGGGCGGGCTACTGCAGGACGACCGGATGATCCAGAACGAGATCTTCGGCCCCGTGATCACCGTGCAGAGCTTCTCCGACGAGGACGAGGCGCTGGGTTGGGCCAACGGCGTCGAGTACGGACTGGCGTCGTCGGTGTGGACCAAGGACGTCTCCCGCGCGATCCGCATGTCGAATGCGCTCGACTTCGGCTGCGTGTGGATCAACACGCACATCCCGCTGGTCGCCGAGATGCCGCATGGCGGATTCAAGTCCTCAGGCCACGGCAAGGACCTCTCGATGTACGGCCTGGAGGACTACACGCGCATCAAGCACGTGATGGTCTACACCGGCTGATCGAAGCTCGCCCAGAAGCCTGCCAGCGCACGGTCCACCGTGGCGCTGTCGATGAGCAACGGCGATGAGTGACCGGATCCGGCGGCTGCGACCACGCGCGCGTCGGGCATGGTGCGAGCCACCGCCTGGGCGTCGGCGGGCCGCCACCCGGTGGAGTCGTCGCGGCCGGCGATCATCAGCGTCGGTGCGGCGACCCGGGCGAGGTCGGCGGACATGTCCGGCCTGTGCAGCATCATCGAGCGCATCGCGTGGAACATCGCCGCGGGGTCGGCGTCGAGAAAAGCTCGCATCACCGCGGCAGCCTGCTCCGGTTGCGCAGCAACGGATTCCGGTCCGACCAGGGCATCGGACAGCGGCCCGAGCAGCAGCCGGTTGGGTCCCGTGATGCGGTAGAGCTGAACGAGCGGCCACACCTTGGTCCAGCGTTCGACCGGCCTCAGCGCGTGCGCGGGCGTGCCGATGGTGGCCAGGGTCCGGATCCGTTCCGGCCGGCGCACGGCGAGCTGGATGCCGACGTGGCCGCCCCACGCATTACCCACCCAGTCGACGGGTGCGGTCATCCCCACGGCGTCGAGGACCTGTTCGGCGGCGCGCACGCAGCCGGCGAAAGAGAAGTCGCGGACCAGCGGGTCGCTGCGGCCGTGGGACGGGCCGTCGATCGTGATCACCGTCCGGTCTGCCGCCAGTCGGTCCCCCAGGCCGCACCATGACCTGGAGTCGAGGAACAGGCTGTGCCACAACACCGCCGGACGTCCCCGACCGACCCGGCTGACGTGCAGCCGACCGAGGTCGGTGTCGATGTATTCGGTTCCAGACGCGACTGTCATGAGATCTCCTATTTACTTCGGACCCCGAAACTTCGGTTTCCGTAGTATCGTGCGGAGTCGTGGCGGAGTCAAGTGATCGGCTGGCGGTGGGTCAGCTACTGGTCCGGCTGTTGCGCGAATTCCGCGCCGATCTCGCCGCACCGCGGGCCGAGGCAGGGTACGGCGACGTCCGGGACCCGCACTACCAGATCTTCGGGAACATCAGGATGGGCGGAATCCGGCTGACGGAGTTGGCCGCCCGCGCTCAGCTGAGCCTGGCCGCCGCATCCGAGCTCGTCAACGACCTCGCCGACTCCGGTTACCTGACGCGGCGGGCCGACCCGGCCGACGGCCGTGCCAAGTTGATCGACCTCACGCCACGAGGGGTGCGCCTGATGGCCGATGCCGGCGACCGCGTCGCCGACATCGAGCGCCGGTGGTCAGAATTGGTCGGAAAGTCCGATTATGCGCAGATGTGCGCGACGATGCAGCGGCTGCTCGACGAGATCGACCCGGCCGACTCGCGCGGCTAGGTGGTGACGAGCGCGATGACGATGGCGCGCAGTTCGTCCGCGGTGAACCCGTCACCGTCGACCTCGGCGGCGATCAGGTCGGACAGCAGATCGTCGGACGGCGACGCGCAGCGGGCCGCGACCATCACGTCGATGTAGGAGCCGAGCGCCTCGATGGCGAATTCGTCGGCCTCGTCGGCCCAGCAGGCGACCTGCACCCAGTCGCGGCTCGGCAGTCCGAGCGCGCTGTACAGCACGCAGGCCCACCGGCCGAGCGCGATCTCGGCGATCTCGTCATGGCCCTGCGGCACCGCGGACGGGTTCAGGCGTTCGGCCAGCGCGCGGTGCACCTGCTCGGAGAGGCCGTGCAGGCGAAGTGGCGTGGTCATCGAAAGCCTCCTGTTTCACGGGACGGTACGGCGAGGCGTCGTCGACCGCCCGAACTCCCAGGTAACCACTTCGTGTGGCTAAGCACCATCAAAGGTGCTGCGGAACACAATGTTCCGGCTCATAAGCGGCATGTGGATGTGGGACGGATCACAGAACGGCCGCCGAGCATGCGCTCGACGGCCGTGACTGCCATGCGGCTCAGTGGCGCGCGAGCGTGTTCCCGCTGCCCCGGTTGCGCAGCCGGCTGAGCAGACCGCGCCGCCGCGGGGCGGCCTGCACCTGCTGCTGATCCGCGACCGGCCCGTACCCGGTCGACTGACCGACGGGCTGATCAGCGGCCGGCCCGTAGCCGGCCTGCTGGCCGACGGGCTGCTGCCCGTACCCGGTCGGCTGCCCGAGGCCGGGGTCCTGTCGCACCGGCTGCTCGATCACGGGCTGCGAACCGGTGGTGGTGGTCTCCACCGGCCGCTGCGCATAGGCGATGTCACGCGCACTGCGAACCGACAGCCGGCCGATCGCGATCGCCCCGAGGAACACGATGAGGGCGCCGAGGCCGTAGAAGTAGGTCAGTTCCAGCCAGACCCGCTTGGTGTCGTTCGTGGCCACCGGCGCGCCGGCGTTGCCGAGGCCGAGCGGACCGGCCAGTGCCCGGCCGATGACAAACCATGCCCCGGCCGCCACGGTCAGCCAGCCGCCGAGCATCGCCGTCGCGCGATTGCGCGACGTCAGCATCAGGAAGCCGCCCACGACGGTCACCACGCCGGGCAGCACCTCGAGCCACCCGCGGGCCGTCGTCCACGCCCAGACCTGATCGGGGGTGAAGGCGAAGTCGAAGTAGGGCCCGATGAAGGGGACGAGCGCTCCCCAGAGACCCAGCAAGATCAACAGGAATCCACTCGCGGCCCCGCGGCTGCGCGGAATCCGCATCCGCCCGCCTCGTGCGCGCGCCGCCGGGGTGTCCGTGCTGTCGTAGTCCTTCATGGTGCCTCCTTTGTTGCCGCCGGAGTACCCATCCGGCACCCGGCCGTAACACCCCCGCGCGACCCCGCCACCTGTGTCTTTCCCGCGATCCCTGCCGCGAGATCGACGGCAGGGCCGTGCGCGGCGCACCACCGCGACCGTGGCGCCGAATTCGACGGCGCGCCCGCCGACGGGAGAGCGAGATCACAATACATTGACAGCCTATGTACAGCTGATTTAGGAATAACCTTAGTTTTACTAACGTAGTTCTGATCAGGCGCAGCGTCGCGTCACAAACTGCACCGATTGCACTGGAGATCGCGCATGTCCAATGAGACCCCCGACGAGCGGCTCACCCGCCGCATCGCCGAATTGACCGCCACCGACCCGCAATTCGCCGCCGCCGTCCCGCTCGCGGATGTCAGCGCTGCAGCCGTTGCGCCTGGGCTCCGGCTGCCCGAGGTCATCGAGACGGTCATGGCCGGCTACGCCGACCGGCCCGCACTGGCCCAGCGCACAGTGCGTCTCGTCAAGGACCCGTCGACCGGCGCCACCTCCGCCGAGCTGCTGCCGTCGTTCGACACCGTCACCTACGGCGAGCTGTGGGCGCGCGTGCAGAACCTGGCCGCGGCCTGGGAAGGCAACCCCGTTCATCCCGGCGACCGCGTGGCCATCCTCGGCTTCACCAGCGTCGACTACACCGTCGTCGACACCGCCACCATGCTGCTCGGCGCGGTGTCGGTGCCGCTGCAGACCAGCGCCCCCGTCGAGGCGCTGCAGCCGATCGTCGCCGAGACCGAACCCACCCTGATCGCCGCGGGCATCGACATGCTCGACGACGCCGTCGAGCTGATCCTCACCGGACACCGGCCCACCCGCCTGGTGGTCTTCGACTACCGGCCCGAGGTGACCGCACAGCACCAGGCCTTCGAAGCCGCCCGGCGCAGGCTGGCCGACGGCGGTCACGACGTGCCCGTCGAGACGCTCAGCAGCGAGCTCGCGCGAGGCGCCGGAACGCCGTCCGCGACGACGGCGCCCGCGGCCGACGCCGACCCGCTGAGCCTGCTCATCTACACCTCGGGCAGCACCGGCGCCCCCAAGGGCGCGATGTATCCCGAGCGCAAGGTCGCCGACATGTGGAAGGCGGCCAACAACAACGGCTTTCACGAGCAGAACCCGGTGGTCCCTTCGATCACGCTGAGCTTCATGCCGATGAGCCACGTGATGGGCCGCGGCATCCTCGTCGGCACGCTCGCCGCCGGCGGCACCGTCTACTTCGCCGCAAGGAGCGACCTGTCCACCCTCCTGGAGGATCTCGCGCTGAGCCGGCCGACACAGCTCAGCTTCGTCCCACGGATCTGGGACATGATCTTCCAGGAGTTCACCAGCGAGGTCGACCGGCGCACCGCCGACGGCACCGACCGGTCCGCCGCCGAGGACCAGGTGATGGCCGAGATGCGGCGAAACCTGTTGGGCGGGCGATTCATCGGGGCCATGACGGGATCCGCGCCGCTGTCCCCGGAGATGAAGTCCTGGGTGGAACGGCTACTCGACATGCACCTCGTCGACGGCTACGGCTCCACCGAAGCCGGCGCCGTGTTCGTCGACGGCGTGGTCCGCCGGCCGCCGGTCATCGACTACAAGCTCGTCGACGTCCCCGATCTCGGGTACTTCCACACCGACCGGCCGCACCCGCGCGGCGAACTCCTGGTCAAGTCCGAGCAGCTGTTCCCCGGCTACTACCGCCGGCCCGAGCTGTCCGCCGAGATGTTCGACGGCGATGGCTACTACCGCACCGGCGACATCGTCGCCGAACTCGCACCCGACCGGCTGCAGTACGTCGACCGCCGCAACAACGTGCTCAAACTCTCCCAGGGCGAATTCGTGACGATCGCCAAGGTGGAGTCGGTGTTCGCCACCAGCGCACCGGTTCGCCAGATCTACATCTACGGCAACAGCTCCCGGTCCTACCTGCTCGCCGTAGTCGTGCCGACCGAGGACGCGCTCGCCGAGCACGACCCGGCCGAGCTCAAGGCCCTGCTCACCACCGCCCTTCAGGACGCCGCCAAGGCAGCCGGGCTGCAGTCCTACGAGATCCCCCGGGACTTCCTCGTCGAGACGCAGCCGTTCACCCTGGAGAACGGCCTGCTCACCGGCATCCGCAAGCTGGCCCGGCCGAAGCTCAAGCAGCACTACGGCGAACGGCTCGAGCAGCTCTACATCGACCTCGCCGAAGGGCAGGCCGACGAGCTGCGCACGCTGCGCCGCGACGGTGCCGGGCGGCCGGCTCTGGAGACCATCGGCCGGGCGGCGGGCGCTCTGCTCGGTGCGGCGGCCGCCGATGTGCGGCCCGATTCTCACTTCACCGATCTCGGCGGCGACTCGCTGTCCGCGCTCACCTTCGCCAACCTGCTCAACGAGATCTACGGCATCGACGTGCCCGTCGGTGTCATCGTCAGCCCGGCCAACGATCTGCAGGCCCTGGCCGGCTACATCGAGGCGGAGCGCACGTCGGGCACCAGACGGCCCAACTTCGCCGCCGTGCACGGTCTCTCTGGGTCCGAGCCGGCGATCGAGGCTCGTGCCCACGATCTCACCCTCGACCAGTTCATCGACGCCCGCACACTCGCCGACGCCGCGGCTCTGCCCGCGCCACGCGGCGAGGTCCGCACCGTCCTGCTCACGGGCGCGACCGGATTCCTCGGCCGCTATCTGGCGCTCGACTGGCTGGAGCGGATGTCACTGGTCGGCGGCACGGTGATCTGCCTGGTGCGCGCGAAGGACGACGCCGCCGCCCGGCAGCGCCTGGATCAGACGTTCGACAGCGGTGACCCCGAGCTGCTGCGGCACTACCGCCACCTGGCGGCCGACCATCTCGAGGTGATCGCCGGTGACAAGGGCGAGGCGAATCTCGGCCTTTCCGAGGGGGTTTGGCGCCGACTCGCCGAATCCGTCGACCTGATCGTGGATCCCGCCGCACTGGTCAATCACGTGCTGCCGTACAGCCAGCTGTTCGGCCCGAACGTAGTGGGCACCGCCGAACTGATCCGACTCGCACTCACCGCCAGGCTCAAGCCGTTCACGTATGTCTCCACGATCGGCGTGGGCGCTGGCATCGAACCGGGTCACTTCACCGAAGAAGGCGACATCCGCGCGATCAGCCCGGTGCGCCGGATCGACGACAGCTACGCCAACGGTTACGGCAACAGCAAGTGGGCCGGCGAGGTGCTGCTGCGCGAGGCCCACGACCTGTGCGGCCTGCCGGTCGCGGTGTTCCGCTGCGACATGATCCTGGCCGACACCACCTACGCCGGGCAGCTCAACCTGCCCGACATGTTCACCCGCACCATCCTGAGCCTGGTGGCCACCGGCATCGCGCCCGCGTCGTTCTACGAACTGGACGCCGACGGCCGGCGCAGCCGTGCCCATTACGACGGCCTGCCGGTCGAGTTCATCGCCGAGGCCATCGACACCCTTGGCGCACAGGCGGTGGCGGAGCGCGGATCCGGCTTCGAGACCTACCACGTGATGAATCCCTACGACGACGGCCTCGGGCTCGACGAGTTCGTCGACTGGCTGGTCGACGCCGGTTATCCGATCAGCCGCATCGACGACTACCGCACCTGGCTCGACCGGTTCGAGACGGCCATGCGCGGCCTGCCCCAGCAACAGCGTCAGTATTCGCTCCTGCCGCTGCTGCACAATTATCAACAGCCGGAGAAGCCGATGCGTGGATCCCTCGCGCCGACCGAACGGTTCCGCACCGCGGTGCAGGAGGCCAAAATCGGCGCGGACAAGGACATTCCGCATGTCACCGCACCGGTGATCGTCAAGTACGTCACCGATCTGGAGCTGCTGGGCCTGTTGTGACGAAATCGGCAGATGCCGGACGCTGACACATTGGCGATGTCCAGCAAACCGGTCGTTGAATAGGTAACATCCCGTACCAACGCCGACACGCGAGCAGTTGCGCGGCGAACCGTACGGGGGCGCGAGTAGTGGGCCGGATTCGCCAGTGGTGGGGGCAACCCGACAACTTCCACTGGCTCTCCGAATATCTCGGTGCGCGTCAATTGCTGCGGTTCACCCGATTCATGATGGGCACCATCGTGGCGGCGCTCGGCGCTGTGCCGCTGCTGATGCTGTGGAGCCCGTCGGGCCCGCACTCACAGTTCGGCCGCGCGGTGGCGGTGCTCGTCGCCGTGTGCTGTGCCGCGATGGCGGCGATGTGGTTCACCCGGTGGCCCACGCACCAGCAGTCCGCAACCTTCGCGGTCATGTCGAACGGGTGCATCGCCGCGTCGTGTCTGTTGGAGGTCAACCCCGAGACGGCGCTGCTGGGTTCCATGGCATTCGCCGCACTGGCCGGATACGTCGCGTTCTTCCACTCCGTGCGGTACCTGACGCTGACGCTGTGCACGGCCGCGGGCACCGCACTGTTCGCCGCCTGGGAGATCGCCGCGGCCGGTGACGTCGCGATGGCGGCCGCCAAGCTGCTGGTGGTCACCGTCGGCGTGCTGGCCGTGCCGTTCTCTGGTCAGGTGCTTGTACACCTGCTCAGCGCCGACGCACTGAATGCGAACACCGACCCCTTGACCGGACTGCGGAACCGGCGCGGCTTCCACCGCGGCGCGCGGGAACTCATCGCCGCCTCGACCGGCGATCCGCCGCCGTGCTTCACCGTCGTGATGGTCGACCTGGACGGCTTCAAGAAGGTCAACGACACCCAGGGCCACGCGATCGGCGACCGGATACTGATCGCCGTCGGGGAGAGCCTGCGCCGGGCCAGTCCCGCCGGTTCGGTGGTCGCCCGCGTCGGCGGCGAGGAGTTCCTCGTCGCGGAGACGACGCCCGCGAGTGAGGCCCAGGTGACCGCCGAGCGACTGCGCCGGGCGGTCGCCGCCAACCCGTGGGGCGTCACCGCGAGCCTCGGTGTCGCCAGCGTGACGCTGCTCAGTATCGACGGCGACACCACCAGGCGGATGGTCGGCCATCTCGTCGACTCCGCCGACGCGGCCATGTACGAGGCGAAACGGGCCGGCGGCAACCGGATCCGGCACAGCGGAGCGGCCGTCTTCCGCACCTGAGATCAGGGCGCTGATGTCCTTGATCGGGACCACCGGGGCGCGGGCGGCGAAAAACATTGTGCCGCGGTCCATCTGGCGCTCGTCCTACTCGAACAGGTCGGGCTGTCCAAGCGCGGTGGCCCGGCTGGGCGGTTGCATGCCGAGGTGAGTCCAGGCCTGCGCGGTGGCCACCCGCCCCCGCGGTGTTCGGGCAACCATGCCGGCGCGCACCAGGAACGGCTCACACACCTCCTCGACGGTGGTGGCCTCCTCCCCCACCGCGACCGCCAGCGTGGAGACGCCGACCGGTCCGCCGCCGAAGCTGCGGGTCAGCGCCGACAGCACGGCCCGGTCCAGCCGGTCGAGGCCCAGTTCGTCGACGTCGTAGACCGCGAGCGCGGCCTTCGCGATGTCGCGCGTGATGACGCCGTCGGCCCGCACCTCGGCGTAGTCGCGGACCCGGCGCAGCAACCGGTTGGCGATCCGCGGCGTTCCGCGCGAGCGCCGCGCGATCTCGGCGCCCGCCTCGCCGCCCAGCACGATGCCGAGGATGCCCGCCGAACGGGCCAGCACGCGTTCGAGTTCGGCCGGCTCGTAGAAGTCCATGTGCGCGGTGAACCCGAACCGGTCGCGCAGCGGACCGGTCAGCGCCCCCGACCGGGTGGTGGCGCCGACGAGGGTGAACGGCGCCACCTCGAGCGGAATAGACGTGGCACCGGGACCCTTGCCGACGACCACGTCGACGCGGAAGTCCTCCATCGCCAGGTACAGCATCTCCTCGGCCGGCCGGGCGATGCGGTGTATCTCGTCGATGAACAGCACGTCACCCTCGACGAGGTTGGACAGCATCGCGGCGAGATCCCCGGCGCGCTCCAGCGCCGGACCGGACGTCAGCCGCAGCGACGAGCCCAGCTCCGCGGCGATGATCATCGCCAGCGACGTCTTGCCCAGCCCGGGCGGACCGGACAGCAGGATGTGATCCGGTGTGCCGCCGCGGTTCTTGGCACCCTCGAGGACGAGCTGCAGCTGTTCGCGTACCCGGGGCTGGCCGATGAATTCGCGCAGCGAGCGCGGCCGCAGGCTGGCGTCGACGTCACCCTCGCCGACGGTCAGCGCCGCGGAGACGTCGCGCTCGTCGGGCACCTCGGCGGATTCGGAGTCCTCCGGGCTGTTCGCGAATCGGCCCATCGCTACTTCTTACCCAGCATCGACAGCGCGGCGCGCAGCGCGGCGGCCGTGCTCGCGCCAGGATCGTCGGCGAGCACCTTGTCGGTGGCCTCCTCGGCCTGCTTGGCGGCGAACCCGAGACCGATGAGGGCCTCGACGACCGGTGCGCGTACCGCGTGGCCGCCGATCGCCGACCCACCCGCGGACGGGCCGACCGGTCCGATCTTGTCGCGCAGTTCGAGCACCAGGCGCTCGGCGCCCCGCTTGCCGATGCCGGGCACCCGGGTCAGCGCGGTGACGTCACCGTCGGCCAGAGCCTGCCGGAGCGCCTGTGCATCGTGCACGGCGAGCGTGGCGAGCGCGATCTTCGGTCCGACGCCGGAAACACCCAGCAGGGTGAGGAACAGGTCGCGGGCCTCGGAGTCGCCGAAGCCGTACAGGGTCATGGAGTCCTCGCGCACGATCATCGCCGTGATGAGGCGGGTCTCGGCGCCGCGGCGCAGCGCGGCGAGTGTCGACGGGGTGGCCATCACCTTGTAGCCGACACCCGCGGCCTCGATGACGGCGTGGTCGAGCGCGATGTCGATCACCTCGCCGCGCACCGACGCGATCACGTCGCGCTCCGCGACGGCGCCGGGGACGAACCCTTCTTCGCCTTGGCCTTGGCCTTGAGCGTGGCCCGGTATCTGCGCTGTTGTTCGGCGGCCTGGGCCTCGGCGGCGGCCATCCGCGCGATCATCGGCGCGCGCCAGCAGTGACAGATCGCCAGCGCCAGTGCGTCGGCCGCGTCGGCGGGAGTCGGCTTGGTCTGCAGCGCAAGGATTCTCGTGACCATCGCGGTGACCTGCGCCTTGTCCGCGCGGCCGTTGCCGGTGACGGCGGCCTTGACCTCGCTGGGCGTGTGGAAGTGCACGTCGATGCTGCGCCGCGCCGCGGCGAGGGCGATGACGCCGCCCGCCTGCGCGGTGCCCATCGCCGTGTTGGCGTTCTGGTTGGCGAACACCCGCTCGATCGCGACGACGTCGGGCACGTGGGTGTCCATCCAGTGATCCACGGTGTTGCTGATGGTC
The DNA here is from genome assembly GCF_025821665.1 of [Mycobacterium] manitobense. Taxonomy (GTDB): domain Bacteria; phylum Actinomycetota; class Actinomycetes; order Mycobacteriales; family Mycobacteriaceae; genus Mycobacterium; species Mycobacterium arseniciresistens. Next base: position 14,213 of record NZ_JACKSJ010000158.1, read on the forward strand.
AGCAGCCGCTCGGCCAGCGGTGCGTCGGAGGGGGTGCGGACGACGTCGACGTCGAGTGCGATGACCTGGCGGCCGGTGCCGCCCTCGACCACGGAGAGCCCGCAGCGGGTCAACCCCGGGTCGACTCCCATCACGCGCACGCCAGCCCCTTCCCGAACAGCTGTTCGACACCCTAGCGCGCCGCAGCTGCCGGGCCGGGCGGCGACACGCTGGTGTCGCGGCCCCCCGATCAGAGCGTGAAGTGCCCGGACCGGCTGCCCTGGCCGATCTCCAGCGCCAGGTCGTTGAGCCGGCGCCCCGAGGCGGACCAGCCGCGCACCAGTTCGTCGCCGACCTCGGCGTGGGCCCGCTCGATGACGATCCGCCACCGCTGCAGGCCGAGGAATTTCGTCGCCAGCCAGAACGGCCACACCAGCAGGAACGGCGCGGCGATCAGCAGCGCGAACCAGCCGAAGAAGTCGATGTCGGCCCAGTCCCCCATGTCGCCGAACGGCCACCACTTGCGCTTGAGGTTCCACTGGACACCGTTGGGATCCGTCACGACTACCGCCACGCGGCAATTGTGCTGCCAGTGAGCGAATTCCGGGTGATATCCACGCAGCCGCCCGCCGCGCGATGTGACGTCACGCGCGACCGCCGCTACCGTCGCGGGAGACCTGACCTCGATCCGTGGAGCTGATTTCACCCCGATGCCCGACGAGAACGAACTCGAGTCCGCCACCAATCTCGCCGTCACCCTGGCCTGGGCGTGCGGCGCCGTGGTCGCCGCGTACCTGGTGGGAATCATCCTCACCTGGGGGTTACGGCGCGTCGGCCGGCGCAGCGAAGTGCTGTGCGACGTCGCGACACTCACCCGCCGGCCGCTGCGGGCGACGCTGATCGTCTTCGCGGCGTCGGTCGCGGTGCAGCGCACCTCCGACGACGCCGACCCGTGGCGCGGCTGGGTCGACCACACGATGCTGATCGTGAACATCGCCACTCTCACCTGGCTGCTGACCAGCCTGGTGTTGGTGGCCGAGCGGCGGATGATCGCGCGCTACGGCGGCGGCGCGGAGGGCGAGGTGACCGACGCCGACCGGGTCTGGCGGCGGATCCGCACCCAGGTGACGGTGCTGCGCAGGCTCGCGATCGCCGTGGTCGTCGTCCTCGGCCTGGCGGCGATCCTGATGACGTTCCCATCGTTCTCCGACATCGGCACCACCCTGTTCGCCTCGGCCGGTGTGCTGTCGGTGGTCGCCGGCCTGGCCGCGCAGACCTCGCTGGGCGCCGTGTTCGCCGGGATGCAGATCGCGTTCTCGGGCGCGATCCGGGTCGGCGACGTCGTCGAGCTCGAAGAGGGCCGGTGGTGGGGCCGGATCGAGGAGATCACGCTGACCTATGTCGTGGTGCGGCTGTGGGACGAACGCAGGCTGGTGCTGCCGTGCACCTACTTCACCACCACCCCGTTCGAGAACTGGACGCGCAACGCCACCGAGATCATGGGCACCGTCGAGTTCGACGTCGACTTCTCCGTCCCGTTCGCGGACATGCGCGCCGAACTCGACCGCCTACTCGCCGCCAATGACCAGTGGGACGGCCGCCGCGGCGTGCTGCAGGTGACCGACGCCGTCGGCGGGGTGGTCCGGGTGCGGATGATGGTGAGCGCCCCCAACGCGGGGGCGCTGTTCGACCTGCGGTGCGCGGTGCGCGAGGGCATGGTCGACTGGGTGCAGCGCACCCCGCACGCCGTCGTCCCGGCCCACCGGATCAAGCCCGCCCCGGCAGAGCCCGACCGGCCTGCCCGCCGCGACACCGCCACCGAGACCCACCGCGTGGCGTCCAGCCTGTTCTCGGGCAGCCCCGAGGCGGAGAGACGGGGCCGTGCGTTCGACGACACCGTCGACTACGAGGACGAGTTCGCCACCACCAACGGACGCGCCTGACGTACCGGGCGTTCCGCCGACATCCGGGTGAACCCCAGATCTACGATGCGCTCATGGCGTTCACCGGCCCGGCCCAAGACCGGCAGTCCATCCGCGAGCGGCTCGAGCTCTACAGCGACGCCGTCGTCCGGCAGGACCTCGAGGCGTATCTGGCGTGCTGGGCCGAGGACGGGCGGCGCACCGGCGCAGGCGGTGAGTGCCAGGGAGTCGACGAACTCCGCACCCACTGGGGCGAGGTGTTCGGCGCGGTCGAGAAGATGGCGTTCTTCATCCAGGTCGCGGCCATCGAGATCGACGGCGACCGGGCCCGCGCGCGGTCGAACAACCTCGAGATCATGCAGTTCCGCGACGGCAACGCGATGCGACTGGTCGGCGAGTACACCGACGAACTGCGCCGCGACGCCGGCGAGTGGGTGTTCACCCACCGCGACTACCAGGTGCAGCTGACGTTCTAGCCGCCCGGGACTACTCCTCGATCTGGGCGAGGATCTCGTCGGGGATGTCGGCGTTGGTGTAGACGTCCTGCACGTCGTCGCTGTCCTCGAGCGCGTCGACGAGCTTCATGATCTTGCGTGCGCCCTCGGCGTCCAGCGGCACCGTCACCGACGGCTGGAATCCGGCCTCCGCCGAGTCGTAGTCGATACCGGCCTCCTGCAGGGCGGAGCGCACCGCAACCAGATCGGTCGGCTCGGAGAGGATCTCGAAGCTGTCGCCCAGGTCGGTGACGTCCTCGGCGCCCGCGTCGAGCACCGCCGCGAGCACGTCGTCCTCGGCGAGGCCGTTCTTCTCGAGCGTGATGACGCCCTTGCGGGAGAACAGGTAAGACACCGAACCGGGGTCGGCCATGTTGCCGCCGTTGCGGGTCATCGCGACGCGCACCTCGCCGGCGGCGCGGTTGCGGTTGTCGGTGAGGCACTCGACCAGCACCGCCACCCCGTTGGGGCCGTAGCCCTCGTAGGTGATGGTCTGCCAGTCGGCGCCGCCGGCCTCTTCACCGGCGCCGCGCTTGCGGGCGCGCTCGATGTTGTCGTTGGGCACCGAGTTCTTCTTCGCCTTCTGGATGGCGTCGTAGAGCGTCGGGTTACCGGCCGGGTCGCCACCGCCGACACGGGCGGCCACCTCCACGTTCTTGATCAGCTTGGCGAAGTTCTTGCCGCGCCGGGCATCGATGATCGCCTTCTTGTGCTTCGTGGTGGCCCACTTGGAATGGCCGCTCATCGGGGACTACCTCGCTCTGGTCGGTGCTCTGCTCGATCGGTGGCAACCCGACGATTCTACGTGCCGCGATGCCGGCGGTGAGCGTGCAACGCGCGACGAGGACCGCGGAGGATCAGCGCACCGCCTCCAGCGGGGTCAGGGCGGTGACGCGGTAGCCGACCCCGGCCGGCCAGCCGATGTGCGCCCGCAGCCACAGATGGATCCACGTCGGCACCCCGGACGGGTCGTCGGCGAAGGTCGCCGCGGTGTCGATCACCGCCCCGGTGTCGCCGGCCGCCTGCAGTGTCACCGACAGGGTCAGTATCGCCTCGCCGAGCGCCGCGCGATCGTAGGCCAGGCTGTCGGGCAGGAAGAAGCCGGCCTCGAAGGTGGCGTTGCGCAGTCCTCGCGGCGCGCTGCGCGAGCGTTGCATCACCGGGCCCGAGACGTACGGCTTGCCGTCGAACCAGGCCGTTCCGGTGTACTCGGTGCGCCGCGCCTCCCCGCCGCCGGCCAACCGCACCACGGTGTCGATCCTCGGCTGGGGCTCCACCTCGACCATCGTCATCGGCCCACCTCTACCTCTGTTACATCCGCCACAGCACTTCTCCGGTGAACTTACTCCGGAGTAAGATCGCCGTCATGTCGTTCTCCCTCGAACTGTCCCCCGACCTCATCCACGTCCGGGACTGGGTTCACGATTTCGCCGCCGACGTCATCCGCCCGGCCGCCGCCGAGTGGGACGAACGCGAAGAGACGCCCTGGCCGATCATCCAGGAGGCCGCCAAGGTCGGGCTGTACTCGATGGAGTTGTTCGCCGAGCAGGCAGGTGAACCCACCGGCCTCGGGCTGCTGGTGGTGTTCGAGGAGATGTTCTGGGGCGACGCCGGCATCGCACTGTCGATCCTGGGCACCGGACTGGCCGCGGCGTCGCTGGCGGCCAACGGGACGCCCGAGCAGCTCGGCGAGTGGCTGCCGCAGATGTTCGGCACCGTCGACGACCCGAAGGTCGCGTCGTTCTGCTCGTCGGAGCCCGGCGCCGGATCCGACGTCGGCGCGATCCTGACCAAGGCTCGCTACGACGAGGCCACCGACGAGTGGGTCCTCAACGGCACCAAGACGTGGGCCACCAACGGCGGCATCGCCAACGTCCACATCGTCGTGGCGTCGGTGCACCCCGATCTGGGCACCCGCGGCCAGGCGACGTTCATCATCCCGCCCGACACACCGGGTTTCACGCAGGGCCAGAAGTTCCTCAAGCACGGCATCCGGGCGTCGCACACCGCCGAGGTGGTGCTGGACGACGTCCGCATCCCCGGCAGCCTCATCGTCGGCGGCAAGGAGAAGTTCGACGAGCGCATCGCCAGGGCGCGCGAGGGCAAGAGCTCCAAGGGCCAGGCGGCGATGGCCACGTTCGAACGCACCCGGCCCACCGTCGGCGCGATGGCCGTCGGGGTGGCACAGGCGGCCTACGAGTACGCACTCGACTACGCCAGGCAGCGGGAACAGTTCGGCCGCAAGATCGGTGAGTTCCAGGCGATCGCGTTCAAGCTCGCCGACATGAAAGCCCGTATCGACGCGGCGCGCCTGCTGGTCTACCGCGCCGGGTGGATGGCACGCAACGGCAAGACGTTCGACAACGCCGAGGGGTCGATGGCCAAGCTGGTCGCCAGCGAGACCGCGGTCTACGTCACCGACGAGGCGATCCAGATCCTCGGCGGCAACGGCTACACCCGCGACTACCCGGTGGAGCGCATGCACCGCGACGCCAAGATCTTCACGATCTTCGAAGGCACCAGCGAGATCCAGCGGCTGGTGATCGGGCGGGCGGTCACCGGTCTGCCGATCCGCTGACCCCGGGCCGGCGGCGCCGGCGGCACGGTTTGCTGCAGACGGAACATCACCGTCACAGACCGGAAACAAAGTCGCCCTAATTTTGCCGAATGACCCAAGAGCTCAGCGACGAGGTGCGGCGCAACGAGGCGGTCGAGGCCGACCTCGACACCATGACTGCCACCAAGGAAACGCTGGAGGACTACACGCTGCGCTTCGCGCCGCGCAGCTACCGCAAGTGGTCCACCCGGGTGGTGGGCATCTCGGCCCTCGGCGGCATCGCCTATCTCGCGGACTTCGCGATCGGCGCCAACATCGGCATCGCCTACGGAACCACCAACGCGCTCTGGGGGATCCTGATCTTCGCGGTCGTCGTGATGGTGACCGGATTCCCGGTGGCGTACTACGCGGCGCGCTACAACATCGACCTCGACCTGATCACCCGCGGCAGCGGATTCGGCTACTACGGCTCGGTGGTCACCAACGTCATCTTCGCGACGTTCACCTTCATATTCTTCGCGCTCGAGGGCTCGATCATGGCCCAGGGTCTCGAACTCGGTCTCGGCATCCCGCTGTGGGCCGGTTATGCGCTGTCCACCGTCATCATCTTCCCGCTGGTGATCTACGGCATGAAAGTCCTGTCGACACTTCAGGTCTGGACCACCCCGCTGTGGCTGGTGCTGATGGTCGCGCCGTTCGTCTACCTCGTGGTCAGCCATCCCGAATCGGTCGGCGACTTCTTCGCCTACCAGGGTGAGAGCGGCACCGGCGGCTTCGACCTCGGGATGACGCTGCTGGCCGCAGGGGTGTGTCTGTCGCTGATCGTTCAGATCGCCGAGCAGATCGACTACCTGCGATTCATGCCTCCCCGCACACCGGAGAACAGCCGCAGCTGGTGGACCTGGATGTTCCTCGCCGGACCCGGCTGGGTGATCTTCGGCGCCATCAAGCAGGTTGTCGGCCTGTTCCTGGCGGTGTACCTGATCGCCAACGTCTTCGACGGCGTCGTGGCGAACGCCAACGAGCCGGTGCACCAGTTCCTGGAGATCTACCGGAACTTCCTGCCGCCGTGGCTGGCCATGACCCTCGCGGTGATCCTGGTGGTGATCAGCCAGGTGAAGATCAACGTGACCAACGCCTACTCCGGTTCGCTGGCGTGGACCAACTCGTTCACCCGCGTCACCAAGCACTACCCGGGCCGGCTGGTGTTCCTGGCGTTCAACCTGGTGATCGCGCTGATCCTGATGGAAGCCAACATGTTCGCGTTCCTGAACTCGATCCTCGGGTTCTACGCCAACTGCGGCATCGCCTGGGTCGTCGTGGTGGCCTCGGATATCGTGTTCAACAAGTACCTGCTGAAGCTCTCGCCGCTGCAGCCCGAGTTCCGCCGCGGCATGCTGTACGCCGTCAACCCGGTCGGCTTCGTCTCGCTGTTCGTCGCCGCCGGGGTGTCACTGCTGACGTTCTTCGGGGTGCTGGGCGAAGCGATCCGGCCGTACTCACCGCTGGTGGCGATGGTGCTCGGACTGGTGCTGCCGCCGATCCTCGCCGTCGCGACCAAGGGCAAGTACTACCTGCGGCGCACCGACGACGGCATCGACCTGCCGATGTACGACGAGCTGGGCAACCCGTCCGGCGAGCACCTCAAATGCCATGTCTGCCATCATGATTACGAGCGGCCGGACATGATGAAGTGCGCGACGCACGACGCCTTCGTCTGCTCGCTGTGCCTGTCCACCGACAAGGTCGCCGATCACGTCCTGCCCGCTTCTTGAGTGATTTCGGCGCGCTTTCGATCGGGCAGCGATCGAAAGCGCGCCGAAATCGCGTCTTAGAGGGAGTCGACGAAGAGCTTGTGCACGCGGCGGTCGCCGGTGATCTCCGGATGGAACGCCGTCGCCAGCACCGGACCCTGCCGCACCGCCACCGGATGTCCGGCCGCCGTGGCGAGGATCTCGACGTCGGGTCCGACCCGTTCCACCCACGGCGCCCGGATGAACACCGCGTGCACCGACCCGTCGAGGCCGGTGAAGTCGATGTCGCCTTCGAACGAGTCCACCTGACGCCCGAAAGCGTTGCGCCGCACCGTGATGTCGATCGCCTTCAGCGGGTCGGCCTGCCTGCCCGCCGCACCCGCGTCGAGGATCTCGGTGGCCAGCAGAATCATCCCCGCACACGAGCCGTAGGCCGGCATGCCGTCGGCGAGGCGGGCGCGCAGCGGATCGAGCAGGTCGAGTTCACGCAGCAGCAGACTCATCGTGGTGGACTCCCCGCCGGGGATCACCAGCGCGTCAACCGACTCGAGTTCGCCGCGGCGCCGCACCGTCACCGCCTCGGCGCCGGCTTCGTGCAACGCCGCCAGATGCTCGCGGGTGTCGCCCTGCAGCGCGAGCACCCCGATGCGGGCGCTCACTCCCCCGCCGGCGAATAGTCGCGCTTGAAGCGGGTCAACCCCTCCTGCATCACCGCCGCGACCATCTCGCCGTAGCGGTTGAACAACTTGCCCTGCGTCAGCGCGCGACCACCGCACGCCGACGGCGACGACTGGTCGTAGAGCAGCCACTCGTCGGCGCGGAACGGCCGCATGAACCACATCGCATGGTCCAGCGAGGCGATCATCAGGTGCTTGCGCTCGTCGGGATGGTTCACCTGCGCCGACCCCAGCAGCGTGAGATCGCTCAGGTAGGCCAACGCGCAGATGTGCAGTACCGGATCGTCGGGCAGCGGGTCGCGGTGCCGGAACCAGACCTGTTGCTGCGAGGCCTTACCCGGCAGCAGCGGCACCTGATCGCGCGGCACGATGCGCACGTCCCACTCGTCGAACTGCCGGAAGCCTGCGTCGTCGAAGACCTTGCTGGCCGACTTGAAATCCGGGATGTCGTCGGGCGGCGGCGCAGCGGGCATGGCGTCCTGGTGTTCGATGCCGCTCTGGTCGGTCTGGAACGACGCCGACATCGAGAAGATCGTCTCGCCGTGCTGGATCGCGGTCACCCGCCGGGTGCAGAACGACCCGCCGTCGCGCAGGCGCTCGACCGAGTAGACCGAGGGCGCCCGGGCGTCACCGCCGCGCAGGAAGTACCCGTGCAGCGAGTGCACCTGGAACCTGGGGTCGACGGTCCGCACGGCGGAGACCAGCGACTGGCCGGCGACGTGTCCGCCGAATGTGCGCTGCAGGAATCCCGACTCGGGACTGAACACGCCGCCGCGGTAGATGTTGACCTCGATCTGCTCGAGGTCGAGGATCTCCTCGATCGCCACTTGTGCGCTCTACCAGCCGCGTTCGGCCAGCCGGTGCGGCTGCGCGATGTCCTCGACGTTGATGCCGACCATGGCCTCGCCCAGCCCGCGCGACACCTTCGCCAGCACGTCGGGGTCGTCGTAGAACGTGGTGGCCTTGACGATCGCGGCCGCGCGCTCCACCGGGTTGCCCGACTTGAAGATGCCCGATCCGACGAACACACCCTCGGCGCCGAGCTGCATCATCATCGCCGCATCGGCCGGGGTCGCGATGCCGCCCGCGGTGAACAGCGTGACCGGCAGCTTGCCCGCCCGCGCCACCTCGGCGACCAGCTCGTAGGGCGCCTGCAGTTCCTTGGCGGCCACGAACAGCTCGTCGGGCGACAGCGACGTCAGCCGGCGGATCTCGCCGCCGATCTTGCGCATGTGGGTGGTGGCGTTGGAGACGTCACCGGTGCCGGCCTCACCCTTGGAGCGGATCATCGCCGCGCCCTCGGTCAGCCGCCGCAGCGCCTCGCCGAGGTTGGTGGCGCCGCAGACGAACGGCACGGTGAACTTCCACTTGTCGATGTGGTTGGTGTAGTCGGCCGGGGTGAGCACCTCGGACTCGTCGATGTAGTCGACGCCCAGGCTCTGCAGGATCTGCGCCTCGACGAAGTGGCCGATCCGGGCCTTGGCCATCACCGGAATCGTGACGGCGTCGATGATGCCCTCGATCATGTCGGGGTCGCTCATCCGCGAGACGCCGCCCTGGGCCCGGATGTCGGCGGGCACCCGCTCGAGCGCCATCACCGCGACCGCGCCGGCGGCCTCGGCGATACGCGCCTGCTCGGGGGTGACCACATCCATGATCACGCCGCCCTTGAGCATCTCGGCCATGCCGCGTTTGACGCGGGCGGTACCCGTCTGCGCGGATCCGTTGGTCGACCCGTTAGGTGCGGTTTCCATCGTCATCTCCTCCAAGCGCTACTGATCCAGTCTAAACGAGCTGCCAAATCGATTAGATCCGCAGTTCAGCGGATCGATTGCAACTCGCGATGGCCGGACCCGTCCGCCAGTTCGTTCGCCTCCACCAGCAGCTCGCCGAGCTGCCGCGGATACACCGCCTCGCCGGCGGCGACCAGTTCTCCGATCATTGTCGCATCGCACCAGCGGTGGCCGTGAATGTAGCGGCGCTCGAGCTCCGTCCGGCCTGCCGCCGACACCTCGAACCGCCGAGTGCGGTGCACGAAGAACAACTCGATGCTGCGCACCACCGAACCGTTGAAGTCGATGGTCGCCTCCCGGTGCCACACCGGCCCGATCAGCTGCGACCGGTCGATGCGCAGTCCCGTCTCCTCGAACACCTCCCGCGCCGCGGCGTCGGGAAGTTCCTCACCCGGCTGCACCGCGCCACCGATGGTGAACCACCACCGGGGCGGGTCGGTGTCGGCCGAAGCGGGATCGGAGCCGCAGAACAGCAGCACCGCGCCCGACTCGTCGAGCAGCACCACGCGCGCCGACGTGCGGCGGCTGACCGGCCCAGGATCGTCGTCCGACGCCTCCGCGCGTTCGGCGATCTCGAAGTACGTCGGCAGCGCAGCCGTGCCGCCGAGCCGCAGCAGGCGCACCGCGGCCCGCTCCCGCAGTGCCAGCGTGTCGCGCACCGCGTCGTTGTGGAACCGCCGCGCCAGCAGCACTCGGGCCTCGGCATCGGCCAGCTCGGCGAGCAGCGGGACGGGCACCGCCGCCGGGTCGACCATCGCCAGCGCCGAGGACAGATCGTTCTCGGCGGCCTCCCGCGCCGACCGCGGCG
>NZ_JACKSJ010000159.1 GCF_025821665.1 [Mycobacterium] manitobense
CGGCGCGGTCGCGCTGCGCACCGGCCGGGCCCGCCCGCTCGGCGCGGTGGTCGACGCGATGGCCGACCGCATCGGCGATCTGCTGCTCGGCGGCGTGCTGCTGGTGCTCGGCGCACCGCACGCGTGGGTGGCGTCCGCGCTGGCGCTGATGTTCCTGCTCGAGTACCTGCGGGCGCGGGCGCAGGCCGTCGGCATGCCCGGCGTCGGGACCGTCACCGTCGCCGAACGGCCGACCCGGCTGATCGTGGTCGGGCTGGCGGCGGCGGGCGCTGCGGCGTTCCCCGCCGGCGTGCCGCCGCTCGGCTGGGGGTGGGGCCTGCTGATGGCGGTCACGTGGACCGCCGCGGGAGCCGTCGGGCTCGTCCAGCTGGTGGTCGGGGTGCGCCGGTCGATGCCGCCGGAGTTCCCGCCCGCCCGATGAGGCCGGCGACGATCTCGGCCGACATCAGCACCAGGGGGATGCCGCCGCCGGGGTGCGCGGAGCCGCCAACGAGATAGAGGCCGGGCAGCGGGCTGCGGTTGGCCGGCCGCCGCAGCGCCGCCCGCGGGCCGTGCGACGCCGAGCCGTAGATCGCCCCGCCCGGTGCGCCGGTGCGGCGTTCCAGATCGGCGGGCCTCGAGGCCTCGACGAACCGGATGCGGTCGCGGACGCCGGCGCCGCGGTCGGCCAGCACGTCGAGCACGCGGTCGGCGTAGCGCTCGCGCAGGCCCGGTTCGTCCCAGTCGACGCCGCGGCCCGGGTCGTGGGCGGGCGCGTTGACCAGCACGAACCAGCCCTCCGAATCGTCGTCCGGGCGCAGCGCGGGGTCGTCGGGGGCGTGTACGTACACCGTCGGATCGGCGACCGGTCGCGGCACGCGGCCGAAGATCGCGTCGAACTCCGCGTCGTAGTCCCGCGGGAAGTACACCCGGTGCGCGGCGCCCGGTCGGCGTCCCGAAAGGCCGAGCAGCAGGACGAATCCGGCCATCGACCGGGTGTGCCGACGTACCCGCCGCCGCATGGTCGCTGCGGCGTCGGCCGGCAGCAGCCGGTCGTAGAGCACCGTCGCGTCGGCGTTGCTCACCACGGCGTCGGCGGCGACCTCGGCCCCGGCGGCCCGCACGCCGCGGGCCCGGCCGCCGGACACCAGCACCTCGTCGACCGTTGTGCCGGTGCGGATCTCGACGCCGAGGTCACCGCAGCGCTTCTCGACGGCGTCGACGATGCGGCGCAGCCCGCCGGGCACGTACCAGGCGCCGAACTCCTGCTCCACGAACGCCGTCACCCCGAGCACCGCGGGCGTGCGGCGCGGGTCGGAACCGGAGTAGGTGGCATACCTGTTGAACCACATCCGCATTCGCGGGTCGGGCAGCATGCGGCGGCCGAGGCCGTCGATCGTCTGCCACGGCGCCACCGCCCGCAGATCCGCCGGCCGTGCGCTCATCCGGGCCAGCGCGGGCAGCGAGATCGGCCGGCGCAGCACCGGCTCGCCGACCAGTTCCCACAGCCGCCGCGACCGCTCGTGCAGCCGCCGCCAGTCCTCGCCCGCACCCTGGCCGAGGGCGCCGTCGAACGCCGCGGGCACGTCGGCCGCGGCGTGCGGCAGCGCAAGGGTGGTGCCGTCGCCGAAGGTGTACGCGCAGGCCGGGTCGACGCGGGTGAGCGGCAGGTCGGCCGGACCGCCGGTGTCGGCGAACAGCTGCTCCAGCACGTCGGGCACGGTGAGCAGCGACGGGCCGGTGTCGAAGGTGAAGCCGTCGCGCGACACGACGCCGAGCTTGCCGCCGACGGCCGGGGCGCTCTCGAACACCGTGACCCGGTGCCCTGCCGCGGCGAGGCGGGCGGCGGCGGCCAGTCCGCCAAGGCCCGCGCCGACGACGACGATGCGGCTCATACCGGCCGGCCCTTCCAGCTCAGCGATCCCGTCGCCCGGCCGGTCCAGGACGACGCCAGCAACCCCAGCAGGGCGAGCACCGACAGCGGGTGGGCGAACGCGTCCACCGGTCTGCCGCCCCACCGCACCGCGAGGGCGCGCCCGGTGACCGCGGCGCCGTAGCCGAGCGCGCCGATGCGCGAGCCCGTCAGCGCGGCGGCCGCGGGCAGGACGTAGACCACCGTCAGTGCCGCTGCGACGGCGACGGCCCCCGCCGGTGATCCGAACGCCGCCCACAGCGACTTGCGGTACCCCTCCCGCAGTTCGCGTCCGGTGGCGTACATGTGGCAGGTCGCCAGCGCCGACCCGTCGGCGATGCCGGTCCGGCCGCCGGCAGCGCGCACCGCGCGGGCCAGGCCGATGTCGTCGAGGACGGCGCCCGACACCGCCTGCCAACCGCCTGCCCGTTTCAGGGCGGCGGCCTCCACCAGCAGGAACTGCCCGTTGGCCGCCGCCATCGACGGCCGCGCGGACCGCTCGGCGATCCGCAGGGGCAAGGTGGTCAGCCACGACCATGCCAGCAGCGGCTGCACGAGCCTGCCTGCCACCCCCGCCGCGACCTGTCGCGGCCACGGGCTGAGCAGGTCCAGCGGCCGCGGTCCCCGTAGCAGCGCCACCGCGGCGGCGACGGCATGCGGGGCGAGCACCACGTCCGCGTCGATGTACACCAGGACCTCGCCGCGGGCCGCGGCCGCCAGTTGCGCGCACGCGTGCGGTTTACCCAGGAATCCGGGCGGGGGCGGGGCGCCGGTCAGCACCCGCAACCGCGGGTCGGGCCCGGCCAGCCGCCGCACCACGTCGGCGGTGCCGTCGGTGGAGCCGTCGTCGAGGACCAGGATCTCGGCGTCGGCCAGGCCGCGCTGGGCGAGCAGCGAGCGGATCGTCGGCGCGATGCGGTGCGCCTCGTCGCGCGCCGGCACCAGCACCGACACCGGGGCGGTCACCTCCGGCGGAACGTCGGGCGGGCGCCGCAGCAGCCGCAGGTTCAGCACCGCATGCGCGGTCCCGGCGGCGGCCAGCGCCGATCCGGCGGTGACGAGTGCCCGTAGAGTTTCGGTCAGGCGAGCAGCGGGCACCTGCAAACTCTACGGAACCGTCGACCAGCGGAGGTATTGCGTGGCGTTGGCCGGCCCCCTGCTCGGAGCGCGGGTGCGGATCCCCGCGGACCGCCTGGTGTGGGCGCTCGTCGCCGCCGCGGTCCTCGTGCAGATCGCCTACCCGTTGACGCCCGAGACGTGGCGCACCGAGGTCACGGTCACGAGTGTGATGGTCTTCTTCCTCGCCGCCGTCGCCGACGTCGCGCGGCTGCACGGCGCCGTCGGGGCCGCGGTGCTGATCGCGGTCGCCGGTGGCGGCGGACTGCTCGCGGAGGCGGTCGGGGTGGCCACCGGCCTGCCGTTCGGGCCGTACGCCTACACCGGCACCCTCGGCGCCGAGGTGCTCGGCGTCCCGCTGGTGGTGCCGATGGCCTGGGTGATGATGGCCTGGCCCGCGCTGGTGGTGGCCCGCACGCTCGCGGTGCGCGGCCCCGCCGTCGTCGCGGTCGGTGCGGTGGCGCTGACGGTGTGGGATGTGTTCCTCGACCCGCAGATGGTCGATGCCGGCCACTGGACGTGGTTCCACCCGGATCCCGGTCTGCCGCTGGTCCCGGGAATACCGCTGACCAATTACGCGGGCTGGCTGCTGGTGTCGGCGCTGGTGGTGGCGGCGCTGCACGCGCTGCTGCGCCGCGAGGACCGGCCGTCGGGCCCGGCGGCGGCGCTGTACCTGTGGGTGTACTTCTCCTCGGTGCTCGCCCACGCGGTGTTCTTCGGGCTGCCCGGCTCGGCGGTCACCGGCGGGCTGCTGATGGGACTGGTCGCGGTGCCGTTCGCCGTCGCGCTGGTGCGCAGGCGCGACCGCGCGGTCACTCCCCCCGCAACCCGGTGAGGAACCGCTGCAGGCTCCGGGTCAGCGAGGCGGGCACGCGGTCGGGATCCATCAGGTCGTTCTCGGCGAGCGGACCGGCCTCGCCGGCCACCGTCTCCTCGGTGAACACCCGCAGGGTCCTGCCGTGCCCGCGCAACTCCTCGACCGCCTGCAGGAACGAGCCCCGGCGCGCCAGCGTCCGCTCGAACTCGCCCGCCGACACCCCGAGGTGCTCGCTGATCAGCCGGTGCCGCACCGCGACGATGGTCGCGCGGACGTCGTCCTGACCGCTGCCGTCGGCCGCTTCTGCGCCGGCCTCGATGGCCACGTCGCATTCGCTGTCGAACCCCATCGACCGGTTGTTGAGGTTCGAGGAGCCGACGCGCAGCAGCCGGTCGTCGATCACCATGACCTTGGAGTGCACGTAGACCGGGCTGCCGCCGTCGGTCACCGGCCAGTAGATGCCGAACCGGCCGTGCTCGTCGGCCGACCAGAGCACGTGCAGCAGCCGCTGCCTGGCGCTGTCCATCGCCGTCTGCTCGAGTCGGCTCTCCGATTGCCGGGGCATCACGGCGACGACGTCGGGTCCCTCGGCTTCGCGCAGCCGGGCGGCGAGCGCCTCGACGAGTGTCCGGGAGGCGAGGTACTGGTTCTCCAGGTAGATGGTGTCCCGGGCGGTGGCGATCGCCTCGAGGTTCAGCGCCTCCACTTCCCGCACCTCGGTCTGGTTCTCCAGCGCGGGCAGCGTGCGGGCGATGCCGACGTCGATGTCGGTCAGGGTGGGGTGGAGGCTGCGCGGCCACGCCGTGTGGGCGGCGTGCACGGGTTCCAGTCGGCGGCCGGTCGCGGCGCGCCAGCGGTCGCGGGCCAGCTCGCCGAGCGCCCGTGCGGCGTCGCCGTCCACGGCGACGGCGACCTCGTGCCGGGGGCCGTAGTTGCGGCCAAGGGCGCGGCGGAACCGGCTGTTGTGCTCGTGGTCGGGGGTGTCCCAGCGGTCGAGGGTGAGGTCGATCCCGCCGCAGAAGGCGATGGCGTCGTCGATGACGAGCACCTTCTGGTGGTGCACCGAACCGGTGGGGTGGGCGCCGTCGATCGCGAACTGCAGCCGCTCCTTGCTGAGCCAGTTCTTCACCACCACCGGGGTCATGCCCTGCCAGATGCCTTGCAGCGCAGGGAACATGTTGAGGTTCGACTTGAGCACGTGGACCTCGAGGTCCGGCCTGCGCCGGGAGATCCACCGCAGGAAGGCGCCCAGCTGGTTCGGCCCGGCGATCCGCTTGCCGCCGCGCTCGAAGGTCATCCGGGTGTCGAAGTCCCAGCCGATCAGCACGATCCGGTGTCGCGCGCGCAGCATCGCGGTCTTCGCGTGGTGGAAGTAGTCGGCGGCGTCGACGATGCAGGCGAACCGTTCCGCACGCTCCACCCGCCAGCACGTCTCACCGGGAACGAGCACCGACATGGCGCTGTGTCTACCCCATCTACGTCCAGGCGAACACCGGTTGTTCGAGTTCGTCGACCGGGTCGTGGTGGCCTTCGAGCCCGAGCCACCGCAGCTGCAGCAGCACCGCGCCGGTGGGGGCGTGGATGAGGTCGTTGCCCAGCGGGATCTGCACGACGGGCCGCGGGCTCTCCGGGATGGTGATGAACCGTGGCGAGTCGGCGCGCTGCAGCTGGTGCAGGCCCACCCGGTAGACGGCGACCACCTCGTCGGGCGCCGGCCGCGGGTCGAGCCTGCCGCCGCCCCAGACCACCACCGGGGTGATGACGTAGCCGGACCGCGTCGGGTAGTCGTCGAGCAGGCCGAGCACGTTCTCCTCGGGCAGCCCGACACCGACCTCTTCGTCGAGTTCGCGCAGCGCCGCCTCGACCACGGTCTCCCCCGGATCCAGCCGACCGCCGGGCAGCGCCCACTGGGCGGCGTGGGTGTTGAGCCGGGATGCCCTGCGGCACAACAGGAATGCCGCCCCACCCGACACGTCGACCATGCGGCCGTCGAGCCCGGCCTCGGGCATCGGCCGCCCGGCGATCCAGTCGTCCACCGGCGCGGGGTCCACCCGGTCCTCGCCGAGATCGGAGTCGACGAGCACGACGGCGACGGCGGCGTGCCGTTTCGTCGGGTCGGTGACGGTGCGGCGGTCGTGCCCGGCCAGGTGCGTCGCGATCCGGTTCCGCAACGCGTCGTCGTAGCTGATCTGGCCGGGGATCGTCACCGCTCGACCATATGGCAGTGCGGCGCGAATCCCCGATGGCGGCCTCGCAACGCTGGGCGATCGCTTAGCATCGCTGCCCATGAGCCGTCTCGACCGCGCGAGCGTCACGGAGTGGCGGCGCTTCTGGAAGCTGCCCGCGGCCGCCGGCCTGGGTTACTCGATCGGCGTCATGCACGTCTACTCGCTCGGCGCGTTCATGGCGCCGCTGCAGGAGGAGTTCGGCTGGTCCAGGGCCGAGGCGTCGCTGGGGCTGACGATCGTCGGGATGGCCGCGGCCGTCGCCGCGCTGCCCATCGGTCTGCTGGTCGACCGGATGGGACCGCGGCGCGTCGGCATCACCGGTGTGGTGCTGGTGGGCGCCGCGTTCGCACTGCTCGGCAGCGCCACCGGATCGCTGGCCAACTGGATCCTGCTGTGGGCCGTGTTGTCCTTCGCCTCGTTCTGGGTGCAGACGACGGTGTGGACCAGCGCGGTCGCCAGCCGGTTCGACAGCTCCCGCGGGCTGGCCTTCGCGGTCACGCTGTCCGGCGGCTCCCTGGCCGCGGCGGTCTTCCCGCCGCTGGCCACCACCTTCATCGCCGCCTACGGCTGGCGCGGCGCGTTCGTCGGACTCGGTCTGCTGTGGGGTGCGCTGGTGGTCTTGGTGGTGGCACTGTTCTTCCGCGGCGCCCAGGACGAACGCCGGGCACCACCGGTCGACGTCGCCGCCGCGACGCCGCCGCCGCCGCCACTGGCCGGTCTCACCATGCGCGAGGGACTCCGGTCGGCCACTTTCTACCGGCTCCTGCTCGCCGCAGGACTCTTCGCGTTCACCACCCTCGGCGTCGTCGTGCACCTGGTGCCGATCCTGCGTGATGCCGGTACCGAACCGCTGGCCGCGGCGGGCACGGCGGCGCTGGTCGGGATCTTCTCGATCGTGGGCCGGCTGGGAATCGGCGTGCTGCTCGACCGCTTCCCCGGACGCGTCGTGGGTGCCTGCGCCTACCTGGTGCCGATCGTCGGAAGCGCGTTGCTGCTCTTCGACGGCACGAATCCGGTGAGTCAGACCGTGGCGGCGGCGCTGTTCGGCCTCACCCTCGGCGCCGAGGTCGACGTGATCGCCTATCTCGCCTCCCGGCACTTCGGCGTCCGGAACTTCGGCGGCCTGTTCGGCGGCCTGGTGGCCGCGCTCTCGCTGGGCACGGCGTTCGGGCCGCTCGCGGCCGGGGCGATCTCCGACGCCAACGGGGGCTACGGGCCGTTCTTGATCCTCACCATGACGCTGATGGGACTGAGCAGTCTGGCGCTGGCGAGCCTGCGTCCGCCACCGGATTGGACCGGCGCCGCCGCGCCGGATGTCGAGTCGACCCTCAGCCCTCCGCCGTGACCGTGAACGGCCGCCTGGCGTCACCGATCTGGATCAGCGACCCGTCGGCGGTGACCGCGGTCGCGGAGATCCCGCCCTCACCGTCGGCCATGGCCGCGTCGAGCGCGACCCGGTACCGCAGCGTCACGGCCCTGCCCTTCGGGAAGCCCCCGAGGTCGGTGAACTGGCCGAGGTGGTCCATGCCGAGGCCCGCCGCGGGGCTCTGTACCGGCACCCAGGAACCGGCCGCCGCGTCGTAGCGCTCGACGGTTCCCTTCGCGATGCCCGGGAGCGGCGCGCAGCTGCAGTTGTCCAGCACCAGCCCCACGCCGACGGACGGGTAGTCGACCGGTGTGTCGTTGCACACCGTCACCTCGACCTCGGCAGGCGCCGCGCCGGGTGTGATCGTGCCGGCGGGGATGCCGCTCATCGTGACCGAGAGGCGGTACTCCTCGGGGACGAAGCCGTAGGGCTCGTCGTGTGGCACCGGCCAGTTCTCCGGGCTGACGGCGCAGTCGGACTGCTGGGCCGGCGGTGCGGCCGTGGGCGTCGCTGTCGGCGTGACGGTCACCGTCGGGGCCGGTGCGGAGCTCGTCGGCGCGGCGACCGTCGTGGTGACGGTCACGGTGCCCGGCGCCGTCGGCGGCGTGTCCGTGGAGCAGGCGGGGGTCATCGCCAGGGCGGCGAGCGCCGCGGCGAACCCGACGAAGCGCGCGTGTGTGCGTGTCATGCCGCCAAGTCCACCCCACCGCGCCGGTTACCGATCCCAAATGCGCGTCGGGCACGCTGGTGGGGCCATGTCACCCACCCCCCTGCTCGACGACCCCGACGACCTGTCGGCGCTGCGCGCGATGGGCGACGACGCCGACGGACTCTTCGCGTCGTTCGCCGCGTGGGCCGAGGCGAACGGCACCGCGTTGTACCCCGCGCAGGAGGAGGCGCTGATCGAACTGGTCAGCGGCGCCAACGTGGTGCTGGCGACGCCGACCGGTTCGGGTAAGTCGCTGGTGGCCACCGGCGCGCAGTACGCGGCGCTGGCGGCGGGGCGGCGCACCTACTACACCGCCCCGATCAAGGCGCTGGTCAGCGAGAAGTTCTTCGCACTGTGCGGGGTGTTCGGCGCGGTGAACGTCGGCATGCTGACCGGCGACGCGGCGGTCAATGCGGACGCGCCGATCATCGCGTGCACGGCCGAGGTGCTGGCGAACATCGCACTGCGGGAAGGGCCGGACGCCGCGATCGGCCTGGTGGTGATGGACGAGTTCCACTTCTACGGCGATCCCGACCGGGGCTGGGCCTGGCAGGTGCCGCTGCTCGAGTTGCCGCGCGCCCAGTTCCTGTTGATGTCGGCCACGCTCGGCGACGTCACGTTCCTGCGCGAGGACCTCACCCGCCGCACCGGGCGGCCGACGGCACTGGTGGCCCACGCCGAGCGGCCGGTCCCGCTGTTCTACTCCTACGCCACCACGCCGATGCACGAGACCATCGGCGACCTGCTCGACACCAGGCAGGCGCCGATCTACGTCGTGCACTTCACGCAGGCCTCCGCGCTGGAACGGGCGCAGGCGCTGATGAGCATCAACGTCAGCACCAAGGAGGAGAAGGCGGCGATCCGCGACCTGATCGGCGCGTTCCGGTTCTCCTCGGCGTTCGGCGCCACGCTGTCGCGGCTGGTGCGGCACGGCATCGGTGTGCACCACGCCGGGATGCTGCCCAAGTACCGGCGGCTGGTCGAACAGCTCGCGCAGGCCGGGCTGCTGAAGGTGATCTGCGGCACCGACACCCTCGGCGTCGGCATCAACGTGCCGATCCGCACCGTGGTGTTCTCCGCGCTGTCGAAGTACGACGGCATCCGCACCCGGCTGCTCAATGCGCGCGAGTTCCACCAGATCGCCGGGCGGGCGGGCCGCGCCGGATACGACACCGCGGGCACCGTGGTGGTGCAGGCCCCCGAGCACGAGGTGGAGAACCTCAAACAGTTCGCCAAGGTGGCCGACGACCCGAAGAAGCGCCGTAAGTTGGTGCGGCGCAAGGTGCCCGAGGGCATGGTGCCGTGGAGCGAGAAGACCATGACGCGACTGGTCGAGGCGGCGCCCGAGCAGCTGACGAGCAACATGCGGGTGTCGACGGCGATGATCCTCGACGTCGTCGACCGTCCCGGCGACCCGTTCGACGCGATGCGGCGGCTGCTCACCGACAACCACGAGCCCCGCAAGCGCCAGCTCCAGCTCATCCGGGAGGCGGTGGGCATCGCCCGCTCGCTGCTGCAGGCCGGTGTCGTCGAACGCCTCGAGGCCCCCGAACCCGATGGGCGGCGCTACCGGTTGACCGTCGACCTGCCGCGCGACTTCGCGCTGTACCAGCCGCTGTCTACCTTCGCCCTCGCCGCCATCGATGTGCTGGACGCGGAGTCGGAATCGTATGCGCGCGATGTCGTCTCGGTGATCGAGGCGACGCTGGAGGACCCGCGTCAGATCCTGGCCGCGCAGTTGAACAAGGCCAGGGGCGAGGCGGTGGCCGCGATGAAGGCCGAGGGCATCGAGTACGACGAGCGGATCGAGCTGCTCGACGACGTCACCTACCCGCGGCCGCTCGAAGAGCTGCTGCAGCACACCTATGAGGTGTACCTGCAGACGAACCCGTGGGCGGCGGACTCACCGCTGTCGCCGAAGTCCGTCGTGCGGGAGATGTGGGAGCGCGGGCTGAGCTTCCGTGAGTTCGTCAGCACCTACAAGCTCACCCGGTCCGAGGGCGCGGTGCTGCGCTACCTGTCCGACGCGGTGAAGGCGCTGCGGTCCGGGGTGCCTGCGGCCGCGCGCACCGAGGAGGTCACCGACATCGTCGAGTGGCTCGCCGAACTGGTGCGCCAGGTCGACTCCAGCCTGCTCGACGAGTGGGAGCAGCTCACCAGTCCCGATCAGCACGGTGGAGCTGCCCCAGAGATCCCAGCGGTGCCCGTGCGGCCGCGCCCGCTGACCGGCAACGAGCGGGCGTTCACCGCGATGGTCCGCAACGCGCTGTTCCGCCGGGTGGAGCAGTTCGCCCGCCGCCGCTGGAATGAGCTGGGCGAGTTGGACTCCGGGTCAGGGTGGCACGCCGAACGGTGGGCCGACGCCGGACGGGAGTATTTCGCCGAGCACGCCGACGTGGGGATCGGCGCCGACGCCCGCGGCCCGGCGCTGCTGATCATCGACCGGCAGCCGGGTGTCTGGCGGGTGCGGCAGATCCTCGACGACCCGGCGGGCGACCGCGACTGGGGCATCGACGTCGAGGTCGACCTCGAGGCGTCCGACGAGGAGGGCGTCCCGGTGATCCGGCTGGTGGACGCCGGGCGGATGGATTAGTTGGCCGACGGTGGTGGTTGGGGTTGGAACGGCTCGTACCACCACCAGTCGGCCCGTTCGCCGGTGGGCCCGGAACAGGGTGGTACATCGGGTGGGGGTGTGGTCGGTGGTCTGGCCAGTGACGCCGAACTGAGCTGCCGCCCATTGGAATCGGTCACGACCAGCTTGTCGGCGGGGCCGGTGATGGTGATGCCGCCTCGGTGGTGCATCCGGTGGTGATACGGGCACACCAGAACCAGGTTGTCGAGATCGGTGGCGCCACCGTCCTCCCAGTGCCGGATGTGGTGGGCGTGCAGACCGCGGGTGGCCCCGCATCCGGGGACCACGCAGCAGCGGTCGCGGTGTTCGAGGGCCCGCCGTAGTTTGCGGCTGATCTGGCGGGTGTCGCGCCCGGACCCGATGGGTTGTCCGTGGCGTTCCAGCCAGACCTCGAAGGTGGCGTCGCACAGCAGGAATTGGCGCTCGGCGTCGGTGAGTAGCGGGCCCAGATGCAACGAGGCCACCCTTTCCTTGACGTCCACGTGGGCGATCACGGTGGTGCGGTGTCCGTGTGGGCGGCGGGCAACCTCGGTGTCCCAGCCGGCCTCGACAACACTCATGAACGCATCGACCGTCGTGGGCATCGGCGGCGTTTGTTCGGATGCACCGTGGCCGTCACCGTCATCGTCATCGACATCGACATCGACATGACCGTCGCCGTCGGTCTCGGTCTCGCCCTCGGCGCGGTCGCGTTTCCAGTCGGCGACCATCCCGTCGAGATGTGACTCGACGGCGGCGTCGAGTTTGGCCGCCTCCAGTCGCGGCAGCCAGATCCGGTAGGTGGTGCCCTTGTCGTCGGTGGTCTTGCTGTAGGACGGTGCGGGTTCCGGCTTGGGGTCGGGTGGGGGTGGGGGTGGGGGTTCGAGCTTGATCGCGGTGCGTAACTGGTTCACCGTCGCGGCGGTGATCAACTGGGCGTAGTGCGCATCAGAGCCCGGCCCGGCCTTCTCGGCGATCACCCCGACCTGATCGAGTGACACCCGGCCGTCGCGCAAGAGTTCGGTGCAGCGCGGCAGTTCCTCCCACCGCTGCGCGACGGCGGTGACTACTTCAGCGTTCCTTGGTGACGACCCGGTCTTCCACGCCACCATCGCCGCCACCGACTTGGCGCCCGTCATCCCCCACAGTCCGTCGCGGTCGATCTCGGCGACGATCTCCACCAGCCGCCCGTCGATCGCATTGCGCTGACCGCACAACTCCGCGATCTCGTCGAACAACACATCGAGCCGGTCCTTCGGCCTCACCGAAGGAGCGAAAGACGTTGCGCTCGAGGACATGAACCCATCATCGCAGAGGGGTCCGACACGTCTCGGACCGCGGAACCCCTGGACTCGGGTAGTCGACTACCCACGTGAACGCCACGAATTCTGCGCACACTCGACCTGCGGCCCGGCACCAGCCGTGCCGACACAACAAGCGGGGGAACAGAGATGACGAACGACAGGACAAAACAGTTGGCGCCGACGGAGGCTTTCGCCGCCGACGACGAATCCGACTCGGAACATGAGACATCGGAAGACCAGCAGCCGTCGGGCCGGCAGGACCGTAAGCGCGATCTCGCCGGTGACGGCGCCGTGACCGAAGACGTCATCGACGAGCAGAGGGGCTGAGACCATGTATCTGGCATTCCGGAACAACTACGGACGCACGGTCTCGGTGGCGGTCATGAAACGCGATCAGGACGGCTGTGGCCAGTACGGCGGCTGGGCGACCAAGGGGTGGTGGGTGCTCGCCCCCGGTGAGAAGAAGTCGGCCATCTACACGACGAACAGGTACGCGTACTTCTACGCCCTGGCCACCGACGGCACCTGGTGGGGAGACCCCAACGGTCCGACGATGTACGTCAATCCGTACGACAGGTTCGAATCCTGTTACAAGATCGGCACATCCACCTGGGACGTGGTCAGCACGAGACGCGCCGACCTGGGCACCAACCTGTCGAGCACCCACACGGTCAACCTGAATCCGTGACGTCGGCGGCGCGCTACCGGCTGATGGTGCGCGCCGTCGTGACCGTCGAGAGCTTGTCCGGGTTGGCGATCGCGTAGAGGTTCGTGATCCGGCCGTCGACGATCTCGACGGCCAGCACGGCCTCCAGCCGATCGTCGCTGTAGACGGCGACTGCGGGTGCGCCGTTCGCCGTGATGACCTCGGTGCGAAGCGTCGCCAAGCCACGGCGGAACGGGCCGACGATGAGCGGCACCAACCGGTCGGCGCCGGTGATCGGCCTGCGGGCGGCGCCCACCCGGCCGCCGCCGTCGGCGGTCCAGGTGGCATCAGGCGCGAGCAGCCTCATCAGTTCGTCCACGTCGCCGGTGGTGGCCGCGGCGAGGAACTGCTCGGTGATCCTGGTGGTCTGCTCGGGGTCGACGCGGTCGAACCGCTTGCGGCGTGCCCGCACGTGTTCGCGCGCCCGGTGCGCCACCTGGCGCACCGCGACCTCGGATTTGCCTACGGCTTCGGCGATCTCGCCGTACTCGAAGTCGAACACATCGCGCAGCACGAACACCGCCCGCTCGTCGGGGGTGAGCGTCTCGAGCAGCACGAGCATCGCCATCGAGACCGATTCGGCGAGCACCACGTCGGTTGACGCGTCGCGGTCGTCGAGGAGCAGCGGCTCGGGCAGCCACGGCCCGACGTAGTCCTCGCGGCGACGGGCACCGGACCGCAGCGCTTTGAGTGCCTGGCGTGTGACCAGTTGCGCCAGATAGGCTTTCGTGTCGCGGACCGTCGCGAGGTCGACGTCGGCCCAGCGCAGGTAGCTGTCCTGCAGCACGTCGTCGGCTTCGGTCGCCGAGCCGAGCAGCTGGTAGGCGATGGTGAACAGCAGCGGCCGCAGCAGGCTGAACCGCTCGGCGTGGTCGGTCACGACGGCACCGCCTGCACCGGCGGATCCACCAGTTCGGGTCGCGTCCGGGCCTTCGGCCACACCGTCGAACCGGGCTTGCGCGCTTCGCGGCGCAGGCCCCACAGCGTGCCCCTGGTGACCGCCTCCTTCACCGCCCCCGCGGCACGGCTGCCGATCCCGCCGCCGAGGTGGAAGTTCACCGGCGTGTCGTTCCTGCGGGTGGGCTGGAACACCGCGGCCCGCCGGCCCAGCCCGACGTTGGTCACCGTCCACATCAGGCTCAGTGGCGCCGGCCGATCGCCGGCGATACGGCGCAGCACGGTGTCGGCGGCGGTGGCCGCCGTGGGCCCAGCGGCATAGCAACTCATCCGCAGTGGCCGTCCCGACGGTGCGGCCGCGTCCCCTGCCGCCAGCACACGGTCGTCGTCCACACTGGTCAGTGTCTCGTCGGTGAGCAGACGGCCGAGCGGGTCGGTGCGCAGCCCGCTGCGCGCGGCAAGGTCGGGCACCCCGAAGCCGGCCGTCCACACGGTGATCGCGCTCGGGTGCACGGTGCCGTCGGCGAAGACCACGGCGTCGCGCCGGACCTCGGTGACGACGGCCGACTCGATCACTCGCACACCGTTGTCGGCGAACCACGCCGCCACCGACCGCCTTGCCGGTGCGGAGAACGACGGAGCCAGCCTCCCACCGCCGACGAGTGTGACGGCGTGACCGCTCTCGGCGAGCTCGGCGGCGGTCTCGATTCCCGTCAGCCCCGCGCCGACGACGGTCACCGGAGCGTTCGGCCCGACGGTGTCGAGAGCGGCCCGCAGTCGCGTGGCGTGCTCGAATTCTGCGACGGCGTAGGCATGTTCGGCCGCTCCGTGCACCGACGGCGGCAGCGCCGCGGTGCTGCCGACGGCGTAGATGAGGTAGTCGTAGCGCAGCGCACCGCCCGATGCCAGTCGCACCACGCGGTCTGCGGTGTCGATGCGGGTGGCGCTGTCGACGACCAGCCTCACCCTCTCGCCGAGCAGCGTGCCGTAGTCGGCGGTTGCGTCGCCGGTGCGGGTGGCGAACTGGTGCAGCCGCAGCCGCTGGACGAATTCGGGGCGGGCGTTGACGAGGCTGATGTCGATATCGGGATGCTGCTGCAGACGGTTGGCGGCAAGGGTTCCTGCGTAGCCACCGCCGACGACGACGGCGTGGATGCGGTTCTCGCTCATCTGGGTCTCCTGTTCCGGGGGCGATGTCCTCGAGATCCCGGCGGACGCCCGTTCGTGACAGGACTGAGAGAATTGTGACCTACGCCACATGCCGTGCGGTGCGGAGGGTCAGGTCGTGGATCGCTCGCGCGGCGGCCGCGGGACGAACCGGGAGACTCGCTCGACGACGCCGGCGTAGTCGGGCCGCCTCGCCAGGCTGCGCTCCTCCATCATCGGGATGCTGGCGCCGAGGAACATCGCGAGGATCGCCGTGGCGCCGATGATCTGCCACCACCAGTCGCCGGGGGCGGCGGCGATGCCGAACATTGCGAGGGACACCCAGAAGGCGAACTCGCCGAAGTAGTTCGGGTGCCGCGACCAGCTCCATAGTCCGCGGTCCATCACCTCGCCGGGCCGCCGGGCCGCGACGAACCGGTGCATCTGCGCATCGGCGGCGAACTCGAGCGCGACCGCCGCAAGACCCACGACGAACGCCGCCCACGCCAGCCAGGTCAGCCCCGGCCCCGGGCGGGTCACCGCGACGTAGACCGGCACCATGCCGAGGAACACCTGGATCGTCGGGATGAGGTGGATGGCGAACAGGTCGGCGGCCCATTCCCACCGGCCGGCGCGCTCCTTGAACATCGGATAGCGCCAGTCCTCGTGGTGCAGACCGGGAAACGCGTAGACCCAGTTACCGGTCAGCCGAATCGCCCAGACCCCCACGACGATCGCCACCAGGACGCACCGCAGCGTGTCGGGGGCCGGCGCCGCGATCCACCAGTACGTCAGCAGCAGAGGCGGGATCACGCTCCAGAAGGCGTCGTAGAAGCTGGAGTTCCGGTAGATCCGGCTGAACCCGAAGATCACCAGGGTGGCCAGCACGTCGGCGATGAGAGCGTCCAGCCAGAGCCGGCCGGTGCCGGGACCCCAGAGCAGGTAGGCCACCGCGACGGCGACGGCCACCACGTAGGCGGCCGTGACGATCGCCAGCGACCGTCCTCTGGTGTACGCGGCTGACGTCACTGTCGACCTCCGTCGGCAAGAAAGCGCTCGCGGATCCCGAGCGCAGCCCTGACTATAGATTCATGATCGAGCCCGACGTCGAGGACAGCCCCGGCGGCGAGGCTCACGCTTCCCGAGTCGCCGAGCCCGGTGCGCCGGGGCCGCCGTGGAGCCTGCCGACCCTGCTCGCCTTCCGCTTCGGCAGCTGCTACTTCGGGGCTTTCGGCCTGGCGCTCGGCATCGGTCTGGTGCCGGTGGTGCTCGCGGGTATCGGCATCGAGGGCCCCTGGTCGGCGATGCGCGCAGCGGTCACGGTGATGCGGCCGCCGATCGAGTGGACCGGTACCCATCTGCTCGGCCTGCACGTGCAGGGCGCCCAGGTCGGCAGTGACAGCGCTTTCCAGTGGTCGGCGATCGTCCTGATCGCCGCACTGGCGGCGGTGGCGACGGCGGTGTGGTCGGTGCTCGACCGGCGCCGCAGGCGCTACGACCGGCTGCACACCTGGGTGTGGACGGTCCTTCGGCTCATGCTCGCCGCGGCGATGTTCTATTTCGGGATGGCGAAGGTGATCCCGACGCAGATGCCGTTCGTGCTGAACCGGCTGGTCGAGCCGTACGGGAACTTCAGTCCGACGGGTGCCCTGTGGGCGCAGGTCGGCATCTCGCAGCCCTACCAGATGATGCTCGGCGCGGCCGAGGTGCTCGGCGGGCTGCTCCTGCTGCTCCCGCGGACGGCCCTTGCCGGTGCGCTGGTGTGCGCGTTCGACCTCACCCAGGTGTTCATCCTGAACATGACCTACGACATCCGGCTGAAGTCGGTGTCGTCGCAGTTGCTGCTGCTGAGCCTGTTCCTGCTCGCCCCCCACGCGCGCCGGCTGTTCGCGGCGCTGTTCACCGACCGTGCGGTCGCAGCCGCCGAGGCGACACCCCTGTTCGACGGCCGCCGGGCGAACCGCACGGCCGTGGTGGCGCAGGTGCTGGTCGGGGTGATGCTGCTGGCCGCGTTCGGCGGGCAGGGCTGGCGACAGTTCACCCGGCCGACGCCGAACCTCTACGGCATCTGGCAGGTCGACGGGTTCTCCGCCGAGGGTTACCGCCGCGACCCGTTGCTGACCGACGAATTGCGCTGGCGGCGGGTGATCTTCGACCGGCCGTTCCTGATGTCGGATCCGGTGATGGTGACCGTGCAGCACATGGACGACTCGTTCGAGGTGTTCGGCGGGACCATCGACGCGCGCACCCACTTCATCGACCTGACCAACCGGATCGAACTCGGGTCCTACGAGGAGACACCGGCGACGATCCGCCTGAGCTACTGGTGGCCCGATGCGGGCAGCACCGACAGGATCGTGATCGACGGCGAGGATTTCGCGGGTCACCGCATCCACGCGTGGTTCACCCGGATGGATCCGGCGACGTTCCCACTCGTCGAACGGGGCTTCAATTGGATCCAGGAGCAGCCCTACAATCGCTGACTATTCGCCGGCCGAATCGGGAATAAAATCGTCGGCCCGTAACGTGCTGTCGCGGTGGCACTCCCACGCCATGACCTGGAGCGCGGACGGGGTTACGCTGAGTCGGTGAGCAGTCAGCGGGTGCCCGGCGGGGTGGTGCACGAGCTGCCCGCGGACCTGCGCGCGGCATTGGTCGACGACGCCACCGCGCTCGCCGCGTGGAAGGACATCACGCCGCTGGCACGCAACGAGTTCATCTGCTGGGTGGAGGACGCCAAGCAGAAGACGACACGGGAACGCCGCATCCGGCGCACCCGGGAAGAACTGGAGGAGGGCCAGCGCCGGCCCTGCTGTTGGCCGGGGTGCAAACACCGTGAGCGCACCGGCAGTTAGGCAACTTCGAGATCAGGCGGTCGGGATGAGAAGAGTTGGTCGTTGGTTCGCTGCCCTGGTGCCCGCTGTGACGGCGGTCGCGGGTTCGGTCGTGGTCGCCGCTCCGGCGAACGCGGCGCCGTGTCCCGACGTGGAGGTGATCTTCGCGCGGGGCACGTTCGAACCGGCCGGCGTGGGCGGCGTCGGGCAGGCTTTCGTTGATGCGCTGCGCGCGAAGACGCCCGGTAAGTCGGTCGAGGTCTACCCGGTGAACTACCCGGCGTCGCTGGACTTCGCCACGGCAGCGGACGGCGTCATCGACGCCAGCAACCGGGTGCGCGCCACGGCGGCGAACTGTCCGGACACCGAGATCGTGCTCGGCGGCTACTCCCAGGGCGCCGCGGTGGCGGCCTACATCACCGAGGACGCCGTGCCCGAGGGCTACACACCGCCGCCGGGGATGAGCGGACCGATGGAGCCCGAGGTGGCCGATCGCGTCGCCGCGGTGACGCTGTTCGGTAAGCCCTCGAGCGGTTTCCTGCAGATGATCTACACCGGCGCGCCGCCGATCAACGTCGGCTCGCGGTACGTGTCGAAGACCCTCGACCTGTGCGTCGTCGACGATCCCGTGTGCTCACCGGGCGGCGGGAACAACGGCGCGCACGGTGCCTACGTCGTGAACGGCATGGTGAACGAGGCGGCCGACTACGCGGTGGGCAAGCTGCCCGGCGGCGAATCCGAACCCGTGGAAACGGTGGCACAGGGCTAGCAGTTTCCTGCTAGCCGGTAGCCGTCACGGGTGCCAGCGCCGATGTGCTGACACCCCCGTGCGGGGGACTCTTGTGCCGACCACGAGAGCCCCCCGTCGGAAGGACGGCCATGACCACCAGCGCCGCATCGAAAGTCACCGCCGTTCCGCCGTTGTTCCGCAGACTCGCGGTCGGGGTGGCGGTGCTCGCCGCCGTGCTCGGACCGCAGGCGGCCGGGGTGGCCACCGCCGATCCGTCCTGCCCGGACGTCGAGGCGGTGTTCGCGCGCGGGACGTTCGAGGCGCCCGGTGTCGGGGCGACGGGTCAGGCGTTCGTCGACGCGCTCGATGCCCGCCTGCCCGGGCGCAGCGTCGAGGCCTATGGCGTCGACTACCCCGCGTCACTCGATTTCCAGGCGGCCGTCGGCGGCGTCGCCGACACCGCGGCCAAGGTCGAGGCGATCGCGGCGACCTGTCCGGACACCAGGATCGTGCTCGGCGGCTACTCCCAGGGCGCGGCGGTGGCCGCCTACACCACCTCGGACAGCGTGCCCGCGGGAGTCGTCCTGCCTTCCGGCCTCACTGGACCGCTACCGGCCTCGGTCGCTCCCCACGTCGCGGCGGTGGTGCTCTTCGGTCTGCCCGACAGCTGGTTCCTGGGCCTCGTCGACCACAGCGCACCGCCGATCGCGATCGGCAACGCCTATGCGCCGAAGACGCTCCAGCTGTGCGCCGCCGGTGATCCGGTGTGCGCGCCGGGCGGGCTGGACCGGGCCGCGCACAGCTCCTACAAGTCCAACGGGATGACCGAACAGGCCGCCGACTTCGCGGTGAACGCGCTGAACCTGCCCGCCCCGCAGGGCGACCCGGCCACGGTGCAGTGACGTCAGGTCGGCCGCGGCCGGCCGGTCAGCGCACGGATCGTCTTGATCTCGTCATGCCGATAAGGCCGGCCCGCGGGGTGCAGCAGGTCGTGGAACCACACCGGCGGGTCGGCCGGATACGGACGCTCCCAGGAATCCCACGGGAAGATCGTCTGGCTGCGCCCGGCCACCAGACCCCAGTTGAACGCGCCGACGTTGTGCCGCTTGGCGATCGGCAGGATGCCTTCGACGGTGCTGCCCATCGAACGGGCCAGGTACTCCGTGCACAGCATCGGTCGTCCGAGCGGCGCGAGTTCGCCGATCCGGCCCTCGAAGCCGGCCGGGTGGTCGTAGCTGTGGAAGCTGATCACGTCGGAGTTGTCGAGCTGGATGGCCGCGATCGGGCTGCGGCGCAGCGGGTCCCGCCACTCGCCCTGCCAGACACCACTCGTCAGGGGCTGGTCCGGGTCCACCGACCGCGCCCATCCGAACACCTGCGGTAGCAGCCCGGCGACCAGATCGAGCTTGTCCCTGCGTTCGACCAGGTGGTACTGCGGTGCCAGATTGTCCGGCTCGTTCCAGAGGTCCCAGCCCAGCACCCGGGCGTCATTGCGGTACCGGCTCAGCACCGCCACGACGTAGTCGCGCATCACCCGCCGGTAGCCGGGGTCGCCGAGACGCTCGGCGCCGGGGCTCTGCACCCAGCCGGAGTTGTGCACGCCGGGCCGCGGCCCGCGCTGGCGGCCTGCCGCGGGGAACGGGTCCCAGCACGAGTCGAAGAGGACGAAGAGCGGCTTGATGCGGTGGCGCGCCGCGATCGTCACGAAGTGTGACAGCCGGCGCTGGAATCCCGCCTTGTCCTGCACCCACAGCTGATCGTGCAGGAACACCCGAGCGGTGTTGAAGCCGATCAGCCGGGCGGCGCGCAGTTCGGCGTCGATGCGCCGCGGGTCGAAGGTGGCCGCACCGAACATCTCCAGCTGATTGATCGCGTTCGAGGTGACGTAGTTCGCGCCGACGAGCCAGCCCTGCGCCCGGTACCAGCGGTGCGCGCGCTCGGCGGGCCACCTGCCGGCCTGGGCGCCCGCCCGCGGGGGCTGGGTGAGCATCGCGCCCACTGCCAGCAGTGGAGGCAGCTTGAGCGCCGTCCGCCGGTGTACCCGGGGCGCGCGCAGTTCTGCGTTGAGGTGCTCTCGGGGGCCTGTCACTGGTCCTAAAGGGTCGGTGTGGGCGTCGTCACATGAACTGGCCCCCGCACAGCTGGACGACGGATTGCGTTGGTGCACTGCGTCTTTGCGCTACACCACTGTGCATCGTTGCACCGGAAGGCGCCGTTACACCCCGGCGCCAGGCCAACACGCTACGGCAACGCCGCGGCGTCGGCATCCGCGCTGGACAGGCCGCCGGATCGGGCAAAGTTGGGATCGGTAGGCACGTCGCCGGCGTGTAATGGGCTCACTCGCCTGCCACCCCGTGGCACGCCGAAAGGACCTGTCATGAATCGAAGCCTGGTCGCAGGATTCGCCGCCGCAGCAGCCGTCACGGGCGGTCTCACCTTCGCCATGGTGGGGCCGTCGGCAGGCACTGCTCTCGCGGCGCCCTTCTGCTCGCCGTCGAACGCCAACACCCCGCCCTGCGCGCCGCCCGAGGGCCCGCCGATGCAGTGCAACGCCCAGGGCATGTGCAGCCAGCTGTGGTGCCCCGGTTCGGGGATGGAGCCGATCCCGGACTGGGACATGAACGTGTGTCACAGCTTCTACTTCGACCCCAACGCCCCGTTGACGGAGCCTGTCATGATCGCCGGCCAGCCGCCCGGCCCGCCGGCGCCGCCGCGGCCGCCGTGCATCCCGTTCATCAACTGCCTGCCCGGGTTGACGCACCCGATCTAGGCATTGCGTCTCAACCGGTCCCCGGCCGAGCCACGCCCCGTTACGATACGGCGCGTAGCGTATTTCGCCGAGGCCCGGGAAGGACATTGCATGCGGAGTCGGTATGCCGGCACCCCGTTCACCACCTCCACCGAGGACATCGCCGCGGCACTGGTCGACGTCAGCGTGC
The DNA here is from genome assembly GCF_025821665.1 of [Mycobacterium] manitobense. Classification (GTDB taxonomy): domain Bacteria; phylum Actinomycetota; class Actinomycetes; order Mycobacteriales; family Mycobacteriaceae; genus Mycobacterium; species Mycobacterium arseniciresistens. The sequence continues at coordinate 21,295 of NZ_JACKSJ010000159.1, forward strand.
CGACACTGCTGCTCAGCCTGGTGCACATCACCGGTGACACCCGCTACCTGGACGAGTTCGCGCAGGCCGGTGTGTTCCTCAACGAGATCCAGGGCTTCATGTCCGAGGAGGACCGGGCCAGGGCCAGAGCGGTGGCACTCGAGGTGATCGTCGACTACCGCGACCGCGGCTGCCCCGAACCGGCGCCGCTGGATCCCGGCGTCGTCAAGCGGATGATGGACTGGGCCGCCTGCGAGCCGGTCGGCGAGGAGTACCTCCCGCTGATGTCCGAGGAACTGGACCTCGACGGCACCGATCCGCGCCGCCCGCAGGCGCTCGACCCCGCCGCCGCATCGGAGGTCCCGGTGCTGGTGATCGGCTGCGGCGAGTCGGGCCTGCTGGCGGCGATCCGGCTCAAGCAGGCGGGCCTGCCGTTCACGGTGATCGAGAAGAACGCCGGCCCGGGCGGCACGTGGTGGGAGAACACCTACCCGGGTGCGCGGGTGGACGTGGCGAACCACTTCTACTGCTACAGCTTCGAACCGAGCAACGCGTGGAGCCACTACTTCGCCGAGCAGCCCGAACTGCGGCGGTACTTCGCCGACGTGGCGGCCCGGCACGGCATCGCCGAGCAGGTGCGGTGGCGCACCGAGGTGGTCTCCGCCGCGTGGGACGACGACGGCGGTGTCTGGCGGGTGACACTGCGCGCGGCGGACGGCGCCACGTCGACGGTGGCGGCTCGCGCCGTCATCAGCGCCGTCGGCCAGCTCAACCGGCCGCACATCCCCGACATCCCCGGCGCGGCGGAGTTCACCGGCCCGGCCTTCCACTCCGCCGCGTGGGACCACGGCGCGGAGGTGACCGGCCGCCGGGTCGCGCTGATCGGCGCGGGCGCCAGCGGCTTCCAGATCGCGCCCGCGATCGCCGACGACGTCGCACACCTGACGGTCTTCCAGCGCACCGCGCAGTGGATGTTCCCGAATCCGATGTACCACGACCGCGTCGGCGACGGCACCCGGTGGGCGATGGAGCACCTGCCCTTCTACAGCCGCTGGTACCGCTTCCTGGTGCTGTGGCCCGGCGCCGACAAGGGCCTCGACGCGGCGCGCGTGGATCCCGGCTACTCGCCGCAGGATCACGCGGTCAGCGAGATGAATGCGATGGCCCGGCTGATGTTCACCGACTGGATCACCACCCAGGTCGACGGCGACGCCGCGCTGCTGGAGAAGCTGCTCCCCGACTACCCGGCGACCGGGAAGCGCACCCTGCAGGACAACGGCAGCTGGATCCGGACGCTGCGCCGCGACCACGTCGACCTGGTCCGCACACCGATCGAACGGATCACCGCCACCGGTGTCGTCACCGCGGACGGGCAGGAGCACCCGGTCGACGTCATCGTGTACGCCACCGGCTTCCGCGCCACCGAGGTGCTGTGGCCGATGACCGTCACCGGTCGTGACGGCGCCGACCTGCGAGAGGTGTGGGGTGAGCGGCCGTATGCGTACCGCGGGATCACCGTGCCGGGCTTCCCCAACTTCTTCCTCACCTACGGTCCCGGCACCCACCTGGCCCACGGCGGAAGCCTCATCCTCAACTCGGAACTGCAGATGCGCTACATCGGGCAGTGCCTGGCCAGGCTGGCCGACGGCGTGCACTCGATGGAGCCGACACCGGAGGCCACCGACGAGTGGCGGCGCCGCTCACAGGAGGCGATCCGGCAGACGGTGTGGGCACATCCCTCGATCGCCCACTCGTATTTCAAGAACTCGTTCGGCGAGATCCATACGGTCAGCCCGTGGAAGCTCCACGAATACCACGCAGCGGTCCGGGAGCCGGTCTGGGACGATTTCGTGCTGCGGTCGGCCCCGGTCACCGCGGGTTCGGAGGTGGCGCGCCATGCGTAGCGTGATCATCGACGGGCCGGCGACGATCCGCGTGGACGATCGGCCCGACCCGGTGCTGCCCGGGCCCGACGGCGCGGTGGTCGCGGTGAGCGCGTCCGGCATCTGCGGATCCGACCTGCACTTCTACGAGGGCGACTACCCGATGTTCGAGCCGGTGGCGCTCGGCCACGAGGCCGTGGGCACCGTCGTCGACATCGGCCCCGACGTCCGGACGGTCCGGGTGGGCGACCGGGTGCTGGTGTCGTCGGTGGCCGGCTGCGGGCACTGCGCGGGTTGCGCGACGCTCGACCCGATCCGGTGTCACTCCGGCCCGCAGATCTTCGGCGCCGGGGTGCTCGGCGGCGCGCAGTCCGAACTGCTGGCCGTCCCGGCCGCCGACTTCCAGCTGCTCGCCGTGCCCGACGGCATCGACGACGAGCAGGCGCTGCTGCTCACCGACAACCTGGCCACCGGCTGGGCCGCGGCGCAGCGCGCCGACTTCCCGGCCGGCGGCACGGTCGCCGTCATCGGCCTCGGCGCCGTCGGACTGTGTGCCGTGCGCAGCGCGCTCTTCCAGGGCGCGGCGACAGTCCTGGCAGTCGATCCGGTGCCGCAGCGCCGCGACCGCGCCGCGGCCATGGGGGC
>NZ_JACKSJ010000160.1 GCF_025821665.1 [Mycobacterium] manitobense
GCAACTCATTCCCGTGGTGGCACGGGACGCGGCCGAGCTGGTGGTATTCCAGCGGTCACCGGCCTTCACGCCACCGGCGGCGGGGACGCGGAGACCGACATCGGCTCATGGAGATCCCAAGACCCCTCGATCCGGCGCGCAGCAGGTTTGCGGGTCCGATTTTTCTGTCGGCCCGCGAAGGGCTATGATCGGCGTCACACATGGTTTCTGTGATAGATCTCACCTGGGGGCGGACATTGATTGTGCTGGTCAGGAGCGTTTGATGGCATCGCATCCGATGGGCTCGGGATCGGCTATGCCACCGTCTGAATGGCACACTTCCACCCACGTCTACAACCGCAGCCAACTCATGGCCTGCATGCGCGCCGCCGCCATCGCGTTGGTGCTGCTGGGCATTCTCGCCTTCATCGTCCTGTTCTGAAGTCGGCTCCGACGGGTACTGCTGTAGATGCGCCGCGCGTCCTTGCGGTGCGCGCAGTGATGGAGCAATGTTGACCTTGATACCGAGGATGTCGAGCTTCATCGATCAGCAAGAGGAAGGAAACTCGTGGCCGAATACACCCTGCCCGAACTCGATTACGACTACGGAGCCCTGGAGCCGCACATCTCCGGACAGATCAACGAGCTCCACCACAGCAAACATCACGCGACCTATGTGAAGGGCGCCAACGACGCGCTGTCGAAGCTGGAGGAGGCCCGTGCGAGCGGTGACCACTCCGCGATCTTCCTGAACGAGAAGAACCTGGCCTTCCATCTCGGCGGCCACGTCAACCACACCATCTGGTGGAAGAACCTGTCCCCGAACGGCGGTGACAAGCCGACCGGCGAGTTGGGCGCGGCCATCGACGACGCGTTCGGTTCGTTCGACAACTTCCGGGCGCAGTTCACCGCCGCCGCCAACGGCCTGCAGGGTTCGGGGTGGGCGGTGCTCGGCTACGACACGCTGGGCCAGCGCCTGTTGACCTTCCAGCTGTACGACCAGCAGGCCAACGTCCCGCTCGGCATCATTCCGCTGCTGCAGGTGGATATGTGGGAGCACGCGTTCTACCTGCAGTACAAGAACGTCAAGGCCGACTACGTCAAGGCGTTCTGGAACGTCGTCAACTGGGCCGACGTGCAGAACCGGTTCGCCACCGCCACGGGTGCGGCCAAGGGGCTCATCCTCGGCTAGAGCCAGGGCCGGCTTCGGTCATCACACGCTTCACGGAAGGGGCGCCGCGCGATTCGCGCGGCGCCCCGCCTGTTGTTCTCCGGGCTCTTCGCCGTTAGCACTCGTGTCGTCTTGCGTGCCAGACCGTTGCTGACGCATGCTGAACGGATCGACCCACAGGCGAGTCGGGGTAATGTCCGAACACCGATGTCCCGGAGGCGAGATGGAGACAGGGTCAGGCAGGGCGATCGAGATCGCGCCCTTTCATTCTTCCGGCGTGCTCAAGGGCTTCGTGGTGTCGGGGCGGTGGCCGGACTCCACCAAGGAGTGGGCGCAACTGCTGATGGTCACCGTGCGAGTCGCTTCATTACCCGGGTTACTCTCCACGACAACGATATTCGGTGTCCGGGAGGAGCTGCCGGACGAACCGGAACCGGGCACCGTCGGCCTGGTGTTGGCCGAGGGCACCGTCGTCGGTGAATCTGCCGTTCCGCCAGGGTTTTTCGCCGATCGCCAGCCGCCGGCACTGCTGATGCTGCACCCGCCGTCGGAGACTATGCCGTCGCTGCCCGAATGCAGTGGCGCGGCGTCCGGATGCGTACTCCTGCCGGGACTGCCGCATCTCGGCCTCGAGCACCGCGCCGCGTGGGTGGAAGCCGAGTCCGACGGCACCGTGACGTCGATGGTGAGCCGGGTCGGCGTCGACCCGATCAGCCACCCCGATACCGCGATCCTGGCGATGCTGCTTGCCGCATAAGGCTTTTCGAATCGTTCGATCATAGACTCGAAACGGAAAGTACGGCTTCCCGAAATCCCGTCCTGCGCTGGCGCCGCCGCATTGCGCCCGCTAGGGTCGAAATCATCAGCGAAGGGGAGTAGCCCCGAATCGTCGTGTCGACATACTGGCGAAAGCCCGGCCGGCGAACCGCAGCACGCGGTGGGCGAGACCTTCGACCGGAAGCACGGCGGGCCGTAGGCAAACGGCCGCGCCGGCTGCGTGTCGAAAGGTGCTCACAGTGCTCACCGCCGCCCTCCTCAGCCTCGCGGTCGTGTTCGTCGCAGAACTGGGCGACAAGTCGCAGCTGATCACCATGACCTACGCGCTCCGGCACCGGTGGTGGGTGGTGCTCACCGGCGTCGGGATCGCCGCCTGCCTCGTCCACGGCCTGTCCGTCACCATCGGCCACTTCCTGGGGACGACGCTCCCCGAACGCCCCATCGCCTTCGCCGCGGCGATCGCGTTCCTGATGTTCGCGGTCTGGACCTGGCGGGAGGGCCGCACCGACGACGGTGACGACGACGTGCGCGTGGCCGAGCCGAGGTTCGTGGTGTTCGCGATCATCTCCTCGTTCGTGCTGGCCGAGCTCGGCGACAAGACGATGCTGGCGACGGTCGCGCTCGCCAGCGACAACGATGCGGTCGGCGTGTGGGTCGGCGCGACCATCGGCATGGTGCTCGCCGACGGCGTCGCGATCGTGGTCGGGGCGCTGCTGCACAAGCGCCTGCCCGAGGGCTTCCTGCACGGCCTGGCAAGCCTGCTGTTCCTGCTCTTCGGCCTGTGGATGCTTTTCGACGCCGCACTGGGCTGGCGGGCGGTGGCATTCGTGGCCACCGGGGGCGCGGCCGCCACCGTCGCGATCGTCGTGGGGGTACGCGCCGTTCGCCGGCACCGCAGCGGTGCGGACGACGGCGCCGCGCCGTCGGTACCGCTGGAATCGTCGCCCGAATCGGCCTGATTCCGTTCGGCTACCGCGGGGTCGTGTCAGCGCACGTACCGGCGCCGAGAAGCGCTCGTGCAGGTCACGGCGGGAGACCTCGCCGTGACCGCAGCCGAGTGGGCCACGTCACAACGAACACAGCAAACGCTTGGATCCGCCGTCGACGGCACCCCGCGGGTTGCCTGTCGGGCACCCGGCGTTTCCCGCCGGAGCTGCTGTTTCACGTTCGACTGACCCGAGCCTACGCACCCGTTATTATTTGCTTCGAAGCACCATCTGGACAGGGTGCGGACATAACACAAAGTCGCTGGTAGCCGTATCGGCGACTCGGGTCGAACTGAAGCCAAGTTAACTTTCCCGCGGTTTGCACTTGGTTGAGGGGACAAGTGTCGCTACGATGGTCAGCAAATACCGCCGCCTATACCGCCGGTCGTCACGCATGTGGAGGTCAATTCGATGAGCACGACGTTCGCCGCACGTCTGAACCGGCTGTTCGACACGGTCTATCCGCCGGGACGCGGCCCTCACACGTCGGCCGAAGTGATCGCCGCACTGAAGGCCGAAGGCATCACGATGTCAGCGCCGTACCTGTCCCAGCTCCGCTCGGGCAACCGCACGAACCCATCGGTGGCCACCATGGCCGCCCTTGCCAACTTCTTCCGGATCAAGCCGGCGTACTTCACCGACGACGAGTACTACGAGAAGCTCGACAAGGAGCTGACGTGGCTCGCGAGCATGCGCGACGAGGGCATCCGCCGTATTGCGGCGCGTACCGTGGGGCTGTCCCCGGAGGCGCAGCAGGACATCGCGCAGAAGGTCGACGAACTGCGGCGCCGGGAGAATCTCGACGGTTAGCCCGTCGCCGGGGTTTTTGAACCGTGGCGAAGTAACGGCTGACGTGTCAGTCGTCGGTGTCTGAGGCGGCGCTGTCGAGCGCCCGGTACTCCTGGGCGATGGCGAGGATCCATTCTCGATCGGAATACGACTCCGGCTGCCGCAACCAGCCAAGGCCCGGGAACGACTTCCGGCCTCGCCGGGTGGCGCCGGCACGACCCGCGTGAATCCATTCCGCGATGGCCCGGGCCTGCTCCCGCGGCGGCACCTGCGGCGCATCCACTTGGGACAGATCCAGTTCGTCCACTGAGCGGGCCCGGTCGCCGGGCTCGTCGGAGAGGCTCCCACCGCGGCGCCCCGCCGTACCGGTCTCGGTTCCGGCGGCGTCGACGGTGTGCCGCGTGTTGGCCGCGACGGTGGCCTCGAGGAACAGCGCATCGGAGATCAGCGACATCCGCTCGGCCACCCGGAACACCAACGGGCCCCGCGGCCGCACACCGATCCCGACGTCGGGATGGCGACGGCCGAGTTCGGCGAGGATGGGCTGAATCGTCCGCAACTCGCGACGGGCGCCGAACCAGTCCTCGACGCTGGGCAACAGGGACCCGGCGGCCACCACCACCATCGCGCAGCCGAGCAGGGTCGCTGCGGTGCCGACACCGATCGACGACCGGCCCGCGGCACGCACCACGAAGAATCCGCTCGCCAGCATGATCAGCAGGATCCCGACGGTGAACACGAACAGCGCCCGGCCCCGCCGGCTGCGGCTCGAGTGCCGGATGCCGGCCCAGGACACCAGCGACAGCGCGAGCAGGACGTACAGCAGCGGCGGCAGCCACGACGACCCGAGGTTGTTCTTGAGGTACTCCTCGGGGGCCATCTGGGGCTGCCTGCCCTCGGCGAAGAACATGGCCAGGCTCACCAGGGCGATGACGGTCGCGATGCCGTACTGCGCGAGGGCGAGCCGACGGGTGGTCGACGCCTTACGCCCGGAGGCGACCGTGGTGATCATCACCGAACTCCCGGCGGCACAGGCGATCAGCGCCACCTGACTGAAACCCATGGCGATGTTCGGCCAGTGCGCGACGTCGTCGATCAGCAGGGTGAGCGGCTGCCAGTTGAGCGCGGCGACCAGGCCGAGGCTGCCCAGCGCCAGGATCATCGCGGTGCTGACCAAGGACTGCTTGTTGACCAGGGCCCATCCGATGCGAAGTCCGGTCGCCAGACCCAGCAGCCCGGCGATCACCCAGATGATCAACCAAACGCCTCTCCGAGCCGCACCTGCACAATTGAGGAGCGGTCCGATGGCAGTCGTCCGAGTCGGTAGATCAGCAGGGCCGCGAAGTCCTCGGCCTCCTGTTCGGCATCCTCGCCGCTGGGTCCCATGCACCCGGTGCGCTGGTTGAGCATGTAGCCGATCAGTTCGGAACTGGCGACCTCGGCGGTGGCGCGAGCCGCTTCGGCGACCGGCATTCCCTCGTGGCCGAGCACGAGGTGGCCGAGTTCGTGCGCGAGGGTGCGATCCCAGGCCGGCAGGCCGTTCTGCAGCAGGAAGACGTCGCGGTCGCTGTACTGCCGCCACTGTCCGCACACACCGGGGGGCAGCTCGGCGGTCTTGAGTTCGATGGGCCGTCCGCGGTCCTCGCTGACGGCCTGCACCAGGCGGGTCAACGACACCTCGCCCCTGCGGGGCGCAAGGTCGAGCACAGCACTGACTGCACGCGTCACGCGACGGGTTGCAGGCATGGAACCCCCTCTCGACTCAATCCCTGTGCGCCCGCCGCCTTGTCTCCGGCGAGCGTCCGTGGCTATTCGATGAACCGTGCGGTGCCGGCACCGCGTACCGCTCGGCCTGCCTTGGCCTGGCGGTAGCCGACGAGTCCCCCCGCGCCGGTGAGCAACAGAATCCCCGCGACCCCCGGCACCGCCACCGCCGCGATCTGAGAGATACCCGCAGTTCGCAGGTATTCCACGTAACCGACCCGGAATGTCGCCGGCGGCACCCCGGGATCTCCACCGCGGAACGGCGCCTCGGGCTGACGTCCCGTGCGTGGATCGGCGTTCATCTCGCGCGGACCCGAGTTCGGGCTGGGTCCACGGGGTCCTGCGGGGCCGCCGGGCCCGCCACCCATGCCCAGTCCCGGGGGAGCGACGAGGGGTGGCACGACGACCGGTGGCACCACGATCGGCGGAACGATGATCGGCATGGCGATCGGCGCCAGCGGTGCCTGGGCCAGGGCGCCGATGCCGGGCGCCGCGTCGAGCACGCGAGGCTCGGGTTGTGGTTCGGCGACCGGCGGGGTCTCCTCTTCGGGCGGCTCGGGCTGCCCGGAGCCCTGCGACCCGCCGTCACCGCCGGAGGAGCCGTCCGAAGTGGGTCGGACGGTGGTCGTCTCCGACGGGTCCGTGGTCTCCGACGGGTCCGTCGTCTCAGACGGGTCCGTCGTCTCAGACGGGTCCGTGGTCTCCGACGGGTCCGTCGTCTCAGACGGGTCCGTGGTCTCCGACGGGTCCGTCGTCTCGGACGGATCGGTGGTCTCCGACGGGTCCGTGGTCTCAGACGGATCGGTCGTCCCGGAGGGTTCCGTGGGCTCGGTGGATCCTGTCGGCTCGGTCGGCTCCGTGGGTTCGGTGGAACCCGTCGGCTCGGTCGGCTTCGTGGGTTTGGTCGGCCGCGTCGGACCGTGACCACCCGGCCAGCCCGGGTGACCGGGATGGCCGTGCCCCCAGTCGCCGTCCGGCCCCTCGCCGGAGCCGGGCCTCGTCGGGCCCGGGTTCCCGGGGCGCGGTCCGCCCGGACCGTGGCCGGGTCCGCGCGGGTC
>NZ_JACKSJ010000161.1 GCF_025821665.1 [Mycobacterium] manitobense
CAGGAGCGCGGCGCAGGCGAGGGCGGCGTGGCCACCAAGGAGCGGCCGCCCGCACCGGCGTTGCGCGCCAAGGGGATCGACAACGACGCGCCTCCGCTGACCTACGTCGGCCCGGCAGAGGACGGCTCGCGCGGCGCAGGCGAGGGCGGCGTGGCCACCAAGGAGCGGCCGCCCGCACCGGCGTTGCGCGCCAAGGGGATCGACAACGACGCGCCTCCGCTGACCTACGTCGGCCCGGCAGAGGACGGCTCGGCCGAGGTGCAGCGGTCCAACGGCGGAGCGCGGCATGCCGCGTCGGCCGGCGGCGGAGGCGGAGGCGGCGGCACCCGACGGGAACGCCGTGAGGCGGCCCGTCAGCAGGCCAAGGGCGCCAAGGCGCCGCGCCCACGCCGTCGCGGCTGAGCCCTCACCCGATCTGCAGCGCGACCAGCTGCCAGCGGTCGGGTCCGACGAGTTCGACGCGCGCGGCGATGGCGCGCACTCGCTCGCCGCGGGTGTAGGTGGCGAACACCTCGGCCGCCGTCGAGCCGGATCCGGCTGCCCGCAGGCGAACCCGGCGCAGCCGGGCCGGAGCAGCGTGCCGCAGCCGGGCGTGCGTGACCACCGTGG
>NZ_JACKSJ010000162.1 GCF_025821665.1 [Mycobacterium] manitobense
GCGGCCTCACCGCCGGCCGGCCCGGTCGCCGCGGCGGCGGTCTGCGCTCCGGCGCCGGTGGCCGTCTCGACGATGCCCTGCACGCCCTGCAGCACCTGCGCCGGGATCTGGCCGAGCCCGGCGACGGCCTGACCGGCCGTCTGCGCAAGCTGACTCACCTGCTGGCCGGCCTGCTGGCTGAGCTGACTGAGCATCTGACCCGCACCCGACGATGCGCTGTTCGCGGACGACGGCGATCCCGCCGAACCCGCCGCGGCGTTGATCGCCTCCGCGCCCTGCTGGTCGCCCTGTTCGTAGAGGCCCGCCGATTTGAGCAGACCCTCCGCCAGCTGCTGGGCCTTGGACGTCGTCGAGGTCAGTGCGCCACCGCGGGCGCCGAGCAGATCGCCGAGCGCAGTCGTCACACCCGAGGCGATGTTGCCGTAGGTCGTGGAGACCGCGGAGATGTCGGGGGTGTTCGCAGAGACCTGTGAGACGGCATCGGCGACGTCTCCATGCTGCTGGGAGTAGGTGCGCAGGCTCCCCAGTTGGACGGACAGCGACCCTGACATGTGTCACTCTTTCGGTTCGACGGCGACGTGCAGCAATATTAAAGCCGCACGGTCACTGCTCGTCGCACCAATGTGACGGTCAGCGGGGGCGACCGCCAGGAACCGGCAGGGGAGCGGGCGCGTCGGGCACCGGGACCGTGGTGACGTCCGGGAACGGGAAGTCCAGACCGTCGCCCCAGGCGGCTCGGATCCTCTGTGCCCCGTCGTCGTCCACGCCGTCGTACGTGCGCGCCGCCGTGCGCAACATCTCCGCGATCGCGTCGCCGCTGCCTGCGGTCGTCTGCAGGCTTCCCAGGCGCGCGCCGAGCAGTTCCTTCAGCGCGGCCTGCATGCCGAATCCGATGGTGCCGTGCGTCGACGCCACCCCGGCCGCGTCGGGAGCGAGCTCGGCCAGCCGGGCGATGTCGGTGGCGACGTCGGCGTGGGCACGTGAGAACGCGCGCAGATCGCCGGTTTCGACGGACAACGGCTCACTGCTCACGACGCACCTCCTGGCTCGGCTGGTGTGTCGAGCTTAAGCGCGAGCTATGGGCGCGATGTGCACCAATTTCGATGGGCAGCGCGAACCTACGACGGACGGGATGCCGTCGCCTGACGACGCGCATCGCGCGCGGCGCCGCGCATCCCGACCGCATCGAAATCTGCGGCGACCGCGTCCAACGCCGAATGGTCCCCTGCAGTCAGAGCTTTCGCGTACTCGAGGGTGAGCCTGCCGAACACGCAACTCACGTCCAGCCGCGCGAGCGTGTCGGCCGCCCGCGTGTCGCCCAACCGCACCGCGTCCAGCAGCGCCCGCAGCGCCATCGCCGTCTGCCCGCCCCGCTCCGCCGTCTTGGCCGCGTCCCTCGCGGCCGCCACCGCCGCGTGCACGTCCCGGCGCGCGTGGTGCGTCCACGCGCGGGCCAGCATCAGTTCCGGAGCGAACAGCATCGACTTGAGGCCGTGCCGGGACTCCGCGCGCGCCAGGGTCTTTCCCGCCTCGACCGTCGCGCCCTGCTGACCGAGGGCCTGGGTCAACAACATCCACGCCAGCGACGCCCATGAGTATCCGGTCGGTGTCAGCTCCGCCGTGGCGCGGCGCAGCAGTTCGGTGGCGGTGTCCAGGTCACCCTGGGCGATCAGCACGTCGGCGAGCACCACCTCGCCGATCGCCCGGCCCGGCTGCTGAAGCTGCGCGTCATCGGCCAGCTCCCGCGCCAGCTCCGCGGCCCGTTGCAGCTCGCCGGCCATCAGCAGCGCGGTGGTCTGGCCGAAGCCACTGGTGAAGCGCAACAGACCCGGATGGTCTGCGGCCTGCGCCCGCTCGGCCATCGCGTCCACCTCGGCGAACCGGCCGAGCCTGGCGCAGGCGAGTGCGGCGGCCGAGGCCGCCCAGCCCACCGCCGTGCCGTCGGCCTCGGGCGTCGCCAACACCTCGGTGGCGATCTCCACCGCCCGGGCCGGCGTCCCGGCGTTCATCGCGAAGGTCGCCGACAGCGCATCGACCGTCGCGCGGGCGCCCGGCGCGGACACTCGGCCGCGCACCGTGCGCAGGAACGCCGTCGCGCGTTCCGGCTCCGACAGCATCCAGAACTGGTTCGCCGCCCGCGGCAGCGCCCACTCCATCAGGTCGTCCTCGCTGAGTCCGGCGGGATCGATCGCGGCCAGCACGGCGTCGGCGTCGCGGCCGCGGCCCTGCCAGGCCAGCGCGTAGGCCAGGGGGAGCCGGGTGGCCAGCCCGCTGGCCGGGGTGACCGCCGCCCGGCCCAGCTGCTCGCTGAGGTCGAGGTCGCCCAGCCGCAGCGCCTCGGCCGCTGCCTCGGCCATGACGTCGCCCGGCAGCTCGAAGTCGCTCTCGGCCGCCAGGACGGCCATCCACAGCCGGTCGACCACCCCGCCCGGCCCGGCGGCGGCCAGCCGCTCCACGAGTTCGGTGCGCATCCGGCGCAGATCCGGTCCGCCCAGTTCGTCGCGGGCCGCGTCGACGAACAACGGGTGCCCGGCCCGCACCAGCTCGCCATCGACGTCGATCAGACCGTGACGCCGTGCGTCGGCGACAGCGTCGTCACCCACCAGCGCCAGCAGCACCGGCAGCGGCACCGGATCGGTGACCACCAGGTAGTGCACCGCTCTGCGGGTGGCCGCGGGCAGGTCGGCCAGGAACTCCGCCACCTGGGTCTCCAGCCGGGCATCGTCGTGAGCCGCCGGGTCCACGTCCACCCGGGCCAGCAGGTCGTCGTTCCACAGCGCGGCCACCTCGTCGGTCGCCGGGCCGCCGACGGTGACGACCAGCCGAGTCTTGCCACCCACCGCGAGCCGGTGCAGCAGGGTTGCCGACAGCCGGTCCAGCAGGTGCGCGTCGTCGACCACGATCAGCCGCCCGGCCAGCGCCGCCTCGGCGGACCGCAGCACGGCCGCCGTCTTGCCCCGCGCCGGGATGTCGACGACGTCGCGGAAGGCACCGAAGGGCACCGCGCCAGCCGGCGCCGTCGCGATCACCCAGTCGGCGGGCCCGAGGCGCTCGACCGTCCGCCGCGCCAGCGTGGTCTTGCCGACTCCGGCCGGACCGATCAGCACCACGCCGCCGCGGTCCCGCAGGCCCGCCTCGAGCGCCCGCAGCGCCGGTTCGTGGTCAGTGGTCACCCAGTCGACAGGCACCGCCGGATCCTATGGCCCGCAGCTCAACAGCAACCGCGGAATCCCGATGCCCGCCGCTCCTAGGGGCCGGCGCCGCTCGTGCGGGTCGGCCGCTCGTCGGGCCCGGCGTCCCTCGTCTACGTTGTCGGGGTGCCATCCCCAGCCGATCCCGTCGCCGACCGCCAGTGGGCGGTGTGCGTGTACTGCGCGTCGGGTCCGACGCACCCCGAACTGATGGACCTCGCCACCCGGGTGGGGGCGGCGATCGCCGACCGCGACTGGACGCTGGTGTCCGGTGGGGGCAACGTCTCGGCGATGGGCGCTGTCGCCGACGGGGCGCGCTCGCGCGGCGGCCGGACCATCGGCGTGATCCCCAAAGCGCTGGTGCACCGCGAGCTGGCCGACGTCGAGGCCGACGAACTCGTCGTCACCGACACCATGCGGGAGCGCAAGCAGGTGATGGAGGACCGCGCCGACGCCTTCGTCGCGCTGCCCGGTGGCATCGGCACGCTCGAGGAATTCTTCGAAGCCTGGACCGCCGGATATTTGGGTATGCATACCAAACCCCTGGTCATGCTCGACCCGTTCGGGCACTACGCCGGCCTGCTGGCGTGGCTGCACGGCCTGGTCGACAGCGGCTATGTCGCCCCCGGGGCGCTGGACCGGCTGGTTGTCGTCGACGACGTCGACGCCGCCATGGCGGTATGCGCACCGGCCGGGTGATGGCAGTCACATGCGGGGATAGGGTGTTGCGCACATACGACCACCGGAGGGGACGCACCGCATGACCGACGAGAAATCCGGCACCCGCAGCAGCGTGGGGCTGCTCGACATCGCCAGCCGCGTGCCGGGCCTACTGATGGATGCGCCGACGATCGTGCGGGGTGTGGTGACCGGCTTCGGCGCCCGCCCGTCGGCCAAGACCTCGATCGGCAAGGTCTTCCAGGACCGGGCGGCCCGCTACGGCGACAAGCTGTTCCTGAAGTTCGAGGACCAGGAGCTCACCTACCGCGAGGCGAACGAGACGGTCAACCGCTACGCGGCGGTGCTCGCGGCCCGCGGCGTCGGCCACGGCGACGTCGTCGGCATCATGCTGAAGAACTCCCCGGAACCGGTGCTGATCATGCTCGCGGCGGTCAAGTGCGGCGCCATCTCCGGGATGCTCAACTACAACCAGCGCGGCGACGTGCTCGAGCACAGCCTCGGCCTGCTCTCGGCGACCGTCGTTGTCGCCGACCCGGACTTCGTCGATCCGATCAAGGAGAGCGGCGCGGACACCGATGCGCTGCTCACCCTCGACGAACTCAAGCGGCTCGCGGCGGAGGCACCGACCGAGAACCCCTCCACCGCGTCGGCCGTGCTGGCCAAGGACAAGGCGTTCTACATCTTCACCTCCGGCACCACCGGAATGCCCAAGGCCAGCGTGATGACGCACTACCGCTGGCTGCGCGCACTCGCCGGGTTCGGCGGCCTCGGCATGCGACTCAACAGCGACGACACCCTGTACTGCTGCCTGCCGCTCTATCACAACAATGCGCTGACGGTGGCGCTGTCGGCGGTGCTCAACTCTGGCGCGACGCTGGCGCTCGGCAAGTCGTTCTCCGCGTCGAAATTCTGGGACGACGTGATCCGGTACGACGCGACCGCGTTCGTCTACATCGGCGAGATCTGCACCTACCTGCTCAACCAGCCCGAGAAGGACACCGACCGCAAGCACCGGGTGCGGGTGATCGGCGGCAACGGTCTGCGGCCCGCGATCTGGGACGACTTCACCGAGCGGTTCGGTATCGACCGGGTGTGTGAGTTCTACGCCGCCAGCGAGGGCAACACCGCCTTCGTCAACTTCTTCAATGTCGACAAGACCACCGGCATCTGCCCGACGCCCGTCGCCTTCGTCGAATACGACGAGGAATCCGGTGACCCGGTGCGCGACGACAAGGGCCGGGTCAAGAAGGTCAAGAACGGTGAGCCGGGCCTGCTGCTGTCCAAGGTGAGCAACTTCCAGCCGTTCGACGGCTACACCGACGAGAAGGAGTCGGAGAAGAAACTCGTCCGCGACGCATTCAAGAAGGGTGACGTCTGGTTCAACACCGGAGACCTGATGCGGTCACAGGGCTTCGGGCACGCCGCGTTCACCGACCGCTTGGGCGACACGTTCCGCTGGAAGGGCGAGAACGTCGCCACCACCGAGGTCGAGGCCGCGGTCTCCAGCGACCCGCAGGTCGAGGAGTGCACGGTGTTCGGCGTCGAGGTGCCCGACACCGGCGGCAAAGCGGGCATGGTGGCCGTCCAGCTCAAGGACGGCAAGGAGTTCGACGGCAAGGCGCTGGCGAAGGCTGCGTTCGACAAGCTGCCCCCGTATGCGGTGCCGCTGTTCGTGCGGGTGGTCGAGGAACTCGCGCACACCTCCACGTTCAAGAGTCAGAAGGTCGACCTGCGCAAGGAGGGCTACGGCGGCAACTCCGGCGAGGGCGACGAAGAGGCGAACGACATCGAGGATCCGATCTACGTGTTGTCCGGCAAGGACGAGGGCTACGTCGAGTACTACGACGAGTACCTGGCCGAGGTGAAGGACGGCAAGAAGCCGAAGTAGCCGGGTGATTTGGGCGCGGTTTCGTTCGCTCAGCGAACGTAACCGCGCCGAAATCGCGGGCGTCGTTAGCCTGGATGCGTGGCGGCGACTTTTCTCGGCCGCCCGGTCGCCGGTGACCGGGCGCTGATCATGGCGATCGTGAATCGCACGCCGGACTCGTTCTACGACCGCGGCGCCACCTTCAGCGACGACGCCGCCAAGCAGGCCGCGCACCGCGTGATCGCCGACGGCGCCGACGTCGTCGACATCGGCGGGGTGAAGGCCGGGCCCGGAGTGGTGGTCGACGCGGCCGAGGAGATCGCGCGCGTCGTCCCGTTCATCGAGTGGCTGCGCGGCGCGTACCCGGACGTGGTGATCAGCGTCGACACCTGGCGCGCGGAGGTGGCCAAGGCCGCGTGCGCGGCGGGCGCCGACCTGATCAACGACACCTGGGGCGGGCACGACCGGGACCTGCCCGAGGTGGCCGCAGAATTCAGCGCGGGGCTGGTGTGCTCGCACACCGGCGGCGCCGTCCCGCGGACCAGGCCCTTCCGTGTGCACTACGGCATCTCCGAGCGCGGAGTGGTCGACGACGTCATCGCCGAGGTGACGCAGTCGGCCGAACGGGCCGTCGCCGCCGGAGTCCCGAAAGACCGCGTGCTGATCGATCCGACGCACGATTTCGGCAAGAACACTTACCACGGTCTTACTTTGTTGCGTCACGTGGAAGACCTTGTAAAAACTGGATGGCCGGTCCTGATGGCCCTGAGCAACAAGGACTTCGTCGGGGAGACTCTCGGTGTGGGTCTGACCGAACGCCTGGAGGGCACTCTCGCCGCCACCGCACTCGCGGCGGCGGCAGGAGCGGCGATGTTCCGTGTGCACGAGGTCGGACCCACTCGACGCGTACTGGAGATGGTCGCGTCGATACAGGGCGTGCGTCCACCGACGCGCACGGTGAGGGGACTGGCATGACTGCGATATCCGATCTTGCGGCCGATCTGACCGACGCCGAGGCGATCGCACGACACCGCTGGCTCACCGACCACAGCTGGAACCGACCGTCGTGGACAGTCGCCGAACTCGAGGCCGCCAAGGCCGGCCGCACCGTTTCGGTGGTGCTGCCCGCGCTCAACGAAGAGGCGACGGTGGCCAGCGTGGTCGAGACCATCACGCCACTGCTCGGCGGCCTCGTCGACGAACTGATCGTGCTGGACTCCGGCTCCACCGACGACACGGCCATCCGCGCCATGGCCGCCGGTGCGCGGGTGATCAGCCGTGAGTCGGCGCTGCCCGAGGTGGCGCCGCAACCGGGCAAGGGCGAGGTGCTGTGGCGGTCGCTGGCGGCCACCACAGGCGACGTGATCGCGTTCGTCGACTCCGACCTGATCGACCCCGATCCGATGTTCGTGCCGAAACTGCTGGGGCCGCTGCTCACCTGCGACGGCGTGCACCTGGTCAAGGGCTTCTACCGCCGTCCGCTCAAGGTGAGCGGCAGTGAGGACGCCAACGGCGGCGGCCGGGTCACCGAACTTGTGGCGCGTCCGCTGCTGGCTTCGCTGCGCCCCGAACTGACCTGCGTGCTCCAGCCGTTGGGCGGCGAGTACGCGGGCACTCGCGAACTCCTGACGGCGGTGCCGTTCGCCCCGGGTTACGGGGTGGAGATCGGCCTGCTGGTCGACGCCTACGACCGGCTCGGCCTCGACGCGCTGGCCCAGGTGAACCTCGGCGTGCGGGTGCATCGCAACCGTCCGCTGACCGAACTGGCGTCCATGAGCCGGCAGGTGATCGCCACCCTGCTCACCCGGTGCGGCATCACCGACTCCGGCGTGGGGCTCACCCAGTTCTTCGCCGACGGTGACGGCTACACCCCGCGCTCGTCCGGGGTGTCGCTGGAGGACCGGCCACCGATGGTGACGCTGCGTCCCCGCTGACCTTCTCGCGGGCTGTCACACCGGTCAGGCAGTATCGGGGACGTGACCCTGATCCTGCTGTACCTGGTCGTGCTGGTGCTGGTGGCCATCGTGCTCTTCGCGGTGGGCAGCGTGCTGTTCGGCCGGGGGGAGTCGTTGCCGCCCCTGCCCCGCGACACCACGGCCACCGTGCTGCCCGCCTCCGGCGTCACCGGCGTGGACGTCGAGGCGCTCAAGTTCACCCAGACCCTGCGCGGCTACAAGGCCAGCGAGGTCGACTGGGTGCTCGACCGGCTCGGCCAGGAGCTCGACCAGCTGCGCGGTGAACTGGCCGCGGTGCGCGGTGCGCACGGACTCGACGCGGACACCGGCGCCCGGCGGGACCCCGCCGAGGCCGGGGCACACGCCGCGCCGTCGGGCGAGCCGGACCAGCCGTGAGCACGCCCAGCGAGGACGACGGCCGGACGCGGTGCGGCTGGATCGACCAGAGCCGGCTGGCGCCCCCGGATTTCGCCCTCTACCGCGACTACCACGACACCGAGTGGGGCGTGCCGCTGCACGACGCGGGCGCGCTGTTCGAGCGCATCAGCCTCGAGGCCTTCCAGAGCGGGTTGTCCTGGCTGATCATCCTGCGTAAGAGGGACAACTTCCGGCGTGCCTTCGCCGGCTTCGACGCCGAGAAGGTCGCCCGGTTCACCGACCGAGACGTCGACCGCCTGCTGGCCGACACCGGGATCGTGCGCAACCGCGCGAAGATCGCCGCCACCATCGCCAACGCACGCGCGGTCGCCGACCTCACCGACGCCGGAGAGGACCTCGGCGAACTGCTGTGGTCCTTCGCGCCGGCGGCCCGGCCGCGGCCCGCCGACCTCTCGCAGGTTCCCGCCGTCACACCGGAATCCACCGCGATGGCCAAGGAGCTCAAGCGGCGCGGGTTCCGGTTCGTCGGTCCTACGACGGCGTATGCGTTGATGCAGGCCACCGGGATGGTCGACGACCACGTCGCGGACTGCTGGGTTCCGGCCGCCGCTGGGCAGCGCACCGGGGCCGTCGCGGACTGATCTTGGCGGCGCCGCGGGCGCGTCATCGACGGGTCTTGCACATCCACCCCGGTGGATAGGGAACAATGGAGGTCGTAGCAGTTCAGCGCCGGGTGCTGCCGACGAGTGGGCAGCCCGGCCGACCAGGTGTGGCGCAGCCACACTTGGCGGGATGGTTCATGGTGGAGGGAGCACTCGATGGCGGCGATGAAGCCCCGGACCGGCGACGGTCCTCTGGAAGCAACCAAGGAGGGGCGCGGCATCGTGATGCGGGTACCACTTGAAGGCGGTGGTCGACTCGTCGTCGAACTCACACCCGACGAGGCGGCCGCCTTGGGCGACGAACTCAAGGGCGTCACCAGCTAGACGGCCGGCCGGCTCCGGCCCGCTACGGGCAGACGTCTTGGTAGATCTGCAGGGTCTGCTCGGCGATGTGTGCCCAGGAGAACTCCTCGATGCAGCGCTGCCTGCCGGCCTGCCCGTACTCGCGGGCCTTGACCGGTTCGGCCACCAGGGAGTTGACCGCGTCGGCCAGTCTGGTCTCGAAGAACGCCGTGTCCTTGGCGTCGTAGTGCACCAGCAGCCCGGTCTGGTGGTCGGCGACCACCTCGGGGATACCGCCCACGTCGGAGGCCACCACCGGCGTCGAGCACGCCATCGCCTCGAGGTTGACGATGCCGAGCGGCTCGTAGACCGACGGGCACACGAAAACCGTTGCGGCTGAGAGAATCTCGCGGATCTTGCCGATCGGCAGCATCTCGCGCACCCAGAACACCCCGGTGCGTGCCCGTGCCAGTTCCTGCACCGCCGCCGTCACCTCGGCGGCGATCTCCGGCGTGTCCGGCGCGCCCGCGCACAGCACCAGTTGGACCTCGGGGGCGAAGCCGTGGGCGGCGGCGACCAGATGGGCGACGCCTTTCTGCCGGGTGATCCGACCGACGAAGGCGACGATCGGCCGGTTCGGATCGACGCCGAGTTCGGCCAGCACCGATTCGCCGGTCTGCGGCTCCGCCGGGTACCACACGTCGGTGTCGATGCCGTTGCGCACGACGTGCACACGGGCGGGGTTGAGCGCCGGGTAGGTCCGCAGCACGTCGGCGCGCATGCCCGCGCTGACCGCGATCACGGCGTCGGCGGCCTCCACGGCGGTGCGCTCCACCCACGACGAGATGCGGTAGCCGCCGCCGAGCTGTTCGGCCTTCCACGGCCGCATCGGCTCCAGCGAGTGCGCCGTCAGAACGTGCGGAACGCCGTACAGCAGCGCCGCGAGGTGGCCCGCCAGACCGGCGTACCAGGTGTGCGAGTGCACCACGTCGGCCTGGCCGGCGCCGTTGACCATCGTGAGATCCGCCGACAGCGTCGACAGCGCCGGATTGGCGCCCTTGAGCGCGGGATCGGGGTGCGCGACGAATGCGCCCGGGCGCTCCGCGCCCATGCAGTGCACGTCGACATCGCACAGTCTGCGGAGCTGGGCGACGAGTTCGGTCACGTGCACGCCGGCCCCGCCGTACACCTCGGGTGGGTACTCCCGCGTCATCATCGCCACCCGCATGGTTACGACGGTAGTTGTCGCGACGCGCCGCCGCAGGCTTGTTTTGAAGCTGCCGCAAGGCGGGTACGCGATGAGGGTTCCGGTGCCAAACGCCTTGACAGACCGGCCTTCAAAACGGTCAATGGCTGGCCCTGTTGGGTACCGGCGGATAGGTTTGAGTCATGAGGGAATTGCCACACGTGCTGGGCATCGTCCTGGCCGGCGGGGAAGGCAAGCGGCTCTACCCGCTGACGGCCGACCGGGCAAAGCCCGCGGTTCCCTTCGGCGGCGCCTACCGGCTCATCGACTTCGTGCTGTCCAACCTGGTCAACGCCCGCTACCTGCGGATCTGCGTTCTCACGCAATACAAGTCGCATTCGCTGGACCGCCACATCTCGCAGAACTGGCGCCTCAGCGGCCTGGCCGGCGAATACATCACCCCGGTGCCCGCACAGCAGCGGCTCGGCCCGCGGTGGTACACCGGCTCGGCCGACGCGATCTATCAGTCGATGAACCTGATCTACGACGAGGATCCCGACTACATCGTGGTGTTCGGCGCCGACCACGTGTACCGCATGGACCCCGAGCAGATGGTCCAGTTCCACATCGAGAGCGGTGCCGGGGCGACGGTGGCCGGCATCCGCGTGCCGCGCGCCGAGGCGACCGCGTTCGGGGTGATCGACGCCGACGAGTCCGGGCGCATCCGCAGCTTCGTCGAGAAGCCCGCTGACCCGCCGGGCACGCCGGACAACCCCGACGAGGCCTTCGTGTCGATGGGCAACTACATCTTCACCACCAAGGTGCTCATCGACGCCATCCGCGCCGATGCCGACGAGGACCACTCCGATCACGACATGGGCGGCGACATCATCCCGCGCCTGGTGTCCGACGGCATGGCCGCCGTCTACGACTTCTCCAACAACGAGGTGCCCGGCGCCACCGAACGCGACCACGGCTACTGGCGCGACGTCGGGACCCTCGACGCGTTCTACGACGCCCACATGGATCTGGTGTCGGTGCACCCGGTGTTCAACCTCTACAACAAGCGTTGGCCGATCCGCGGGGAGTCCGGCAACCTGGCGCCCGCGAAGTTCGTCAACGGCGGGTCCGCGCAGGAGTCGGTGGTCGGCGCAGGCAGCATCATCTCCGCGGCGTCGGTGCGCAACTCCGTGCTGTCGAGCAACGTCGTCATCGACGACGGCGCGATCGTCGAGGGCAGCGTCATCATGCCGGGCGCCCGCGTCGGCCGGGGAGCGGTGGTGCGCCACGCGATCCTGGACAAGAACGTCGTCGTCGGGCCGGGCGAGATGGTCGGCGTCGACCTCGAGAAGGACCGCGAACGCTTCGCGATCAGCGCCGGCGGGGTGGTCGCCGTCGGTAAGGGCGTCTGGATCTAGCCCGCCGCGCAGCGGCGTTCCCGGCGCTCAGGCGCGCGGCTCGAGCACCCTGGCGTCCGTCTCGGCGCCATCCGCGGTCCCCGTACGGTCGCTCGCCATCATCACGGCGGTGATCGGAACGGCCAGCGCCAGCAGGCCGATCACGAACACCGGGAACAGGAACGAGAAGACCTCGGGACCGGCGGGCACGGGAGCGGCGTGGTCGACGGTCACCCGGACCGCCGCCATCCCCGTGTAGTGCATCCCGACGACGGCCACACCCATCACCAGTCCCGCGACGAAACGCAGAGCCGGCGATTCGAGGACGAGCGTGAACCAGAGGGCGGCGGTGGCCGCGACCACCGCGATCACGATCGACAGGGCGACGAGGGTCCTGTCGTAGGCCATCGCGCCCTGCATCTGCAGCGCCCACATGCCGGTGTAGTGCATCCCGGCGACGGCCAGACCGGTGATCACGCCGCCGGCGACGAGCCGGGCCAGATGGACGGTGCGGCCGATGGTGAGCAGTCCGATGAACACCGCGGAGATCGACAGCACCGCCGAGGCGATCGTCCAGCCGAGGTGGTAGCGGACCACGCTGCTCGGGATGGCGAAACCGAGCATCGCGATGAAGTGCATCAGCCAGATCCCCACCCCGCCGATCGCGATCGATGCCATGGCGAGCCAGCGCAGACGGCTGCGGTTGTCCGGGGCCGCGGCGCTGCACCGGGTGCACGCGAGCCCGACGACCGAGCCGCTCACCGAGACGATGTAGGCCAGGAACAGCAGCCAGATGCCCATGCCGAAGTGGTGTACGTGATCGCTCATGGTTGTTCCCTCGTCGATTCGGAAGTGGTCACGGGCTCAGGGCACCGTCGTCGGCAGCAGGTCGAGTGCGTAGGTGGTGATCGCGATCAGTGCGGTCTTCGCCGAACCGCGGTCACGGGCGTCGACGCTGATGACCGGGACGGTGGGCGGTACGGCGAGTGCCTCGCGAAGTTCTTCTGCGACGCAGGCCGGGGCGTCGTCGAACTCGTTGACGGCGACCAGGAACGGTATCTTGCGTGCCTCGAAGAAGTCGACGGCGGCGAAGCTCTGCTCGAGTCTGCGGGTGTCGATGAGGACCACGGCGCCGATCGCACCACGCACCAGGTCGTCCCACATGAACCAGAACCGGCGTTGTCCCGGAGTCCCGAACAGGAAGAGCACATGGTCGTCGGCGATGGTGATGCGGCCGAAATCCATTGCGACCGTCGTGCTCTCCTTGTCCGGCGTGGCATCGAGGTCGTCATGCCCATACGAGACGCCCGTCACCAGGGCCTCGGTGCGCAACGGCACGATCTCCGAGACCGCGCCGACGAACGTGGTCTTACCGACACCGAAGCCGCCGGCGATCACGATCTTCGTCGACGACACCGTGACACCACCCTCATATCGCGCGTAGTCCACCGAGGGTCCTCTCGATCAGCCTGCGCCGTTCGGACACCGTCGAGTGGTCGGTCAGCGACGCGTGGACACGCAGGTGGCCGCTTTCCACCAGGTCCGCCACGAGCACCCGGATCACGCCGATGGGAAGACCGGCGTGCGAGGCGATCTCGGCGATCGACGGCCTGCGGGTGCACAACCGGATGATGGCGTTGCGGACATCGCCCGGCGCCCAGTCACCGTCGCCGCCCGACACCAGGGCCTCCACCGTGACCTCGATCGGCAGCTCGATGCGGGGGGTGGTTCGCCCGGCCGTGAGGGTGTACGGCCGTGCCGGATTGGCGGCTCGTCGCTGCTCTGGCCCGTCCATGTCGAACGTCAACGGGCCGCCCGCGTCGCCCGGGGAGTCGCCTGCACGGTCTTGCCGACCCGGTCGACGAGCAACGCCATCTCGTATCCGACCTGCCCGATGTCACACGAGATCGTCGCCAGCACAGCAAGATACGAGCCGTCACCGACGCCCATCACCAGCAGGAACCCGCCATCCATCTCGATGATCGACTGGCGTACGTCGCCCGCATCGAACAGCCGCGCGGCGCCGCTCGACAGGCTGGCCAGACCAGAGGTCACGGCTGCCAGCTGCTCGGCGCGGTCCCCGGGCAGGTGGGAACTCGAGGCCATCAGCAGACCGTCGGCGGACACGAGGATCGCATGTGACACGCCGGGGACATCCCTGACGAAGTTGGCGACGAACCAGTCCAGGGTGCGGTTGGCCGTGGGAGCGGAGCCTGCGGGCCAACCGTGGGATTGCATGTCGGCGTTCATCGGTCCTCTTCTGTCGGTCGTTCGGCGGCATCGCTTTCGGCGCGTCCCCTGCGGACACCGGCGAGCTGACGGCTCAGGACATCCCTGATGGCCGCGGGATCGCTCCTGCCGTCCGCGGCCGCGGTTCTTTCACCCCCGGAGGGCTCGGGTATCAGGTGTGCACCGCGCTCACGGATCGGCAGACCCGATTCGGTGTACCGCACGGGCGCCCGATCACCGGCGTCGAACTCGTTGGGCGGCAAAGCCTGCGGCGTTGCGGGCGTTGCCCGGTGCATCGACCATTCCGAGGTCATCCGCTCGAATATCGGTGCTCCGTCCGACTCGATGCTCGGCCACGGCGGTTCAGCAGGCGGCGGCGGCGGCTCCGGCGGCTCTTCGG
This sequence comes from [Mycobacterium] manitobense, assembly GCF_025821665.1. Taxonomy (GTDB): domain Bacteria; phylum Actinomycetota; class Actinomycetes; order Mycobacteriales; family Mycobacteriaceae; genus Mycobacterium; species Mycobacterium arseniciresistens. Next base: position 14,229 of record NZ_JACKSJ010000162.1, read on the forward strand.
CGGGCGGCGGCGGCGGTCCGGCCGGGTGGCTCGCGACGTCGTTGACGCCGCTGGCGCCGGGCGACCGCCTGGGCAGCATGCCGCCGGTGCGGACCGCACCGTTCGCCGGCGCCGGGTCTTCGGCGGCGACCCCTGTTCGGCTCACCGCCGCGTGGTCGGGCACCGGCCCACGTTCGACGGACCACAGCCGCGGCGCGTCCTGCGCCGACATCGGGACCCGCGGCTCCTCGGGGCCGACGGCGACATCGGTCGGCGGCGCCAGCAGCGCGCCGGGTAGGTGCACACTGGCCGTCACACCGGGCCGGTCGGTCGACGGGGCGGTGGTGCGCAGCCGGACGGTCGCCCCGTGCCGTCGCGCGAGGCGCCCGACGACGAAAAGGCCCATCCGCTTTGCGGTCTCGGAGGTCACCTCGCCGCCGAGCGCCAGCCGTTCGTTCGCGGCGTGCACATCGTCGGCGGGCATGCCCAGTCCCCGGTCGGCCACCTCGACGAGGATGCCGGCGTCGACCGCGCGCGAGACGGTCACCGCCACCGGGTATTCCGGCGGTGAATAGCGCAGCGCGTTGTCGAGCAGTTCGGCGATCAGGTGGCCCACATCGCCCGACGCCGCGCCCACGATCGCGCCCTCGACGACCGTGCCGACCCTGACCCGGCGGTAGTCCTCGACCTCGGACATGGCGGCGCGCAGCATCTCGGACAGCGGCACGGGCTCGAGCCGGCGGTGGCGTTCCACCGTGTCGGCGAGCACGAGCAGGTTGTCGCCGTTGCGGCGCATCCGCGTGGCCAGGTGATCGAGCCGGAACAGATGGTCGAGTCGTTGCGGGTCGTCCTCGTCGAGCTCGAGGGTCTCGATCAGCGCCAGCTGCTCTTCGACGAGGGATCGGCTCCGGCGGGAGAGGGTCTCGAACATGTCGCCGATCTGCAGGCGGATGCCGTGCTCACCGGCCAGCCGGACCGCCTGGAAGTGGATGTCGTCGATCGCGCGCGCCAGTTGGCCAATCTCTTCGTTGGTGCGGACCGGCAACGCCTCGATCTCGGGCACCGCGGCGCCCCTGCTGAGCCGGTCGATCTCCTCGGGCAGCTGGACCTGCGCCACGTGCGCCGCGCCGCGCCGCAGCCGTCCGATCGAGCGGATGAGCGAACGGCCGACCGCGAGCGCGAATACCAGCGCCGCCAGCACCGCGCCAAGGATGATGGCGGTGTCGCGCAGCGCTGCGGACCGCAACGCGTTCGCCCGGGCGTACACCGTGCCCTCGAGATCCGCCGCGAGCTGTTCTGCCATGGCGTGATAGCCGCCGGCACTGTCGCGCATCGCCGCGGCGAACCGGAGCGCGTCCACCGGTGCTTCCGGCGGGCGGGTGTAGGTCTCGCGCCTGGCGTCCGACGGGCCACGCAGCGCGGCGACCTGTTCGGCGGGCATCACCTGCGCGAGGCGATCGATCGCGGCCGCCTCGGCGCCCGCAGCCTCGGCCGCTTCCGCCCGCAACGCGACCGACGTGCCGAAGTCCGGCGCGGCGACCAGCACCTGCTGCGCCGTCAACGCGCGTTGCGCCGCGAGGACAGTGACCAGGCGGTCGGCCAGCGGGCGCACGGCGTCGTCGTCGACGGTGGCCGTGATCGTCGCCACCGCCGAGGCCACCTCGGCCGCCGTTTCTCCGGCTCGTTCGGCGATGCTCGGCTGGGGCACCGGGCCCGCGGCGATGTCGTCGCGCAACGCCTTCGCCGTCGAGGACGCGGTCGCCAGTTCCGCGGCCACGGCGGAGTCGAGTTCGGCGGAGGTGACGAGTGCGGTCAATGCTGTCGCGCTCGCGTCGAACCGTGTGAGCGGTTCCGCGGTCGGCGCACCCGAGGCGGCGGCGTCGGCCAGAGCGTCGAGCCGGTCGACGAACTCCACCGCAGGCACCACGATCGCCACGTTGCCGGTCGCGACGCTCAGCCTCGACGCCGCCGAGAGGTCGTTCTGGATCCGCAGGGCCCCGAACGCGGCCGCGAGCAGCACTGGGACCACAAGCGTCGCGGCGACCTTCCACCGCAGCGGCCATCCTTCGAGCGACATCCACGCCGCGGACCGACGCGTGGGCTCGACGCCCCTCGGATCATCGGCGTCCATCCGCACCACCCTCCGCCGGGCCTATTGACGGTCAAGTAGAAACCCGGGTCAAGCCGGAATGGTAGATGAGGCGGTGCCACGCCGCATCGAAGGGCCGACGCCATCAGCGGCGCTGCTGCTCGCGGGCCCGCCGGCCCCGAAACGGCGCCGAAGGCGGTCAGGCGGGCGGCTCGAGCGCCGTGGTTGCCGCCTCGGCCCGGCGGCGCCGCCGCCGGCGGCGCAGCAGCGCGACCGCCGCCCACACCATCAGTGCCAGGGCGACCAGCACCAGCACGGGCAACAGCAGGGCGACGAACACCAGGCCGATGCTGGCGACGTCTTCCAGGGTCGACAGCACCGGGGCGGCGACACCGGCGGTGGCGACGTTGGCCGCGGGCCGGACGGCCGACTTGGTGAGCGACACCGCCAGCGCGGTGACCACGCCGATCGCGACGGGCACCCATTGACCGGACTGCGCGAACGCGCCGGGGTCGGTGACCGCGCCGGTCTGTGCCGCCGTGCCGGAGCCGAAGACGATGCCGCCTGCGGTGGGCCGCACGAACGTCTGGATCATGTCGTTGACGGTGTCGAGCGCCGGGATCTTGTCCGCCACCACCTCGACGCACAGCAGCACCGCGACGATCGCCATCACCCAGCCGTTCTCGAGCCACGCCCAGGTGTGCGGCAGCGACACCAGGTCGGTGAACCGGGCGAGCAGGCCCAGAGCGAGCAGCGGGATGTAGGCGTTCAGTCCCGCAGCGGTCGCCAGCCCGAGGCCGGTCAGCAGCTCCACGTCACAAGTATGGGCGCGTCACCACACGAAGGGCAGCAACCTGAAGCGCACCTGCCCGGTGTATTCGCGGTAACCGGCGAGCTGATCGACCAGCAGCTTCTCCTCGTCGAGGATCCGCAGCGCGAGCAGCGCCAGTCCCGGCACGATCGCGACCAGTCCCCAGTAGGAGTCCAGGGCCGGCGGGGTGCCGAGCAGCATGATCAGCGCGCCGGTGTACATCGGGTGCCGCACGATGCCGTAGAGCCCGGTGGACGCCAGCGGCTGATCGGCCTCGACTGTCACCGTGGCTGCGGCGAAGCGGTTCTGGATCACCACCAGCTGGGCCAGCAGTAGGCCGACCGCGACCACTACGTAGCCGACCACCACCACGGGCGGCGGCACCGACGACCAGCCGAACCGGTGGTCGAGGGCGCTGACGACGAGCATCGCGACGACCAGCAGCACGACGCCGGCGACGACGAAGCGCTGAACCGGACGCGCCTCGGCGGTCGGCCCGGCGTTCATCCGGCGCTGCATGGCGGCGGGGTCGCGGACGGCCAGGTACAGGCTCGGCCCGATCGTCGACACCACGAACACGGCGATGAACACCCACGCCTGCCAGTAGTCGACGGTGCCTGCGGGTATGAACAGCGCCAGTCCGAAGAAGAGGAGGGAGAACAGTGCCGATCCGAAGGTCTGCAGTGCGATCTTCACGGTGCTCCTCAGCGCACGTCGCGGCGGCGGAAGGCGAGGACGCCCAGTGCGATCAATGCGGCGTCGATCGTCAGCAACCACAGTAGCGGTGTCGCGGTGAACTCACCGGTGCCGACATGCGGGATGTGCACGAACGGTTCGAGATCGATCAGCCACTGAGGTGAATTGCCCAGCGACCCCAGCAGGAACACGGCGACGAACACCACCAGGACACCCCACGCCACCGGCGTGAACCGTGGCGCGAGTCCGAAGATCGCCACCGTCACCGCCGCGAGCAGCCACACCGCGGGTAGCTGCACCGCCGCCGTGCCAAGCACTGCGGGCAGCGTGCCGCTCACGTCTCCTGCGCTCGCACCGTAGGCCAGTCCGGTGACCGCGCCCGACAGCAGCAGCGCGACAGCGGATCCCACGATGGGGAACACGAGATGGCCTGCCAGCCAGCGGGTTCTGGCAACCGCACCGGCCAGCAGTGTCTCCGCCCGCGCGCTGCTCTCCTCCTGATGTATTCGCAGGGTCAGCGAGATCGCGAAGGCCGCCGTCACCATCCCGAGCATGTTGAACGCCACCGCGACGAACGCCTGCTCCATGACGTCGCTGCCGCCGAGACGGCTCACGATGTCGCGGGACACCTCGCTGTTGCCGATCTCCTCGCCGATGCCGTTGACGATGCTGCCGATCAGCAGCCCGTACAGGCACAGGCCGACGGTCCAGACCAGCATCGTCCCGCGGTTGAGTCGCCATGCCAGAGATGTCGCGCCACGCAGGCCGCCACCTGCCCGCGGTGCGCCGGGCCGCTCGGCGATGAGGCCGGCGCCGACGTCGCGGCCGGCCAGCAGCCGATAGGCGACGATCGTCAGGATCGCGGTGAGCGCGACGTGCAGCGCCAGCACCGCGAACCGGTCGCCCGCGAACGGGCGCACCTGCAGCGACCAGCCCAGCGGGGACAGCCACGTCAGGAACTCCGCGCGGGCTCCGGCGTCGCCGACTGCGCGCAGCGTGAACGCCGCGCCCAGCACGCCGAACGCGGCGCCGCGGGCGAAGCGGGCACTCGGCGAGAGCTGGGCGGCGACGGCGGCGACGGCGGTGAAGACGAGACCCGAAGAGGCCAGCGCCAGTGCGAAGGCGAGCGACCCGGTGACGGGGATGTTTACGGTGGCCAGGCCGGCGAAGCCGATGATGCCGGTGAGCAGCGACGCGCCTGCCGACAGCAGCAGTGCCGCGGTGAGGCCGGCGTAGCGTCCGACGGCGGTCGAGTCCAGGAGTTCGGTGCGGCCGGTCTCCTCGTCGGCGCGGGTGTGCCGGATGACCGTGAGAATCACCGCGACCGCGATGAGCACGTGGAACATGCCGGCCTTCCAGATGCCGACCGCGCCAAGGCTGTCGTTGTAGACCTGACCGTAGAGCGCTCGCTGGGCGGGGCTGGCCATGATGGTCGCGGCCAGCGACGCGCGGTCGGCCTGCGTGGGGTACACGGCCTCGGTGCTGCCGACGTACACGGTGGCCAGCGGGACCGACAGCAGCAGCACCCACAGCGGCGCCACGATGCGGTCGCGGCGCAGGTAGAGCCGGAGCAGCCCGACGGTTCCCGAGAAGTGTGATCCCCTCGGTGGGGCCTGGTGGGCGGGCTGGTGGTGGGGCCGGTCCAGGATGGTGCTCACGCCGTCACCTTCTCGGACTCGTCGTCGGAGGTGTCGCTGGTGTCGTAGTGCCGCAGGAACAGGTCCTCCAGCGTGGGCGGCTGGCTGACCAGGCTGCGCACCCCGGCGTCGCCGAGCGCCTTGATGACCTCACCGAGCCGTTCGGCGTCGACCTGTGCGCGCAGCGTGTGCCCGTCGACCGAGACGTCGGCGACGCCGTCCATGTCGAGGATGCGACCGAGTTGTGCTGCTTCACCGACCATCTCGGCCTTGATCGACGTCCGGGAGAGGTGCCGCATCGATTCCAGCGTGCCGCTCTCGACGGTCCGGCCGGCGCGGATGATGGTGACCCGCTCACACAGCGCCTCGGTCTCGGCGAGGATGTGGCTCGACAGCAGGACGGTGGCGCCCCGGTCGCGGGCCTCGGCAACACACTGCTGAAAGACGTTCTCCATCAGCGGATCCAGTCCTGTGCTCGGTTCGTCGAGCAGCAGCAGGCGGGCCCGCGACGAGAACGCCGAGATGAGGGAGACCTTCTGCCGGTTGCCCTTCGAGTACGTTCTGGCCTTCTTCGACGGGTCGAGGTCGAAGCGCTCGATGAGTTCGCGGCGGCGTGACTCGTCGAGACCGCCGCGCATCCGGGCCAGCAGGTCGATGGTCTCGCCGCCGGTCAGCGACGGCCACAGCGTCACATCACCGGGCACGTAGGCGATCTGCCGGTGCAGGTCGACGGCGTGTGTCCACGGGTCGCCGCCGAGCAGTCGGACGGTGCCGCCGTCGGCGCGGACCAGGCCGAGCAGGATGCGGATCGTCGTCGACTTGCCTGCGCCGTTCGGTCCGAGGAAGCCGTGCACCTCGCCGTCGGCGACGGACAGTTCGAGCCCGTCGAGTGCGTGCACCGCGCCGAATTTCTTGACCAGGCCGTGGATCTCGATGGGTTGGGTGCCGGGTTTCGTGGCCATCACTTCTCCTTCGACGTGGGGATGGGCTCACCCGTCGCCTGCTGGGCGACGAAAGCGTCGTACATGGTGGAGTCGGCCATCAGCCCGTGGGAGTACACCTCGAGTGCGGGCACCACCATGTCCTGGGCGTAGTCGCGCAGCACGGCGCGCAGATCGGTCGGGTCGTCGTGCATCTGCAGGTACAGCAGGAAACTGCCACCGTTGGTCATCGCGAGGTATTTGGCACGCGCCTTCGGGTTCCGGCTCGGCTTGATGGTGCCGGCGCGCACGCCTTCCTCCATGTACTGCTCGACGTTGTCGATCATGCTGCGCCAGAACGATTTCGCCAACTCGCCGCCGGACTGCATGCTGCGCACCAGGTAGGCCATCATCGGTGCGTAGGACTCGATCTCGGCCATCTGGGCGAACCACGTCGAGGGGTCGGTGCTCTGGATCGACGCCGACTTGGACCTGCGGATCTCTTCGGTGATGTAGTCGTCGCACACCTTGCGCAACCCGTCCTTCGAGCCGAAGTGGTGGATCACCAGCGCGGCGCTCACCCCTGCGGCGTCGGCGATGGTGCGCAGTCCCACCGCGAAGCCCTTCTGGCCGAACTGGTCGATCGCCGCGTCGCGGATGCGCGCGATGGCCGTCCTGTCCTCCGAAGCTGAACGCATGTTCAGTACACTAAACGCGCGTTCAGCTCGCAGTCAAGGGCCTATCCGCGAGCAGGCCCCCGCAAGCGGGAGGTGCCCCCACAAAGTGCTGGGACACGCCGTCGAATCGGCGCAGTTTGCGTCTGCTCACGCAGAGAGGTGCTCGCGCAGAGAGGGGGAGGGTCAGTCGCGGGCGGCGGCCAACAGGCCGTCACCCAGTGGCACCAGCACCGGGGTGAACCGCTCGTCCTCGGCGATCAGCCGGGCCGCTTCCCGCACGGCGCTGACTTCGGCGTCATGCGCCGACGCGTCGCCGGCCCGGCCGCCGAGTGCGGCCCGGTGCACCACGATCGCGCCGCCGGCGCGCAGCAGCCGGACGCCTTCGACCACGAACTGCGGCTGGTCGATCGGGTCGGCGTCGATGAAGACCAGGTCGTAGGACTCGTCGGCGAGGCGGGTCAGCACGTCCTGGGCGCGGCCGCTGATCAGCCGGGTGCGGCCGGGCCCGATTCCGGCTTCGCCGAACGCCTGCTTGGCGATCCGCTGGTGCTCCGGTTCGACGTCGATGGTGGTGAGCACACCGTCCTCGCGCATCCCCGACAGCAGCCACAGCCCGCTCACCCCGGCGCCGGTGCCCACCTCGACGACCGCCCGCGCGCCGGTGAGCCGGGCGAGCACGCTGAGCAGCGCCCCGACCGCGGGCGTGACCGCGCCGGCGCCGATGTCGACCGCACGCTCGCGTGCGGCCGCGACGATGGAATCCTCGGAGATGGACTGCTCGGCATGGGTGACGATCGACGCGGCCCGGCTGTTCGGCTGGGTGGTCGGGTCGTCGGTGCTGGCCATGCCCGCAGCGTAATTCGCGCGCCGCGCGGCCCAACCGTCGACACGCCCGCGCGGCAACGTGTGATTTGCGTCGTAAATCATGGGTTTTCCCTGGTTGGACTAGGGGTAGCCACGTTTCTCAGGGAAACTTCAGTGTGCTCATATCCGCTGCACACTGCGATGAGGAACGGTATCGGCATGGAAGACGGCGGACGCTGGCGCTTCGGGAATAACGACCTGAGCGGTCGCGTTGCCGCGAACATCGAGCAGTCGTCTTCCGACGACCGCCCTGACCTGGAGGATCCGACGACCACCACCGCTGCACAACCGTCCCCCGTCACGATGGCGCATCTCGAGCAGTACGCCGACTCCGACTGGGTGGAACCGACCGACGAGCTGACCGGCACCGCGGTCTTCGACGCCACCGGCGACAAGGCGTCGATGCCGTCGTGGGACGAACTGGTCCGTCAGCACGCGGACCGGGTGTACCGGTTGGCCTACCGACTGTCGGGCAACCAGCACGACGCCGAGGACCTCACGCAGGAGACCTTCATTCGCGTGTTCCGGTCCGTGCAGAACTACCAGCCCGGCACCTTCGAGGGCTGGTTGCACCGCATCACCACCAACCTGTTCCTGGACATGGTCCGGCGTCGGGGCCGCATCCGCATGGAGGCGCTGCCCGAGGACTACGACCGCGTCCCGGCCGACGACCCCAACCCCGAGCAGATCTACCACGACTCCCGGCTGGGGCCCGACCTGCAGGCTGCACTGGACTCACTGCCGCCGGAGTTCCGCGCCGCCGTCGTGCTGTGCGACATCGAGGGTCTGTCGTACGAGGAGATCGGCGCCACGCTCGGGGTGAAGCTCGGCACCGTCCGCAGCCGCATCCACCGCGGCAGGCAGGCGCTGCGTGACCATCTGGCCCGCCACTCGTCGGACACGGCCAGATCTGCCTGACCGTCACGGGTGTCCGGCGGGACGTCTCGCGCTACATTCGAAGTGAGCACCGCGGACCGAGATGAGTGGAGAGGAGCTGGGTGATGGTCGACCCGGGACATGTGTTCCGTCGCGCTTTCTCCTGGCTGCCTACCCCGTTCGCCTCGCAGAACGGCGCGCCGGTCGGAGCGCCGCGGCAGTTCGGCTCCACCGAGCACCTCTCGATCGAGGCGGTCGCGGCGTTTGTCGACGGCGAGCTCGGCATGAATGCGCATCTGCGGGCCGCGTCGCACCTCTCGCTGTGCGCACAGTGCGCCGCCGAGGTGGAGGCCCAGGGTCAGGCCAGGTCGGCGTTGCGGGATTCGCGCCCGATTGCCGTGCCGACCTCGCTGCTCGGCATGTTGTCGCAGATCCCGCACTGCACGCAACCGCAGCCGGCCGAAGAGCCGGCGCAGCCACAGTTTGCTGATGACCCGTCCCGGGCCCGTCGCAAACGCCGGTAGGCTAGATGCGAGTCGAGCTCGACCTGCGCCGGCGACGGCGGGCGCTCCCAGCAGAAGGTGAATGACGCGTGACCAATCAGGACCCGTCCGGCGACAGCCAGCGTCTTGACCCGCGCCCTGTCGACCGCCCCGCAGTCGATCCCGCCGCCCAGCGCGCGTTCGGCCGCCCCGAGGGGTTCCGCGGCTCCTTCGTCGCCGAGGCCGAATTCCGCGACCGCGGCGAGTACACGCCGAGGGACAAGTCCTCTGATCCCGTGCTGGCCGAGGCGTTCGGCCGGCCCCGGGCAGGCGGCGAATCCCTGCAGCGCCACCCCGCGGACGCCGGCGCACTGGACGCCGAGCGCGACGCCGGACTCCCCGACGAGACCGACGACCCCTGGCGCAACCCGTCATCGGCCGCTTCACTGGGCACCCCCGCCATGCCCCACTCGACGGCGACGCATGCGGCCGCGCCCGTTGGAAGGCTGGGGGTCCGGGACGTGGTCTTCGGGCGGCGGGTGTCGTTCGTCGCGCTCGCGATCGTCGGCGTGATCGCTCTCGTGGTCGGTGTCCTGGGCGGCTGGATCGGATACCTGACGGCCGACCCGGTGTCGGCGTTCACCACGTCCGAGGCGACGCTGGACACCGGCGACGCCGAGGATCCGCCCGAGGGCCGATTCATGAAGGTGGCCGCCGAGGTCGCCGATTCGGTGGTCACCATCGAGGCGACCATCGGCAAGGAAGGCTCACAGGGGTCCGGCGTGGTCGTCGACCCCCGCGGTTACGTCGTCACCAACAACCACGTCATCTCCGAGGCGGCCACCAAACCGGCCGAGTCCAAGATCAAGGTGGTGTTCAACGACGGCAAGGAGGTTCCGGCCAATCTGGTGGGCCGCGACCCCAAGACCGACCTCGCCGTGCTGAAGGTCGACAACGTCGAAGACCTGAGCGTCGCGAAGCTCGGCAACTCCGACGACCTGCGGGTCGGCGAAGAGGTGATCGCCGCGGGCGCGCCGCTCGGCCTGCGCAGCACGGTCACCCAGGGCATCATCAGCGCGCTGCACCGGCCCGTTCCGCTGTCGGGCGACGGGTCCGACACCGACACCGTGATCGACGGTGTGCAGACCGACGCGTCGATCAACCACGGCAACTCCGGCGGACCGCTGATCGACATGAACGCCAACGTCATCGGCATCAACACCGCGGGCAAGTCGCTGTCCGACAGCGCCAGCGGCCTCGGCTTCGCGATCCCGGTCAACGAGGTCAAGATGGTGATGGACGCGTTGATCAAGGACGGCCGGATCTCCCATCCCACTCTGGGTCTGACCGCCCGCTCGGTCAGCAATGACGTCGCGTCCGGCGCGCAGGTGGCCAACGTGAAGGCGGGCAGTGCCGCAGAACAGGCCGGCATCCTGGAGAACGACGTCGTCGTCAAGGTGGGGTCTCGCGAGGTGGCCGACGCCGACGAGTTCGTCGTCGCGGTGCGGCAGCTGAAGATCGGTGAGCCCGCGCCGATCGAGGTGATGCGCGAAGGCCGGCCGGTGACTCTCACCGTCACCCCGACGCCCGACAACACCGTCTGACGTGTTCGCCAACATCGGCTGGGGCGAGATGCTGCTCCTGGTGATCGCGGGTCTGGTGATCCTCGGGCCGGAGCGGCTGCCCGGCGCCATCCGGTGGACATCGGGGGCGCTGCGCCAGGCGCGCGACTACGTCAGCGGCGCCACCACCCAGTTGCGCCAGGATCTCGGGCCGGAGTTCGACGATCTTCGCGAGCCGCTCAGCGAACTGCAGAAGCTACGAGGGATGACGCCGCGGGCCGCGCTGACAAAGCACCTGCTCGACGGGGACGACTCGATCTTCACCGCGTTCGACAAGCCGACCGAGAAGCCGGTGAGTGCGCCGACCCCGCCGGTTCCGCCGGCGGCGGGGACGGAGCCGGCCGAGCAGCCGGGTCCCACGACGCGGGCGAGCACGCGGTTCGACACCGACGCCACCTGATCGGCGCAGCCGGGTCAGCTCGCCGGGGTAAGACCGCCGGGGTCAGACGAAGTACTTCTCGTCGCCACTCGGGTAGCCGCCGCCGTTGGTGGCGATGTGGATGTGGTCGAAGTGGTTGAGGGTCTCCGAGCCGTAGTCGGCGGTCCAGCTCGGGGCGCCGACGCCCGGGTAGAAGCCCTGCCGCCAGATGACGTGGATGACGCCCCACCGCTTGGCGTTCGCGAGCGCGTAGCCGGCGATCTGGTTGCCGAGCGCGATGCCTTCCTCACTGCCGTGATTCGGGATCATCACGTCGATCGCCAGTCCGTTCGGGTGCCACTTCAACGCGTCCTGCCGGTACCCGCCGATGGTCTTGATCTCCGGGAACAACGCACTGATGGCGCGCGCCGCGCGGATGGTGTTCACCTGGAGTCCTGATTCGGGGGTGACGCCCCGCGGCAGCTCGAAGAGGGTGGGCGTGGTGGCGACCGGGGCCTGCGCGGCCAGCAACTCGGCCACCGGCGGGGGACTGCCGGCGGGCGGCGGCCCGGGTGGCACGAACGCTTGCTGGTCGGCGGTCTGCGGGGGTGCCTCGGGCGAGGGCGGCTTGGCGGCCTGGCCGTAGAGGAGCGCAGCCGAGACGACGACGGAACCCACCAGCGCCAGCAACCGGCCGCGGCCGTTGGCGGAAGGTGCGCTAGTCACGAGTCAGCACTCTAGTGTCGTCGGCCGCACGGTGTGGGGCTGTTGGTGTTGATGGTAAGAAAGTCGATCGGTCAGCGGCCGGCCGGATCCAACCCCAGTGACATCCCGGCCAACCCGCGCTTGCGCGCCGACAGCGCGTCGGCGACGCCGCGGAGTTCCTTGCCCGCGGGCGAATCCGGGGCGCTGAGCACCAGCGGAACGCCCGAGTCGCCCGCATCGACGAGCGCCTTGTCGATCGGCACCTGGCCGAGCAGTGGCACGTCGGCGCCCACTGAACGGGACAGCCTCTCGGCGACCTGGCGGCCACCGCCCTCGCCGAAGAGCTGCAGGGTCGAACCGTCCGGCAGCAGTAGTCCGGACATGTTCTCGACCACGCCGACGATTCGCTGACGGGTCTGCAGCGCGATCGCGCCGGCCCGCTCGGCTACCTCGGCGGCGGCCGCCTGCGGCGTCGTCACCACCAGGATCTCCGCGCCCGGGATCAGCTGTGCCACCGAGATAGCGATGTCGCCCGTGCCGGGCGGCAGGTCGAGCAGCAGCACGTCGAGATCGCCCCAGTACACGTCGGCGAGGAACTGCTGCAACGCGCGGTGCAGCATCGGCCCGCGCCACACCACCGGGGTGTTGCCCTGGGTGAACATCGAGATCGAGATGACCTTCACCTCGTGGGCGATCGGCGGCAGGATCATCGAGTCGACCTGGGTGGGCCGGTCCGTCGTGCCCATCATCCGGGGCACCGAATGGCCGTAGATGTCGGCGTCGAGCACACCGACGGCGAGTCCGCGCGCGGCCATCGCGGCGGCCAGGTTCACCGTGACGCTGGACTTGCCGACGCCGCCCTTGCCGGAGGCGACCGCGTAGACGCGGGTCAGCGAATTCGGCTGGGCGAACGGGATCACCGGTTCGCGGGAGTCGCCCCGCAGCAGGACGCGCAGTTCGGCGCGCTGCTCGTCGTTCATCACGTCCAGGCTCACCTTGACGGCGCCGGTGCCGGGCACGTCGGCGACCGCCTGCTGCACCCGTTCGGAGATCTCGGTCTTCTTCGGACACGCGGAGGTGGTCAGGTAGATCTCGACGTGGACGCTCGAGTCGGCTTCGATCGTCACGTCCTTGACCATGCCGACCTCGGTGATCGGCCGCCGCAACTCGGGGTCGACGACCTTGGTCAGCGCGGCGCGCACCGCGCTCTCGAGCTCAGAGGAAGAAGAAGACATCACCCGCGAGTGTAGGCCGCCGCGGCGGTCCGTCGTGACGGCGGCCGGTCAGGCCGGAGGGCCGGGCGCGGGACCGGGTGCCGGGCCGGGCGCCGG
>NZ_JACKSJ010000163.1 GCF_025821665.1 [Mycobacterium] manitobense
ATCGCCGGCGGTCGCGCGGCGCTCACCGGCGCGCTCGTCGTGGTGGCGGCCTCGACGCTGGGCTGGGCGCTGGCCGAGCCGATGAACTCGCTGGCCGGGTCGGCGGTGCGGGCGCTGGCCGACTCCGCGGCGGTGGTCACACTCGGGCTGACGGTGGTGCCGATGCTCGACGTCGGCAGGCACCGCGCCGAACTCGTCCGCTCGTCGGCCACCGCGCTCGGAGTGGCCGCAGCCGTCTGGCTGCTGGCCGAGGTGGTGCGCCTGATCGTCGTGACCGCGCAGGCCGCCGCCCTACCGCTGAGCAGGGTGGGGGCGCGTGACGTCCTGCAGTTCTCGCTTCAGACGACCGTCGGGCGGGCGGGCCTGTTCAGCATCGCGGCGGCACTGGCCGTGGGACTGATCGCGTTGGCCGCACCGCGGACGGCGGTGGCGGCCGTTGCGGCGGGCGGGTCGGCGGCCGCGGGGCTGGCCGCCAGGACGCTCGCGGGTCACCTCGCGGATAGCCCCTGGGGCGGAGTGGCGGTGGCGGTCCACGCGCTGGCCGCCGCTGTGTGGTGCGGTGCCCTGGCGGCGATGGTGCTGACAGTGGGGCATCGCGGACGATGGGCCCGGGTGCTGCCGAGGTTCTCCCAGCTGTCGCTCCTCTGTGTGGGGCTGCTGCTGGCCGCCGGGGTCGCCGGTGCGGTCGCGGCGGTCGACTCGTGGGACGCGTTGTTCTCGACCGGGTACGGGCGCGTGCTGTCGGCGAAGATGTTGGTCACGGCGGTGTTGATGGTGCTGGCGTGGCGGAATCGGGCCGGGTGGCTTCCGGCGGCGCGGGCGCACCGTGCGACGGCCGGATTGTCACGCACCCGCTCGCTGATCGAGTTGGCGATCATGGCCGTCGCGGTGGCGCTGGCCGCCGCACTGGCAGTGACGGGTTGACCGGTGACCCCGCCTGGCATGATGGGCACCACTGCCGGCTTCGACACTCACGCGATCGCGCACGAGCCAGAGACACCGCAAAGGAGCAGCCGAATGGCAGACCAGCAGGGTCGCCCCGACCAGACCCCGGACGCCGCCGCACCGGCCGCTCCCCCGTCGTCGTCGGGCGCTGCCGATCCCGCACCGCCACCGGCACAGCCCGCCAAGAAGGCGCCGGCGAAGAAGGCACCTGCCAAGAAGGCCGCGGTCAAGAAGGCACCCGCCAAGAAGACGCCCGCGAAGGCCGCGAAGAAGGCCCCTGCGAAGAAGGCGCCCGCCAAGAAGATTCCGCCCGCGACGGCTGCCGCTCCCGAGTCCCCGGCCGCCCGTATCCCGGCGCAACCGGAGCCCTCCCTCCCCACGCCGTCCGCCTCCGACATCACCGCCGCCGCCAAAGAGGCTGCTGCTCAGGCGAAGTCGACGGTGGCCACGGCTGCGAACCCCGTCTCGGGTGCGGTGCCGATGCCGCTGAGGTCAGCTGAGCAGTCCCGGGTGCCGGTCGCGGCGGCCGTCGCCGCGGGCGTCCTGGCGATCCTGCTCGTGCTCATCGCACGCCGGTACGCCGACGACGACTGACCTCCGGCACTTGACCCTGACGCGACGTCAGGGCCGATAGTCATTCCCATGGACGACACGGCAGCCAGGACGGTCGGCGCGGTCGCCGATCTGACCGGCGTCTCGGTGCGCACCCTGCACCATTACGACCACATCGGTCTGGTGGTGCCGGGCGTACGTACCTCGGCGGGCTACCGCGGCTACACCGACGCCGACATCGAACGTCTGCACGTCGTGCTGGTGTACCGGTCGGTCGGACTGCCGCTGGAGGAGATCCGGACCCTGCTCGACGAGTCCGGCTCCGACGTCCTTGCGCATCTCGAGCGCCAGCACAAGCTGCTGCTCGAGCGCGCCGTTCATCTGCAGCACACGATCAGGGCAGTGGAGGAACTGATGGACGCACACCGCGAAGGAATGCAACTGACCGCCGAGGAACAGGTGGAGGTGTTCGGCTCCACGGTGTTCGGCGGCGAGTACGCCGACGAGGCACGGGAGCGCTGGGGCGGCACCGAGGTGTGGCGGCAGTCCCAGCAGCGGTCCGCGCAGCTCTCCAAACAGGACTGGATCGCCGTCAAGAACGAGGGCGACGCCCTGCTCGAAGCGCTGGCACAGGCCAAGCGCGTCGGCGTGGCGCCCGGGTCGCCGGCGGCGAACGAGTTGGCCGACCGGCACCGCGCCTCGATCGAGCGGTTCTACGACTGCAGTGCCGACATGCACGTCTGCCTCGCCGAGATGTACCTCGCCGACGACCGGTTCACCCGCTACTACGACGACGCCGAGCCGGGGCTGGCGCAGTTCGTGCACGACGTCATCGTGGCGCGGGCGCAGACATGACGGGCTGAGATAATCGTCGGGTGACCATCGCACCCCGCGCCACCGCTGACCTCGTCGACGACATCGGCCCCGACGTCCGCAGCTGCGACCTGCAATTGCGGCAGTTCGGCGGCCGGTCCGAATTCGCAGGCCCGATCACCACGGTGCGTTGTTTCCAGGACAACGCGCTACTCAAGTCGGTGCTGTCCGAGCCGGGCGACGGCGGAGTCCTGGTGATCGACGGCGACGGCTCGGTGCACACCGCGCTGGTCGGTGACGTCATCGCCGCGCTGGGCCGCGACAACGGCTGGGCCGGGCTGGTCATCAACGGCGCGGTGCGCGACGCCGCGGTGCTGCGCACCCTCGACATCGGCATCAAGGCGCTGGGCACCAACCCGCGCAAGAGCTCGAAAACCGGTGCAGGAGAACGCGATGTGGCCGTGGAGTTCGGCGGCGTGACGTTCGCGCCCGGCGACATCGCCTACAGCGACGACGACGGCATCGTGGTGGTCAGCCCGTAGCGCGGAAAATGCCCCCGACCCGTGTCGGGGGCATTTCCGTGTTCGGGGACGTCAGGCCGAGACGGACGCCCGAAGCTTGCTGAAGTCCAGCGTGCCGTCGTCGATCTTGCCGTTGCGGATGACCCGCAGGTCGACCAGGTAGTTCTGCTTGAGCCGCCACGGCGCCTCGGAACCCGACTTCGGCAACGTGTCGAGGGCCCGCTTGATGTACCCCGAGCTCAGGTCGACGAACGGCAGCCGCTCGATATCGCTCCCGGGATCGCGCGGTTCGACGGTGACGTAGTCCTTCTCGCCCATGAAGCTGAGCAGGCGGCTGACGTACTCCGACGTCAGGTCGGCCTTGAGCGTCCACGAGGCGTTGGTGTAGCCGAAGGTGAACGCCATGTTCGGCACACCGGAGAGCATCATGCCCTTGTAGGCCACGGTGTCCGCGAGGTCCAGCGGTGCGCCGTTGCGTGACACCTTCGCCCCGCCGAAGAACTGAACGTTCAATCCGGTTGCGGTGACGATGATGTCGGCCTCGATGCGCTCGCCCGACTTCAGCAGGATGCCGTCGGCGGTGAAGGTCTCGATGGCATCGGTGACGACGTCGGCCTTGCCCTTGCGGATGGCCTTGAAGATGTCGCCGTTGGGGGCCAGGCACACGCGCTGGTCCCACGGCTTGTAGTCCGGGCTAAAGTGCCGGTCGTAGTCGTAGCCCTCCGGCAGACGCCGTTCGGCCATGGTGCGCAACAACTTCCGGAAGACGTTCGGCAACGCACGGGCAAGCTGGTACTGCGCTGTAGCCTGCAGGATCGCCTTCCAGCGCACCGCGGTGTAGGCCGGCTTCTCCGGCAGCAACCGGTAGGCCCGCTTGGCGAACGGGTCCTTGTCGGGCAGCGATCCGATGTAGGTGGGTGTGCGCTGCAGCATCGTGACGTGACCGGCGCCGTTGTCGATGAGCGCGGGGATCAGGGTGATGGCGGTGGCGCCGCTGCCGATCACGACGACCTTCTTGCCCTGGTAGTCCAGGTCCTCCGGCCAGTGCTGGGGGTGCACGATCGTGCCGCCGAAGTCGTCGGCGCCGGGGAATTCCGGGGAGAAGCCCTGGTCGTAGTTGTAGTAGCCGCTGCAGGCCCACAGGAAGCCGGCGTGGAGTTCGATCTGCTCGCCGTCGCGCTCGACGGTGAGCTCCCACCGGCTGTCCTCGTCCGACCAGTTGGCGGCGAGGACCTTGTGGCTGTACCGGATGTGTGTGTCGATGCCGTTCTCGGTGGCGGCCTCGTTCAGGTAGTTCCAGATCGAGGGGCCGTCGGCGATCATCTGGTCGGTGGCCCATGGCTTGAAGTGGAATCCGAGGGTGTACATGTCGGAGTCCGAACGGATGCCCGGGTACTTGAACAGATCCCAGGTGCCGCCGAGCTTCTCCCGGCGCTCGAGGATCGCGTAGCTCTTACCGGGGTTCTGGTTCTGCAGGTGCCAGGCCGCGCTGATGCCGGAGATGCCGGCTCCCACGATGACAACGTCGACAAATTCGGTCATGGTGTCAAGGTATCAACACTGTGTTGAGTTGGTCAACAGTGTGTTGATAATTGTCGACACCGTGTAAAGTCGTGGCCGTGACCACCGCCAGCCAGGCCCGCGCGCCCCGCGGCCGCCGCTCCGCCCGCCCGTCGGGCGACGACCGCGAGCAGGCGATCCTGGCGACCGCCGAACGGCTGCTCGACCAGCGCGGGTTCGCCGAGATCTCGGTCGACGACCTCGCCAGGGGCGCAGGCATCTCCCGTCCGACGTTCTACTTCTACTTCCCTTCCAAAGAGGCGGTGCTGCTCACGCTCTGGGAGCGGGTGATCCGGGAAGCCGACACCGCGCTCGAGGCGTCCGCGGCCCAGACACCCGACGGCCGCGACGTCTGGCGACCCGGCATCAAGGTCTTCTTCGACACCTTCGGCGCGCACCGCGGCGTGACCGTCGCGGCGTCCGGGTCCGACAACGCCGAGATCCGCGGAGTCTTCTCGACGTTCATGCAGAAGTGGATCGACTTCACCGCGGCGACCATCGAGGCCGAGCGCAACCGAGGCGCCGCACCGAGCACCATCCCGGCACGCGACATCGCCACCGCACTGAACCTGATGAACGAACGCACGCTGCTGGCGGCGTTCGCCCACGAGACGCCGGCCATCCCGACCGACCGCGTGCTCGACTCGCTGGTGCACGTGTGGACCTGCGCGGTCTACGGAGAATGCGGCTGACGCGTCGGACCCTCATGCGAACATGTGTTCGTGTCCGGCGGGCAGGAGCGTAGCGACGCGGGGAAGAGTTCCGGCGGGCAGGAGCGAAGCGACGCGGGGATTAGATCCGGCTCGGCTACCATCCTGCACGCCGATCTCGACTCGTTCTACGCATCGGTCGAGCAGCGTGACGATCCTGCGCTGCGCGGCCGGCCGGTGCTCGTCGGCGGCGGGGTCGTGCTCGCGGCGAGCTACGAGGCGAAGGCCTACGGGGTGCGCACCGCGATGGGCGGCCACCAGGCACGCCGGCTGTGCCCCCACGCGGTGGTGGTGCCGCCCCGGATGTCGGCGTACTCCCAGGCCAGCGACGCCGTGTTCAAGGTGTTCAGGGACACCACCCCGCTGGTCGAGCCGCTCTCCGTGGACGAGGCGTTCCTCGACGTGGGCGGGCTGGGCCGGGTGTCGGGCACGCCGGTGCAGATCGGCGCGCGGCTGCGGGAGCGGGTGCGCGACGAGGTCGGCCTGCCGATCACCGTCGGCATCGCGCGCACCAAGTTCCTCGCCAAGGTGGCGAGCCAGGAGGGCAAGCCGGACGGCCTGCTGCTCGTGCCGCCGGACCGGGAGCTGGCGTTCCTGCATCCGCTGCCGGTGCGCCGGCTGTGGGGAGTCGGCGCGAAGACCGCCGAGAAGCTGCACGCGCACGGTATCGAGACGGTCGCCGAGGTCGCCGAGCTGAGCGAGGCCAGCCTGGGCTCGATGGTCGGCGGGGCGATGGGCCGCCAGCTCTACGCGCTGTCGCGCAACATCGACCGGCGCCGCGTGGTGACCGGCGTGCGGCGCCGGTCCGTGGGTGCGCAGCGGGCGCTGGGCCGGGCCGGCAACTCCATGTCGGCCGCCGAGGTCGACGCCGTCGTCGTCAACCTGGTCGACCGCATCACCCGGCGGATGCGCAGGGCCGGTCGCACCGGCCGCACGGTGGTGCTGCGGCTGCGTTTCGACGACTTCGGCCGCGCGACCCGTTCGCTGACGATGCCGCAGGCGACCGCGTCGACCGAGGCCGTCCTCGCGGCGGCGCGGGAGCTCGTCGCCGCCGCGGCGCCACTCATCGCCGAACGGGGACTGACGCTGGTGGGCTTCGCGGTGACGAACATCGATTCCGCCGGTGCGCAACAGCTGGAGCTGCCGTTCGGTGCGGCCCCCGATCCGGTCGCCCTGGACAGCGCAATGGATCGGGTCCGCAGCCGGTACGGCAACACCGCGCTCACCAGGGGCGTGCTCGTCGGGCGCGACCCCGGACTGGAGGTGCCGCACCTGCCGGACTGAGTTCACGATCTTGACCTCAAGAGTCGTTGAGGTCCTACCGTCGGCGCCATGGATGCACTGGGACCGTACGGCTTCTCCGTCGACGTCGGCGCTGCGGGCGAGCCCGCCGAGATCGAACGGGCGGGATTCCGGACGCTCTGGGTCAACGGCGGTCGACTCGACCGGCTCGACCGCCTCCTCGACGTCATCGAGTCGACCGAACATGCGGTCGTGGCGCCGGCGATCATCCCGCCGGACGTCTACGACCCCGCTGCCGTGACCGATCTCTTCCGCCGCGCGGAACTCGCCGCGCCGGGGCGGCTGCTCGTCGGTCTCGGCTCACCGCAGCGCTCCCGGCCACTGGCGGCGGTCCACGGGTACGTCGACGAACTGGACGCCGCCACCGCGCCGATCCCACAGCGGCGACGCCTGCTCGCCGCGTTCGGCCCGAAGGCGCTCGACCTCGCGCGGGACCGCTTCGCCGGCGCGATCGGTGGCCTGTTCACTCCGGCCTACACCGCCGCGGCGCGGCAACGGCTCGGCGCAGACCGGACGCTGGCGGTGGGGCTCTACGTCGTGCTGGACGACGACCCCGCGGCGGCGCGGGCGGCCGCCCGGGAGCCACTGGACTTCCTCGCCACGCTGCCGCCCTACATCAATTCGTTTCGGCGCCAAGGCTTCACCGACGAGGACGTCGCCACGCTGAGCGATGCGCTGATCGACGAGCTCGTCGCGTGGGGTGAACCCGACCGCGTCGCCGCGCACGCCCGCGAGCTGCGGGCCGCCGGTGCCGACCACGTCCAGCTGACGGTGCTCGGTGGACCGGGCCGGCCAAGCGGCCCCGAAGCGGCCCGACTCCTTGCGACCGCGCTCAGCTCGCCGTCCACGCCAGCAGCGCCTCTGCCGACCACGAGTTGACGATCCGTTCCACCGGAACCCCCGCGTCGAGTGCCCGCTGGGCACCGTAGCCGAGGAAATCGAGCTGGCCGGGGGCGTGCGAGTCGGTGTCGATCGAGAACAGGCAACCGATGTCGAGGGCGAGCTCCAGCAGCCGGGTGGGCGGGTCACGGCGCTCGGGGCGGGAATTGATCTCGACGGCGGTGCCGCTCTCCAGGCAGGCGGTGAAGACCTTCTCGGCGTCGAACTTCGACTCGGGACGCATCCCGCGACCACCGGTGACCAGCCTGCCGGTGCAGTGCCCGAGGACGTCGGCGTGCGGGTTGGACACCGCCTTGATCATCCGGCGCGTCATCGACGGCGCATCCATCGCGAGCTTCGAGTGCACGCTGGCGACCACCACGTCGAGGCGCTCCAGCAGCTCCGGCTCCTGGTCGAGGGAGCCGTCCTCGAGGATGTCGACCTCGATACCGGTGAGGATCCGCAGCGGCGCAACACGTTCGCGGAGTTCGTCGATGATGTCGAGCTGCTTGCGCAGCCGTTCCGGCGACAGCCCGTTGGCGATGGTCAGCCTCGGCGAGTGATCGGTGAGCGCGCAGTACTCGTGGCCGAGGTCGCGGGCGGCCAGCATCATCTCCTCGATCGGGGCCGACCCGTCCGACCAGTTCGAGTGCACGTGCAGGTCACCCCGCAGCGCCGCCCTGATCTCGCCGCCACCGAGATCGGCTGCGTTGTCCCGCAATTCGACCAGGGCGTCGGGTTCGCGGCCCGCCCACGCCTGGGCGATGACCTTGGCGGTCTTGGGACCGATGCCGGGCAGCGACTGCCAGCTGTTGGCGGCGCCGTGCCGCTCGCGCTCCGCGTCGGTCAGCCGCTCGACGGTGTCGGCGGCGTTCCGGTAGGCCATCACCCGCCGGGAATCCTCCCGGGCCCGGTCTTTGAAGTACGCAATCTGGCGCAGGGCGGTCACCGGATCCATGCGTCCAGTGTGCCCGCCGCGCCCGGCGCACGAAACTGCCGCTGAGCCGGCAGCCTGGGCTGCCATACGCTCGATCGGGAGACGAGGGGGTGATGTGGAGGAGACCGACGGCCGGCCGCTGCTGTTCACGGCGAGCAATCCGTTGGACAGCGTCTCCGCCACCGTCACCTTCGGCGGCCACCTCGTCGGCGTCGCACTGGCGCCGCGGGTCGTCGAGATGACCGAGGCCGAACTGGCCGAGGAGATCGTGGTGATCGCGGCGCTGGCCCGCCGGCAGTCGATGGCCGCGCAGCACGTGGTGGTCGCGGGCTACATGGCCGAGCTGGGACACGACTGCGTGGCCGTCCGGAGTCTCCTCGAAGACCAGGTCGGGCTGCCGAGCCCCGCCTCGGTGCTGGCCGCCAGGGCCGCGCTGTTCGCCGAACGCTACGCCGAGGAAGTGGACTGATCGGCGGCTCACAGCCAACGCGACTACGCTCGGAACACGTGCGATTCGCCTTCAAGACCTCACCGCAGAACACCACCTGGGCCGAGATGCTGCCGATCTGGCAGGCCGCCGACGAGATCGACGTCTACGAGTCCGGCTGGACGTTCGACCACTTCTATCCGATCTTCTCCGACTCCACCGGACCGTGCCTCGAGGGCTGGGTCACGCTGACCGCGCTCGCGCAGGCCACCAAGCGGCTGCGGGTCGGCGTGCTGGTCACCGGCATCCACTACCGGCACCCCGCCGTGCTGGCCAACATGGCCGCGGCCCTCGACATCATCTCGGGCGGCCGGCTCGAACTGGGCATCGGCGCCGGCTGGAACGAGGAGGAGTCCGGCGCCTACGGCATCGAACTGGGCAGCCTCAAGGAGCGGTTCGACCGCTTCGAGGAGGCCTGTGAGGTGTTGACCAGCCTGCTGTCCAACGAGACGACGACGTTCGACGGCAAGTACTACCAGCTCAAGGACGCCCGCAACGAGCCGAAGGGCCCTCAGCAGCCGCATCCGCCGATCTGCATCGGTGGCAGCGGCGAGAAGCGCACGCTTCCGATCACCGCGAAGTACGCCGACCACTGGAATTTCGTCGGCGGTACGCCGGCGGAGTTCGCCCAGAAGCGCGACGTGCTGGCCGCCCGCTGCAAGGACATCGGCCGCGACCCCAAGGAGATCACCCTGTCGGCACACGTCCGGCTCGGCGAGGACCGGAACTACCGCGCGGTGATCGAGGACTGCATCGCGCTCGGCGCGGAGGGTCTCGATCTCGCCATCATCTACCTGCCGCCGCCGTACGACACCGCGGTGCTGGAGCCGTTGGCCGAAGCGATCCGGGATTCCGGGCTGCTCACCGGCTGACGCGTTCGATCGGCTCAGCTATACCGATGGATTGGCTTCACCGCCGGTTTCTCCGGCCTGAGCAATGACGATCACGAAGCGATAACGATCAGGCAAAACCTGCGTTCACCGCGTAGAAGGCGGGCTCGAAGCCCGTAGTAGCGGGTCAGACGCCGAAGCGAAGTAGCTCGTCGGGAGTGATCAGTCGCTCGTGCTTGGCCGGGAATTCACGGCTCTTGACCGGGTGGCGGAACAGTGACCAGGCGATTCGACTCACCCGGGATCGCGAAATCGGGTTGATGTACACGGTGATCACTCCTGCGGTGTCGTGATTGCTGACCCGTGGTCGTACTTTACCTCATTACCCACAGACTTTTATTAGAAACACTTCCCCGGCAAATGGTGGGAGGCGCGCCGACTAATCATCTGCTGTTTCTGGTGGGACTGGTGTGGCGACTGTGACCATTAACAGCCGCCCTCCCGAAGTCCCTACCGCTGCGGGGCGGCCGTCGGCTCGATCGGAACAGGCAGCGCCGTCTGGCCCATCAGGTAGCGGTCCACGCCCGCCGCGGCGGCGCGGCCCTCGGCGATCGCCCACACGATCAGCGACTGCCCGCGGCCCATGTCACCGGCCACGAACACGCCCGGCACCGACGTCGCGAAGTCCTTGTCGCGCGCGACGTTGCCCCGGTCGGTGAGCTCCACCTTCAGCTCGGTGAGCAGGCCGTCCTTCTCCGGGCCGACGAAGCCCATCGCCAGCAGCACCAGGTCGGCCTCCAGCTCGAAGTCGGATCCCTCGACCCGCTCGAACTTGCCGGCCTTCATCTCGACCTCGTGCACCTTCAGCGACTTCACCTTGCCGTCCTCGCCGCAGAACTCCTCGGTGTTGACGGAGAACACCCGTTCGCCGCCCTCCTCGTGCGCGGACGACACCCGGTACATCAGCGGGTACGTCGGCCACGGGGTGGTGTCGGCCCGGGTCTCCGGCGGCCGGGGCATGATCTCGAACTGGTACACCGTCTCCGCACCCTGCCGGTGCGACGTGCCGAGGCAGTCGGCGCCGGTGTCGCCGCCGCCGATGATCACCACCTTCTTGTCCTTGGCGGTGATCGGCGGTTCGCCGTCCTCGCCGAGCACCGGATCGCCCAGTTGCACGCGGTTGGCCCAGGGCAGGAACTCCATCGCCTGGTAGATGCCCTCGAGATCGCGGCCGGGGATCGGCAGGTCGCGCCACGCCGTCGCGCCACCGGCGAGCACCACCGCGTCGAAGTCCGCGCGAAGCTGCTCGACGGTGATGTCGACGCCGACGTTGACCCCGGTGCGGAACTGCGTCCCCTCGGCCCGCATCTGCTCCAGCCTGCGGTCGATGTGGCGCTTCTCCATCTTGAACTCGGGGATGCCGTAACGCAGCAGGCCGCCGATCCGGTCGGCGCGCTCCAACACCGTCACCTCGTGTCCGGCGCGGGTCAGCTGCTGGGCGGCGGCCAGGCCGGCGGGCCCCGATCCGACGACGGCCACCTTCTTGCCGGTCAGCCGGTCGGGCGGCAGCGGCACCACCCAGCCGTTCTCGAAGGCGTTGTCGATGATCTCGACCTCGACCTGCTTGATGGTCACCGGATCCTGGTTGATGCCGAGCACGCACGACGCCTCGCACGGCGCCGGGCACAGCCGCCCGGTGAACTCCGGGAAGTTGTTGGTGGCGTGCAGCCGCTCGATGGATTCCCGCCAGCGGTCGCGGAACACCAGGTCGTTCCACTCGGGGATCAGGTTCCCCAGGGGACAGCCGTTGTGGCAGAACGGGATACCGCAGTCCATACAGCGCGCCGCCTGCGACTGCAGCGTCTCGTGGGAGAAGTCCTCGTAGACCTCTTTCCAGTCGCGCAGTCGCAGGTCGACGGGTCGACGCTGCGGGGTCTCGCGGTGGGTGTACTTGAGAAAGCCCTTCGGGTCAGCCACTTGCCGCCGCCATGATCGCCTCGTCCACGTCGACACCGTTGCGCTCGGCCTCGGCGATCGCCTCCAGAACCCGCTTGTAGTCCTTGGGCATCACCTTGACGAACTTCTCCAATTCCGTGTTCCAATCCGCCAGAAGCCGTTGTCCGACCGCCGAATCGGTGGCGTCGACATGGGCCTGGACCGCAGCGTGCAGCCATTCGCGGTCCTCGTCGTCGAGGCCGTCCAGCTCCACCATCTCGGCATTGAGGTGCTCCGGCAGGTGGGCGTGCGGGTCGTACACGTAGGCGATGCCGCCGGACATGCCGGCCGCGAAGTTGCGCCCGGTCGGGCCGAGGATCACCACCTTGCCGCCCGTCATGTACTCGCAGCCGTGGTCGCCGACGCCCTCGACCACGGCCTCCGCGCCGGAGTTGCGCACCGCGAACCGCTCCCCCACCTGACCGCGGAGGAACATCTTGCCGCTGGTCGCACCGAACAGGATCACGTTGCCCGCGATGATGTTGTCCTCGGCGACATAGTCGGCAGGCGCGTCGTCGGGCGGACGCACCACGACCTGCCCGCCGGACAGTCCCTTGCCGACGTAGTCGTTGGCGTCACCGTAGACCCGAAGCGTGATGCCGCGCGGCACGAACGCCCCGAAGCTGTTGCCCGCCGAGCCGTCGAAGGTGATGTCGATCGTGCCGTCGGGAAGACCCTGCCCGCCATAGGCTTTGGTCAGCTCGTGGCCGAGCATCGTGCCCACCGTGCGATTCACGTTGGCGATGGTGGTGTTGAACCGCACCGGCTTCCCGGAATCGAGCGCCTCCCGGCTCATCACGATCAGCTGCTGGTCGAGTGCCTTGTCCAGCCCGTGGTCCTGACGTGAGCTGCAGTACAGGTCCTGGTTCATGAACGCCGACTCCGGCTCGTGCAGCACCGGCGACAGGTCGAGCTTGTAGGCCTTCCAGTGCTCGGCGGCCTGCGTGGTGTCCAGCGCGCCGACCTGCCCGACCATCTCGTTGACGGTGCGGAAGCCCAGCTCCGCCATCAGCTCGCGGACCTCTTCGGCGATGAACATGAAGAAGTTCTCCACGAACTCCGGCTTGGCGTTGAACCGCTTGCGCAGCAACGGGTTCTGAGTGGCCACGCCGACCGGGCAGGTGTCGAGGTGACACACGCGCATCATGATGCAGCCGGCCACCACCAGGGGTGCGGTCGCGAAGCCGAACTCCTCGGCGCCCAGCAGTGCGGCGACGACGACGTCGCGGCCCGTCTTGAGCTGACCGTCGACCTGCACGACGATCCGGTCGCGAAGTCCGTTGAGCAGCAACGTCTGCTGGGTCTCGGCCAGGCCGAGCTCCCACGGGGCGCCCGCGTGCTTCTGCGACGTCAGCGGGGTCGCCCCGGTGCCGCCGTCGTGACCCGAGATCAGCACCACGTCGGCGTGCGCCTTCGACACACCCGCGGCGACGGTGCCGACGCCGTTCTCCGACACCAGCTTCACGTGCACGCGGGCCTGCGGGTTGGCGTTCTTCAGGTCGTGGATCAGCTGCGCCAGATCCTCGATCGAGTAGATGTCGTGGTGCGGCGGCGGCGAGATCAGCCCGACGCCCGGCGTCGAGTGCCGCACCTCGGCCACCCACGGGTACACCTTGTGGCCCGGAAGCTGCCCGCCCTCACCGGGTTTCGCGCCCTGCGCCATCTTGATCTGGATGTCGGTGCAGTTGGACAGGTAGTGGCTGGTGACGCCGAACCGGCCCGAGGCCACCTGCTTGATGGCGCTGCGCCGCCAGTCGCCGTTCGGGTCGCGGTCGAAGCGACTGACGGCCTCGCCGCCCTCGCCCGAATTCGACCGCCCGCCGAGCCGGTTCATCGCGATCGCCAGGGTCTCGTGCGCCTCGGCCGAGATCGAGCCGTAGCTCATCGCGCCGGTGGAGAACCGCTTGACGATCTCCGTCGCCGGTTCCACCTCGTCGATCGGCACGGGCGGCCGCAGCCCGCTGCGGAACTTCAGCAGGCCACGCAGCGACGCCATCCGCTTGCTCTGATCGTCGATCAGCCCGGTGTACTCCTTGAAGATGGAGAACTGGCCGGTGCGGGTGGAGTGCTGCAGCTTGAACACCGTGTCCGGGTTGAACAGGTGGTATTCGCCCTCTCGGCGCCACTGGTACTCGCCGCCCACCTCGAGTTCGCGGTGCGCGCGCTCGTCGGGCCGGTCCAGGTAGGCCAGCGCATGCCGGCTGGCGACGTCGGTGGCGATGTCCTCGAGGTCGATGCCGCCGGTCGGGCAGCTCAGCCCGGTGAAGTACTCGTCGAGCACCTGCTGGGAGATGCCGATGGCCTGGAAGAGCTGCGCGCCGGTGTAGGAGGCCAGCGTGGAGATGCCCATCTTGGACATCACCTTCAGCACACCCTTGCCCGCGGCCTTGACGTAGTTGGCCTTGGCCTGGTCGCTGCTGATGCCGGTGATCACACCGCGGTCGACCATGTCCTCGATCGACTCGAACGCCATGTACGGGTTGATGGCCGCGGCGCCGAAACCGCACAGGGCGGCCATGTGGTGCACCTCGCGGGCGTCACCCGCCTCGACGACCAGCCCGACCTTGGTGCGGGTGCGGTCGCGCACCAGGTGGTGGTGCACCGCCGACACGCTCAGCAGCGACGGGATGGGCGCCAGCTGTTCGTCGGACTCGCGGTCGGACAGCACGATGATGCGGGCGCCGTCGCGGATCGCCGCCGACACCTTGGCCCGCACGTTGTCCAGGGCCTCCTTGAGCCCCTGGCCGCCGCGGTTCACCGGGTACAGGCAGCGGATCACCGCGGCGCGCATCCCGTGCTTGTTGCCGCGGATCTCGTGGTCGGGGTCGACGCACATCAGCTTCGACAGCTCGGCGTTGCGCAGGATCGGCTGGGGCAGCACGATCTGCCTGCACGACTCGCTGTCCGGGTTG
This sequence comes from [Mycobacterium] manitobense, assembly GCF_025821665.1. Taxonomy (GTDB): domain Bacteria; phylum Actinomycetota; class Actinomycetes; order Mycobacteriales; family Mycobacteriaceae; genus Mycobacterium; species Mycobacterium arseniciresistens. The sequence goes on from NZ_JACKSJ010000163.1 coordinate 14,444, forward strand.
AGCAGGTCGCCCTCGGGGCCGACGGTGCCCTGCAGGCTGGTCACCACCTCTTCGCGGATGGCGTCCAGCGGCGGGTTCGTCACCTGGGCGAACAACTGCTGGAAGTAGTCGTAGAGCATCCGCGACCGCTGGGAGAGCACCGCGATCGGGGTGTCGGTGCCCATCGAGCCGAGCGCCTCGGCGCCGTTGCGCGCCATCGGCGCCACGAGCAGGTTGAGCTCCTCGTAGGTGAAGCCGAAGACCTGCTGCCGCAGCACCACCCGGTGGTGGGGCATCCGGACGTAGTCGCCGGGCGGCAGTTCCTCGAGCCGGAACAGGCCGTTGTCCAGCCACTCCTGATAGGGATGCTCGGCGGCCAGCTCGGCCTTGATCTCCTCGTCGTCGACGATGCGGCCCTGGGCGGTGTCCACCAGGAACATCCGGCCGGGCTGCAGGCGCATCTTCTTGACCACGGTGGACGGGTCGAGGTTGAGCACACCCGCCTCGGACGCCATCACCACCAGGCCGTCCTCGGTGACCCAGATGCGCGACGGGCGCAGGCCGTTGCGGTCGAGCACGGCGCCGATCACGGTGCCGTCGGTGAAGCACACCGACGCCGGGCCGTCCCACGGCTCCATCAGCGACGAGTGGTACTCGTAGAACGCCCGCTGGGCGGGGTCCATCGACTCGTGGCGTTCCCACGCCTCGGGGATCATCATCAGCACGGCGTGCGGCAGGCTGCGGCCGCCGAGGTGCAGCAGTTCGAGCACCTCGTCGAAGCGCGCGGTGTCCGAGGCGCCGGGCGTGCAGACCGGGGTGATCTTGTCCAGGTCCTGCTCGGATCCGAAGACGTCGGTCTTGATCAGCGCCTCGCGCGCCCGCATCCAGTTCTCGTTGCCGGTGACGGTGTTGATCTCGCCGTTGTGGGCGACCCGGCGGAACGGGTGCGCCAGCGGCCACGACGGGAACGTGTTGGTGGAGAACCGCGAGTGCACGATGCCCAGCGCGCTGGTCAGCCGGTCGTCCTGCAGATCGAGGTAGAACGCCTTGAGCTGCGGGGTGGTCAGCATGCCTTTGTAGACGAAGGTCTGCCCGGAAAGGCTTGGGAAGTAGACCGTTTCGCGGCCGGGGCCGTCCTGGCCCGGGCCCTTGGTGCCGAGTTCGTGCTCGGCGCGCTTGCGCACCACGTAGGCGCGGCGCTCGAGGTCCATGCCGTCGGCGCCGGCGATGAACACCTGCCGGAAGGTCGGCATCGCGTCACGGGCCAGCGCGCCGAGCGAGGAGTCGTCGGTCGGCACGTCGCGCCAACCGATCACGTGCAGGCCCTCGGCCTCGGCGATCTTCTCCACCGCCTCGCACGCGATGGCGGCGTCCTTCGACGACTGCGGCAGGAAGGCGATACCCGTCGCGTAGCTGCCCGCAGGCGGCAGGTCGAATTCCACCACCGCGCGCAGGAAGTCGTCGGGCACCTGGAGCAGGATGCCCGCGCCGTCACCGGTGTTCGGTTCGGCGCCCTGGGCACCGCGGTGCTCGAGGTTCAACAGTGCCGTGATGGCGTTGTCGACGATGTCGCGGCTGCGACGGCCGTGGATGTCGGCGACCATCGCCACGCCGCACGAATCGTGCTCGAACGCGGGGTTGTACAGCCCTTGCTTCCTGGGCGCCATTCCCACCTGACCCTTACTCTCACGCCTTACACGAAGTGCACCGTTGACGGCCGTCTGCGACGGCCTGGCCGGTTGGCGGAGGAGGTCGTCCGTGCAGCACTGAACAGCGGCCTTTTTCCCCATCGCCTCAATGGGAGAAAACGATAGGACAAACACTGCCTGACATGCCAACTTAGTCTGACCTAACTATACTCGCCGGCGGCGTTGCCGGCCCGCGTCACCCGTGGCCGTCGCGACCGCGAATACCGTTGCGGCATCCATTCTTTGGGTACAGCCCCCGGCGCCACCCCGCCGGGCGGTCAGGGCCATCCCGGTTGCTGCTCCGCCATATAAGTTTGCTGCAAGAAGTGATGATGGCCGCTTTGCTGCACCTTCGGTGGTTCGATGATTTGCGCGAAAGCCTAGTCAGATTCTTAGAGTCGACTCCGTCACGCGGGCTAGGAGGTGACCCGGCACACTTGGCTGCGATGTCGCATCCGCTCAACACCCCCATCGGCCGGTTCGGTATCGAGACGCACGAGGGCACCGGCACCCGCGTCGTCGCCACGATCCCGGTCGCGGGCCTGGTCAATCCCCTCACCGGCGCGCCCACCGTGGCTCCGCTGGCGATGCTGCTCGACCACGTCGGCGGGCTGGCCAACCACATCCGCAAGGGCGACGACGAGTGGACCCTGACCACCGAACTGTCGCTGGAACTCGTCCCCGAGGCGGTCGACCTCATCGCCGGCCACAGCGATCCGGTGGTGGCCTACGCCCGCCCGTTCGCCCACAAGACCCGCACGGCGCTGGCCCTGGCCGAGTTCACCCACCGTGGGACCGTCATCGGCACCGGCACGGTGCGGTCGTTCTACATCGTCGCGGCCGAATTCACCGACTTCCCGTCCGACCCCGCCCACCACGAACGCAAGACCGGGCTGGCCGACATGATGGCGGTCCGTCCCGGACCCGGCCAGGCCGAACTGCGCCAGGCCGCCGACCCGGTGCTCAACAACAGCCTCGGCGTCGTGCACGGCGGTGTCGCCGCGACCGGGCTGGAACTGGTGGCCGACGCCGCGGTCAATGCCGCGGGCACGGCGGGCGACCCGCCGCTGCGCACCGGATCACTGCGGGTGAACTATCTGCGACGGCTGCTCGCCGGTGACCAATCCCGGTACGAGGCAACGGCCTTGCGGGTCGGCCGGAGCACCGGCACCGCCTCGGCGCAGGCCGTCGGAGCGGACGGCCGCCAGGCGCTGACCGCCCACTACACCGCCTATCGCTGACGGTGCGGCTGGGCTAGCATCGGCCACCATGTCCGACGCCCGCGGCACCACAGGCGGGCTCGGCGGTCTCGGCAGGTTCGTCCGCGACTCGGGATACCTGCGCAAGTGGCTGATCCTCGGACTGTCCATCGGCGTCATCGCCGGCCTCGGCGCCGTCGTGTTCTACCTCGCCCTGGACTACGCCGGCCGGTTCCTGCTCGGTGAACTCGGCGGCTACGACATCCCGAGACCCGACGGCGAGGACGGCGGGGACCCGGGATCGCCGGGATTCGAGCGGCCCTGGGCGATTCCGCTGATCGCCTGCGGCGGCGCCCTGGTGTCGGCGTGGCTCGTCGCGAAGTTCGCCCCGGAGGCCGAGGGCCACGGCACCGACAGCGCGATCGAGGCGGTGCACTCCGACCCGCGCAGCATCCGCACCCGCGCCATCGTGGTGAAGACGATCACCAGCGCGCTGACCATCGGCTCCGGCGGATCCGGCGGGCGTGAGGGCCCGGCCGCTCAGATCTCGGCGGGCTTCGGATCCATCCTGGCCCGCAGGCTCGACCTGTCCGACGACGACGGCCGCATCGCGGTGTCGCTGGGCATCGGCGCGGGTATCGGCGCCATCTTCGGTGCGCCACTGGGCGGGGCGGTGCTGGCCGCGTCGATCGTCTATCGCGAGGACTTCGACTACAAGGCGCTGGTGCCCGGCTTCATCACCTCGGCCACCGCGTACGCGGTACTGGGGTCGATCCTCGGCTTCGAACCGCTGTTCGGTTCTCTGGCAGCCGATTTCCGGTTCGACCAGCCGCTGACACTGGCGTGGTTCGTGCTGCTGGGCCTGGCCGCCGCGGCGGTTGGCCTGCTGTACGCCCGGACCTTCTACGGCACCGTGGCGCTGACGGCGAGACTTCCCGGCGGCAAGGTGATCAAGCCGGCCCTCGGCGGACTCGCGGTCGGCCTGCTGGCACTGCTCCTGCCGCAGGTGCTGGCCAGCGGCTACGGCTGGGCGCAGAAGGCCGCGGCCACCGACACGCTGATGGCGATCCCGCTGTGGGTGGTGCTGGTGTTGCCGTTCGCCAAGATCGTGGCTACCTCGCTGTCCATCGGAACGGGCGGCTCGGGCGGCATCTTCGGGCCGGGCATCGTGATCGGCGCGTTCGTCGGAGCGGCGATCTGGCGGCTCGGGGAGCTCGCAGGCGCACCGGGGCTGCCCGACAGCCCCGCGGTGTTCGTGGTGGTGGGCATGATGGCGTGCTTCGGCAGCGTGGCCCACGCGCCGCTGGCGGTGATGATCATGGTGGCCGAGATGACCGATTCGTTCTCGGTGATCCCCTGCGCCATGGTCGCCGTCGGCATCGCCTACCTCGTCGTCACCCGCACGAATGTGTCCATCTACCAGGCCCAGCGGCTGAACCGGGAGACCGCGGAGGCGCAGCGGGCCGCGTCGTCGCCACCGCCGGACTGACGTCTCTATCCGGACACGATCCGGGTACGACGGTGCCGCCGCGACGGCACCGCATGCCACGCTGTGACAGGGGTCACTCCGACGAGGGGGCAGGTCATGCGCGAGCCGACGATGTCGCATCGACTGGCGGCTGAGTTCATCGGGACGTTCTGGCTGGTGCTCGGCGGCTGCGGCAGCGCCGTGTTCGCCGCCAAATTCACCGCCGCCGACGGCTACTCGCTGGGCATCGGATTCTCCGGCGTCGCACTGGCTTTCGGCCTCACGGTGCTCACCGGCGTCTACGCGTTCGGCACCATCTCCGGTGGCCACTTCAATCCCGCGGTGACCCTCGGCGCCGCACTCGCGCGACGCGTGGAATGGCGTGTGCTGCCCGCCTACTGGATCACCCAGGTGATCGGCGGCCTGGTGGCCGGCCTGGTGATCTACGTCGTGGCGCAGGGTCGCGCGGACTGGACCGCGACGGGGAACATGGCGGCCAACGGATTCGGCGACCACTCACCCGGCGGCTACTCGCTGTGGGCGGTGCTCGTGGCCGAGGTGGTGCTGACCGGCATATTCCTGCTGGTGATCCTCGGCTCGACCGACGACCGGGCCCCGCACGGCTTCGCCGGATTGTCGATCGGGCTCACCCTGACCCTGATCCACCTGATCTCGATCCCGATCTCGAACACCTCGGTGAACCCCGCGCGCAGCACCGGGGTCGCGTTCTTCAACGGTGACGGGGCGCCTGCGCAGCTGTGGGCGTTCTGGCTGGCGCCGCTGGTGGGCGCGGCGATCGCCGGCCTGGCGTATCCGTACCTGTTCGGCCGCAACGAAGAGCTGGCCGATCGCCCGGTCCGCGACGACGCGCTGGATGCGGAGACGGACCTCGCCGACCTGCGGGCAGACGAATCAGGCCCGCACCCCTCGGGGCGGGCCTGATTCGTCGGAGCCGCTACTTGGTGCCGTTGGAGCGGGCGCTGTCCGCGGCGCCCTTCTCGGTCGACTTGCCCTCGTGGGTCAGCTTGCCGCCGGCGCTCTCCAGGTGCGCCCGGACGAACCACTGGAACTTCTCCAGCTCGGCCGAGTGGCCGATGAGCATGTCGTTGGTGATGGGATCGGGCTCCTCGGTCTCCTCGATGTTCTTACGGGTGTCGGCGATGACGCCGTCGTAGACCAGGTCCAGCGCGGCGAGGTGGGCGGCGACGGTGTCCCGCTCGAGTGAGTAGTCGTCCCAGGACCGGTCGCTGATGATGGCGCCGGGGGTGCCCTTCGGCGAGGCGCCCAGCGTCGCGATGCGCTCGGCCACCTCATCGGCGTAGCCGCGCACCAGCTCCACCTGCGGGTCGATCATCTCGTGCACGCCGATGAAATTCGGCCCCACCACGTTCCAGTGCACGTGCTTGAGCGTCAGGTGCAGATCGTTGTAGCGGCTGAGCTGCTTCTGCAGGATCTCGGCGACCTTGGCGCCCTCTTTGTCGGTCATACCGGGAACGGTGAACTGAGTCATCGATAGCTCCTTTGCGCGTGATCAAGTCGTCGCGAGCCGCATACCCGCGGGTCGCGGTGCGTAATCAGTGCCGTGCCGACGTCACATTTCGGCCAGATTCGGCACCGCCATCCGCGCACCGAACCGCGGGTTGCGGGCGAGTCCGCTGACCTCGAGCAGCCGGACGGCGCGGTGGCGGTGTGGGCGCAGCGGCTCGAGCAGGGCGACCATCTCGGGATCGTCGATCGGGTGCCCGAGCAGGCTCCAGCCGACCATCTTCGCCACGTGGTAGTCGCCCACCGACAGGGCGTCGGCGTCGCCGAAGGCCCGCTGGGCGGTCTCGGCGGCAGTCCACTCACCGACGCCCGGCAGCGACATCATCGCTGCCCGGGCCTGCTCGGCGGGCCGGGCCACCAGCCGCTCGAGCGCATCGGCGCGCTGCGCGCACAGCACCACGGTGCGGGCGCGGCGCGGATCGACATTGGCCCGGTGGAACACCCAGGACGGGATCAGCCGCCACACCTCGGCCGGCGGCGGCACCCGCATCCGCTCGGGCGCAGGCCCCGGCGCGGGCGAACCGTACCGGGTGACCAGTTGCCGCCAGGCCCGGAACGCGTCGATTCCCTGCACCCGCTGCTCGAGCACCGCGGGGATGAGCGCCTCGAGCACCCGGCCGGTGCGGGCCAGCCGCAGGTGGGGCACCCGCCGGTGCGCCGCGGCGATGGTGGGTTCCTCGGGCGCGAAGCCTGCGGTGTCGTCCTCGGCGCCCAGCAGGGCGGGCAGTGCCTCGATGAACTCCGCGGCGCCTGCGCCCCACGCCTCGCAGTCGACGGTGTCGGGTGACGCGCGGGTGATGCGCGCCGTGACGGGCCCGGACGCCATCAGGCTGGTGCGCCAGATCGCGCCGTCGGCAGCCGTCAGGAAACACGGGTCGTACCGGCCGCGGCGCAGCGGCGTCAACGTCAGCGCCGGGCTGGCGGGACCGCAGAAGGACACGCTGCGGCGGACCGCCCGATGTGTGTCCACGTGGCGACTCCGTCCCGTTCCCGAAGGGGGTTCTGCGTGTGACGTGTTGATGACATCCAGCCCGGATTGGGCCGCTGGGCTGGGGGGTATGCCGACTCCACCCTAGTTTGAAGTGGGTATCGGTTCGCGCGTCGAAAGGGTCGGGGTGAGTGGTGTCGGCGATCGCACGTTGGCGTCCACCTTGCAGACCATTGCGGTAGCGCCACCCAACGGGAACTCCGGCGCGTCGTTCGAGGTCTGGCGCAGCGACGTGCGCGCAGCGGTGCTCGGCGCGGTCACCGGGTTCGTCACCGACCGGTGCACCGCCGACCTGCGGGCCACCGGCGTGGACATCGCCCCCGCCGTGCTCGCCGACTTCGTCAGCGACGGCAAGTGCCTGCGCTCCACCTTCATGTACCTGGGCTGGCTGAGCGGCGCCGCACCCGACGACGCCGCGCTGCGCGCCGCCGCCAGCTTCGAGCTGCTGCACACCTTCGCCCTGCTGCAGGACGATGTGATGGACGATTCGCCGTTGCGCCGCGGGCTGCCGTCGGCACACGTGCGGTTCGCCGACTGGCACCGCGAGCGGGGCCTGGCCGGCTCGGCCGAGCGGTTCGGCGCGTCCGCGGCGGTGCTGCTCGGCGATCTGTGCCTGGTGTGGGCGGCGCAGATGCTGCGCGAGAGCGGGCTGAGCGCGACGGCCCTTGCCCGGGCGTGGCCGCGGTACGACGCGATGCGCACCGAACTCGCCGTCGGGCAGTTTGCGGATCTGGTCAACGACGCGGGCGGACGGCCGACACTGGAGGCCGTGTTGGACGTCGCGCGGCGCAAGTCCGGTAACTACACGGTGCGCCGCCCGCTCGAGATCGGGGGCGCCCTCGCCGGCTGCCCGGAGGACACGGTGACGCTGCTCGGCCGCTACGGCGCGGCCGTCGGCGAGGCATTCCAGCTGCGCGACGACCTGCTCGGCATCTTCGGCTCGCCCTCGGTGACCGGCAAACCGGCGGGCGGCGACCTGTCCGAGCACAAGGCCACCAGCGTGGTGATGGCCGCGCACCACCTGGCCGACGCGGCCGCGCGGCGCCAGCTCGACGAGCTGATGGCCCAGCGCGAGCTCAGCGACACCGACATCATGCGGTGGCGGGCGCTCATCGCCGCCACCGGCGCCGTGCAGTGGATCGAGCAGCTGATCGACCGCAAGCTCAGCCACGCGCTGGAGCGCGTACACACCAGCCGGCTCGACACCACCGTGCGCGCCGCGCTGGTGGAGATGGCTGCGGTCTGCACGCGGCGGGCGGCATGACGGACTTTCAGGCAGGAGCTGGTTGATGCGCACACTCGAAGGCAAGACCGACCGCGTGGTCGTGGTCGGCGCCGGCCTGTCGGGGCTGTCGGCCGCCCTGCAGCTCGCCGGCCGGGGCCGCACGGTCACCGTCGTGGAACGCGAGACCTCCCCCGGCGGCCGGATGGGCCGCCTGGACATCGACGGGTACCGCATCGACACCGGCCCGACGGTGCTGACGATGCCCGACATCCTCGACGAGGCCTTCGCCGCGGTGGGTGACTCGATGGCCGACCGCGTCGAGTTGCTGCCGGTGGACCCGGCCTACCACGCCTTGTTCGCCGACGGCAGCGGGCTGGACGTGCACACCGATCCGGCGGCGATGACCGCCGAGATCGAACGGTTCGCCGGCGGCGAGGCCGCGCGCGGCTACACCGAACTGCGCGAGTGGCTGACCCGGCTGTACCAAGTGGAGTTCGACGGCTTCATCGGGTCGAACTTCGACTCGCCGCTGTCGCTGCTGACGCCGCAGCTGGCCCGGCTGGCCGCGATCGGCGGATTCCGGCGCTGGGACAAGGTGATCCGCCGCTTCATCACCGACGAGCGGCTGCGCCGGATCTTCACCTTCCAGGCGCTCTACGCCGGGGTGCCGCCGGACCGCGCGCTGGCGGCCTACGCCGTGATCGCCTACATGGACACCGTCGCCGGGGTCTACTTCCCACGCGGCGGCATGCGGGCCGTGCCGTCGGCGATGGCCGCCGCGGCCGCCGACGCGGGTGTCGAATTCCACTACGGCGCAACGGTGTCGGAGCTGGAGCAGCGCGACGGCCGGGTGATCGCGGTGCACACCGACGACGGCCGGCGCTTCGCCGCCGACGCGGTGGTGCTGACCACCGAATTGCCCGCCACCTACCGGATGCTGGGCCGCACCCCGCGCCGCCTGCTGCCGATCCGGCCGGCACCCTCGGCCGTGGTCGCGCACGTCGGCTGCAGCACCGTGGACGAGAGCGTCGGCCACCACAACATCCTGTTCGGCGGCGCCTGGGAGCAGACCTTCCGCGACATCATCGACGACGGCCGCGTGATGGGCGACCCGTCGCTGCTGGTCACCCGGCCCAGCGCCGGCGACGCCAGCCTCGCTCCCGCCGGGCGCGACCTGCTCTACGTGCTCGCGCCCGCGCCCAACACCGCTGTCGGCACGGTGGACTGGGCACGCACCGGCGCCGCGTACACCGAGCAGATGCTGGCCACGGTGCAGGCGCGGCTGCCCGGCGTCGGCACCGACCTGCGACTGCTGCACGTGGTGAACCCCGACGACTGGGCGCGCGACGGCATGGTGGCGGGCACGCCGTTCTCGCTGGCGCACACCTTCGCGCAGACCGGCCCGTTCCGGCCGGCGAACACCGTGCGTGGAATCGACAACGTGGTGCTGGCCGGGTCCTCGACGGTGCCCGGCGTCGGCATCCCCACCGCTGTGCTGTCCGGCCGGCTGGCCGCCGACCGGGTCACCGGAGCCGTCACCCGTCCGGCGCCGACGAGAACGAGGAGCGGGCTGCCATGATCGGTTCGGAACTCGACGCCGCCGGCGTCCACGACCCCGCACTGCGCGACGCCTACCGCCGCTGCCGGTTGATCAACGCCCGGCACGGTCGGACGTTCTTCTTGGCCACTCGGCTGCTGGCGCCCGAGCAGCGGCCGGCCGTGCACGCGCTGTACGGCTTCGCCCGCCAGGCCGACGACATCCTCGACGACTTCGACCCCGTCATCCCGATCAGCGAACGCGCCGACAACCTGCAGCGGCTGGCCACCCGGCTGTTCAACCGGATGACCAAGGGCACCGGCGGATCCGCCGAATCCAACGGGCACGGCCCCGCCGACCCGGACGACAAGGCGCTCGACGCCGTGGTGCACACCGCCCGCCGCTACGGCATCGCGTGGGAACTGTTCGACGACTTCCTGGCGTCGATGCGGATGGACCTCACGGTCACCGACTATCCGGACCGTGCGGCGCTTGACCGCTACATGTACGGCTCCGCGGAGGTGATCGGCCTGCAGATGGTGCCGATCCTCGGCACGGTCGGCCCCCGCGAGGACGCCGCGCCCTACGCCGCCGCGCTCGGCAAGGCCTTCCAGCTCACCAACTTCCTGCGCGACGTCAACGAGGATCTGGAACGCGGCCGGGTGTACCTGCCCGCCGACGAGCTCGCCGCCCACGGGGTGGACCGCGAGCTGCTGCAGTGGTGCCGGGCCAACGGGCGCACCGATGCCCGGGTGCGTAGCGCCCTGGCCGAGCAGCACGCGGCGGCCCGCCGGATCTACGACTACGCCGAGGGCGGGATCGCGCTGCTCGCGCCGCGCTCGCGGCCCTGCGTCAGCGCCGCGCAGGTGCTGTACTCGGAGATCCTGGACCGAATCGAGGAGATCGACTTCGACATCTTCACCCAGCGCGCGACGGTCGGCACCGGCCGGCGGCTGCAGGTCGCCGGCGCCGGGTTGGTGCGGGCCTGGCGTGCACGGATGGCCCACCCTGTAAAGGTGTAGCCATGGATCACTGGCAATACCTGATGGTGCTGGGCGCCTGCCTGGCGATCACATTGCCGCTGGAGTTCTTCGGTTCCGGGGTGTACCGCCAGATCGGCCGCACCGCATCGGCGCTGCTGCCCGTCGCGGCGGTGTTCGTCACCTGGGACGTGCTGGCCATCAGCGGGCAGGTCTGGACCTACAACCCCGATTACGTCACCGGGATCCGCATCGGCAGCCTGCCGCTGGAGGAACTGCTGTTCTTCCTGGTGATCCCGCTGTGCGGACTGCTCACCTACAACGCCGTCACCTCCTGCCTGGAGCTGATGCGGCGGCTGCGCGACCGGTCATCGGAGTCCGCGTGATCGGCATCGGTTACACCCTGCCCGCCGTGGTCTCGGTACTCCTGGTGATCGCGTGGGAGTTGCTCTTCCTGCGCACCGGGCTGTTCCGGCGGCCCGCCTACTGGATGTCGATGGCGATCGTGCTCGGCTTCCAGATCCCCGTCGACGGCTGGCTGACCAAACTGTCGGCGCCGATCGTCGTCTACCACGACGACCACTTCAGCGGCATCCGGTTCCCGTGGGACATCCCGGTGGAGGACTTCCTCTTCGGATTCTCGATGGTGACCGCGGTGCTGCTGCTGTGGGAACGTCAGCGTCTGCGCCGCGAGACGGCGGAAAGTGAGGCCATGTGACCGGACTGAGTCGCGACCACGTTCCCGAATCCTTCGACACCGGGGCGGCCGCGTACGACCGGCTGGTCGGCGCGAATCCCGGCTACGAGGACCACCTGCGGATCTCCGCGCAGCGAATGGGGTTGCCGCGCAACGGCGCCGGGCTGCGCCTGCTCGACGCCGGCTGCGGCACCGGGCTGTCGACGGCGGCGCTGCTCTCGGTGGCGCCAGAGGCCGAGATCATTGCGGTGGACGGTTCGGCGGGCATGCTCGCCGAAGCCACCGCCAAGACCTGGCCCGCGTCGGTGCGCTTCGTGCACAGCCGCATCGAGGACCTCGCCGCGGCCGGGGTGGACGGCCCGTTCGACGGGATCTTCGCCGCGTACCTGATCCGCAACCTGCCCGACCCCGACGCGCAGCTGCAGACGTTCCGCACGCTGCTGCGACCGGGGGCGCCTCTCGCGGTGCACGACTACTCGGTGCGCGACTCCCGGGTGGCCACCATCGTGTGGAACGCGGTGTGCTGGACCGTGATCATCCCCGCGGGCCGGCTGCGCACCGGCGACGCGTCGCTGTACCGCTACCTGCGGCGCAGCGTGATGGAGTTCGACGGCGCCGCAGCGTTCCGGGATCGGTTGCGCCGCAACGGCTTCAATGACGTCGACAGCGACACCATGCCCGGCTGGCAGCGCGACATCGTGCACACCTTCACCGCGGTGGCGCCGTGACCGACCCCCGCCGCGTCCTGCACCCGGCCCCGCCGGGCGCACTGAACGCCGACGCCCTGCCGCGGCGACCGCGGGCCGTGGTGGTGGGCGCGGGCATCGCGGGCCTCGCGGCGGCCACCGGCCTGGCCGAACGCGGCATCGAGGTGGAGGTCGTCGAGCGCGAGTCCTATCTGGGCGGCCGGGTCGGCGGCTGGGAGGACGACCTGCCCGACGGCACGCCGGTGACCATGAACCGCGGCTTCCACGCCTTCTTCCGCCAGTACTACAACCTGCGGCACCTGTTGAGCCGCATCGATCCCGGGCTACGGATGCTGGTGCCGGTCGAGGACTACCCGCTGATCGACGCCCAGGGCCGGGTGGACACGTTCCGCGGACTCCCGCAGAGCCCGCCGTGGAACGCGCTGGTGTTCGCGCTGCGCAGCCCGACGTTCCGGCTGCGCGACCTGGTCCGCGTCGACGGCCGGGCGGCCGGCCCGCTGGCGACGGTGTCGGTGCCCGACATCTACGACCGCCTGGATCACGTCGACGCCGACAAGTTCCTGCGGGACATCAACTTCCCGGAGGCCGCCCGGCACCTGGCGTTCGAGGTGTTCTCCCGCAGTTTCTTCGCGCTGCCCGAGGAGCTGTCGGCGGCCGAGCTGGCCACCATGTTCCACATCTACTTCCTCGGCTCCAGTGAGGGCCTGGTGTTCGACGTGGCGAACGCGAACTTCGACGAGGCGCTGTGGCAGCCGATGCGCGAGCGGCTGGAGGGCCTCGGCGTGCGCTTCCACACCGGGGTCTCGGTGCGCGAAGTCGCTGAAACCGATGGGCAGCAAGGATTTCGGGTGCACTGCGATTCGGGCACGACGCTGGACGCGGACGGCGTGGTGCTGGCCACCGACGTGACAGCTCTGCGCGACATCGTCGGACGGTCGCCCTCGCTCGGCGACGCCGACTGGCGGGCCCGCGTCGACGCGCTGGGCACCGCACCGCCGTTCGTGGTGCAACGGCTGTGGCTCGACCGGCCGGTGCACCCCGACCGGCCCGCCTTTCTCGGCACGGGCGGGCGTCCGCCGTTGGACAATGTCAGTGTGCTGGAACGCTACGAACGACAGGCCGCCGAATGGGCCGGCCGCACCGGTGGGTCGGTGGTCGAACTGCACTCCTACGCCGCCGTCGGACCCGCTGGGGCGAGCGAAGCGACGGGGAGCGTCACCGACGAGCTGCCGGGCCGGCTGCTGGCCCGGCTGCACGAGCTGTACCCGGAGACCAGGGATGCCCGTGTCGTCGGCGAATTGGTGCTGCGCCGTCAGGACTGCCCGCGGTTCGCCCCCGGCGACTTCGACCGCAGGCCCGGCGTGGCGACCCCGACCGACGGGCTCGCACTGGCCGGCGACGGCATCCGCATCGACCTTCCGGTCGCGTTGATGGAGCGGGCCGCCACCACCGGGTGGTCCGCCGCCAACCAACTGCTGGGAGGCTTCGGCATCGCCGGGCATGCGCTGGTGACGGTCCCGACCGAAGGCCGGTCCCCCACGTTGAGCCGGCTGATCGCCCGGGCAGAGCGGGACGCGTCGTGAGCCGGCTCGCCGAGCTGAAAGCCAAGTGGGACAAGGTCGTCCCGTTCGAGGTGCTGCCGAAGATCCCGTGGGCCCGCCAGGAGCCCACATACCGGGAGGCGCAGCCCGCCGTCATCGACCGCGCGCTGGCTCGGGCGCAGGCCCGGCCGACCGGCAACTGGTTCACGTTCGCCGCCAGCGACGACATCCGCGACAAGCCGCTGGGCACGACGGTGGGTGGCGTGGAGATCGTGGCATGGCGCGGCGCCGCCGGTGAACTGCGCGTGGGACCGGGCAGCTGCCCGCACCTGGGCGCCGAGCTCGCCACCGGCACCGTGGACTGCGGTGCGCTGGTGTGCCCCTGGCACGGGCTGCGGCTGGGCGGTGACCGCCGCGAATTCGGCTGGAAGCCCTACCCGGCCCACGACGACGGGGTGCTGGCCTGGGTCCGCCTGGACGCCGTCGGCGGCGAGACGCCCACCGACGCGCCGCTGATCCCGGCGCGGCCACCGGCGCCCTACCTGCACGCCGTCACCCGGCTCGAGGGGGTGTGCGAACCGGCCGACATCATCGCCAACCGGCTCGACCCCTGGCACGGTGCGTGGTTCCACCCGTACTCGTTCACCCGGCTCGACGTCCTCAGCGCGCCACCCGTCGATGGTGAGGTCACCGAACAGGCGGACCGCTTCCTGGTGGCGGTCACCTTCCGGATCGGCCGCCTCGGCGTCCCGGTGATCGCCGAGTTCACCGCGCCGGGCCCACGGACCATCGTTATGCGCATCGTCGACGGCGAGGGCGCGAGCAGCGTCGTCGAGACCCATGCGACGCCCGTCGGGCCCGGACCCGACGGCCGGCCACGCACCGCGGTGATCGAGGCCGTCGTCGCGCACTCGGACCGGCCCAACTTCGGCTACGGCGTGTACGCGGCGCCGCTGATCGCCCCGGTCATGCGATACGCCGCGACCCGGTTGTGGCGCGACGACCTGGCCTACGCCGAGCGCCGCTACCTGGTGCGCAGCCGCTAACCGACGGTGATCTCGGCCTTGTCCGGGTAGAACGCGACCCGGCCTGCGATCGCGGCCACCGCGGGGTACGGCTTCGGGTAGGTCCAGATCGCGTCCTCGACCACGTCGTCGCCCGCGGCGACGGAGTAGTAGGCGGCCTCACCCTTGTACGGGCAGTACGTGCCGGTGTTGCTGTGCTGCAGCCGCTCGGCGACCACGTCGGACAGCGGGATGTACTGCACCGCGGGATAGGTCGACTCCTGCAGGGTCACTGCGTCGGTGGTGTCGGCGACCAGTTCGCCGTTGACCCGCACGGTCACCCGCGCTCCGGTCGGCGTGACGGTGATCGGGTGCTCTGCGGTGGGGTGCAGGACGGGACGTTCTGTCATCGGAGGTCTCCTCACGCGTGCGTCATCCACTGTCCTCCTGCCAACCGTGTGCGGCCGGGGATTCTTCCGCAGCGGTCCGCCGAGTTCGGCCCGGCGGCTACCATCGCCGGATGACCGACTTGGGTGCGGCCTCCGCCGAGGCCACCGTGGACATCGCCGCCGATCCCGCGACCGTGTACCGCCTGATCACCGACCTGCCGACGCTGGCTGACCTGGCCGAGGAGGCCACCGCGATGCAGTGGCAGAAGGGCGACGGGGCGCGGCCCGGAGCGGTGTTCAAGGGGCGCAACGAGAACGGCTCGAAGCGCTGGACCACCACCTGCACGGTGACCGACGCCGACACCGACCGGGTGTTCGCCTTCGACGTGCGCAGCGCGATGCTGCCGGTGGCGCACTGGCGCTACGACATCGAGGCCGCGGGCGCCGGCTGCCGGGTGACCGAGCGGACATGGGACCGCCGCGCCGGCTGGTTCAAGAAGGTCGCGGTTCTCGCGACGGGCGTGAGCGACCGCGACACCGCGAATTCCGAGCACATCAAGGTCACCCTGCAGCGACTCAAGGCCAAGGCCGAAGCGGGCGCCCAGTAGACACGGCTCGCGCTACGTCACCGTGGCGGGCTGCCCGTTCTTGTTGAGGTAGTTGCGCCCGTCGGCGGTCGAGATGCCGCTGGCGGTGACCCAGCGGGCGCCGTCGAAGCGGAATTGTTCGCGCGACGACGCGTCGCCCATCGAGAAGCAGTCCGGACCGCAGTCGTAGGCGACGGTCACCGCGCTCGTCGCGCCGTCGGAGAAGACGAACGTGTGCGGTCCCTCCGTGAGAGGTGCCTGCTCCGCGGAAGCCGACGGAGCCGAGGCCAGGCCGCCGATGCAGACGGCCGCCAGAACGATGGCAATCCTCTTCATGATTTCTCTTTTCTCCACGGTCATTCGCCGACGCTGATTCCCACAAGCTATTGGTAGATCACCGGGAGTTCTCGGCAATCACGCACGCGATTCAACGCCGCTTGTCATCGGAAGGAAGTTCAGGCAGCTGACGTGCACCGACGTGTAGCCGCGGCCTTCACAACCGGCTGACGCAATCAGGCGGCACACCACGATGGCTAAGCAGCCCTCGGAACCGGCGCGCGTCAGTGCGGGCGGCCGGCGATCCGGTCGGCGAGCACCGCGAGCGGAGACGTGGCGGCCCGGCCGCGCGCCTCGTGCCGGTCGGCGAGCTGGTAGGCGGTGTACAGACCCCGCACGCCGAGCCAGCGCAACGGCTCGGGCTCCCAGTCACGCGCGCGGTGGCCCACCCAGGGCAGCGCGGTGCGGTCGGTGTCGTGGCGGAGCACCAGGTCGGTGAGCGTGCGCCCGGCGAGGTTGGCGGCGGTGACACCGTGCCCGACGTATCCGCCGGCCCAGCCCAGTCCGGTCGACCGGTCGAGGCCCACACCGGCCGACCAGTCCCGCGGCACGGCGAGCACCCCGCACCAGCCGTGCGCGACCGGGACGTCGCGCACCTGCGGCAGGATCGCGTGCAGCACCTCGGTCAGGCGCGTGATGGTGCGCGACGGCACCCGGCCGTCGACGTCGGTGCGTGAGGCGTAGCGGTAGGGCACGCTGCGCCCGCCGATGGCGATGCGGTCGTCGACCGTGCGCTGGGCGTAGAAGAAGCCGTGCGCGGTGTCCCCCGCCGTCTCACGGCCCTCCCAACCGATCTCGTCCCAGATCCGCTCGGGAATCGGCTCGGTGGCGATCATCGAACTGTTCATCGGCAGCCACCGCCGCCGCAGCCCCGGCATCCGAGCGGTGAACCCCTCGGTGGCGCGCAGCACCGTGCCCGCCCGGACGGTGCCGTGCGCAGTCTCCGCCCGGCCTGCCGCGATGCCGGTGACCGCGCTCTGCTCGTAGACGTCCACGCCGAGGCGTTCGACGACGTCGGCGAGTCCGCGGGCCAGGCGCGCGGGCTGGATCCGTGCGCAGTGCGGCGTGTGGTAGGCCGAGAGCATGCCGTCGAACCGGATGCGTTGCGCCGCTTGGTCTCCGGTCAGCCGCGTCACGCCGTCGTTGCCCCAGCGCAGCTCCTCGTCGAACGCCGCCGCCAGCCGGGCGGCCTGCGCCGGGTTGCGGGCGATCTCCAGGGTGCCGCCCTTGACGATGCCGGCGTCGATGCCCTCCCGGGCGGCGACCGCGATCACCTCGTCGACCGCATCGTTGAGCGCCCGCTGCCACGCCACCACCCGCTGCGCGCCGTACTGCCGGGCCAGCCCGGCGCGGTCACCGGGAACGAGGCCGGACAGCCAGCCGCCGTTGCGGCCGGATGCGCCGTAGCCGGCGAAGCGCGACTCGAGCACCGCGATCCGCAGCGACGGGTCGGCGCGTTTGAGGTAGTAGGCGGTCCACAGCCCGGTGTATCCCGCGCCGACGATGCAGACGTCGGCGTCGCGGTCACCGGGCAACCGCGGGCGGGGTGCGGGCGGTTCGGCGAACCAGTGCGAGACCTCGCCGTTGCGCACCTGCCCGCGATCCGTCGCCACCGCCCGATCCTGTCAGACCCCGGGTGCACGCTGAGGTCAGGTACCACTGACGAAAGGACGCCGCCGATGTGCTGGCAGTGCGATCACCCCGAGGCCTCGCTCGACGACTACCTCGACGTGCTGTACGACAAGGTCGTCGAGCACGGCTGGGCGGTTCAGTTCGTGGAGAGCGAACGTAATCCGTTCTCCTACACCGTGGGTCTGCACGAGTGCGGGCTACCGGAACTGCTCGTCACCGGTGTGGACCCGCCCCGGGCACTGCAGGTGCTCAACGCCGTCGCCGACTACTGCGTCTGCGAGGAACCCCCGGCGCCCGGCGACGAGATCGAACTGCCCGACGGGGTCCAGCTCGAGGTGGTCGAAGTGGCCCAACCCGACGCCCACCTCGGCATGGCGATCAACCTGTACGGCCGCGACGTGCGGGCACTGCAGCTGGTGTGGTCCGACCGGCGAGGGCGCTGGCCGTGGTCGGCCGACTTCAACCCCGGCGGCCGCAGGCAACCGGTACTCGGGCCGCGCACTCAGAACGCGTAGCGGTGGAACTGCGCCATGGTGCGGACCCCCGGCACCCGGTTCATCACCGCCGCCATCACCCGGTAGCCGCCACCCAGATTCGAGAACGCGTCGGACTCGAACACCGGCACCCACGCGAGCAGGCGGGTGCCGGGGACGGCGTCGAGGATGTCGGCGGGCGTGTTGATCGCCCAGTGCAGTGTCGACCCCGAGCGGCGCACGACGGTGTTGGTCCACTGCGACCGGATGCCGAGCCGGTTGAACGCGTCGAATTGCAGTTCGCCTGAAGGGAATCGGGCCACCAGCCGGCGCAGCAGCGCCACCCCGTCCGCTTCGGTCAGGTACATGGTCAGCCCCTCGCCGAGGATCAGCGTCGGCCGGTCCGATGTGATCGAGGCGAGCCACGCCGGATCGGTGACCGACGCCGCCACCAGGTGATGGTGCTCCGGCTGTGGATAGAACCGCTCCCGCAGCGCGATCACATCGGGATAGTCGACGTCGTACCACTCGACGCCGGGTCCGGGCGACAGGCGGAAGAAGCGGCTGTCCAGCCCGCAGCCGAGATGGACCACCACCGCATCGGGATGCACCGCGAGGAACTGCCCCGCCCAGGTGTCGAAGTGCTTGGAGCGCAGCGCGACACTCGGCGCATTGCCCGGCTTGATCCCGGTGTTCGCCCAGTCGTAGTCGATCTGCGCGACGATCTCCGCGGCGTGGTGGTCGTGCAGCACGGAGTCCGACGCCCCCGCGTCGAGCGCCTTGGCGTACAGCGTCGCCAGCATGGTCTCCGGCGCACCGGTCAGGTCGACGCTCGTCTTGTCGGTCATGACACCGACGGTAGCGCGCGGGCCACCGCGCAGACAGCCCGCTGAACACCGGCGGGCGCGTCGTTCAGCCCGCGGATCCGGCCTTGCGCTTGGCTTTTCGCAGCTCCATCCAGAACCGCGCGGCCTCGCGGATCGACTCTTCCACCGGCCGGGGCTGCCAGCCGAGCTCGCGCACCGCCTTGCCGTGGTCGACGTGCGCCTCGGCCCGCATCAGCCGCAGCGACCCCATCGACAGCCGCTCGTCGGTGCCGCGCAGCCGGGCCTTCGTGCTGCCCATCGCGGCCATCGCATACGACAGCGCCAGCGGTACCGACTTCGTCGGCGGCGGTGTGCCTGCCGCCTCCGCCGCGATACGCACCACCTCGGCGTTGCTGATCATCTTCTCGGAGATCAGGTACCGCTCGCCGGGACGGCCCTTCTCCGCGGCCAGGATCATCGCGCGGGCGGCGTCCTCGACGCCGACGGCCTCCAGTTCGATTCCGCCCATCACGAACGGCAGCTTCCCGAACGCGGCGCCTGCGATGATCGCGCCGTGCGGGGTGCGGCCCCAGTCGCCGGCGCCGTAGGTCGTCGACACGCACATCGCCACGGCGGGCAGGCCCCGGCGGCGCGCGTAGTCCAGCACGAGTTCCTCGGCCTGCACGCGGGATCGGACGTAGGGCGTCAGGCGTTTGCGCTGCGCCTCGCCGATGACGTCGTCCTCGGTGGCCACGCGTCCCCGCTTGCGGCCGACGGTCACGTAGCTGCTGGTGAACACGAAGCGCCGCAGCGGATGGGCGTCGTGCACCTGCGCGGCGATCTCCAGCACGTTGCGGGTGCCCTCGACGTTGGTGCGGAACAGCGGCGCCGGGTCGCGCAGCCAGCCCCTGGTGTCGACGACGCAGTAGTAGACGTCCTGGCAGCCCGTCATCGCCTCGCGCAGGACGTCGTCGCTCCAGATGTCGCCGACGAACCGCTCGACCTGCAGATCGTCGATGCCGACGGTCTTGGCGCCGTCGCGCACCATCACGCGGACGTCCCGGCCCGCCGCGACCAGTTGGCGCGTCACGTGCGAGCCGAGGTAGCCGTTGGCGCCGATGACGAGCGCGCGGGTCACCGGGCGCCGCCGTACGTCTTCAGCCACACCGCGGCCTCGTCGGGCAGGGTGCCCAGCGCCCGCGCCTTTTTGCACCATTTCGTGGCGGCCGACACGAACCGCAGCGGGTTGTAGATGTCTTCCTGGCGGCGCCACTTCCCGTCGCCTGCGTAGGTGACGATCGAGATGTTGGTGGCGCTGATGACGCTGCCGTCGCCGGGGTCGCGCATCGGGTTGTCGAGCTCGCAGATCACCCGGGCGGTGGCCTCGTCGTAGACCGTCCACAGCGACGGGAACGACGTCATGTAGCTGCCGGGAAAGGCCTCCATCGTCTTCCAGATCCAGTCGCGCACCTGCTCGCGGCCGCGCATGGTGCCCGCGGCGTGTTCGACGTAGACGATGTCCTCGCTGTACTGGTCGACCCACGGATCCCAGTTGCGGGTCTGCGCGGCGGTGTCGACGGTCTTCTCGAAGTCGGCGAAGGCGGCGACGAGTTCGTCGCGGCTGAAGGTGCTGCCCGTCACCACCAAACTAGAACACGTTCTACCCGTGTTGTCGAGAACCGTCGCCGAGCCGGTACACGCCGGGACTAACTGAACCAATCTCGAGGTTGTAGCTCGTGCCCCGAAGAGTAGAAAGGGACAGATGAGCAGGACTTATCAGAAGAACCCGGCGGCGGTCGACGCGTTGTCGCCGGAGCAGTACCAGGTGACTCAGCGCAACGGCACGGAGCGGCCGTTCACCGGTGAGTACTGGGACAACCACGAACCGGGCATCTACGTCGACGTGGTCTCCGGTGAGCCGTTGTTCGCCTCGACGGACAAGTTCGAGAGCGGCAGCGGGTGGCCCAGCTTCACCAGGCCGCTGGACGCCGCGAACGGCGCGTCAAATGTGCGAGAGAAGCGGGACTTCAGCCACCTGATGCTCCGCACCGAGGTCCGGTCGGCGCACGGCGACAGCCACCTCGGGCACGTGTTCAACGACGGGCCGCGGGAGGCCGGCGGGTTGCGCTACTGCATCAACTCGGCTTCGCTGAGGTTCGTCCATCTCGACGACCTCGAGGCCGAGGGATATGGCGAGTACCGACAGCTCTTCTCTTCCAAGGAGGCACAGGCATGAGCACCACCGAGAAGGCGATCCTGGCCGGCGGCTGCTTCTGGGGCATGCAGGATCTGATCCGCAAGCAGCCCGGGGTGGTGTCGACCCGCGTCGGCTACACCGGCGGGCAGAACGCCAACGCGACCTATCGCAACCATCCCGGCCACGCCGAGGCGATCGAGATCGTCTACGACCCGGCGAAGACCGACTACCGGGCGATACTGGAGTTCTTCTTCCAGATCCACGACCCGACGACGAAGAACCGGCAGGGCAACGACGTCGGCACCAGCTACCGGTCGGCGATCTTCTACGTCGACGACGAGCAGAAGCGCGTCGCACTCGACACCATCGCCGACGTGGACGCCTCGGGGCTGTGGCCCGGCAAGGTGGTCACCGAGGTGACGCCGGCCAGTGATTTCTGGGAGGCCGAACCCGAGCATCAGGACTACCTGGAGCGGCTGCCGTGGGGTTACACCTGCCATTTCCCGCGGCCGGACTGGAAGCTGCCCAAGCGGGCCGACGCGACGACGTAGTCAGGACCCCAGGGGTGTCGGCCGGCGGCGCATGACCACCCGGCCGCCATCCTTGGGGGTGAACGCCACCCCGCGGGAGTGCACCTTCTCGTCGCGCGCCGCCGTGGTCTCGACGTCGAAGTGCCGTAGCACCGTTCGCAGCACGACGTCCATCTCCATGTTGGCGAAGGCGGCGCCGACGCACCGGCGGGTGCCGCCACCGAACGGCGCCCACGCGAACATGTTGGGCCGCTTGCCGACGAACCGCGTCGGGTCGAAGCGCTGTGGGTCCGGGAACTCCCCGGTGTTGGCGTGCAGCTGGTTGATGCTCACCAGCACCGAGTAGCCGCGCGGGATCCGCCACTGCCCGATCTGCACCATCGGCGCCCAGACGTGCCGCCCGCAGAAGTCGATGACGGTGCGTGCCCGCTGCACCTCGAGGATCGTGGCCTGGCGGTACTCGTTGCCGTCGGTCTGCGCCTCGGCCACGAGTTCGGCGAGCACCGCGGGATGGCGGCTGACCCGCTCGAACGCCCAGGCCAGCGTCGACGCGGTGGTCTCGTGCCCGGCGGCGAGCAGCGTCAGCAGCTCGTCGCCGATCTCACTCGGTGTCATCGTCGAACCGTCTTCGTACGCGCTGCGCAAGAACAGCGAGAGCACGTCGGTGCGCTCGTCGAAGTGCTCGTCGGCCCGCGCCTGGGCGATGAGGGTGTCGATCACCGACTCGTAGGTGCGCCGGTAGTCGTGCAGGCGTCGCCACGGGCTCAGCGGGCCGAGGTCGCGGGCCGGTTCGGGGAACACGACCAGGCGCGAGCCCAGCGTCACCCACGGCGGGATGACCTCGCGGAGGCGGTCGAGTTCTGCGCCGTCGGCGCCGAAGATGGCGCGCAGGATGATGTTGAGCGTGATCCGCATCATCGGTTCCAGCGTCTCGAACGGTTGGCCGTCGGGCCACGACGCCATCTCGCGGCGGGTCTCCTCCTCGACGATCTTCTCGTAGTTCTTCATCGCCTTGCCGTGGAACGGCGGGGTGAGCAGCTTGCGTCGCCTGCGGTGGTCGTCGCCGTCGAGGGCGAACACCGATCCGGGTCCGAAGACCCGGCTGAGGTTCGGCTGTACGTTGCCGAGCTCTTCGGGACTGGTGGTGAAGACCTGTTTGGCCAGCGCCGGATCGGTGAGGATCACCGTCTTGCCGAACATCGGGATGTTGGCGACGAACGCGGCGCCGTGCCGCCGCGTCAGGCGGTCGATCATCTGGCGTCTGGCGAGGACGTACACCAGGCCCTGCAGCAGCTTGGGCACGCGCGCCGCGGGCGGCAGATGTGGCCCGGCTGACGCGGAGACGGGGTGTTCGGTGATGGCCGCTTCGCTCATACAAGACTCCAGACCCCGGTTGGTACTGCGATGTACCGTGGATGTGTGGAGTACGGTACCGCTTGGTACCAACACGCGCAAGAGCGGTGGGAGGGACATGACCACCTCAATCGACGACGGAGCCAGCGCCGCGGCGACCGTCTCATTCCGCGGCCGGCTGCTCGACGGCCTGGCCGCGTCGATCGCCGAACGCGGCTACCGCGACACCACGGTGTCGGACATCGTGCGGCACGCGCGCACCTCCAAGCGCACGTTCTACGGCTTGTTCGGCACCAAAGAGGACTGCTTCATCGAGCTCCTGCGCGCCAACAACGAGGCGCTGGTCAATCACATCCGGGCCGCGGTCGACCCCGAGGCGCCCTGGCAGGAGCAGATCCGGCAGGCCGTGGACGCATACGTCGCCCACATCGAGTCGCGGCCCGCGGTCACGCTGAGCTGGATCCGCGAACTGCCCGGGCTCGGCGTGGTGGCGGCACCGCTGCACCGGCTGGCCATGGAGCACCTGACCGACATGCTCGTCGACCTCAGCAGCAGCCCGGGCTTCCAGCGCGCAGGCCTGCCGGTGGTGCCCCGACCGCTGGCGGTCATCCTGCTGGGCGGCCTGCGCGAGTTGACGGCGGTGCTCGTGGAGGACGGCCGCGACGTCCGAGGCATCGTCGAACCGGCGATCGCGGCGTCGACGGCGCTCCTCGGCCCGCAGGCCCGTTAGCCCAGGATCAGCCGCGCCGACTTCGTGAGCCGCTCGGTCATGTCGGTGTAGGACGAATAACCCATCCCCGCCCACACCAGGGCGCCCACGTAGAGCAGCTCGAGTGACTCGATGACGTCGTAGTCGGTGTCCGGTCCCAGCGCGGTGACCAGGCGGTCGCGGACGTCGCGCCCGATGCGCTGGCGCAGCACCTCGACGTCGGGGTCGCGGCCGAGCAGCGCGTTGGTCACCGCCCCCGCGAACTCCGGTTCGTCGGCCACCAGGAGGGCGATGTGCTGCAGCACCTCGATGACGCGCGCGGCGGGTTCCGGCGAACCGTGGTCGGCGGGCGGGGACGCGGCCAGGCGCCGCCAGAACACCTCGGCGACAAGATGTTCCTTGGAGGAGAAGTAGGTGTACGCGGTGGCCGCTCCGACCCCGGCCTCTGCGGCCACCCGTCGTACGGTCAGGCCCGCGAATCCGTCACGGCCGAGGATGTCCACCGCGGCGCGGCCGAGCCGGTCGACGGTGTCGGCCTGTTTGGCGGTCAATCGGCGCCGAGTCGACTCCAAAGCCGGATCGGACACATGTCCGGACGCTACTACAACGCCGGGGGGCCAGCAACGGCCGAGCCGCCCACTCCGCGGCGGGCCGCGCCCGGCCGACGGCTAAGTTGAGATCATGAGTGCCACCGAATCCGTCACCGGGACCGCCCTGCCGCCGCGGGCCGCGCAGCTGTTCGCCCTCGCCGAGAACGTCACCGGCTTCATGCCGGCCGACGAGGGCCGCGTGCTCTACGACGCGGCGGTGCGGTACCTGCCCGGCGGAGTGGGCGTCGAGATCGGCACGTACTGCGGCAAGTCGACGGTGATGCTCGGCGCCGCCGCCCAGGAAGCCGGCGCGGTCGTCTACACCATCGACCACCACCACGGCTCCGAGGAGCACCAGGCAGGCTGGGAGTACCACGACAGCGGCATGGTCGACCCGGTGACCGGGCTGTTCGACACGCTGCCCACACTGCGCCACACGCTCGACGCCGCCGGGTTGGACGACCACGTGGTCGCCATCGTCGGCAAGTCCACCGTGGTGGCCACCGGATGGCGAACACCGTTGCGGCTGTTGTTCATCGACGGTGGTCACACCGAGGAGGCCGCGCAGCGCGACTTCGACGGCTGGGCCCGCTGGGTCGAGGCTGGCGGCGGGCTGATCATCCACGACGTGTTCCCCGATCCCCGCGACGGCGGCCAGGCGCCGTTCCACATCTACCGCCGCGCCCTCGACACCGGCGACTTCCACGAGGTGTCGGCGATGGGTTCGATGCGGGTGCTGGAGAGGACCCGCGGCCGGCCGGGCTCGCTGTAACCGAAGGCGCGGTCAGCGCCGGGTGTCGGCGCAGGCGCAGTCGAACTCGTCCTCGAGGCCGCGCGGCAGATCGGCGGCCCGGAAGATCCCGGAGCCGGACGTGGTGCGCGACAGCGCATCCGCGGCCAGGATCACCGCGCCACCGGTCCACGTGGTGCGCTCTTCCGGCCAGCGCTTGCCGTCGGCGAACACCAGGCCCGTCCAGTACGAGCCGTCGCGTTCCCGCAGATGGTGCATGGCCGCGAACTGCTGGTGTGCGCGCCGGGCGTCGCCGATGGCGTCCAGCGCCATCACCAGTTCGCAGGTCTCGGCTCCGGTGACCCACGGCCGGTCGTCGACGCAGCGGATGCCGAGACCGGGCACCACGAAGTCGTCCCAGCGGTCGTTGATGCGTTCCACGGCCGCAGGCCCGCGCAGCGCGCCGCACATCACCGGGTAGTACCACTCCATCGAGTGGCGGTCCTTGGGGACGAACGACCCCGGGTGCGCGACGATCGCGTGACCCAGCCGGCCGACCGCGACCTCCCACTCCGGCTGCGGGTCGTCGAAGTAGTCGGCCAGCGCCAGTGCGCACCGCAGACTGTGGTGGATACTGGCGCACCCGGTCAGTAGGGCCTCGTCGAGCGGTCCCGCTTCGCTTCGCGCCCAGGCGATCTCGCCGTTCGGCCGCTGCAGGTCGAGCACGAAGTCGACGGCCCTGGAGACCACCGGCCACATCCGCTCGGCGAATCGCCGGTCGCGGGTGATCAACAGGTGGTGCCACACCCCGGTAGCGACGTAGGCGCAGAAGTTGCTGTCGCTGTTGGCGTCCTCGATCACGCCGTTGCGGAACTGGATCGGCCATGAGCCGTCGGGCCGCTGCCGGTCGCGGCACCACTCGAAGGCGGCACGGGCGGGTTCGATCAGCCCCGCGACGGTCAGCGCCATCGCCGACTCGACGTGATCCCAGGGGTCGGTGTGCCCGCCGTCGAACCACGGGATCGCGCCGGAACTCTCCTGCGTCGCGGCGATCGAACGCGCGGTCTGCAGGCACTGGTCCGGCGTGAAGACGCCGGCCACCCCGGGGAGTTCAGTCGCGCGCACGGGTCACCTCGACGTCGTCGGGGGTCGCCGGCTCCTGGAAAGCCGCCGGTTTTTCGAAATACAGAGCGACGCTCTTGCCGACCAACGGGTTGAGCAATTCCTCGGCGCGCCGGGTGATCCACGGCTGGTCGACCATGTCCCAGACCAGCAGCTTGTGGTAGGCCGCCACCGCGGGATGGTCGTTCTTCGATGTTCCCACAGCGCATTTCAGCCACCAGAACGGTGAGTGCAGCGCATGCGCGTGATGACTGAAGGTGTACCGCAGGCCGTGCGTCAGCACCTTGTTGCGCAGCGCGTCGGCCCGGTAGATCCGGACGTGGCCGCCCTCGTTGGCGTGGTACTCGTCCGACAGCATCCAGCAGATCCGCTCCGGCAGCCACCGCGGCACCGTGATCGCCAGCGAGCCACCCGGTTTGAGCACCCGCACCAGTTCGGCGATGGCCCGGTCGTCGGCGGGCACGTGCTCCAGGATCTCCGAGGCGATGACGACGTCGAACGTGCCGTCGGCGTAGGGCAGATCGAGGGCGTCACCCTTGACGGCCTCGGCGCGGGCGCCCTCAGGCGCCTCACCCTGCTCCTTCATCGCCTGCAGGATCTCGTCGACCGCGTTGAGGTCTTCGGTGTTCTGGTCGAAGGCGACGACGTCGGCGCCGCGCCGGTAAGCCTCGAAGGAATGCCTGCCCGCTCCGCAGCCCACGTCGATCACCGACGTGCCGGGCCCGACCCCGAGCCGGCCGAAGTCGACGGTCAGCATATCGCCCGCTTGTACACCGAAACAGTCTGCGCGGCAACGGATTCCCAGCTGAACACTTCGAGTGCGCGACGCCGGCCTGCCGCACCCAGGCGGTGCCGCTCCAGCGGCGAGTCGAGCAGCTCACCCAGCACCGCGGTCAGCTCGTCGACGTCGGCGGGCTTCACGAGCCGGGCACACTCACCGTCGGGTCCGACCACCTCGGGCAGCGCACCGGCCCGGCTGGCCACGATCGGTGTCCCGCTGGCCATCGCCTCGACGGCGGGCAGCGAGAAACCCTCGTACAGCGAAGGGATGCAGGCCACTTCCGCCGACGCCAGCAGTTCGGCCAGCTCGGAGTCGGACAGCCCGCTCGAGGTGGTGACGATGTCGGAGATGCCGAGCTCGGCGATCAGCTTCTCGGTGGGCCCGTTGGGCTCGAGCTTGCTGACCAGCTGCACGTCGAGGTTGCGCTCGACCCGCAGCCGCGCCACCGCGTGCAGCAGGTGGCTGATGCCCTTGAGCGGCACGTCGGCACTGGCGATCGCGATGATCCGGCCGCTGACCCGGTCCGGCGCGGGGGTGAAGAGTTCGGTGTCCACCCCCAGCGGCACCACGTGCAGCTGGCCGGGAGCGACGCCGAAGTCGTCGGCGATGTCGGTGGCCGACGACGAGGAGACGGTGAGCAGTTCGGGGATCTGGCGGGCCACCTGCTTCTGCATCTCGGCGAAGCCGTACCACCTACGCACCAGCGGCTTGCGCCACCAGCGGGCAGCCGCGACGTCGACCACCTTGTCGCGGGTGATCGGGTGGTGCACGGTGGCGACGACCGGCAGCCCCGACGCGGCGATGTCGAGCAGGCCGGTGCCCAGGCTCTGGTTGTCGTGCACGACGTCGAACTCGTCGCGCCGTGCGGCCAGCAACCGGGCCACCCGCATGGTGAACGTGCGTGGCTCCGGGAAGGCCGCCGTCCACGTCGCCAGCAACTCGAGCAGGTCGATGCGGTCACGGATCTCGCTGGGCCTCGGCACCCGGAACGGGTCGGGTTCGCGATACAGGTCGAGGCTGGGCACCTTCGTCAGGCGCACCCGCGGATCGAGCCCCTCGGGGTACGGCTGACCGGAGAACACCTCGACGTCGTGACCGAGTTCGACCAGGCCACGGCTGAGGTGGCGGACATAGACACCCTGCCCGCCGCAGTGGGTCTTGCTGCGGTAGGACAGCAACGCGATCCGCATACTCAGATGATTCCGAAGACGACTGGCGACGCCGCGCTGAGCTCGTCGAATCGTGTCACGCGCAGACTCCGCACCCTCTGGACATGTGTCCAGACTATAGTTTGACGTGCTAGTGGACGCAACGCGGCCGCACAGGGCTTGACTATCACAGCCCGCTGGCCGGTGTCCTGCCCAGCCCGTCTACCAGCCGCTGAGCGGGCCCCGGCGGAGGATGCGGGCCAGCTCCTCGCGTGAGCTGGCGCCCACCCGCTGGCAGGCCCGGTAGATGTGGCCCTCGACGCTGCGCACCGACATCACCAGCCGGTCGGCGATCTCCCGGTTGGACAGGTCCGCGCACACCAGCTCGACGATCTCGCGCTGGCGCGGGGTCAGTGGCTGGCCCGCCGGGTTCCGCAGCGCCGGTGTGCACAGGCCGCCGCAGTCGTCGGCGATCTGCGCCGCGAGCGTCGCGGCGTACTTGCCGCGCCTGCTCTGCCCGCTGCGGGTGTACGCGACCGCCGCCTGGGCGGCGCAGTCGGCGGCGGCAGCTCGGTCGCCGCCGGCCTGGTAGTCCATCGACGCGTCGAGCAGGCCGGCTCCGTCGTCGGCCTCGAGCGCCTCCGCGTGCCGGGCCACCACGTCGGCCAGCGGCAACCGCAGCGAGTCGGCGAGCTCGCGGGCGCGCTTCGTCATCGACGTGTCGCCCCACAGCACGATCGCCTGCACGCACGCCAGCTCGTGGGTGGGCTGGCCGCGGTCACGGGCGTCCCCGGCGGCGGCGTGGGCCACCTTGACGGCCTCGGTGAGCTCGCCGCCCGCCGCCAGCGTCCAGCCGGTGGCCAGCGACAGGTTGGTCTGCATGTAGACGTAGTCGTCCGGCACGCACCGGCGTGCCTCCTCGAGCGCATGCCGCGCGGCGTCGGCTTCGCCGAGCTTCGCGTGCGCCTCGGCGAGCCCGAAGCAGCTGGCGGCCCGCAGCCCACTCGTGACGCCGTGCTGCTCGGCCCCCGCCAGCGCCTCGTGCAACAGCTTCGCCGCGTCGCGCATCGCCCCCCGCGACAGCATCGCGTGCGCCCGCAGCGAGGCCAGGTTGGCATGGGCCAGTCCCGGCACGTCGCGTGCGGACTCGGCGAGTTCGTCAGCCCAGCGCACACATTCGTCGATACGGCCGTTGAGACGGCAGGCCCGGCCGTGGACCCCGCCGAACCAGAACCGCATCTGCGACGACTCGAACGAGGTGACCGCCCGCTCGATGGCGCGGGTGGCGAGTTCGTCGATCTCCTCGGCCCGGCCCAGTGCGCCGAGCGCCATCATCAGCGCGATGGACGCCAGCATCGCGTGCAGATCGGTCAGCGAGCCGGTGTCCAGCGCCGCGTGCGCCTTCTCCTCCGCCGCGACGCACCGGCCCAGCACCGCGTCCACCCCGGCCTCGATGGCCAGCCGCGCCGCCAGTTCGACATCGGTCTCCGGCGCCGCCGCCAGCGCCTCCAGGATCGTCACCGCATCGCGGGGGCGGCCGAGCAGCCACGTCAGGTTCGCGGCCCGCAGCGTCGCCCAGTGGTGGCTGTCGGCGCGGTCGCCGGTGCCGATATCCGACAGCACCTCCTCCGCCCGGTCGCCGCAGCCGAGCAGGATCATCGTCATCGCGCGCAGCGGAGCGGCCTCGGGCGCACCGGCTTCGGCTGCGGCAGTGGCGAACCGGTCGGCCGCGTCGGGATCGAGGAGTGCCAGCTCGTGTCGCGCCGCCTGGAGGTAGAGCTGCGGGTCGGGCGGCAGATCGGACTCCAGGGTGAGCAGTGCGCGCCGGACCGTCGCCTGCATGTCGCCGTCGGGCTGTTCGCCGAGCCTGCGGGCCAGCTTCCCGCGCAGGCTGGACAGGTACATCTCGCCGGCGGCCGCCCGGCGCAGTTCGCCGTAGAGCGGGTGGGCCAGCCGGGCGGTCAGCCCCGCAGGCGTCCGCTCGACGTTGACCAGCCGCATCTGCTCGGCCGCCTCGAGGTCGCTGCGCTGCGCCAGATCGCACAGCACGTCGACGCTCAGCGGCTCGCACTGCGAGAGCAGGTCGACCACGAGGGCCGGTCCGGGGGTGAGGCTGCCGAGCTGGCGGCCGACCATGTCGGTGATGCCCTGGGAGACGGCCACGTCGCCGTCCCACATCCACACCCCGGCCACCTGGCGGATGCGGCCCGCCGCCACCTGATCCTTGAGCAGCTGCAGCAGATACAGCGCGTTCCCGCCGGTGAGCTTCCAGAACCGCCGCGCCGTGCGGCTGTCCACCGGCCCCTCCAGGGTCTTCTCGATCAGGGTGCTGGTCGCCTCCGCCGACAGTGGCTCGAGGTCGAGCCGCGCCAGCAGCCCGTCCTTCCACAGCGCGGTCACCGCGTCCGGCTCCTCCGCACCGGCGCGCATCGTCACCACCAACCGCACCCCGGCCGACTGCGCAAGCTGGTGCACGACGTGCGCGGACAGGCCGTCGAGCAGGTGGGCGTCGTCGACGCCGACCAGTACCCGGCCGTGGCGATGTTGCGGCACAAATGAATTGATGAGGCGGCGCACACTGGTCAGGGCCTCCGACATGGCCGGGCTGATCGTCGCGCTGAACGCGCCGAGCGGCAGCGGCCGCGCCGACTCGGTGCCGACCACCCAGGTCACCCGGTCGTTCGCAGTTGCGCTGCGCGCCAACACTTCCCGCGCCAGCCTGGTCTTTCCCACGCCCGCGGCGCCGACGATCACCACGCCGGCGTAGCCGCCTCCCCCGCCCAGGGCACGGCGAATGAGCGCCAGCTCATTCTCCCGCCCCATCAGCGAATTCCCGCTGATCACAGGCCGAATATAGCCCTCGTCAATATCCGGGGGCGGGTATTCGGCAGGTTCGATCGTGATGCGGCGCACACGCGCGGACGGCCCCGCGAGGATCTACGCCGGCGGGAAACCGCCTGTGGCAACGGGTCCCCACCGCACCGGCGTGACCCTGATCAGGCACTTACCCTGCGCGACCATCGCCTGGCGATACTCCGTCCAGTCGGAGTGCTCGCCCGCCACCGCCCGGAAGTACTCCACCAGTGGTTCGACCGCGTCGGGCAGCAGGATCACCTCGGCATCGCCGTCGACCTGGACGTAGGGACCGTTGAAGTCGTCGGACAACACGGTGACGCTGGCGCGCGGGGTACGTCCGATGTTGCGCGACTTCGCCCGCTGCGGGTAGCTGGCGATCACCAGGCGGCCGTCGTCGTCGACGCCGCCGGTGACCGGCGAGCTCTGCAGTCCGCCGTCGGCGCGGAACGTCGTGAGCACCATGCGGTGCCGCGGCCGGACGAATTCGAGCAGGCCGGGCAGGTCGACGGGGTCGGCGGTGGCGATCTTCGGAGCCATGCGACCGACAGTAGCGACGACTTGTCGGTGGCGGCGGCTAGCGTGTCGAACATGAGTTCGAATGACGCATTGACCACGCTGTTGGACAGGCTCGATGCCGCCGACCGGTCGCTGGCGGCGCTACCCCTTTCCGACATGACCCCACGAGAACTGGAGGAGGTGTTACGCCGGCTCGACCGGTCGATCGCCCTGGCCGACGAATTACAGCAACGGCTGCTCGGCCGGTTGATCACCATCGGCAATCCGATGCGGATGGGTGGCGCCACCTGGGCGGAGGTGCTGTCACGGCATCTGCGGATCTCGCCCGCCGAGGCGCAGCGCCGCGTCGCCAGGGCGGCGCACGCCGCGTGAGTCACCGGGCGTCGGGCTTGCGCTTCAGCGTCCAGGCCGGGATCCAGTGGGTGACGGGCCTGCGTCGCGGGCCGTAGGCGACGTCGTAGGTGACAAGACCCCACCAGTAGCCCTGCTCGCACATCCCCCAGCAGGTCAGCCGGCCTTCGACGACCGAGTGCATCTGCAGGCCGGCGGGTTGGTAGCCGCCGACCCGGTGCGGCTCTCGCGGGAACACCGCCGCGAGGTCGACGAGGACCGTGACCGGCGGTTCCACCGCCCGGAAGGCGTGCTGGGTCGGCTGCCCGTTGTAGCCGATCGACTTCAGCTCACCCACCGTTCGATCATACGTTCGAACGACCGTCGAAGTCACCGATGGGTTGGGACCACCACGGCGTACGGCCGCGGGAAGCCGAGGCCTGTCAGGCGCGCGCCGCGGATCGCCGTGACGGGCACCGATACGACGGTGCCCGACGACGGCTCGTAGCACTGCAGCTGACCGTCGAGCCGGCGGTCGTCGTCGCGGTGGCGATCGGTGAGCAGCACCCAGTGCCGGGGCAGCCAGTTGCCGATCAACATCGCCACCGGGAGCTTCCGGTCGAGGGCGGCCAGGACGTCGGCCAGGCCGTCGCGCTGGCCGCGGCACAGTCGCCAGCGATACCGGACGCCGTGGGCGGCGGCCTGCGCGGTGAGCGCGCGGGCCATCCCCGGCGGAGTCGTCCCGAGCCGGCGCGGCCAGATGCGATTCACCTCGGCGTGGATGCGGCCCTGCTCGCCGGCGAACCAGTCGCGGCCGGACGCGGTGACGGCGTACCCGGAGGGGTTCAGCAGGGCGGCGCGGTGGCCCGGATCCATCAGCGCGCCCGCGACGACGGCGACGGCCGGACCGCATGTCAGGCCGTCACGTTGTCGAAGACGCAGTGCCGACAATTCCATCGCGCTTCAGTGTGCGGCGTCGCCGGTCCGCGCGCCACGAAGCGCACACTTCCTGCCACCGGTCGATCAATTTCTGCCAGCGGAATTAAACCCCTGACCTGCCGGTTTAACGGGTCAGACCGGAACGAGAACCACCAAGAACCGGCCGACACCGCGTCCGAACCGCGACCTCTCCGCCACGGCTCGAACCTCGAGACAAGAAAGAAGCACGACCATGAACAAGTTCGGATTCGCC
>NZ_JACKSJ010000164.1 GCF_025821665.1 [Mycobacterium] manitobense
GCCGCACCTTGCCCACGATCTGGGTCCACATGTGCAGCGATCTGCGCGTCGGCTCCCAGTCGTCGACGCGTAGTGCCGGCCAGCCCTCACCCGATCGGGCGTGGGTCATGGGAACCTCCCCGTTGTGTGGAACCGAATCGGCGCCCGTTACGGCGTCGGGGTTCATGTTCGTTCATGCCCGTTCGCAGTGGCGATTACCTGGGGTGGGGTGCGCGTTCGGTGGGGATGACGCCGAATCGGCCGGCCCGGTAGTCCTCGTAGGCTTGGACGATCTCCTGCCGGGTGTTCATGACGAAGGGTCCGGACTGAACCACTGGTTCTCGGATCGGCCGGCCACCGAGCAGCAGGACCTCCAGGTTCGGCTCCGGAGCGGGTTGACTTCGCTTTGCGCTCAGGGTGAGTGCGTCTCCGGCGCCGAACAGGGCGAGTTGGCCCTTATGAAAGGGTTGCGCCGCTGTACCGACGGTGCCGTTGCCTGCGAGCACGTAGGCCAGCGAGTTGAAGTCGGCCTGCCAGGGGAGTTCGAGGCACGCTCCGGGGCTGATGGTCGCGTGCACGACGGTGATGGGTGTGTGGGTCGTCCCGGGTCCGGTGTACCCGGCGATGTCTCCGGCGATGACCCGTAGTAGCGCGCCGCCGTCGGCCGAGGAGAGCAGTCGGGCTTGTTTGGCGCGGATGTCCTGGTAACGCGGGGTGACGTACTTGCTGGCGTGCGGCAGGTTCACCCAGAGCTGGATGCCGTGGAACATCCCGCCGGAGACGACCAGGTGTTCCGGTGGCTTCTCGATGTGCAAGATTCCGCTGCCCGCGGTCATCCATTGGGTATCGCCGTTGGTGATCGTTCCGCCGCCGCCGTGGGAGTCATTGTGTTCTATCGTGCCGTCGATGATGTAGGTGACGGTTTCGAAACCTCGATGAGGGTGCCATGGCGTTCCCATGGGTTCGCCTGGCGCCCAGTCGACTTCGCCCATCTGGTCCATGTGGATGAACGGGTCCAGGTCGGTGTGCGACACCCCGGCGAATCCGCGTCGGACGGGGAAGCCGTCGCCCTCGAATCCGACCGGCGCGCTGGTGACCGATCGCACGGGCCGTTGCGTGCTCGTGGCGCGATCGGGGACGGGGACGCGGGGCAGAGTGAGTGTGTCTGCAGTGATGGCCGGCATGGCTTTTCTCCTGTCAGTTGACGAAAGTCGCTGGGGCTTACGACGTAGGCGGTGGTGGTTTCTGTTAGCGGCTCTGCAGTCGGTCGACGACGAATCCGGCGGCCTCGTCCGCCATACCGTTGATGGCATAGACGCTGTGGGCGCCACGGTCGAGGCCGCCCGATCCGCAGACCGGGTCCCGTGGGGCGCACAGGTCGATGGTCCTGTCGTCGAAGGCGGGGCCGATCTCGATGGGAGGCGCGTCATGCTGCAGCAGTCTTAGGATTTCCGGTGAGGGTCTACCGAATAGGACGACCGCGGCGATACGCTCAGCGACGTCTGAAGTGAGAGGGGTAAGGGCGTATCCGGCGGGAACCGTCTGGCTGGTGACATAGCCGCTGACGGCCGCGCCCTGGGAGTAGCCGCCGATGACGATCTCGGTGTAGGGGCAGTTGGCCGTCAGTTCGCGCAGACGGTTGCCGATATCCAGGATGCCGTCGACGACACGTTTGAACTCCAGGGATGCCGGATAGTTCACGGCGTGGACTCCGACGGTGCGGTCGGTCAGCCGTTGGCGCAGTGCTTCGATGAAGGGCTCACCGACCTTGCCTACGCCTGGTCCCTCGAAGGTGCCGCGAGCGAAGACGACCTCTACATCGGGACATCCGACGGTTGAGGACGCCGTCTGCTCGCCACTTGCCTGTCCCGGGGTGGCACCGATGAACAGTGCGGCGACCGCCGCACCAACGGCCATCGCGTAGAGCGGGCGTCGCGTCGAATGTCCTTTCCTCTGCAGTGGAACGGATGTCGACGATCTTGGTATCTTCATGAGGATCTGTCCTGTTGACTCGTGACGGTTGCTTTCTGCCTGCGCGCGGGGTCAAGCCCCCACGCGGAGGGTCTTCGTTGAGCCGCCGCCCGTGGTTCGACTTGACGCGGTAGGGCGGTCGGCGGCGAGGGCAGCCAACAGGACGCGCAGCTGAGATCGTCCGCGGTGAATTCGTGACATGGCGGTCCCCGGCGGCGTGCCCATGATCGCGCTGATCTCCTTCACGGCCAGGCCCTTCACGTCGGAGTAGTACACCGCCATCCGAAAGTCGACGGGCAACGCATCCAGTGCGTTCCTGATGTCGTCATCGGGCAACGTCTCCAACACCTCCACCTCCGCGGAGCGCAGTGCTCTGGGCGAACGCTCGACGCCGGCGACGACATGCCAGTCGCAGACCGTGCCGATGGGCAGCTCGGCGGGCCGGCACATCCGCTTGCGGTAGCCACTGATGTAAGCGTTGGCTTGGATGCGAAAGAGCCACCCCTTCAGATTGGTCCCTTGCTGAAAGGTCCTGAAGCCCGCGTACGCCCGCACCATCGTTTCTTGCACCAGGTCTTCGGCATCAGCGCGCTGCCGGGTCATCCGCAGGGCCCCGCCGAAAAGCGCATCGAGAAGCGGGATCACGTCACGCGCGAAGCGCGCCGCCAGTTCGGCGTCGGTCTCCTCCTTGCTCATGGCGAACTCCTAGCACTCTTCGGTCGGTGTGAGGAACGGTATTCCGTTGGCCGCGAGACGATCGTGAAGTGCCACGATGACTCGCATCGGCCGCAGGTGGATTGCCAGCGAGGCGACCTTGCCCCCGGCGTTGATGCCGATGAGTTCGATGGCGTCCATCTCGGTGGTGCCGATCTTGATGTTCGATACAACCGCGAAATGTCCGTCGCCCGAGATGATCTGGGTGATCGTGAACTCATCGAAGACTTTGAGGACCTGAGACATCACCTTCGTGACCTGTTCGCGGCCGACGAAGGGCTCGACGTCGATTGGGCTCTCGAGAATCACATACTCGGCGAGTTGAGCTGCTGCGTCTATGGCATCGCGTGCTTGCACGGCCACCAGGAACGCCGATAGTCCCGCTGGGATCTCATCCACAGTCGTTGACTCCGCTTGTTCAGGATTTCGCTGGATGTCTGTGTGCTGCGGATCGAGTCGGCGGAACCGGCTTCTTCCGTGCCATCAGGCTCGCAGCGCCGGCGCCACCTTCGCGTCGGTGAAAGTCCCTTAGACCGGATCGCGTTGTCCGGTCGAGAGCACCGTCTCCGTTAGCGCAATCCGTGAAACACGATTTCCAGAACACTGTCGATGTATCCGGGTTCGATCGGCATCCCATGCAACGTTCGGTACTCGATGACCCCGTACAGCAGGTCGCGCAGCGTTTGTACGTTGGTCTCTGCGCGCATTTCGCCGCGCTCTATTGCTAGGGCGGTCCGCAAGTTGAACCCCGCGCTGTTGATTTCGGTGAGCTGGTCGAAGACGTCGCGCAACAGATCCGGGTCCGACTGGCCGGCGGCCATCAACCCGCGATATGCCGCTCCGAATCCGGTAGTCGTGACCACCTCTAGAATTTCCGTCAGCTGCGTCCGTAGATCGGCGACGATGTCACCGGTGTCGGGGAAGGCCACCGCAGCATTGATACTCCGCGTCGCAGCTTCGAGTATCACCGCACCTTTGGATGGCCACCAGCGGTAGATCGTCTGCTTGCTCACGCCTGCCCGCCGCGCAATCGCTTCGATCGAGATGTTGTCGTACCCAAGCTCGCTGACCATCGACATGGACGCGTCAAGGATGGCACGACGCGATTCCTCGTTGCGGTACGCAGGCATATCGCAAACCGTAGCATCAATACGGTGCGGTCCGTATTGACGTCGGGTGGGCCGTCTCTTATCGTCTCGGTAGCGGCACCGCGCTCCCGGCCAAGGCTCAGGTCACTCTGTTCCGCACGGATCGGCGCCACCTCAGGAAGGAAGCCAGCCCGTGTCTGACGAACTGGACGACTCGAACGAAGAGACTCCCTCATCAGTGCGGGGTGTCTTGCGGTGACGCTGGCTGAGCAGACGGTACCGGCAGAGGACCGACGCGCCCAGACTGATCACGGCGGCGGCCTGCTGGGCCGACAGGTAGAACGCGAAGCGATCGGCCAACTCCTGGCCGAGGCGCGCGAGGGGCGCAGCGGGGTGCTTGTGGTGCGCGGGGAAGCGGGCATTGGAAAGTCCGCCCTGCTGCAGCACGCCCGAGATACCGCCATCTCCATGGGGATTCGAGTGGGATCCTCGGTGGGCGTGGAGGCAGAGACGCAGTTCGCATTCGCCGGCCTGCACCAGCTGTGCGCGCCGCTACTCGACCGCGCGGAGACGCTGCCGGAACCGCAGCAGACCGCCCTCGACGTCGCATTGGGACGCCAGGCCGGCGCCGCGCCGGACCGGTTCCTGGTCGGGCTCGCCGTCCTCAACCTCCTCGCAGAGGAGGGGCCGATGCTGTGCCTCATCGACGATTCGCAGTGGCTGGACCAGGCGTCGGCGCAGGTCCTTGCGTTCGTGGCGCGGCGGGTGGCGGCCGAGCGGCTGGTGCTGATGTTCGCGGTGCGCGACCCCTGCGAGAGCGGCGGAAACCGGTTCGATGGGCTGCCCGAAATGCGCCTGGACGGACTGAGGGACGCCGATGCCCAGGTGTTGCTGACCATGGCCGGTCGCGCACCGCGTGATCATGGGATCCGCGACCGGATCGTCGCCGAGGCCCGCGGTAACCCCTTGGCGCTGCTGGAGCTGCCCAGCAGCCTTCGATCGGCCGGTGGGTTCGAACGCCCAGACGTCCTGAGCGTCCCGCGCCGCATCGAGGACAATTTTCAACGCCGCTCGAGCAGCCTTCCGGCTGAGACGCAACAGCTGATGTTGGTGGCCGCGTCCGAGCCGACCGGTGATGCGGCCCTGCTCTGGCGCGCGGTCGATCATCTGGGGATCGACCGCGGAGCAGCCGCGCCTGCGGAAACCGCAGGGCTGCTCGAGATCGACACCCGAGTCCGGTTTCGCCATCCACTGGTGCGCTCAGCGGTCTACGGTGCCGCCACGGCACCGGAGCACCGTCGGGCCCACCACGCCCTGGCCGCCGCCACCGACCCGCAGGCCGATCCGGACCGCCGCGCATGGCACCGCGCGCAGTCGGTGCTGGGCACCGACGAAGAAGCCGCCGCGGAACTGGAGCGTTCGGCCGATCGCGCGTTGGCCCGCGGTGGGTTCTGTGCCGCCGCCGCATTTCTTCGGCGCGCGACCGATTTGACGCCGGAGCCTGCTCATCGGGCGAGACGCGCACTGAATGCTGCCAACGCCAAGCACTGTGCCGGTGCCCCCGAAGCCGCTCTGGAGCTGTTGGACGGTGTGGACGCGGGGCGACTGGACGCGCTGCAACGCGCCCGTCTGGAACTGCTGCGCGCCCAAATCACATTTCACCTGACGCAAGGCAGCGAGGTGCCTGGGATGCTGCTGGGCGCTGCTCGGATGTTGACTCCTCTGGACCCCTCGCTCGCTCGTGAGACCTACCTGCAG
Source organism: [Mycobacterium] manitobense (assembly GCF_025821665.1). Taxonomy (GTDB): domain Bacteria; phylum Actinomycetota; class Actinomycetes; order Mycobacteriales; family Mycobacteriaceae; genus Mycobacterium; species Mycobacterium arseniciresistens. The sequence goes on from NZ_JACKSJ010000164.1 coordinate 5,511, forward strand.
GCCTTCGACGCGGCGACCATCACCGGGGGTTCCGGCGTCGAAACCGGCCTACCCGAGATTGCCGAAGCCGTCAGTGCCGCACCGGCGCCGCCCGGGCCGCCCGGACCGGCGGACCTGATGCTCGACGGTTTGGCGGCCGTACACACCGATGGATTCGCATCCGGCGCGCCCATCCTCAGACGGGCCCTGCAGGCGTTCCGGGAGCACGAGTTCCCGGTCCACACCGTCCGAGCCGCCGACGCCGGCAACTGGCTCTGGCTGGGTACGCGGACCGCATCGGCGATGTTCGACGATGAGCTGTTCATCGTATTGGCGGACCGCTACGTGCAGCTCGCCCGCGACGCCGGTGCCCTCGCCACGCTCCCCGGTGCGCTGGTCACTGCAACGTGTGCGCGGATCTACGCTGGTGAGCTCTCCCGCGCGGCCGAGTTCGCGGAGGAGGCTGTTTCGATAGCGAAAGTGTCCGGCGCGGTGCCGCTGAGCTACGCGAGAACGTTGCTGGATGGGTGGCGTGGCACTCATTCAGAGACCACCGAGGCATACGCCAACAGTCTCACTGAAGCGACGCGACGCTCGCAGGGTGCCGACGCGACGATAGCCAAGTTGGCGATGGCGGTGCTCTACAACGGCCGCGGCAACTACCCAGGAGCGCAGAAGGCCGCTGCCTACGCGAGTGATGCGTACGAACCAGCGATCAAGTGGCAAGCGCTGCACGAACTCGTCGAGGCGGCCGCCCGCGCTGGCGATCGTGAATCTGCCGATCGCGCAATGGAAGAACTCAGCTCGACAGCCCGCGCCAGCGGTACTGACTGGGCTCTTGGTGTGGCTGCTCGCTCACGAGCGCTGACGCGCACCGGAGTGGAAGCAGAAGACCACTACCGCGAAGCAGTCATTCGCCTCCAAAACTGCCGAATGGACGCCTTCCTCGCACGCACCCACCTCGTCTTCGGCGAGTGGCTACGCCGTGAAGGCCGCCGCACCGACGCACGCGAACAACTCCGCACTGCTCACGCACTCCTGTCCGACATGGGCGCGGAGCAGTTCGCCGCCCGCGCCGCCCGCGAGTTACGTGCCACCGGCGAGCATCCACGCAAACGGACCGCCCAACCCACCGACGCGCTCACCGCTCAAGAGGTGACCATCGCACGACTCGTCGCGACCGGAGCGACCTCCCGAGAGGTCGGTGAACAACTCTTCCTGAGCCCACGCACGATCGAGGCCCACCTGCGAAACATCTTCCGCAAACTCGGCATCACCTCCCGCCGACAACTGAGGGAACTGCGCCTAACCTGAGCGCAGGCGGATTGGAACGGGCATCGCGCCCTCATCGTCATCGGGCAGGAGCGCGACATGTCGAACCGCCAAACTCCGACCCACCTATGCAGTCGCCCCGCTCCGTCTTGGGGTACACGTCCGCATCGTGCAATGCCGCAACGGCGGTGCCCCCACGTGGCAGGCGTCACGTCGAGGAGGCGATTAGACAGCCCGATCTTCTCCTCGATCCGGCCGGTGGTGCTCGCCGAGCGTGATGGCGTCGATACTGATGCCGAATGATCGTCGAGACGTCTGTCACTGATCCTCGGTGGCGCTGAGTGCTTGGTGTGACGGTCATGAGACGACTGCCGCGCCAATTGGAGGACTGCCGCTGCGCACGGTTGCGGGGTGAGCACGCTTACAGCAGTGGGCAGTTCGTGCCGAACCGATTGCCTGCAACCGGGTCAGTTGATAACAGGCGGTCACTGATCTGTGGTGGCGACGGGCTAAGCGTTGGCACCGGCGTGGGCGTTGAGAAGCTGCATCTCCCAGGCGTAGGCGATGCCGCTGCCCCCTGCGTGCTCCGCGACGACCTCGGTCAGGGCGGCCGCGCTTTCTTCGCGCGCCCAATCGCGCTGCCACTCGGACGCCACTGCCAGCCAGGTGATCGGAACCGCACCTGCCGCGACCATGCGTCGCACCGCCATGTCGTGGGCCTCGACCGATGTGCCGCCGGAGGCGTCGGTGACGATGAAGACGTCATAGCCCTCGGCGAGGGCCTGGATCGTCGGCATCGCCAAGCAGACCTCGGTCCACAGCGCCGCCAGGATGAGCTGCTTGCGGCCGGTCGCCTTCACGACGTCGACGACCGTGTCGTCTTCCCAGGTGTTGATGAACGTCCGATTGATCGGCTTCTGGTCGGGAAAGACGTTCTGCAGCTGCTTGATCAGGTAGCCGCCTCGTTCCTCGATGACCGTGGTCAGAATCGTCGGCACGTCGAAGACCTTCGCCGTTTTCGCTAGACCCACGACGTTGTTGACAATCAGCGACGGGTCGTGAGAATTGAGGTTGGCGAACTGGTAGGGCTGATGATCGATCAGCACGACCACGCTGTCCTGTGGACGCAGTAGTGCGTCGAGACCGGTCTTCGGCATGGGGATTCTCCTTTGGCGGGGCGCATCGACATTTGGGGACGAACAACTGCCTTGAATGGACAGCAAACGGTGCGACGATCGTCTGCGTGCTGCGGAACGAGTCGGCGGAACCGGACTTTCTCCGTGCCACCAGGTTCGCAGCGTGGACGTCACCTTCGCGTCGGTGAAAATCCCTTACGCAATCACCGGCCGCCACCGTCGCGGCGACCCATGGGTATGCGGTGAGGACGACACGCGGTGTGAGACAGGAAACGAGACACGCCACCGCCGCCCGCTCCGGCGCCCATCGCCAGGCCGCGGAGTTCTACCGCATAGCCATGGAATCCGGTGGCGAATTGACCGCGGGTGCCGAGGCCGAACTCCTCGAGCTGATCGCCGCGGAGTACTACCTGACCGATCAGCTCGCAGCGGCGATCGAGGCCTGCCGACGGGCGCTGCAGGTGCGCGAGAACATGGGCGCCAGAGCCGAACTGAGCGCCGACCATCATGCTCTGGCGGTGTACGACTGGTACAACGCCGACCGCCGCGGTGCGGATACTCATGCAGCACAAGCGGTCACCGTCATCGACCCGGACGCGGCGGCCGACCCGTCGGCACTCGTCTCACTCGGACACGCGTTTGCGATGCAAGCTTATCTGGCGATGCAGTCAACCGACCTGCCTCATGCGAACTCGATGCTCGAACATGCGCGGGACATCGCGGCAACGGCAGGGGATGCCGGCCTGAGTGTGCGTGTCGCGATCATCGAGGGCATCTGCGCGGTGATCGCGGGCAAGGACGGTGGACGCGACGCGGTGATGTCGATCATGGCGTCGGCGCCCAGACATCTTGACGAGATCTATTCCAGCGGATACAGCAATCTGACCTATCTCGACGTGGAGCAGCGCCGCCTCGCCGACGCCTCCGACCTATTGGGGGTGAGCCTTGCGATGACGTGGGAGCGTGACCTGCCGATCTGCCGGGTATGGCAGCTCGGAGCGCGGGGCCGGCTGGCCATGATGACGGGCGACTGGGAAGAGGCGTTGACCGATGCCGCGACCGTGCTCAACGGACCCACGGCGCCCCTGGCACGCACCTGGCCTCATCTGATCTGCGGGCTGATCCTGCTGCGCCGCAACGGCGATGACCCCGGCCACCTGACCCAGGCGTGGGCGTTGGCCGGCAGTTATGGCGAACCATTCCGTGTGCTGCCCGCGGCGGCCGCGCTGGCGGAACACGCCTGGCTCACCGGGGGGACCGCACGGCCGGAGTGGCGCCGGCTCCTCGACGACGCACCGGGGCCCGGACTCGAGTGGGCGCGCGGCGAACTGGCCATGTGGCTGCGCCGGCTCGACCCGACCGTCGATGCGACCGACGTCGCGGCCCCGTACCGGCTTTACCTCAATGGTGATTTCGCCGCGGCGGCGGCCGAATTCGGACGTATCGGCACTCCGTACGACGCCGCGCTGGCGCTGACCGACAGCGGAGACGAGAGGTTGGCCGGCCGCGGTGTGGACATGCTGGACCGATTGGACGCAGCCGCCGTCGCCGGCCGGGTTCGGCTGTCCCTGCGTGCGGCCGGAATGACGGGCATCCCGGCGCGGCGGCGGCGGACGACGCTGTCCAATGCGGTCGGGCTGACCAGCCGCCAGGCGAAGGTACTGACCTTGATGGACGCCGGCCTGACCAACGTGGAAATCGCTGAGCGACTGTTCCTCTCGACCCGCACGGTCGATCACCACGTCTCAGCCATCCTCGGCAGACTCGGCGTCGACAACCGGCGCGAGGCGTCCCGCCGCGCACGAGCGCTCGGGATCATCAGCTGAAACGAAATGCCGGGGGACTTGTCGGGTGCCGATAGCGGTAACCGTTCGACGCGCTATGGGAATCGGCGCGCACCAGGTTCCAGCGGCAGCTGCAATCCATTGACGAGGTAGCTGATCATTCGGTAGGTGCCTGCGAGCATCAGCAATTCCAGGATCGCCTCTTCGCTGTGGTGGTTGCGCAGTTGTTCCCACAGCGCGTCGTCGACGGTGCAGTGCCGATGTAGAGCGTCGCACAGTCGGATCAGTACGCGGTCGTCGTCAGCCCAGCACGGATCGTCAGCGCCTCCAGACACCAGCGAGATCACCTGCTCCTCGGTGAGGGCGGCTTTCTCCGAGAAGGCCGAGACGTGAACGCCCCATTCATATTCCGCTCCGCACAACGCGGTAGTGCGGTCGATGACGATCTCGCGGTGCCGGATGCCTATATGGCCACGGTCAAGTAAACCCGAGTTGAAGAGCTTGAAGAACAGGCGCCGATCACGAGCCATGGTCCTGAACAGCAGCAGGGGATCCGCGCCGCGCATGATCGTGTGAATTGCCGCCTGAACATCGGACTCCAACGGGAGCCGCGCGGGAGCAACGCGTGCGCTATCGTTTTCATAGCGTGTCATGGTTGCGAGCATAGGGGCGAGCGCTACAAAATGTAAAGCATGAACCTGCCCGACATCGGAGAGCCCGCGCGCGGTTCAGCGTCGGGACGGCCGATCATGGTGGCCCTTGACGTCCTGGGCCGACGCGCGGCGCTGCGCTTGCTGTGGGAGTTGCGTAGTGGGCCCATGACCTTCCGGACACTGCAGGCAGCCTCTGACACCAATCCCGCGACGCTCAACGCCCGCCTCAAGGAATTGCGCGGCCTCGCGATCGTCGACCATGCCTCGGACGGTTACCGGCTCACACCGCAGGGACGCAGCCTCGTCGCGGCCCTTGCACCCTTGCAGGCGTGGGCCGACGCCTGGGCGGCAGCGACAGAATGACATGTAGGTGGCCGCGCGGCGGCAGTGGCCGACGCACCTCTCGCGTGCTATTGTCTAGCGTACTATGCAATCGCGAGCCAGAGAGTCGGCGTCGGAGGTCTCCCCGGACAACCGGAACGAGTTGGGCCAGCAGCTGTCTTTCGCGTTGTACGGTGCCGCGAACCGGATGGTCCGGCTGCACAAACCCTTCTTGGAACCGCTGGGCCTGACCTTTCCGCAGTACCTGGCGATGCTGGCCCTGCTGGACAGCGCTCCGCAGACGGTCGGGACTCTTGGTGCCCGCCTGGACATGGACACCGGCACCATCACGCCTCTCGTCAAACGCCTCGAAGCAGCCGGCATGGTCACCCGCGTGCGGGACCCAGCCGACGAACGCCGTGTGTTGGTGGACCTGACCGACCGGGGGCGCGAGATAGCACCCGAGATCCGCGGCGTGAACGCCAAGATCAAATCGGCCTGCCAACTGACGTGGGAGGGCATCGACGAACTGCGTCAGACGCTCGAAGCCCTGGCGCACCCCGCGATCGACTGACCGCCAACAGAGCAGCTCACGAAAGAAGCGGATATGACGAACAAGACTGCAGCCATTGATTTTCCAAGTCGGGTCGGAGTCTGGTGGAACAGCGGACCCTGGCCGATCCGCGAGGCGCAGGACATCGCCCGCGAAATCGAGGAGCTGGGGTTCGGATCCCTCTTCATGCCGGAGGGCAGCGGCAAAGACGTCCTCGTCGAGTCCGCGGCCTTCCTGGCTGCCACCGACCGATTGGTGGTCGGCACCGGGATCGCCAACATCCACTTCCGGATCCCGACACCCGCAGAGGGCGGCGCCCGCACCCTCGCGGCTCTACACCCCGGGCGGTTCGTCCTGGGCCTCGGCGTCGGCCATGCCCCGTTCGTGGAAGCGAACATGAAGGGCACCTACGGCAAGCCACTCACGACGATGCGCACCTACCTGGAACGCATGAACGCGTTTCCCGCCGAGATCGAAGAAGGCGCGAAACCCGCCCGCCTGTTGGCCGCCCTCGGACCGAAGATGATCGAACTGTCCGGCGAGCTGGCTGACGGTTCCCATCCCTACTTGGTCACGCCCGAACAGACGGCGACGACCCGTGAGATTCTGGGACCGGACAAATGGGTGATCTCGGAGCAAGCCGTGTCCCTGGGTGGCGACACCGAGGACCAGCTCCGCCATGCGCATACCCACGTCGGGTTCTACATTCCGTTACAGAACTACCGAAACTCGTGGCTGAGGCAGGGATTCGAGGAGTCCGACCTGGTGCCGGGCGGATCCGACCGGTTGGTCCGCTCTCTGGTCGGAATGGGTGGCGCAGAACAGGCCGCCGCATCGCTCACCGCACACCTGGATGCCGGTGCCGACCACGTCGTCGTCCAGATCGTCGGCGAAGGAGCGACCACAGACCCACGGCCGGCCCTGAAAGAATTGGCCTCCGCGTTGTCGCTCTGAACCAGCTGCGCAGATACGGCCAACGCTTCAGGGCATCGCCGACCGGTGGACTGGCGGGAGCTTGTCACCGACGAGAAGTCTTTTGGTACCCCCAGGGCGGGGCAGGAGTGCGACCCCTGGGCGAATCTACTGATTCACAACCCGAGTGCCTAATGACGGCGCAGCGCGACTGAACAGCTGGAGGACTTTGGCAAGGCCGACCGCAATCTCGTCGCGACCGCTGTCCAATCCTGCCATGGCGGCATCGACGAAATCGTCGAGCTTCATTGCGCGCGGCGGATCGTGGTCGAGGTGGCGATGCAAATCGGTGACGACGGCGGGCGGGATGAGCTCGACGATCTGTACGGGGGAGTCCCGGAGTTGTCGCCGGAGTGAGACGGTGAAGCTGTGCACGGCAGCTTTGGTCGCCGAGTAGATCGGCGCCGCTGCCAGTGGAACGTATCCCAACCCGGACCCCACGTTGACCATGCGCGAGCGTGGCTGGGCTTTGAGCAGCGGCAACATGGCGTTCGCCACGTAGATCACGCCCTTGAAGTTCACATCTACCTCGCGACCCAGCGCGACTGCATCGAGAGGAGCCGAACAGATGCTGAATTCCCGCGTTGTTGATGACTGTGGTCAACCCGGGCCACCGCTCACCGACTCGCTCCGCGAGATCGGCGATCTGCGAGGGGTCGGAGACGTCCGCCACTTCCGTGTGCATCCCGGGGTAGCGTTGGGCCACCGCCTCGATGCGCTCGCGATGGTGTCCGACGATGATCACCTCGTGACCACGAGCGTGAAGGGCGTGCGCGAGGCCGGCTCCGATCCCGGACCCACCCCCGGTGATCAGTGCCACTTCCTTGTTGGTCACCACAACTCTTCCCCGTGCGGACAAACTCGCCGGCCGGACATGTCAACTGCGCCAACGTCAGGCCGAAGCGGCCAGCGCCTCCCGGTCTTCGTCGGCGAACGTGTCCTCCAGCTGCAACGGTGAGTAGTCCAGGTCGATCTCGGCGAGAGGTCGACCGCGGGCGCTGCTGATGGTGCCGAATCGGCGCATGCCTTTGTCCGCGGCGTACTGCTGAAACTCGTCCTTGGCGAGGCCGAACGGGATCTCGTCATACAGAGCGAACGCTTCATCGGTGTTGCGCAGCGCCAACGGGATCAGCTCGTTCATGCGCGACTCGAAGATCGCCCAGTTCGCGTCGTCGGCGGCGACGTGCCGGCGGCACGTGAACGTCCCCCATGCCATGTGCCGACGTTCGTCATCGCCGATGTGGCGCACCAACGCCTGCATGCCGGGGAGAATGCCGCGGTCGATGCAGATGCGGTGCCACGCATAGTAACCCGTGAGCGCCATCATGCCCTCGATGACATGGTTGTAGGTCACCGAGGCCCGCACCTGCGCGGCCGGTGACGGATCGGTGGCCAGCGCGTCGAGGGACGCGGGCAGCTCTTCATAGAAGATCTGCCGATAGGCCGACAGGTCGTCGAGGTAGTGCTGCAGGTCCTCGGTGATGCCGACGGCGTCGAGCCACATCCGGAACACCTGCGTGTGCTTCGCCTCCTCAAAAGCGAACTGCGTCAGGTACATCTCGTCGCCGAGACGGCCCTCGGCGCGCATCGCCGCCATGAATGGCTGAATGTCCTGCGTGACCGCCTCCTCACCGGCGATGAACTCCGCGCACAGCCGCGTCGCCCAGTCCCGCTCGAGGGTCGACAGCGACTCCCAGTCGGCCCGATCCCGAGAGAAGTCGATGTCGGCGGGGTTCCAGAACTTCGCGTTCCCTCCGCTGAAGAGCTTGAGCGGCAGGCTGTCCCAATTGAGACCGCCGGCGGCCAGCGTGTCCGAACGTGTCCTACTCATGTGCGTGACCTCTCGTCGTCATGATTGGGCTGGGGTATTGGTGAGGCAAAAGCCGCGCCGAGGACGGCGATGTAGCGCCGGACGACCAGCGCCGGCTGCTCGGCTGACAGCTCGTCGAGACCGAGTATCGGATCCATACCGCGCACGTACGGCGCCAGGGCGAGATGGGGGAGCAGCAGCAAGAGCAGCGACAACAACGTGTCGGTGTCGGCGTCGGCGCGTAGGTCGCCACGCACCTTCGCGTCCTCGACCAACGGCCGCAGCACCTGCAGGTAGTGATGATGCACAACAGCCCGAACGCTCACGCGGGCGTCGCTGTCGACCTCGAAATTCGACGCCGCGTGCAGTGACCGCTCGCGCGGGTGGTCGGCGAAATAGGCGATCCACTCGTCGAACAGGTCAGTGAGGAAGTCGAAGAACGGCCGGCTCGGATCAAGATCACGGATGCGGCCCTCCATGTGGGCGCGGACCCGTTGGCTGGCGACGTCGGTGATGTAGGCGTAGAGGTCCCGCTTATCGGCGAAGTATTGAAACAGGCTGCCCTTGGCCACTTCTGCTCGCCGGGCGATCACGTTGAGACTGCCGCCCGAGAATCCGTGCGCCGCGAATTCCGCTTCCGCTGCGGCGACCACCGCGTCGCGCCGCTGACCAGCGAGTCGTGACCAGGTGACCGTCGGCATCCGACCTCTTCTCAGCGATATGACCAGTGGTCACATTACTGTGACGCGCGTCTCATCACAAGGGGGTAGGCCGGCCAACTCTGCACCCTCGAGGGACGCCGCGGCGTGCGCCAATGCATGTGCAATGACAAATTGGAGCGACTTCGAGACCAGAGGCTCTTCGAGCTTCGCAACGGCATGCTTCATTGCCCACCCGCCGCGTTCGGCCCTGCATCGGTAGCGCCGCGCCAAGCTATTTCACCGCATGCTCGGCGTGATGACGTAGTAGGCAGTCGAGTTGGCGGTGGACGTCGTCGAGGGGGGTCAGGGATCTCTCGGCCTGGGCCATCATCACGGCGCCCTCGACCGCTGCGAGTACGGTGTTCGCCAGAGCCTGTGCGGTGGCCTCGGCGATACCGTGATCGCGCAGAGACCTGCTGATCGCTTCTCGCCACCGGGTGAAAATCTCGCCGGCAACGTCGGCGATGTCGGGTTCGGACGATCGCGCAAGGCCGGCAGCGGCAATGGGGCAGCCCGCCGCGAAATCGCTTTCTGCGACTACCTTCTTCCATCCCGCGATGAAGGTGTCCAAGGATTCCTGCGGTGTGGGCTGGTGCAGCGCGGTCGCGATTTGATGATCGATGAGGCTCCCTGCCACGCGTGTCGCCTCCTGCACCAGTTCGGCCTTGCCGTCGGGGAAGATGAGGTAGATCGACCGGCGCGAGACATGGCTACGTTCGAGGATGGCGGCAATCCCGGTTCCGGCGACTCCGTGCCGACGCACGAGATCAATCGTGCTGAGCAGCAACTTATCTCGGGTATTCACGCCTGATCCTCCGGATTCTGCCGTTCTGTCGCAGCGTCGGACACTTGCCAGTATACCGATCGATGTACTACATTCGCCCCACAATTAGTAGATCGATCGGTATAGCGCCTCGTATGAGCCGCCCGGAGGGAGTCTGGTGCACATCGGCAAACAGTGGGACGCGATCGTGGTGGGTTCTGGACTCGGTGGTCTGTCGACAGCGGCGTACCTGGCCGCTGCGGGTCGCAAGACCCTGCTGCTGGAGCGTTACACGACGCTGGGGGGCACATCGCACGTCTTCAGCCGGCGCGGTCAGTGGGAATTCGACTGCGGCGTGCACTACGTGAGCCACTGCGGACCGGACGGCATCGTCACGGCGATGATGAGCGGGATCGGGATCGACGACCGGATCACCTGGCTGCCGATGGATCAGAGCGGTTTCGATCGCATCATCGCACCCGGCTTCGAACTGGCCACCCCCGTGGGCTGGGACGCCTACGAGGCCAATTTGATCGACGCCTTCCCCGGGGAGCGAAAGTCGGTGCGCCGCTTTCACGGCCTGATGCGACGGATCGGGGAGGCTCACGACCGCAATGACATGGTGACCGCTGGTGGGATGGCCCGTTGGGCAGCTCGGGCGGGACGGGGAGCGGCGTTCATGGGGGTGCCATATGCAGCGACGCTGGCTGCGCTCGGCATCTCTTCGCGTATGGCCTACGCGCTTTCGGTGCAGTCCGGTGCGGTGGCGTGCAGTCCCACCGTGTTGCCTACCGCGGCGATGGCGGCGTTCTTCCAGGACTACATCGGCGCCGGGTCTTACTACCCCAAGGGTGGGGGACAGATCCTGGCTGCCGGCTTCGCCGCGGTGATCACCGCGCACGGCGGAGCGATCCGCACCAACAGCGATGTGGCCGAAATCTTGCTCGACGACGGACGCGTCCAGGGTGTCCGATTGTCCGACGGCGAGGTGCTCTCATCGGCAACGGTGGTGTCCAATGCCGACATCATCAAGACGTACACCGACTTGATTGGATTGGAGAAGCTTCCGCGACTCTTCCGTCGCCGCGTCAGCGGGTGGAAGATGTCCCAGCCGTTGATCAACGGATTCTTCGGTGTGGAGATCGACCTTGCGGACCAACCGAACAGCAATTACTTCTCCATCCCGGACTGGGGACCGGCGAAGTCGTACAAGCACATGACGGCATTCGGTCACAACACCCTCAACGGCGAAGGATTCGATGTCGGAGCCGAGTGGGCGCGCGACATGGCGCACAGGCAACCGATGTTCGTCCAATCCTCGTCACGGCGGGATCCGAGTAACCGTCGCGCCGCACCTCACGGACATGCCACCATCGAGGTGCAAACCGTCACACCATCGGACCCGCGACTGTGGGGGTTCAACGGCTACGACATCGCCAGCGGCGACTACAGCCAGGACTCCGGCTACTTGGAGGTCAAGAAGATCATCATCGACGGGATGCTCGAGCGTATGGAGCAGGCTTTTCCCGGGTCGTCGTCGAAGGTGAAGTTGAGCGAACTCGGAACACCGGCAACACAGACGCGTTTCGTCAACAACACCGCGGGCGCCCCATTCGGGTTGCAGCTGCGGCTATCCCAGACCGGCCCGATGCGCCCCAGGGACACCACGCCGATTCCGGGTCTCTACACCGTCGGAACCAGCACCGCCTGGGGACCCGGCACAGTGGGCTCCATGCTCAGTGGCGTCAACGCTGCCGGCAGCATCATCGGACGCGACCTCGTGCCCTTCATCCGCACTGGCGGCCGACTCGCCGACTCCTCAGCCCTGCCCAGATGGGAGGACGACTTCAACCCCTTCACCACAACCCGGGCACTGCACGACTGACCACCACGGGACCGAAGCCTACGTCGAGACATCGAACAGACCGCCAAGCGACTCGCGGACTCCAACTGACATAATGTGGCTTATCGGCAAAACGGCTAGCTGCCGCGATAGACGATCCGCACTCGTCAACATCTGTTGACGCGCACAGCACTGCCATCGCCTCCAGCCGGCGGCGAATAGACGCGACCTCCGAGATCATCATCCTCCGCTGCACCGAGGTCATGGCGGCGCGCCCCGCCACATCAAGTCGCGACGTGAAGCCGCGCTGCGCCGAGGTCATGGCGGCGCCCCGCCACATCAAGTCGCGACGTGAAGCCGCGCCCCGGAGGAAGCGTGCGCGAATGCCACCATCAGAACCCCCTCCGTTTACCCGCACGCTGCCCCGCTTCTCAATGACCGTTATTCGTCACAGTGACGAATAACGGTGCTTCGCAGGGGGTTCCTGACGGCAACGTCCGAAGTGTCGATCGGCGTTCGGGCCCACCGACCCGCGAATGCCCATCCGGTCACCGCGAAGGCCGGCATCCTCTAGCCCCCTTGCCAGCCTCGAGCCGTCGGTCGCCGACGCTCTCACTTGTAGGCCGAATTGCGCGAGTCCGGTAGTACAGCACCGCAGCGCTGATGATGACCTCGACTGCCGCGATGGTGGTGGCCAGGGTCATGACCGTGGAATGCTGAACGGCCGCATCTGCGTTGACACCGCCCCCGTGGTGATGCGTCGCCGATACAGGCGTATGGCTGGCGATCATGGCAAGGTTCATCAGCGCAACCAGGACCCAGGCCCGCAGCGTGCCGCGAGCCCAAAGGTCACGCGCGCAGAACAGACACGCGGCGAGCATCACCACAGTCAGTGCGGTCGCCGCGGTGCTCGTCGTGTTCGTAAGCGAAAAACCATGCAGCACAGCTGAACACGCAGCCAGTGCCGCACACGCTCTCCGCCCGAACACGGTGGCGCGGCCGATCACGTGGCGACGGCCTTCGGATCCTTTCGCAGCAGGTCCTGGGCTGCAGCTGACCGTCGCTTCCATTCCTCGGACGACGACGCGGGGTCACCGTATTCGTCGTGCCAGTTCCACCACTCATAGGGCGGGGTCTGCGGGTAGCCGTCCGGTGAGTCTTCCCAGTTCTCCTGACGCCCGAGGGCGGTGATGTCGAGGTAGCTCCACGTGCTGCCCAAGGACTCGTCGCCGCGGTTGTTGATGAAGTAGGTGCGGAACACAGTGTCGCCATCGCGGACGAACGCGTTGGTTCCGTGCCATTGATCGACACCGAAGTCGGCGTCGAAGTCGTCGGTGAGCGAATACCACGGCATCCGCCAGCCCATCCTCGCCTTCACCCGCTCGATGTCGGCCTGCGGTGCGCGCGACACCAGCACGAGCGTGGTGTCGCGAGCGTTCAGGTGGGCGACGTGGCCGATGTTGTCGGCAACCATGGAGCAGCCGCGGCAGGCATGGTCGGGCCATCCGTGCACGCCGGGTTCGAAGAAGGCGCGGTAGACGATCAGTTGACGGCGTCCGTCGAACAGGTCCTGCAGGGTGGCCCGGCCATTGGCCCCGTCGAACTCGTAGTGCTTTTCCACGGGCAGCCATGGCATCCGTCGACGCGAGGCGGCCAGCGCGTCTCGGGCGCGCAGGGCCTCCTTCTCTTTGACGAGCAACTGCTGGTGTGCAGCCTCCCACTCCTGCGCCGACACGATCGGTGGTGTGTTCATCACGGTTTCTGCCTTTCGGTTCTCAAGATTTCGCCTGTCTGTCTGTATTGACGGCAGCCGATGCACGAACTGGGCGCTGGAGACAGGGCCGACTTTCTCCGCGCGGCCTGATCACGGCGTGACTGGCTGTGCGTTGACGAGTGCCGCGAATTGACGCTCGAGCCCTTTGGCCGCACTGCTGCGCCAGCTCTCGGCCATTGACTGCGACATCGGATCGGGGAAGATGTCCTCCTCCCCGATCTGCAGTCCATCCACGATGGCGCGTGCAACGGACTCCGGGGAGGCCTTCGGAATGTCGAGGTCTCGGGACATGTCCGTGTCCACCGGGCCGGCTAGAACGGCGTGGACGCTCACACCCTGACCTGCCAAGAGAGCACGCAGCGATTGCGTCAGGTTGAAGACGGCTGCCTTTGAGATCGAGTAGGCCGGTATGACCGGCAGGGCGGCGAGTGCCGTCACCGATCCCACGTTCACGATCGCTCCGCGCGAACGTATCAGCATCGGCAGGAAAGCCCGGGTCACGCCGTACGTGCCGAAGAGATTGACAGCGAGTTGCTGTTCCAGCGCGGCGGGATCGCTCAAGTCGTCGTAAAGCGCCAGGCCGGCGTTGTTGATGAGGATGTCCAGAGATTCGACATCCTCGACAGCCCTGCGGATCTGCGCGGCGTTGGTCACGTCCAGAGTCAGGGGTGTGACGCGCCGATCCGGGTGCGTCGTGGGCCGACGCGCGGCGGCGTACACCCGTTTCGCGTCTCTCGTCAGGGCTTCCTCGACGAGTGCCCGTCCGATTCCGCGGTTGGCCCCGGTCACCAGAACCGCCTTGTCTGCGATGCTCATGCGTCCTCCTACTGATGGATCTCGAACTGTCGAAGATGTAGGCGCGGCGACACTGAGAAATTGGGCGCGGATTGTGCGCCCAGTTGGCGGTCCGGCCGGCGTCGATACTTGTGTAGGCCCACAATCAGAGGAAGTGCCGTGATGCGAGGGCGAAGTGGTGACGCGTGGTGACAACCGAGCTGATCACGAGGGCGCGGGCCGGAGACGGCGAAGCGTTTCGGACGCTGACCGAGCCGTACCGCCGAGAGTTGCTGATGCACTGCTACCGGATGCTCGGGTCTTTCCAGGACGCCGAGGACGCCCTGCAGGACACGCTGCTGTCCGCCTGGCAGGGGCTCGAACGGTTCGAGGGACGCGCCTCGATCCGCACCTGGCTCTACCGAATCGCAACGAACCGGTGTCTTGACGCGCTTCGCTCGGCCAAACGCCGCCCGGCCAAGGAGTGGAACATCCCTGACATCGAACTTCCAGCACCGAGTCGGCTCGGCGAAATCGTCTGGCTAGAACCTTTTCCCGACGCACTCCTCGAGGGCACGGCCGACACCCCGCTGGGTCCGGAGGCTCGCTACGAGCAGACCGAAGCCATTTCCCTTGCCTACGTGACCGCGCTGCAAATCCTGCCAGCCCGCCAGCGGGCGGTGCTCGTCCTGCGCGAGGTACTCGGATACCACGCCGACGAGGTAGCCGACATGCTGGGCGCGACCGTCGACTCGGTCAACAGCGCGCTCAAACGGGCCCGCGCCACGCTGCAGCGGCGCCTACCGCCGAGCGGCGAGGAGGCGCCACCTCGCGCAATCGACTCCCCCGCCGAGCGGGTGCTGGTGGCAAAGTTCGTCCGCGCGTACGAGTCTGGCGATGTCGACGAGCTGGTCGCTTTGCTCACCGCTGACGTCTCCGTGTCCATGCCACCAATTCCGCTCGAATACCACGGCCGCGACGTCGTGGCACGCTTCTACGCCAGCATCTTCGGCCGTGGGCCGAGATATCACCTGGTGCCGACGCGTGCCAATGGCCAGCTGGCGTTCGGGGTCTACCTCCGCACCGCCACCGGCGGCATCCGCCACGGGGCGGGCCTGCTGGTCCTCACCGTCTCGGGCAACCGGATCTGCGCTTTGACCCGCTTCGACAACGACGTGCTGCCATCGTTCGGGCTACCACGATCGCTTCCCGGCTGAGGTATGGCCCATCTCAACCAGCTCGCATTCCTTCGACGACGGCGACGCACAGTCCGGCGGCGATCGCCGCGAGTTCGGCAGGCGTCTCCTTCGGGTCGCTGAGCCACGTCTCGATGAGGTGGTTGGCACCGCCGACCATGAACAGCGCCCCTCGGCGCAACGCGTCCGCACTCGGTCTCTCGGCGCCGAGGACCTCGGGGGCGAGTTCGACGATCAGGGAGACGATCTGGTCGAGGATTCCCGCACGGTGTTCGGGAAGACCCGGGACGGCGCTGACGTCGCCGGTCGCGATGCGATGGACGCGCGGGTCCGCGGCGATGATCTCCAGGAACGCCGTCAGTGCCGAAGTCAGCTTGTCGGCAAGTGTGCCGGGATCGCCCACCCCGGCCTCGACCAACGCCGCGAGCAGCTCGGCACGCACCTCGTCGACGACCGCGAACACGATCGCGTCCCGGTTCGGGAATTGCTCGTAGAAGTAGCGCGTGGTCAGCCCCGCGGCGCTGCACACCCCGCGCACCGTCACGTCGGCGACGCCAGACGTGCCCCAGATCTGGCGGGCGGCGGCGATCAGCTTCTGACGTCGTTCGGTGCGGCGGTCGTCCGCACTCACGCCGCCGTAGTCACGCACCACCTCCGCGCGCTTCATTGACACGACCCTACCTGCGATCTAGTTTTGGACAACGGCTGTTATCAAAAGTGCTCGAGGAGCGTTGCGATGAACCATTCCGTGCCCGCCCGCCATCCGTCGACGCCCGGTCCGGTCCCGGCCGCCGTCCGGCTGTTCGCGAACCTGCTGGGCGTCGAGCCTCCATCGGCCGAGCGCTGGCAGAGGCTCGGCGAGCACCTCACCGTCGGCGACGAGCCGATGGACCGCCTGGTCGGCTGGATGTCGGCCACCGGGATGGAGCAGGTGCGGCCACTGTTCGACCGCGCGCTGACGTCGGGCATCGACAGCGTGCCCGAGGCGCCAGAAGCTCTGCGCGCGTTCTTCACCGAGGTCGAGACGGCGCCGGCGTGGGTCGACTGGGAGCTGCTGCGCATCGGGCAGCGGGCGATGCGCCGCGGCGGGGCCGACGGCATGTACATCGCGCGTGATGTGTCGCTGCTCGGCGGCTACCAGTTCTCGGGCTTCAACAAGACGCTGATCCGGACGGGCGCGCTGGAGAAGGGCTCGAACACGCGGTTCGCCGAGACCATGCAGTGGGCGATGGACACCTTCGTCGAGGGCGGTCTGGCGCCGCAAGGGGTCGGCTTCCGGTCGACGCTGCGGGTGCGGCTGATCCACGCGTTCGTGCGCCGTCACGTCTCGGCGATGCCGGACTGGCGGGGCGACGAATGGGGCCTGCCGGTCAACCAGACGGACATGGCCGCGACGCTGGTCGGCGCGCTGATCGCGCCGTCGGCGGGCGGACTGGCGATGGGACTTGTGTTGTCGCCCAGAGAATATGACGCCATCGCGCACCTGACTCGGTACGTCGGGTGGCTGCTCGGAGTGGACGACGCCTGGTTGCCGCGCGACTTCCGCGACGGCATCCGGGTGCTGTACCACACCGTGGCGGCGCTCTCGGAGCCCGACGAGTCGACGAAGCAGTTGGCGATGCCGATGGCCGAGGACCCGCTGCGGTGGAACTATCCCTTGCTGGCGTCGCTGCGCCGTCGGCTGGCGCGCGCCCAGCACCTGTCGGTGACCAGCGCTTACCTGGGCCCACGGGCGATGCGGTCGCTCGGTCTGCCTGCGTATGTGCCGCCCTGGTATCCGGCCATGAGGTTGCCGGTCAACCTCACGCGAAGCGTGGCGGCGCTGACCCGACGTGGCGGGCTCGACCGGGCGGCGCAGCGCGGCTGCCGGGAACAGAAGGCGTTGCTGCGCATCATGATCGGTGACGACGAGGCGACGATCGGCGAGTCGGCCACACATGTGAGCCGGGTGGCCTGACCGGAGCAATCCCCCGGTTGCGGACGGCGACGATGATCGACCGATACCCTACGCACGCAACTCGCCATCGATCTCGCTGCGCGGCAGCGCGATCCACGGCCCTGCCGGATCGATCACCAAGCCGCCGTATCCATCTGACCGCATCTTGCGTAACACCGCTGAAACCGACATCGCGGCTACCGCATCGGAGGGGCTGTAGGCGACCACCTCCGGCGCACCGGTGAAACCCAACAGCGCCGAAGACCCATCGGCAAGGGTCGTCGACCGGACACCGATCTTGCCCGGCACACTCCGATCATCAGCGGCCAGCAGCAGCGGCCCATCGTCACGCAGCACGTCCACCTCGCTGCGGCGCTCTGCCTGTCGGGCGGCGAATCTCACGAGGGCGTCCTTCAACGGGCCATTGCGCGGATTGCGCAGCGCGAAGTCGACCTCACCCGGGGCCAACGCACACGTAGGACCCGCTGGGTCGAGGTACACCCACCCATCCCCCTGCTGTCGCGCAAGCTCCAAGGCGCCAACTGCCGGGGTGACCATCGACTGCGTCCGAGTGCCTGGCGGATGCAGTCGCGCGATCTGCTCATTGCTGGCCAGATTTGGCACGCACCGCGATGCCGCAGCCTCGGCGCAATCCGCGCTCGATGCCCCTCCGCACAGCTAGGCTGGCGTCGGCACGCTGCTCCGTGCGTAGCCAGTTGCGAGGTCCCGGTGCCTGAGACACGGTATGCGCTCAGCGGCGATGTCCATGTCGCCTTCCAAATGATGGGCGACGGCCACACCAACCTGGTTTACATTCCCGGTTGGGTATCGCATCTCGAGCTCGAACTGGAAAACGGGCTGTCGCGGCTGTTCTACGAAACGCTGGCGTCGTTCACAACGCTGGTCCGTTTCGACAAGCGCGGTACCGGGATGTCGGACCGGATAATCGGCACGCCTTCGCTGGAGGAACGGATGGACGACATCCGCGCCGTGGTCGACGCCGCTGGTATCGAGCGCGCGTCGCTGTTCGGGTTTTCAGAGGGTGGAACCATGGCTGCGATCTTCGCAGCGCGGCACCCCGACCGCGTCGAGAAATTGGTCCTGTTCGCCAGCCACGCCGGCAAGGTCACCGGCAGCCCTGATTTCCCGTGCGGCTACGAGTCCGAGCAGAAAATTCACTGGCTCGAGGACGTCATCCAAACACGCTGGGGTGCAGGTGATTCCCTGGAGCACCTGGCTCCGTCATTGTGGAGGCATCGACAGGCCGATCGAGCCAGGGCCGGAATGGCCCGCTTCGAGCGCATGGCGGCTTCCCCCGGCACAGCCCTGGCACTGTTCCGCGCCAACATCGAAAACGATGCCAGGTCAGTGCTGCCCCTGGTCGAAGCCCCCACGCTGGTGTTGCATCGAGCGGGTGACCGCTTCGTTCACCCTTGCAACGGCGAGCACCTGGCGGCGACAATCCCCGACGCCCGCCTGATCGTCGTGGACGGCGACGATCACCTGCCGTACGTCGGCGACACGACGGCCGTCCTGCGAGAGGTGGAGCGGTTCCTCGTT
This sequence comes from [Mycobacterium] manitobense, assembly GCF_025821665.1. Classification (GTDB taxonomy): domain Bacteria; phylum Actinomycetota; class Actinomycetes; order Mycobacteriales; family Mycobacteriaceae; genus Mycobacterium; species Mycobacterium arseniciresistens. The sequence continues at coordinate 24,538 of NZ_JACKSJ010000164.1, forward strand.
GGCACAACGCACCACGCGGAAAGGCTTCGAGGCCGCCCCGGTGTCGTCGGCGATCCTCTGATATCGCTGAGTCCCGCGGAGCTGCGGGTCGCCGAATGCGTCGCACAGGGGATGGCCAACCCTGCGATCGCAAAGACCCTGCATCTGTCGCGACACACCGTGGAATCTCACCTGAAACGGATTTACGCCAAGCTCGGCGTGACCCGCATCCAGCTTGCCGCGGTCATCACCGCAGGGACCAACCGCTAGCCTCAAGATTGGCCGAGTTCGGGGATGTGCTCACGGGTTGCCGCTCGAATACTCAACCCATGAGTATCGACAATCACCTGCACGTCGGGTCGTACCTGCATCTGAACCGCGACGGCGGTGAGCGCCTGAAGTTTCTGGGCGACAGCACCATGCGTCTCAAGATCGACGGCACCGACACCGGCGACGCATTGACGTTTTACGAGTACCTCTCCGAACCTGGTGTCACTGGCCCTCCTCAACACATCCATCACGGCCACGACGAGACCTTCTACGTCGTTGAGGGCACCTTTGAGTTCGCCTTCGGCACCGAGCAGGTGAGCGCCGAACCCGGTGCTTTCCTCTACGTCCCGCGTGGCCGGCCCCACACCTTCCGAAACTCCGGGCATGGGCCGGGCCGCATCGTTGGCACGTTCGCACCGGCCCGCTTCGCCGAGTATTTTCGCGAACTCGCCGAGATCATCGAACGCACCGGCGGCCCGCCCGATCGGGCGCAGTGGGCCGGGCTCTACGGCCGCTACGACACCACCTTCCTCGACGAAGCGTAGCGCCGACGTCACCTATGCCGGCTTGCCGCAGATCTCCTCAGCCGCCATCGGGTCGATGACGCTCATCATCAGCTCCTCGTGCTGTGGGCAGACGTGGTGAACAGCGGTCAGCAACACCAACGCCCCGTCAATTTCGTCGAGGCGTCCGTCGACCAGGTCGGCCATCCCTCCGAACACCCCGTCTTCGGTGGGATCGGCGTTGATGGCGCTGCACAGTTGCTCTGCCGACGACTCGATGACCGGCATGGGTGTCGCCGGGTTGGCTTGCGCCACAGCCGAGCCGGCAAGAATGGCCACGGCGCCGACGGCTACGGTGCAGACGATCGAAATCTGGTTCATGGCGCTTCCCTTCCTCGCTTCCGGGTGGTGTCACCCAGGAATCGATCGTCTCGCCGATTCGTATCGCGGCTGCGAGTAGTACGGCACTCGATTTAGGCGGCTCGCAGGCCGTCGACTACTCACGACAACCGCTCAGCCCCGCAGGTCCGCCAGCGATTTCCTGATGCCGCCGTCGAGCACGATCTGCACCGCGGCGACCCCGATCATCACCGTGGCGGTCACCACGTGAATCACCGCGTCGGTCACGTTGTTCGGGAATGTGAAGACGTAAGCGACCTGCTGGGAGAAGAACGCCCAGATCCCCGGCAGCCCAGCGGCCACCGCGCCGACGAGCAGGTACAGCACCGACCATGACTTGCGCATCGCGAACACCAGCCCGGGTCCGAACAGCGCGACGCCGGCGAGCGCGTGCCAGCCGTTGTAGTCCATCCCGAGGATCTGAACGGTCGGCGCGCCGGGTCCGGTGGCGAAGCTGGGTTCGGCGATGAACCCGATGACCGCCTGGATCAGGTGCAGCACACAGATGATCAGCAGTCCGACTTGAGCGAAACTCCACCGCATGGCGCGCCTCCCCTGCCCTCTGAATCGGATACTACGCGCTGTAGTAGTCGATGCCAATGCCCTACCGGAAGCACTTCGAAAGGAGGTCAGTTCGGGGAAACGATCCCGTGGTCGTAGGCATAGACGATCGCCGCCGCCCGGTCGCGCAGACCGAGCTTGAAGAAGATGCGGCCGATGTGACTCTTGACCGTCACACCGGAGATGAACAGCTCGTCGGCGATCTCGCCGTTCGACCGTCCCCGGGCGATCAACGTCAACACATCGAGTTCGCGGGACGTCAGGTCGGTGGCGACCGGTTCGTGCGGCGACTGCGCCGCACCGCGATACACGTTCAGCACCCGTGAGGTCACCGCCGGATCGAGATAGCTGTCACCCCGGGCAACGGCGCGTACGGCGTGGATCAGCTCCTCGGCCGACGAGTCTTTCAACACGAATCCCGCTGCGCCGGCGCGTAACACACCGGAGAGCAGGTCGTCGTCGTTGAACGTCGTGAGGGCGAGCACCGGTGGCCCACCGCCGCTGGTGAGCAGTCGGGTGGCCTCGATGCCGTCGACCCGCTTCATCCGCAGATCCATCACCACGACGTCGGGCCGGTGCTGCTCGACCGCATCGAGCACCTCGTCGCCGTCCGAGCATTCGGCCACGACCACGATGCCGTCCTTGCGACGAAGGATCCGCCGCAACCCCGAACGCACCAATTCCTGGTCGTCCACCAGCAGTGCGGTGATCTCCGCCGTCTCGTGGCTCACAGCGGGCAATGCCTCGGCGACCGGCCGGTGTTCCCGTCGGCCAGTGGGATGTCGGCCCGCACCGACCAGGCGCCTCCGGACGGTCCGGCATCGATCCGCCCACCCAGCAGTTCGACGCGCTGGCGCATCCCCTGCATGCCGCGGCCCTCCCCCGGGCACGCGGCGCCGACGGTGACCGGGATGTCGTTGGTGACCGTCAGCAGCGCGTGGTGGGCGGTGATGGTGAGCGCGACATGACACCGGGCGTCCGCGGCGTGTTTGGCGACGTTCGCCAGCGACTCCTGGGTGATCCGGTACAGCGCCAGGCCGACGGCGGCGGTCACCCGGTCCAGCGGGCCGTCGACGACGAGATCCACCTGCACGCCGGCGCGGGCGAAATCGTCGACCAGGCCGCAGATGTCGGCGACACCGGGTTCGGGCGCCGTCTTCACCGTGGCGGTGTCCAGCAGCCCGACGGTGCGGCGGATGTCGGCCATCGCCTGGCGACCGAGCTGCTCGGCCTGCTCGAGCGCCTCGACGGCATCGTCGACGTCACGGTCCTCCTGCAGTCCGCGGCGGGCGCCGGTGACGTGCAGCAGGGTGATGGACAGCGAATGGGCGATCACGTCGTGCACCTCGCGGGCGATGCGGCGGCGTTCCTCACCGGCGGCCATCTCGGCGAGCCGGGCCTGTGCCTGCTGCTGCTGGATCAGCAGCTGGCTCTGACCGTTCATCAGATACCCCACCAGCCAACCGATCCCGACGAAACTCAGGTACAGCGGCAGCGAGTCGACGCGACCAGCCGCGGACGCCACCAGCAGCAGAACCGCCGCTGCCGACGCCGCCAGGAATCCGCCTGTCATCGCCGTCAATGCGCCCACCACACCAACCATCAGGCCCAGCAGCAGCGGCGCGAAGTCGTCGGCGACCGGACCCGAGGTGGCGAACAGAAAGATTCCGGTGGCCGCCGTCCATGCGACGCACAGCGCGAATCCCTCGTGCTTGGGCCCGAACGTGAAGAAGCACAACCACGGCGTGAGCGACACGACAAGCGCGACGACGGCGATCGGCAAATCGGACAGCGGACGCTGCAGCGCCGCCACGAGGCCGACGCCCAGCATCGTGGCGTCCACGGCCATCACGAATCGCCACGTGTAACCGAGCGGAATCATCTCGGCCCCGCGGCGGAGGCATCTCCGCAGGTAGCGCTCAGCCTGACGCGGCATCGTGCCATCGTAGAAGAGTCGGTCGCGCGCGTACATCATCCCGTGGTCGGCATCTGTCGTCCTACCACGGTCGCAGAGACGATCGACCCGCAGCACGACGCGTACGCCCGTACCAGTTCGTAGCGTCGAGACATGACATGGTCACAGTTGCACGAACGCATGGCCTTCATGGCTGATCTCATCGAACAGGCCACCGTCGACCCGCAAGGGGCACTCGACCTCGACGACCGTGCCATTGAGGTGACGCGCCTCTTCGGCGACGAGCAGGGGCTGCTGCTGTCGCTTCGGCACCGCTGGATGACGATGCTGGCGGCCCGGCTCGACCAGGCGGTGCACGACGACTTCCCCGCCGAGCAGGCCCACGCCGAACTGATGGCGAGCCACCCCGGGTTGCGCGCGCTGCTCGACGCCGCGGCCCGGCGCTCGGTCCGGATGCGCGGCCTGCAACGCGGCGAGCAGCGGATCATCGACATCCACTCGAGCCCGGACACGAGCCGCCGAACAGTCGCCTGACCTCCACGTCGGCTCGCCAAAGCGTCACTGTGACAATTCATCCCGGTTCCGCTCGAGCCGGAATGTGTGCACAATAGGTCGTCTGAAACCCCCGGACGACAGGAGCGATCTTGGCCGCTGTGTTGGCGCCCCCGTCAGGTCAGTACCGGACTCGGGGACGACACAGGAAGCCACCCTCGCATCGGCAGCAGTTCGTCAGGCGCTGCGTGGCCGGCGGCGGGGTCACCGCACTGCTGGCCGGCGCCCTCGTGCTGGGCGGCCTCGTGATCACGTGGCCGATGAAGGCGGCGGGGCCGATGACCGGGCCCCGTCCGGCGCCGACGGCGACGGCGGCGCCGCC
>NZ_JACKSJ010000165.1 GCF_025821665.1 [Mycobacterium] manitobense
CTGACGGCCTGCCGGCGCTCGTTGACCGCCGACAGCAGCGTCTGCGTGTTGACCAGCAGCGCGTTGACCTGCGCGCTGCGGTCACCGAGCACTGTGGCGATCTTGCCTGCGTTGGCCAGCAGTGCTTTGAGCTGATCGTCACGTTTGCCCAGCGAATCGGAGAACTCCTGCACGCCCTTGAGTGCTGCGCTCAGGTGCGGTGCGGTCTGATCGACAGTTTCGGACAGTACGTTCAGCGACTGTTTGACGGCCTGGGTGTCCCAGCCCTGCGAGGCTCGGGTGACATCGAGGAATGCGTCGTAGATCTGGTACGGCGTCTGGGTCTGCTCGACCGGTAGAAAAGCGCGCGGCTGAAGGATCTGGTCACCGCGCGGCTCCACCTGAATGTTCTTCCGGCCCAGGAGGGTATCGGTCCGGATCGCAGCGCGGCTCTCGGTTCCG
>NZ_JACKSJ010000166.1 GCF_025821665.1 [Mycobacterium] manitobense
CTGACTTCAAAAGTTCATTTGCTCTGCGTAGTTCGGCGACTTCACGCTTGAGCTTGCGGATCTCGGCGTGCTCGGCGCTGGTCGTGCCGGACCGTTCGCCGGCATCGACCTGAGCTTTGCGTCGCCACCGACGCACCGATTCCTCCGAGATGCCGAGTTTGCTGGCCACCGACTTAATGGCCTCGAACTCAGAAATATCCGAGGCTTCCATCATGGTGTCCAACAACCGCAACGCACGATCGCGAAACTCCGGCGAATACTGACGGGGCATGTTCCTGATCCTCCTATAAAGATCGGAACAAAACCTGGGGTACTTCAGTGGCGACCCGGCTGGTGACCGTGTCGGTGTTGGGTAAGAATGCGGTGCCGACGGTGGCGGGGACCACTACGGTGGGTGCGCCCGATGCTGATGGTGTG
>NZ_JACKSJ010000167.1 GCF_025821665.1 [Mycobacterium] manitobense
CCCGTGCGGCGGCAGCCCGCCCGTGCGGCGGCAGCCCGGGCCGCATCGCCGTCCGCCTCGGCCGCGACGGCCAGGGTGTCGTCGGCCGCCTGCGCCCGGTGCACCTCCAGACGCGTGGTCGCCGTCGCGTGTTCGCCCTGGGCGGCCGCCAGCTTCTCCCGCAGCACGCAGGCCTGAGTGGACCTGTCCCCCAGCCGCTTCGACGCCACGATGGCGACCTTGCGGTGCGTCTCGCAGTCCACCACGGCCTGCTGGTGGGCGGCGACGGCCGCGGCCAGCTCGGCGCGTGCGCCCACCGGGTCGGCGGCTTCCCCGACACCCCTGTCGCCGGTGACGTCGAACAGCCCGTCCTCCGCCGGCTGCGTCGCCAGCAGCTCCGTCAGCCGCGCCCGCAGGTGCTCGGCGGTGTCGTCGCCGAGCACCGCCTCCAGCGTCGCGGTCAGCCGGTCACGCGCCGTCACCAAGTCACGGCGCTGCAGATCGAGGGCGCGCGCCGAGTCCACGTCCTCGGCGCCCGCAGCCGTCAGCGCCCCGGCCAGGGCATGCTGCGCCGCCTCGAGGCCGGCCTGGGTCTGCGCGGCCGGCATGCCCGGCACCACGCGCACCGTGAGCACGCCCGGCAGCTCGACCGCGGTGTCGGAGGTGGTGTTCACCGCCCACGTCTCGGCCGCCCCGAGCGTGACCGGCTCGCCCGCCACGGCCACCGCCACATCGGTCGCCGCTACGAGTTCGATTCTCGCCGAAGCCAACTCGGCCTGGCCGGCGGCCCGTTCGACGTTCAGCACGGCCTGCTCGACCGTCCGCATCGACGCATCGGTGACCGTGATGCCGGCCAACTCCGAAGCGGTCCGGTCGAGTTCGCGCCGTGCGGCGTCGATCTTGGCCAACCGGGCCGCCAGCCGGTCGGACTCGTCGCGCTGGGTCAGCCTGTCGACGACCGAGCGGGCCGACTCGACGCGCGCCTGGGTGGTCGCCACCGCCTCGCGGGCCTTCTCGGCGGCGACCTCGGCTGCCTCGTGCACCTCGCGGGCGGTCGACTCCTCTTCGACGGAGTCGGCGACGGCGGTCTGCAGCGCGACCACAGCCGTCCCACGCTCCTCGACATCGGCCCGCAGCCGGCGCCGTTCGGCCAGCGCCGCAACGGAAGCCGTGTGCGTCTTGGTCGCCGCTTCGGCGATGACATCGGCTTCGGAGAGCTGCCTGCGCAGGGTCGCCACCGCCTCGGCCGCCGCGCGCGACGCGGTGAGGCGTGCGTGTGCCTGCGCCCGCTGTGCGGCGACCTCGGCGACTTCGGCGGTGAGCGCTCCGTGCCGGGTGACCGCATCGTCGACCTCGGCGACCCGCGCCGCGCACCGGGCCACCTCGGCGTCCGCCGCGTTCAGCCGTTTGGTGGCGGCGGCCCATTCCCCGGTGGGCCGACCGGTGACGGTGAAGTAGCGGGCGTACTCCTCGTCGATGCGGTCGACCAGGAGAGGTTCGGCGCCTGACAGCGTGGCCGCCTCACCGGCGGCGACGTCCAGCGCGCGGGCCAGCGCATCCGACCCGGACAGGTCGACCGCCGCCGTGGACGCCGACTGCAGCACCCGCTGCGCCTGCCACAGCTCGAGATCGACGGTCTCGGCCAGCATCGACCGGACCCGGTCGTGCGCCTCGTCGCCGGAGAGCTGTTCGCGGCGCGGCGCCAAGACGGTCAGTTGCGTCTCGGCCCGCTTGTGGAACCGCTTGCGGTACACGAACCGGTAGGCGCCGGCGGAGATCTCGGCGGTGATCTCGGCGCCGACGTCGGCGTGCGTCGGCTTGACCTGCTTGACCTCCTTCTTCGCGGAGCGGTCCTTGGCCTCCAGCAGCAGGTCGAGCGCCTCGATCATCGACGACTTGCCGACCTCGTTCGCACCGCTGACCACCACCACCCCGTGGTCGGGGAAATCGATCTCGCGGTGGGAGATCCCGCGGTAGTTGGTCAGCACCAGCCGATGGAGCTTCACGCCACTCCCCGATCGGTCAGGCGCAAGAGCAGGGCGAGCGCGGCGCGGGCGTCCTCGGCATCGTCGCCGTCGGACCGCGCGGTGGCCACCAGGTCGTCGACGGCGGCGGCGGCGAAACCACCGATGCCGAGGTCGGCGAACTCCCCGTCGGCGGGCATCACGGCGATGTCGGTGTTGCGTTCCCACTCGGTCAGCGCCGCGAATCGCCGGCTGTACCGGTCGAGGCACGCGTCGAGCGCGGCCTTATCGGTGACGGTCAGCGACCCGGTGAGGCCGAGCCGCACCACGGTGCGCTCCTTGTCCGGCATCAGGTCGAGGTTGATGTCGAGGTCGGCGATGTCGCGGTTGTCGTCGACAGACCGGTTCAGCGACACGAACCGCCACCGGCCGACCCGCCGGGCGTCGATCCGCACCGGCCGCGCGGGGTCCGCCTCGTCGACCTCGACGACGAGCACGTGGCCGGGATCGAGTTCGACGTCGTCGTAGTTGGTGACCTCCGGCGAGCCGGAGTACCAGACCCGGCCGGTGGCGCCGACGTCGGCGCGGGAGTGCTTGTCGCCCAACGCCACATAATGGACGGCGCCGCGGGCGAGGGCGGCCTCGACGGCGGCGAGCCGGATCAGCGACGGCTTGTCGTGTCCGGGGTCGAGGATGTCGACCGCACCGTGGCCGACCACGATGCGGGTGACGCCGTCGGCGGGCAGACCGTCGAGCACGTCGCCGATCAGATCAGTGGTGGGCCGCTTAGACCGCCACGGCGCGGCGACGATCTCGAGCCCTGGGCGCACCTCGTGGATCCCGGCCCGGTCGAGAACCACGACGTTGTCCGGGCATTCGGCGAGGAACAGCGCACTGGTGTACACCGACGACGCGTCGAGCGGATCGTGGTTGCCCGGCAGCAGGTACACCGGAATCCCGATGGCGCGCATCGCCTCCAGCGACTGGCTGACCACCTGGGGGGCCAGCTGGTTGTCCTCGAACACGTCACCGGCGACGACCACGAACTCCGCGCCCGCATCGGCGGCCAGCGGGCCGATGGCGGCCACCACGTCGCGGCGCGCGGCCGAATATCGGGGCTGCGCCTCGCCGTTGAGGAAGTGCCGGGTCATCCCGAGCTGCCAGTCGGCGCTGTGCACGAATCGCATGTCGGCCCGTCCTTTCCGGCTCGTGATGAGTCCCCGTTTTCGAAGGCATGGCGAGTGTATGACCGCGCTCCGACAAGTCGGCGGACCTCGACCGGCAGGTTGCCCGGTGGCCTACCGTGGGGCGGGTGAGCACCCGCTACCGGACACTTCTGCTGCTTCGGCACGCCAAGTCGGACTACCCGCCGGGCGTCGCCGACCACGGCAGGCCGCTGGCGCCCCGGGGACAGCGGGAGGCCGGGCTGGCCGGTGACTGGTTGCGCGCCCACGCCCCCGCCGTCGACGCGGTGCTGTGCTCGACGGCCACCCGGACCCGCGAGACGTTGCAGCGCACGCGCGTCACCGCGCCCGTGCAGTTCTCCGACCGCCTGTACGACGCCACACCCGGCACCGTCATCGACGAGATCAACGGCGTCGGTTCACGCTTCGACGTGGACGTCGAGACCCTTCTGGTGATCGGCCACGAACCCGCGATGTCGGCGGTGACACTCGGACTGGCCAGCGCCGAGGGCAGCAACAGCATTGCCGCACAACATATCTCGGAGAAGTTCCCGACCTCGGCGATCGCCGTGCTGCGCACCGCCTGCACCTGGGATCAACTGGCGCTGCGGGGCGCCGCATTGGTCACCTTCCATAAGGCCCGGTAACGGCTACGAGCTGGTGGCCAGCGTCAGCTCCATCAGCTTGATCGCCATCCCGCACGCGTCGATACCCGGTGACTGCGGGTTGACCCACCAGCCCACCGCGCCACCGGCGTCGCTGGCCACGCCGCACGCGCCGTTCGGGTCGTTGGGCTTCATCACGATCGACGGCACCCCGGCCACCGAGCGCTCCTCGATGTCGTACTGCAATTCCTGCGCCGTGCGCCGCTCGTTGTCGAGGTTGCCCTGCTCGAACCAGAACCGGGTGATGTCGACCAGGCCCGCGGGATTGGCCGCCTGCCAGCGGCACACCGCGCCGACGAAGGTGCTCTGGATGTCCAGCGGGTCGGCGCCGACGGTCTCGGCGAGGATGTCCTCGGTGAGCACGTCGCACTCCTTGAGCAGGTTGGGGTACTGCCGCTCGGAGTTGTTGTTGCTGGGCCCGCCGCCGGTGCCCTCCTTGGCGGCGGTCCCGTCGACAGTGCGGCTGCAGCCGGTGACGATCGTCAGCGTGGCCAGCAGGGCACCGGTACCGGCGAGCACGCGCCTGCCGTGCGGGAACCGCCTCATTTCGAATTCACAATCGACTGACGGGTGAGCTCGCGGGCCACCTGGCACGGATCGGGGAACGGTTTCCGGTCGTAGCTGATCGACCACTCGATGAAGTCGTCCTCGAACTGGATGCCGATCTCGCAGAGGTTGACACCGCCTTCGATCAGGTCCTGGCTGCTGGCGATGAAGCCGTCGTGGCCCTCGATGTTCACGTCCTCGACCGTGTCGCGCGACAGCTCTTCGGTCTTGCGCTCACGCCCGATGGGGCTGCCGCGGAACCAGGTGAAGGAGAAGTGCGGCCCGAGGATGCTCCCGCCGACCAGCCACTGGCAGCCCACCGACGTCTTGGCGGTGTTGACCAGGGTCGGCCGCTCGGTGAGCTGGCTGATCACCTGATCGCTCACCCCGCCGCACTCCGGGAAGAACGGCCCGTGCGAGACGTCTTCCTGCGTCTGGGTGGGCCCGGACTGCTCGGGCGAGGACGGCTCCGGGTCGCTGCATGCCGCGAACAGCGGAATCGTCGCCGCAGCCAGTACGGCCAGCGCCCTGGCCGGGCGGGCGCGTCCCGTCGCGCTCGTGCTGGGAGTCACGCCATGCACTGTAGCGGCAGCGTTCCGCCTCAACCACCGACATGCCGGTTGACCTGCAGCTTTCACAGCATGTGCGACAGTATCGAAATGCTCTGGGCGCTGCTGCGACGGTTCGTGCGGCCGTACCGGGGGTTGCTCGGCGTGGTCGCGGCGCTGCAGGTGGTCAGCACGCTGGCCTCGCTGTACCTGCCCACCATCAACGCGGCGATCATCGACGACGGTGTCGCGAAGGGCGACACCGCGACCATCGTCGACCTGGGCATGATCATGCTGGCGGTCTGTGCACTGCAGGTGGCGTGCGCCGTCGGCGCGGTGTACTTCGGCTCGCGGGCCGGGATGGGCTTCGGCCACGACCTGCGCGGGGCGATCTTCCGTCACGTCATCGGGTTCTCCGCCGAGGAGACCGCCCGGTTCGGCGCGCCGTCACTGCTCACCCGGACGACCAACGACGTCCAGCAGATCCAGGTGCTGGTCCAGGTGACGGCGACCATGCTGATCACCGCGCCGATCATGTCGGTCGGCGGCATCTTCATGGCCGTGCACCAGGACGCCGGCCTGTCCTGGCTGCTGCTGGTCAGCGTGCCGGTGCTGGCGGTGGCGAACTACTGGATCGTGTCGCGGCTGATGCCGATCTTCCGCAGCATGCAGCGGCTGATCGACAACATCAACCGGGTGATGCGCGACCAGCTGTCCGGCATCCGGGTGATCCGCGCGTTCGCCAGTGAGCCGTTCGAACGCGAACGCTTCGCCGAGGCCAGCGGGGCGCTGTCGGAGACCGCGCTGGCGGCGGGCCGCTGGCAGGCGCTGATGCTGCCGGTGACCACGCTGGTCATCAACGTCTCCAGCGTGGCGCTCATCTGGTTCGGCGGCCTGCGCATCGACGCCGGGCAGATGCAGGTCGGCTCGCTGATCGCTTTCCTGTCCTACTTCATGCAGATCCTGATGGCCGTACTGATGGCGACGTTCCTGCTGATCATGTTCCCGCGGGCCTCGGCCTGCGCGGAGCGGATCACCGAGGTGCTGTCGACCACGCCCGGCATCGCCAGCCCCGACGACCCGGCCGGACCCGACACCATCGCCGGTGAGATCCGTTTCGACGCAGCCACATTCACTTACCCCGGCGCGGACCGGCCGGTGCTGCAGGATGTCTCGCTCACCGTGCGGCCGGGCAGCACCACCGCCGTCGTCGGCTCCACCGGCTCGGGCAAGACCACGCTGATCGCGCTGATCTGCCGGCTCTACGACGCCACGGCCGGATCGGTCAGCGTCGACGGCGTCGACGTGCGGGACTGGGATGTCGAACGGCTGTGGTCGGCGATCGGGCTGGTGCCCCAGCGGGGATACCTGTTCTCCGGCACGGTCGCCGACAACCTGCGGTACGGCAAGTCCGACGCCACCGATGCCGAGATGTGGGCGGCGCTCGAGGTGGCGGCCGCCGACGACTTCGTCCGCGCCCATCCCGACGGGCTCGGGATGCGCGTCGCCCAGGCCGGTGTCAACTTCTCCGGCGGCCAGCGGCAACGGCTGGCGATCGCCCGCGCCGTCATCCGCCGGCCCGCGGTGTACCTGTTCGACGACGCGTTCTCGGCACTCGACGTGCACACCGACGCCCGGGTCCGAGCCGCGCTGCGCGAGGTGTCGGCAGGCGCGACGGTGCTGATCGTGTCGCAGCGCATCTCGACGGTCGCCGAGGCCGACCAGGTGATCGTCGTCGAGGACGGCCGGGTGATCGGCGTCGGCACCCACGAATCGCTGCTCGCGGACTGCCCCACCTATGCGGAATTCGCCGACTCCCAGTCGATCGGTGTCGGGGGCGCGCCATGACCGGACCGCTCGGCCGCCCGTTCCGCGGCGCCATGGCCGCGCCCGCCGAACGCACCCGCGACTTCCGCGGGTCGGCGGTGCGCCTGGTCAAACGGCTCACGCCGCAGCGCGGGCTGGCCGCGCTGGTGATCGGCCTCGGTGTCGGCGGCATCGCGATCGGGGTGATCGGCCCGCGGATCCTCGGCCACGCCACCGACCTGTTGTTCAACGGGGTCATCGGCAGGCAGCTGCCTGCCGGGCTGACCAAGGAGCAGGCCGTCGCTGCGGCCAGAGCGCGCGGTGACACCACGTTCGCCGACCTGCTGTCCGGGATGGACGTCGTGCCCGGGCAGGGTGTCGACTTCGCCGCCGTCGCACGCACCCTGCTCCTCGCCCTCGGGCTGTATCTGATTGCCGCGCTGCTGGTCTGGATGCAGGCCCGGCTGCTCAACGTCACCGTGCAGCGCACCATGGTGGCGCTGCGCTCCGATGTCGAGGACAAGGTGCACCGGCTGCCACTGTCCTACTTCGACGCCCGCCAGCGCGGTGAGGTGCTGAGCCGGGTCACCAACGACATCGACAACATCTCGACGTCGCTGTCGATGACCATCAGCCAACTGCTCACCTCGGTGCTGACCGTGGTCGCGGTGCTGGTGATGATGCTGACCATCTCGCCGCTGCTGACCCTGCTCACGGTGATCACCGTGCCGCTGTCGCTGCTGACGATCCGCTGGATCACCCGGCGCTCACAGCGGATGTTCGTCGCGCAGTGGCGCAACATCGGCAGGCTCAACGCCCACATCGAGGAGACCTACAGCGGCTTCACCGTCGTGAAGACCTTCGGCCACCGCGCCGCCGCGCAGGACCGGTTCGACGAGCTCAACGCCGACGCCTACCACAGTGGATTCGGCGCGCAGTTCTTCTCCGGCCTGGTGTCCCCGGCGACGGTGTTCATCGGCAACATCAGCTACGTCGCGGTCGCGGTGGTCGGCGGCCTGCAGGTGGCGACCGGCCAGATCACCCTCGGCAGCATCCAGGCATTCATCCAGTACGTCCGCCAGTTCAACCAACCGCTGACCCAGGTCGCCGGGATGTACAACACGCTGCAGTCCGGCGTGGCCAGCGCGGAGCGGGTGTTCGAGCTGCTCGACGCCGACGAGCAGTCCCCCGACGCCGCGGTCGATCTGCCCGGTCCGGCCGACCGGCCCGGCCGCGTCGAGTTCGAGCACGTCACCTTCGGCTACCGCCCCGGCGCCCCGGTGATCGAGGACCTGTCGCTGGTCGCCGAACCGGGCAGCACGGTCGCGATCGTCGGCCCCACCGGCGCGGGCAAGACCACACTGGTCAACCTGCTGATGCGGTTCTACGAGGTGGACTCCGGCCGCATCCTCGTCGACGGCGTCGACATCTCAACCGTCAGCAGGCAGTCACTGCGGTCGCGGGTGGGCATGGTGCTGCAGGACACCTGGCTGTTCGGCGGCACCATCTACGACAACATCGCCTACGGCAGGCCGGGCGCGGGCGAGGACGAGGTGATCGCCGCGGCGAAGGCGGCGTTCGTCGACCGGTTCGTGCACAGCCTGCCCGACGGGTACCAGACCAGGGTCAGCGACGACGGCGGCTCGATCAGCGCAGGCGAGAAGCAGCTCATCACCATCGCGCGCGCCGTGCTGGCCCGCCCGCAGCTGCTGATCCTCGACGAGGCGACCAGCGCGGTTGACACCCGCACCGAACAGCAGATCCAGCACGCGATGGCCGAACTCCGGCGCGACCGCACCAGTTTCATCATCGCCCACCGGCTGTCGACGATCCGCGACGCCGACCTGATCCTGGTGATGGAGGCCGGCCGGATCGTCGAACGCGGCACACACGCCGAACTGCTGGCCCGCCACGGCGAGTACTGGGCGATGAGCAGGGCCTGAGACTAGGCGTTCCGCTTAACGGTGCCCCAGCCGCGTTACAAACCGTAGGCTCGCCGTAATGAATACGAACACCGTCCACACCTTCTGCAGGTACTGCATGGCGTCCTGCGGGTTGGAGGTGACGGTCGAGGGCAACCGCATCCAGAAGATCTCCGCCGACAAGCAGAATCCCCACAGCTGGCACGACTTCTGCGCCAAGGGCCGCACCGCCAACCAACTGGTCGAGCACCCCCGCCGCATCGTGCGGCCGATGCGCCGGGTGGGCGACTCCTACGTCGAGGAGAGCTGGGACGTGGCGATCCGCGACATCGCCGCGCGGATGAACGCACTGATCGACCAGGACGGGCCGGACGCCATCGGCGCGTACTACGGCAACCCGTCGGGACACTCGTCGTCGAACGTGATGTTCATGAACGCCTGGATGGACGCGATCGGCACCCGCAGCCGCTACGCCGTCGGCTCGGTGGACCAGAACGCCCTGCACGTCGTCGCCGAAGCGATGTACGGATCGTCGCTGATGGTGCCCGTGTCCGACGTCGACAACTGCGACTACTTCCTGCTGATCGGCACCAATCCCGCGGTGAGCGCCTGGAATTGGCTCGAGACGGTGCCGGGCGGCTGGCGCCGGGCGCTGGCCCGCCAGCAGCGGGGTGCGACCATCGTCGTCGTCGACCCGGTGCGTACCGAGACGGCGGAGAAGGCCGACGTGCACCTGGCCGTGCAGCCCGGTCAGGACTGGGCGCTGCTGCTCGCGCTGGTCAAGGTGATCCTCGACGAGGGCCTCGAGCACCGTCGCGACTGCGCCGATCTCGCCACCGGTGTGGACGAGTTGCGCCGCCTGGTGGCCGACGCCGACCTCGATGACCTGGCCATCCGCTGCGGCATCGAACGGTCCCGGATCGTCAGCACGGCACGGGACTTCGCCGCAGCACGGGGCGCGATGGTGGTCACCCGCACCGGGATATCGCTGCACGCGGCGGGCACCGTGGGCGAATGGCTGGGTCAGGTGCTCAACGTCATCACCGGCCGGATGGACCGACCGGGCGGGCGGCGGTTCGAGCCGGGCTACTTCGACGCGCTGAAACTGGCCGAGTTGGCCAAGACGGAACCCCATACGAGTCGGGTGGCGGGACGGGAGATGGTGGCGGGAGCGCACGGGCTCGCCGAACTGCCCGACGAGATCACCACCCCCGGCCCCGGTCAGATCAAGGCGATGCTGATCAACTGCGGCAACCCGGTGGTGTCGGGTCCCGACGGGAGCAAGCTCGACAAGGCGCTGGCACAACTCGACCTGCTCGTCGTGATCGACCTCGTACAACGCGAGAGCCACCGGCACGCGCACTGGCTGCTCCCGGCCGTGCACTGGCTCGAACGCGACGACCTGCTGGCATTCACCAGCAACATGCACGACGAACCATTCGTCCAGTACGGACGCAAGGTCGTCGAACCGCCGCCGGACACCCGGCAGGAATGGGAGATCTTCGTCGACCTCGCCCTGGCGATGGACCGGCCGTTGTTCGGCGCCAAGGGCCTCAACCGGTTCATCAGAGCGACGCGCCGCGCAGCGGCGCTGACCCGTCGCCCCGCGGTGGCGTTCGGCCCGCACTGGCTCGACCGTCTCATCGTCCGGATGTCGCGAAAGTTCAACGGCCGCAGGCTCACCTGGCGCGACCTGATGGCCAACCCGCACGGATTGGTGCTGGGGCCGCGCGAGTTCGGTCATTTCAAGGGCGCGCTGCGCACCGACGACAAGATGGTGCACGCGGCGCCGCCCCAGTTCACCGCCCGCGCCCGGGAACTACTGGCGGAGCCGATCCACGTCGCGCCACAGGAGTTTCCCTTCCAGCTGGGCAACCGGCGCAACCGGCACTCGATGAACTCCTGGCTCAACGAGTTGCCGGGACTGCACCGTGCCGGCAAGGGCAACGACGTGATGATCAACGCCGAGGACGCCGCGACGCTCGGCATCGGCGAAGGCGACCGGGTACGGGTGTACTCCCCGACCGGCGCCGTGGAACTGGCGGCGACGCTGTCCGACCGGCCCCGACGCGGCATGGTCATCATCGACCACGGCTGGGGCTCACGGATCTTCGATCCGCGCGGCGGCGGGGCGCCCGAGTCGTTCGGCGTCAACCGCAATCTGCTGGTAGACGGCTCGACAGTGGACCCGCTGTCACAGACCTCGACGCTGAGTTCCTGCTACGTCGGGGTGGAGCGGGTCTAGACCCCGGGGCCCTCGGCGCGCACGTCGTCGACGGCCGACATCGCCGCGCGCAGCTTCGCCAGCCACTCGTCGGTGTGTTCACCGACCAGCCGCACCGACCAGGCCAGCGCGTCCGATCGCGAGCGCGCCACACCGGCGTCGACGAGCGTGTCGAGCACCTGGCGTTCGGACTGCCGCAGCCGGGTCATCACCGGAACGGCGATGTGGGTGAACAGGATCCGTTCGGGGTCGGCCGGATCGCCCACCTCGACACCCCAGGAGACCTTGCGGCCGTACCGGGCCTCCGCCTCGTCGGCGATCCGCATCCGGTCCTGCCGGGTCTCCTCACGGAACCTGGCCGCCCTGCCCGAGGCGTGGGCGTCACTCTCGCCACCGTCGGGTTCGGGCAGCCGCCCGATGACGGTGATCTCCTCGCGGTCGACGACCACGGTGGGGTCGCCGGCGAACCAGCCTTCGGGCATGCGTCCGGCTATCCAGTCGGAGGCGTCGCCGGCATCGGGTTGTTGGGACTGCTGCCAGCCGCCGGATCGTCCCCGTCGGCCGTGGGTGTGTTGGTGTCTCATGATTACATACTTACACCGTTACAAGAGCATGCGGCCGCGTTTCACCCCGGGCGAACGCCGCCCCTCTCGAACCTGCTTCTACCTGCGCTTGGACACCAGCGAGTACACCGCCGCGCCACCCGCGAGCATCATTGCCACGAGCAGCAGCGCTGCCCAGCCGGCGCCCGCCAGCCACCACACCAGACCGAGTGCGACGACCGCCGGGGACACCACGAACAGCACCATGCCCGGGTGCTGCTTGAAAACCGCCATCGCGCCCTTGGCCCGGTCCCGGTCTATTTCCTTGCCCGCCATGGCACAAGGATGCCCTAATGTCGTCACGGTGACTGCGCAATGGCTACCGGACCCCGAAGGCCGCTACCAGTACCGCTGGTTCGACGGACAAAACTGGACCGATCAGGTCTCCCATCAGGGCCAGGTGGGCCGGGCGCCACTCGGCGGCGGTGCCGGCGCGCCACCCGACCAGGGCCAGCAGCCGCAGGCCACCGCCCAGGGCGGCCCGCAGTACGGCGGCGCCCAGCAGCAGGCCGCCGGGGACGGCTTCGCGGGCATCACCGGCGATCTGGTCGACGGCCGCTTCAGCGAGAAGGAAGCCAAACCGATCGGCAACCAGAACACCAAGCTGCTGCGGGTGCGCCTCGGCGAGCCGTTCATGGCCCGCCAGGGCTCGATGGTCGCCTACCAGGGCAACGTCGACTTCGCGTTCGAGGGCGGCGGGGCGTCGAAGTTCATCAAGAAGGCGCTGACCGGCGAGGGACTGCCGTTGATGCGCTGCCAGGGCCAGGGCGACGTGTTCCTCGCCGAACGGGCCTACGACGTACATCTGTTGAACCTGAACAACTCCGGGCTGTCGATCAGCGGTAAGAACGTGCTCGCCTTCTCGTCCAGCCTGGACTGGAACA
The DNA here is from genome assembly GCF_025821665.1 of [Mycobacterium] manitobense. Lineage (GTDB taxonomy): Bacteria > Actinomycetota > Actinomycetes > Mycobacteriales > Mycobacteriaceae > Mycobacterium > Mycobacterium arseniciresistens. The sequence goes on from NZ_JACKSJ010000167.1 coordinate 12,325, forward strand.
TTGAGCGGGTCCGCGGCGGCAGCATCGCCACCGGTGGGCTGTTCAACACCACGCTGCGCGGCACCGGTTGGGTGGCGCTCACCACCGACGGTCCCCCGGTGGTGCTCAACGCCGCCGAGGCGCCGACCTTCGCCGACACCAACGCCGTGGTGGCCTGGTCGGCCAATCTGCAGACGCAGTTGAAGACCAGCTTCAAGGCGGCTGCGCTGATCGGCCGCGGCTCGGGCGAGGCGGTACAGGTGTCGTTCCACGGCCAGGGCTTCGTGATCGTGCAGCCGTCGGAGGGGGTCCAGATCCCGACCCAGGCATGACCGCGCCGTGGGACAGCGACGTGGTGGCCGGCCGCTACGGCGGCCATGACGGACTGACGTACCGCCGGTCACCGTCGACGTTCGGCGAACTCGTCGACCTCACGACACGCTGGACCGACCGCACCTTCCTGGTGCAGGGCGACCGGCGGATCACCTTCTGGCAGTTCCGCACCGCCGTGTCCGCATGCCGGGAGAATCTGCGGCGCAAAGGGATCGAGCCCGGCGACCGGGTGATGGTGTTCGGGTACAACAGTCCGGAATGGGTGCTGGCGCTGTGGTCACTGTGGCTGGCGGGCGCTGTCCCGGTGCTGGCCAACCGCTGGTGGAGTGACGCGGAGATCGACCACGCCGTCGGGCTGGTGCGGCCACGGTACGTCTTCTCGGACACACCGCTGACGACGGACGTGCCCGGCAGCGCACTGCAGGAGCTCAGCACGGCATTCGATGCCACCGAATCCGCTGAATCCGCACCCCTGCCCGAGACCGACGAGGACGAGGCCGCCGCGGTGCTGTTCACGTCAGGGAGCTCGGGGCTGCCGAAAGCGGTTGAGCTCTCCCGCCGTTCTGTGATCGTGAACCAGCACAACATCCTCGGCCGCACGAATCGCTTCCCGCACCTGCTCGACGCCGACTCACCGCAGGCCGTCAGCCTGGCGTGCACGCCGATGTTCCACATCGGCGGAATGTCCAGCCTGCTCACCCATTTCCTGACCGGCGGCCGGATCGTCCTCACCGAGGGCCGCTTCGACCCGAAACAGGTGATGGAGCTCATCGAGCGCGAGCGCGTGCAGATCTGGGGCGCGGTGCCGACCATGGCGGTCAGGGTGCTCGAGCATCCCGACTTCGGGCGCCACGACCTGTCGAGCCTGCGGTCGTGGCCCCTCGGCGGGGCGCCGGTGACCACCGATCTGCTCGACCGGATTCGCGAGAAGCTCCCGAATCTACGGTCGCGGGGACTGAGCAACACCTGGGGCATGACCGAGGCGGGCGGCTTCCTCACCGTCGCCGACGGCCGCGACCTGCTCGACCATCCCGGCACCGTCGGGCGGCCCTACCCGGTGGTCGAGCTGAAGATCGCCGAGCCGGACGCCGACGGCACCGGGGAGGTGCTGACCCGCTCCCCCACGGTGATGCGCGGATACCTGCGCGGCGGCCGGGTCGACGCCGCGGCCGACGTGGACGCCGACGGCTGGCTGCACACCGGCGATCTCGGCCACCTCACCGCCGATGGCTATCTGTACATCGACGGCCGCAGCAAGGACGTCGTCATCCGCGGCGGTGAGAACATCGCCTGCCCGCACGTCGAAGCGGCCCTGGCGACGCACCCCGACGTGATCGAGGTCGCCGCGCTCGGGGTGCCCCACCACGAACTCGGCGAGGAGCTGGCCGCGGTGGTGGTGTGCCGGACCGAGGTGCCACCGCCCACCGAGGAGGAGATGCGTCGTCACCTCGACGGCGTGGTCGCCTACTTCGCAGTGCCGACGCGGTGGCGCATCCGCACCGAACCGCTGCCGACGCTCGCCGGCGAGAAGATCGACAAGAAAGCGCTCCTGCAGGAATTCCTGGCCGGGGCGTAGCCCGCCACCCATACCCCCCATGGGTATACACTCGGCAGCATGGGTATGACGCTGAACGTCCGCGGGATGAGCTGTGGCCACTGCGTGGCGGCGATCACCTCGGCGGTGGCGCCGCTGCCGGGCGTCACCGACGTCGCGGTCGACCTCGAACACGGGCTGGTCACGGTGGAAGGTCCCGCCGACGAGACGTCGGTGGTGGCCGCCATCGAGGACACCGGCTACGACGTGGACCGCGCGGCATGACTGGCGTCACCCTCGCAGTCGGCGGAATGACCTGCGCGTCGTGCGCTGCGCGGGTCGAGAAGCGGCTCAACCGGATCGACGGCGTGTCCGCGACCGTGAACTTCGCCACCGAGCAGGCCACCGTCGAGTATCCGGACACGGTCAGCGCCGACGACCTCGTCGCCGCCGTCGAGGCCACCGGCTACACCGCGAGCCTGCCCCGCACCGCCCTCGACGACCCGGAGCCGGACGACGAGGCGACCGGATGGCGGCGGCGCCTGCTCGTCTCCGCCCTGCTGACCGTTCCGGTGGTGCTGCTGTCGATGGTGCCCGCGTGGCAGTTCGACTACTGGCAGTGGCTGGCGCTCGGGCTCGCCACGCCGGTAGCGACGTGGGGCGCGTGGCCGTTCCACCGCGCGGCGTTGGTGAATCTTCGGCACCGCGCGGCGACGATGGACACCCTGATCTCGGTCGGGGTGTCCGCCGCCTATGGGTGGTCGGTGTGGGCTCTGCTCTTCACCCACGCCGGCACGCCGGGCATGCGGATGTCGTTCGACCTGCTGCCGTCCGGCGCCTTCGAACCCCACCTCTACCTCGAGGTCGCAGCGGCGGTGACGACGTTCCTCCTGGCCGGCCGCTACGTGGAGGCGCGCGCGAAGAAGCAGTCCGGCGCGGCGTTGCGGGCGCTGCTCGACATGGGCGCCAAGGATGTCGCCGTGCTGCGCGACGGGCGGGAGACACGGCTGCCGGTCGACCGCCTGACCGTCGGCGACGAGTTCGTGGTGCGCCCCGGCGAGAAGATCGCCACCGACGGCGTGATCGTGTCGGGCACCTCGGCCGTCGACGCCTCGATGCTGACCGGGGAGTCGGTGCCGGTGGAGGTGGCGCCCGGCGACGCGGTGGTCGGGGCGACGGTCAACGCCGGCGGCCGCCTGCAGGTGCGCGCCACCCGCGTCGGCGCCGATACTCAACTGGCACAGATGGCGCGACTGGTGGCCGAGGCGCAGAGCGGCAAGGCCGACGTGCAGCGGCTCGCCGACCGGGTGTCGGCGGTATTCGTCCCGGTGGTCCTGGCCGTCGCGGCGCTCACCCTGGCCGGCTGGCTGCTCGCCGGCGCCGCCGCGGGAGCGGCGTTCACCGCCGCCGTGGCGGTGCTGATCATCGCGTGCCCGTGTGCGCTGGGGCTGGCGACGCCGACCGCGCTGCTGGTCGGCACGGGTCGCGGCGCCCAGCTGGGCATCCTGATCAAGGGCCCGCAGATCCTCGAATCGACGCGGCGGGTCGACACGGTGGTGCTGGACAAAACCGGCACCGTGACGACCGGCCGGATGGCGGTGGCCGCCGTGCACCCCGCCGACGGCGTGACGACCGCCGACCTGATGCGGCTCGTCGGCGCGGTGGAGGACGCATCGGAGCATCCGATCGCCCGGGCGGTGGCCGCGACGGCCGCCGAGGCGGGTCTCCCGGCGGTGACGGAGTTCGAGAACCACGGCGGCAGCGGCGTCACCGGCGTCGTCGAGGGCCGGACGGTGGCCGTCGGGCGGCTCGGCTGGCTGGCCGCCGGCGC
>NZ_JACKSJ010000168.1 GCF_025821665.1 [Mycobacterium] manitobense
CATGAATGAGCGCCTATCGGACCGTGGTGGTCGGCACGGACGGATCGGATTCGTCGCTGCGGGCAGTGGACCGCGCCGGGGAGATCGCCGCGGGATCGGGCGCGAAGGTCGTCGTCGCGACCGCGTACTTCCCGCAGAGCGAGGACCACCACGCCGCCGACGTACTCAAGGACGAGGGCTACAAGGCCACCGGTAACGCCCCGATCTACGCGATCCTGCGCGAGGCGACCGAGCGGGCCAAGGCCGCCGGAGCCACCGATGTGGTGGAGAAGGCTGTGGTCGGTGCCCCCGTGGACGCCCTCGTCGATCTCGCCGAATCGGAGAAGGCCGACCTGCTGGTCGTCGGTAACGTCGGCCTGAGCACCATCGCGGGCCGACTGCTCGGTTCGGTGCCGGCCAATGTGGCCCGCCGATCGAAGGTCGACGTGCTCATCGTGCACACGTCCTGACCTCATCAGAACCAGGCCGAGGCCCGGTGT
>NZ_JACKSJ010000169.1 GCF_025821665.1 [Mycobacterium] manitobense
GCCACAGGCTCCCGCCCCCGCGGATACGGCGCCGGCCGCACCCGCCGACCCGGCACCCGCGGACCCCGCCCCGGCCGAACCCGCTCCTGCCCCGGCCGATCCGCCTGCCGAGCCGGTGTTGCAGCCGCTCGCGCCGCCGGTGCTCGACCCTGCGCCGGTGGTGCAGCTGGCACCGTGAGGCTAGGCGGCCGTCAGTTCTCCCTGTCGAACCGCTGGCGTTGCCGAACGCCGTAGGCCGCCGACTTCACGGCCTCGTCATCCTCCATCCCCGACCCGAGGGCACCGCCCAGGGTCGCGATGGCGGCCACCAGCCACGCCAGCAGCAACAAGGTCGACAGTTCGACCGGATGGCCGATGTTCTGAGCTATCAACTGCGGCGGGATCGTCCACCAGGCGGTCACCAACAACAGCAGGAACAGCGCGACATGGAAGATGGCGACGCCGATCGTCAGCGTGATGACGGTCGCTGCGTTGTACAGCCTCGCGCGTTCCCGTTCATCGGCCGAATGCGGGCGTTCCCACAACTCGTGGTCCAGGATCAGCCAGGCGATCATTGCGGCAGTGGCGAGTATCGTCGCCGCGATCAGCCGCCACGGACCCATGGTGTCGGACAGCTGCCAGATCGTCGGATAGGCGAGGCTCACCGCCCCGGTGGCGAACGCCGCCATCATTACCTTGGACATCCCCGACACCAACCGCCATGGGCGGTTGGCGTAGACCATTCCGGCGAGAAGTCGCAACCGTGACAGCGTTGACGGCGCGGAGTACCGCACGACGCCGCCCTCCTCGGTGCGCGTCAACCGCTTCGCCGAATTGTCCGGCTCGCCGGACTGCAGCATCTCGGCCACCGCCGTCGTCGCCATCGCACGTACCCGGCGGTGGATGCGCACGCCACCCATCGCGGGGATGGAGATCACCGCGAACCGGTGCTGCACACTGATGTCGGCGATCGTCGGCGTCGTTTCCGTCCGCCGTGGCAGATCCGTCAGATAGAGGACGATGTCTGCGTCCTCACCCGCCGGGTCGATGGTGCGGACGACGTCAGAGACATCATCGTGCTCGTCGATCGCATATGCGTCCCTACGGACGGACACGTCCCACTGGCGCTGCGCAGAGGTGCTTTCAGGCAGCACCTCCGGGAGCGATTCTGATAGCCGTTCGGCCATCGCCGCCGGTACCCCGGGATCAGCGATGACCAGAATCGACGATGATGTGACCCCAGACATCTCTTTATGGCTACCCAGGACGGCTTCCACCAAACGCGGTGGTCTTGTCCCGCCGAGCGCCGGCTTCTAGCCTCGAAAGGGGCTGTCCAGGAGGTGTCCCATGCGGATCGCAGTAGCCGGTGCGACCGGCAACATCGGAGCCCGGACGGTCGCGGCCCTCGAACGCGACGGTCACGAGGCGGTGCGGATCAGCCGCTCCCTCGGCGTCGACCTGCTGTCGGGCGACGGCCTCGACGCCGCCCTGGCGGGCGTCGACGCGGTGATCGACACGGTCAGCTCCCCACCGGTGAGTGCCGCCGAGACGGTGGCCTACTTCGGCACCATCACCGCGAACCTGCTGCGCGCCGAGGCCAGCGCCGGGGTCGCCCACCACGTCCTGCTGTCGATCGTCGGAGTGCACCGCCTCGAGGGCAACGCGCACTACGCGGGCAAGCGCGAACAGGAGCGGCTGATCGCCGAAGGCGTTGACGGCGTCTCGGTGCCGTGGACCGTGGTGCCCGCGACGCAGTTCCACGACTTCGCCGAGCTGGCGGTCGGGTGGACCGAGCACGAGGGCACGGCCACCATCGCACCGCTGCTCGTCCAGCCCATCGCGCCCGACGACATCGCGGCCGTGCTGGCCGAGATCGCGGTCGGCGAACCGCGGGGCCGCTACGTCGACGTCGCCGGACCCGACCCGCAGGATCTCGTCGACATGGCCCGTCGCACCCTGGCGATGCGCGGGCGCGAGGTGAAGCTGATCCCCACCTGGAACGGCGTGTTCGACGAGTCGATGGCCGGCAACGTCATGCTGCCCGGTGACGACTTCCGCATCGCCCCAACGACATTCGAGGACTGGCTGGCCGCAGGCGGCTAGCGCCGCTCGCCCACTTCGTGGTCGCCCCAGTGCACCACACCGGCGCGGGCCAGCAGCAGCACGCTGACCAGCAGCACCCACACCGGGAACGCCAGCACCAGCCACGCACTCACGTCACCGGCGAGCAGCAGGGCCACCGCCACCAGGTAGGTGGCGTACACCAGCGGACGCGGCATGAGCCCGGTGCGCAGCCAGATCGTCGCCAGCGAGATCATGAACACCGCGGCCATCCGCACGCCATAGGTCTTGCTCAGCGTGTTGAGCAGTGTCTGCCCGAACGCCACCACCTCGGCGTGCATCGCGGAATCCACCGACACCGCCCTGGTGGCGATCAGGCCTTCCCCGACCGCCACGGTGGTGAACATCATCGCCAGGAACAGCAGTCCGCTGCCGATGAACACGCTCGCGAAGAACTTGTCCTCGTAGCGGCCGAGTCCGTCGCGGACGACGCCGATGAACCACAGGAAGGCGATGCCCGCGAACGGCATCAGCACCGATGCCCACCGCAGCCTGCCACTGGCCCCGTCGACCCACTGCGAACCCGGCGCGCCACCCTCGGGAAGCGCGGTGCGGATGAGAATCAGTGCGGCGCCGAACAACAGCGCGAACAGCACCCCCGCCGCCGCCGCGGCCTTGGGCGTCGTCAGCCTGCGCAGGTGAGATTCGGCCACGCGGTCATGGTGTCACGCTCAGGGCTGTCCGGGCAGCAATCTGATCATCAGGCCGTTCGCCTCGGCGAGCAGATTCCCTTCGGGATCGCGCATCTCGGCGTTGACGAACGACTTGCGGCCCTGCGCCTCGCGGACCCACCCACGCACGGTCAGCGTGGTGTCGATCGGCGTCACCTTGCGGTAGTCGACGTGCAGGAAGCCGGTGCGACTGATCGGCCTGCCGGTGGCGTGGATGACCATCCCGAACACCGAGTCGAACATCAGCGGCAGCACCCCGCCGTGCACCGCGTAGTTGCCGCCGACGTGAAAGCGGCTGAACTGCACGGTCAGTTCGACGGCCTCGGCGTCGAACTTCGTCACCCGGTACGGCGCCATCAACAGGCTGCCCGCGCCGGGCAGCTCGGGCACCCGGTTGGCTGGGCCGACGCCCTCGGCGGCCTCGAACGGGTCGAGCAACTCGACGAGCGCCTCGACGTGCTCGGCGGCCTTCTCCCACGTCTCACTGTCTGGAGCGGCCGACACCGCCAGGTCCTGGGCGCGGCGCATCGCGGTCAGGAACCGTGCGAAACCGGGCCCGGGATCGGCGCGTTCGAAGTTGGGAAACCCGCCGTGCCTGTCGTATTCGGGATCGACCAGCCGCGGGTCGTCTGTCATGCCCCCGCCAGGATGTCGCGGCGCACGATCGTCTGCTCACGTCCCGGGCCGACGCCGATACACGAAACATGGGCGCCGGCAAGCTCTTCGAGCCGAAGCACGTAGTCGCGGGCCTTGGCGGGCAGGTCGTCGAATTCGCGCGCCGTGGAGATGTCCTCCCACCAGCCCGGCAGTTCCTCGTAGATCGGTTCGGCGATGGCGATGTCGGACTGCGTCATCGGCATGTCGTCGGTGCGCTTGCCGTTCACCCGGTAGCCCACGCACACCGGCACGGTCTCCAGGCTGGACAGCACGTCGAGCTTGGTCAGGAAGTAGTCGGTGATGCCGTTGACGCGGGTGGCGTACCGGGCGATCACCGCGTCGAACCAGCCGCAGCGCCGCGGCCGCCCGGTGGTGACACCGACCTCACCGCCGGTCTTGGCCAGATAGGCGCCGTACTCGTCGAACAGCTCGGTCGGGAACGGACCCGATCCCACGCGGGTGGTGTAGGCCTTGAGGATGCCGAGCACCGTGGTGATGCGGGTTGGCCCGATACCCGATCCGACCGATGCGCCACCGGCCGTCGGATTCGAGGACGTGACAAAGGGATACGTGCCGTGGTCGACGTCGAGCAGCGTGCCCTGCGAACCCTCGAGCAGCACCGTCTCGCCGCGTTCGAGGGCCGCGTTGAGCAGCAGCCGGGCGTCGGCGATGCGGTGGGTGAACCCCTCGGCCTGGGCCAGCAGATTTTCCACCACCTCGGCGGCGTCGAGGGCCTTGCGGTTGTAGATCTTCACCAGCATCTGGTTCTTGAGTTCCAGTGCCGCCTCGATCTTCTCGGTCAGCTGGTTGGGGTCGAGCACGTCGGCGACCCGGATGCCGATGCGCGCGATCTTGTCCTGGTAGCAGGGTCCGATGCCGCGGCCGGTGGTGCCGATCTTCTTGCTGCCCGCGTATCGCTCGACCACCTTGTCGATCGCCACGTGGTACGGCATCAGCAGGTGGGCGTCGGCCGAGATGAGCAGCCGGTCGGTGTCGACGCCGCGGTCCTCGAGCCCTCTCAGCTCGGTGAGGAGCACCCCCGGGTCGACGACGACGCCGTTGCCGATCACGTTGGTCACCCCGGGCGTCAGGATGCCCGACGGGATCAGGTGCAGCGCGAAGTTCTCGCCGGTGGGCAGCACCACGGTGTGCCCGGCGTTGTTGCCGCCCTGGTACCGCACGACCCACTGGACGCGCCCACCGAGCAGATCGGTGGCCTTTCCTTTGCCCTCGTCGCCCCACTGGGCGCCGATGAGCACGATTGCCGGCATGGCTTCTCCGCTTCAGTGCGTGAAAATGACGTGTGCAGCCGGTGAGCTACCTTATCCGACCGGACACATACCCGTTTGCGAGGAGCTTTCCTTGACCACCACCGACGTCGCGGTGCTGCGCTGCGGCGACCGGCCGGCGCCGCGGCCGCTGCGGATGCTGCCGACGGTCGAACTCGACGAGGTCGACCGGTGCAGGCGGGTGGTCGTGCGCGGGGACGATGCGCAGCTGGCCGCCGTGCTGACCCGGCTGCTGCGCGCCGACCGGCTCGACGTCGAGGTCGCCGTCGCCGGCCGGTTCGGGGTGAGGCGGGCACTGACCGCGCCGGCGACGCTGGTGCCGCTGATCCGCGACGACACCGGTACCGCGCTGGTCGGAACGGCGTCGTGGACAGGTTCCCCCGAAGGCACAGTGCTCGTCGGCGAGGCCGTCGTCGACGACACCGTGCTGTTCGACGGCGACGTCCACGGGGTGCGGATCGAACCGACGGCGGCGCTGCCGGGTCTGCGCGCCGCGGTGCTCTCGCCGCGCGGGCGCCCGCGCGGCTGGGTGTCGGGGCGCGCCGTACAGCTCGGCACCTCAGGGGCGCTGCTGACCCGCGACGGCGTCGCGGCGTCGCGGCCGGTGAAACGCTCGACGTTCTATCGGCACACCACGGGCTGGCTGCGGGTCGGCTGACCCGCCGGCCTCAGCGCGACCTGGGTACCGCGGTCGACCACAGCGCCCAGGCCACCAGCACCGGCTGGAACACCAGCCGGACCAGGCGCTTGCGGTCGGAGTCCAACCCGAAGGCGTCGCGCTTGCCGAGGTACTGCGCGATGTTCCCGGGGAACACCGCGACGAAGAACGCCGCCAACAAGCGCCCGACGAGCACCCGGTCGCGTCGCAGCACGGCCAGGCCGGCGCCCAGCATGATCTCCACGGCGCCGGACGCCACCACCACGCCGTCGGCGTCGATCGGCGCGGCCCTGGTCACCCAGTCGGGCACCTGGGCCTGGAAGTCCTTGCGTGCCCAGAACAAGTGGCTCACCCCGGCGAACACCATCGCGCCGGCCAGCAGCAGCCGGGCCGCAGTGCGCAGCGGCGTCGACGGCGGCGGGCCGGCCGGGACCGGCGGC
>NZ_JACKSJ010000170.1 GCF_025821665.1 [Mycobacterium] manitobense
AAAGGTGTGGTTGCGTTTGGATATGCCGACGAGGAACCGCGGTGGGTTGATGCTCGTCTGGCTGGCGAACCCGACCAGGCAACCCGCGGGATCATCCGCCGGCCCGGCGGTGACCACGAACATCGGATAGTCGAGTGTGGCAACGAGATTCTCGAATGCTTCGCTTCCCGGCGCTGACATGCGGTCTATATGCCCACTGCCCGCGGATCCCAACCGCCGAGGCGGATGGCTCAGGGGGTCGCGGCCGCTGCTCTGGCCCGCTCCCGCAACGAGGCCACCACACCTCCGTCGTTGAGGATGTCGGTGCCGGTGAGGTAGCCGGCTTTGTCACTGACGCAGTAGGCGAACAGTTCTGCCATCTCTTCCGGCCTGCCCCAGCGCGGCACGGCGGCGTCCATCACGAGTGCGCCCGCGCCGCCGGCTTCTTCGAGTCGACCCATCTCGGTGTCCACCGACCCCGGTGACACCGAGACGATGCGCAGCCCGCGACCGTTGAATCGCTCGGCCTGCGCGCTGCTGTACCACTTCACGAAATTCTTGCTCACCGCGTAGGCG
>NZ_JACKSJ010000171.1 GCF_025821665.1 [Mycobacterium] manitobense
GGTGCCGGCGCAGCCGGCGGGTGCGCAGCAGCTGGCCCGCCACGTCGGTCACCCCGGTGTCCGGGCGGGTTCGCAGGTGGCGCGCGATGGCCGCGGCGTCCGCGGCGACGAGGTCGGGCGCGTGTGCGCTGAGCAGCACGGGGGTACGGCCGTCCGGCCAGGTGATGACGGACATCAGGCCACCCGGGCCCCGGCATCGGGCATGGCCACGACGACGTGGGTGTTGGTGCCGCTCATACCGAACGCCGACACCACGGCCAGCCGCCGCCCGTCGACGGCCCGCCAGGGGCCGAGTTTGTCGGCCAGCCGCAGACCTTGTGTTTCCCAGTCGATCTCACGGCTGGGCTGGTCGACGTGCAACGTGGGCGGGATGGTGGCGCGCTCGGCGGCGAGCAGCACCTTGGCCAGCCCCAGCCCGCCTGCCGCGGCCTGCGCGTGGCCGATGTTGGACTTCACCGAGCCGAGCAGCGGTCCCCGGCCGGGTTCGGTGGCGCCGTAGGTGCGTGCCAGCGCGCGCAGCTCGGTGCGGTCGCCGAGCCGGGTTCCGGTGCCGTGCCCCTCCACCAGCCCGATGTCCTCGGCGCGCACGCCGGCCTGCGAAAGTGCGCGGCTGAACAACCGGGCCTGCGCGGTACCGCTCGGCGCCGTCAGCCCGGTGGTGCGGCCGTCCTGGTTCAGGCAGCTGGCCAGTACCTCGGCCAGGATCGGCCTGCCGTCCCTGCGGGCGGCCGACCGGCGCTGCAGCACGAACATCGCCGCGCCCTCGGCCCACACGGTGCCGCTGGCGTGCGCGCTGTAGGGGCGGCAGTGTCCGTCGTCCGAGAGCGCGTGCTGCTTGGAGAATTCGACGAAATAGCCCGGCGATCCCATCACCGCCACGCCGCCGGCCAGCGCCAGGTCGCAGTCGCCCGCGCGAAGTGACTGCACGGCAACGTGGAACGCCGCCAGCGCCGACGAGCACGAGGTGTCGACGGTGAGCGCCGGTCCGGCGAGGTCCAGGGTGTAGGCGATCCGGCCGGAGATCACGCCAAGCGAGGTGCCGGTGATGAGATGGCCGCTGTGCTCGGAGGACCGGGCCATGTCCGGTCCGTAGTCCAGCGTCGACGCGCCGACGAAGCAGCCGGCGTCGTGGCCCGCGAGGTCGTCGGGATTGACGCCGCTGTTCTCCAGGGCCCGCCACGCCAGCCGCAGCGCCACCCGCTGCTGGGGATCCATCGCCACGGCCTCCCGTGGCGAGACACCGAAGAACTCCGGGTCGAAAGAGGTTGCGTCGGTGAGAAATCCGCCGAGGTCGTGAATGGCCTTGTAGCCGTCGCGCGGTTCGAAGAGCTCGGGCAGGTCCCAGCCGCGGTCGGTCGGGAACGGGCCGAGCGCCTCGCGCTGTTCGGACAGCAGCGACCAGTAGGCGTCGGCGGAGTCGATGCCGCCGGGTGCCTCGAGCGCCATGCCGACGATCACGACGGGATCGTCCGCGCCGCCCACGCCGTCAGAGGTCATCGGCGCCCATCAGTTCGGCGAGCAGGTCGGTGTGCTCGTTGAGGTAGAAGTGGCCGCCGTCGAGCAGCGAGAGGGTGAACGACTTCTCGGTGTGGCTCTCCCAGGCCCGCAGCTGCGCCTCGGTGATCCGGTGGTCGCGGCGGCCACCGACGGCGTTGATGTCGGCGCGCACCGTGACGCCCGCGTCGCAGGTGTAGCGGTTCCAGGCCAGGTAATCCGCCCGGATCGCCTGCAGCAGCAGCGCGACGAAGTCCTCGTCGTCGAGCAGGCGCGGGTCGGTGCCGCCGAGGTCGGCCAGCTCGGACAGCAGGCCGTCGTCGGTGGTCGGCATCGGCCCGGAGGCCTCGACGGTGGACGGCGCCTGACCCGCCGAGACCCACAGCTGGCGTACGTCGACGCCGTGCCGTTCGGCGATGCGCGCGAACTCGAATGCCACCACAGCGCCCATGCAGTGACCGAACAGCCGCAGCGGACCGAGCCGGTGCCACTCCCCCGCCCGGAACAGGTCGTCGGCGAGCTCAGTGAGCGTCTCCGCCGCCGGATGGGCGAGGCGGTCGGCGCGTTGCGGGTACTGCACCAGATAGGTGTCGATGCCGTTGTCGGACAATGCTTTCGCCAGCCCCCGATAGGCGACCGCCGCCCCGCCCGCGTGCGGGAAGACCACTGTCGCGCCCCGCGAACCGTCCGCCGGGAAGCCCTTGATCCAGGGTTGGAACGTCAACTGCTGCTGCTGACCCACTCCGGTCATGGAGCCGCGGCGTCGATCGGCGGCAGGAAGGTCAGCGGGTATTCGACCGCGGCGCGGGAGTCGGCCGGGTCGGCGACCACCACACCGGCACCGGCGAGCAGCGCGGCGAACACCTCGCGCACCGACTCCTCGCAGTCCAGTCCGGGCGACACCGCCCGGCGACCGCGCGGCTCGGCCGGGGTGCCGCCGATCGAGCGCAGCAGTGCGGCGTGGCTGAAGGTGGCGTTCGGCAGGATCGCGGCGGGTTCGGCCGGGCGCGGCGACACCACGGCGAAGCGGGACTCGGCGGCGCCGATCCGCAGGGCTTCGCGCACGGTCAGTGCAGGCATGAAAGCAGGAGAAAGGTCACCGCACACCAGCGCCATCCGCGCCACGCCGCGGCGCATGGCCGACAGTGCGGCGTCGGCGGGCAGCCCGGCGGGCACCGGGAGGTAGATCGCGCCCGCGGCGAGCGTTCCGAGCACCGCGGGGATCTGTTCCGCGCAGGCGGTGCCGACCACGGCGACCACGTCACCGGGTGCGACGCCGGCGACCGACAGCGCGGCGGCGATCGCGCGGATCTCTTCGGAGAGTTGCCCGTAGGTGCTCCGGCCGGTCGGACCGGTCACCGCGGCGGCGCCGGGCACGGAGGCAGCGACGGCGAGGACGCGTTCGTGCAGCGACGCCATCTCCGCGGCGGTTACGTCGCCGGGACGGGTGATCGTCATACCGTGAGCCACAATGCCTCCATGGATTAGCAAAGGCTGTCCTAAATTGCTGAGGCTACCCTATGTTCGGCCACCCGAAAATAGGTACCCCGGTCGCTCCCGCCCATCGCATGACCACATCCGACCTGCGGCGATGCGCGTCGAGCCGGGTCGGTCAGCCCACCGACTCGGCGTCCAGTGCGGTCGCGACGTCGGTGCCGTCCATCCCGGCGACCTCGAGGTAGAGCTCGGCCACCTGCTCGAGCCGGTCACCGGCCGGTTCGCGCGCCGCCAGCACCCGCGCCAGCGCGGCGACGGTGCGGGTGGCGAAGACGTCGGCGACCATCACGGTCGGCGTGTCCAGCCAGTCCCGCACCCGCGCGACCAGCTGGGTGGCCAGCACCGAGTCCCCGCCGAGCGCGAAGAAGTCGTCGTCGGCGCCGACCTGCGTGCGGTTCAGCAGCACCCCGACGATGTGCGCGAGCGCCGATTCCACGACCGTGGCCGGCGCGCGGTATCCCCGCCCCGCCGACAGGTCGACGTTCTCGAGGATGCGGGTGATCGCCGCCCGGTCGAGCTTGCCGTTGCCGGTGAACGGGATGCGGTCGGTGATCACGATCGCCTGCGGCACCATGTGGGCGGGGACGAGCGCCGCCATCGCGTCGGTGACGGCCTCGGCGGTCAACCCGGTGCGATCGGCCCGCACCAGCGCCGCCAGCACGTCGCGACCGCCCGGCGCGGAGACCGGGGTGACCACGGCGACGTCCACTCCCGGCACCCGCCGCAGCGCCGCCTCGACCTCGCCCAGTTCGACCCGGTAGCCGCTGATCTTGATCCGGTGATCGGCGCGGCCGACGAACTCCAGCGTGCCGTCGGACTGGTACCGCACCAGGTCCCCGGTCCGGTACCAGATCCTGCCGTCGTGTTCGACGAACTTCTCGGCGGTCAGGTCGGCCCGGCCGCGGTAGCCGCGGGCGAGGCCGCGACCGGAGACCCAGAATTCTCCGGGCACCCAGTCCGGGCAGTCCCGGCCCCGCGCGTCGACCACCCGGGCGGCGTTGTTGGGCAGCGGAGTCCCGAACGGCACCGCCGACCACTCCTCGGGCACCTCGCCGGTCACCTCGCAGATGGTGTTGTGGGTGGCGGTCTCGGTGGCGCCGCCGAGACCGGCGACGCGCACCCCCGGCGCGGCGGCACGCAGCGCCCGCACCATCTCGGTGCGCACCCAGTCGCCGCCGGTGGGCACCACCCGCACGGTGGGCAGCCGCGCGCCCTGTCCGGCGACCACCTCCAGAAGCATCTCCAGCCAGCCGGGCATGAAGTGCAGCACGGTAACGCCGTGTTCGTCGATCAGCCGCACCCAGGTGTCGGGGTCGCGCCGGTGCCGCTCGTCGACCACCACGATGGCGCCACCGGTCCGCAGGGTGGCGAAGACGTCGAGCACGGAGATGTCGCACTCCAGTGTCGACAGCGCCAGGCAGCGGTCCGCCGGGCCGATCCCGAAGTGCCGCGAGATGAATTCGGCGGTGTTCATCGAGGCGTCGTGGGTCACCTCGACGCCCTTGGGCTCCCCGGTGGACCCCGAGGTGAACAGCACGTAGGCCAGCGACGAGGGATCCGACGCCGCCGGTTCGGTGTCGGCGGCGCGTGCCGCTCCCCGGCGCACCGCATCGGAGACGGTCAGGGCGGGCACCGACAGCTCGGGGGTATCGCCGCCGCAGACCAGGGCCAGTGCCACCCCTGCGGTGTCGAGGATGCGGGCCGCCCGGTCGGCGGGCTGGTCGGCGCCGACCGGCAGGTACGCCGCGCCCGCCGCGTGGATGCCCAGCAGCGCCGGGATCTGCTCGTAGGTCTTGGGACCCGTCACGGCCACCACGTCGCCTGCGCCCACGCCGTGCTCGCGCAGGGTCGCGGTGACCGCCAGCACCTGCTCGCGCAGCTGCGCGTAGGTGAGGTCGGCGTCGCCGCTGAACACCGCGGGCGCGTCCGGGGTGGCCGCGGCGGTACGGAAGAAGCCGTCGTGCAGGGCGTCTCCGCTCACCGGCGCCGTGACGGCGTTGGCCGCGGCGCGCACGGCACGCTGCTCTGCGGTGACGGCGGGCGGATCGGCGGCCTCCCAGGCCGCGTCGTCGGTGGCGAGCCGGCACAGCTCGTCGAGGTGGTAGTCGAACATCGCGTCGACGACGCCGGGCCGGAACGCGTCGGCCCGGACGTCCCAGTTGATCATCAGGCCCTCGGCCACCGGCGTGGCCTGCGCGTCGATGTAGACCTGCGGGCCCTGCGAGATCGTCCACACCGGGCTGCCGAACTGGTCGGTGACGTCACCGGCGAACAGGTCGCCCAGGCCCAGTGCGCTGGTGTAGACGAACGGCACCAGCGTCTGGGTGCCGCGGTGGCGGGTCAGGTCGCGTATCACCGACAGGCCGGAGTAGCTGGAGTGCGCGGCGGCGCGGTGCAGCGCCTCCTGCACCACCCGGGCGCGCGCGGCGGGGGTGCCTGCGTCGGACAGGTCGAGGTCGAGCATCAGCGACGAGGTGAAGTCGCCGATCAGCTTGTCGACGTCGGGGTGGAACGGTTCACGGCCGAACATCGGCAGGTTGAGCAGGAACCGCTGGTTGACCGACCACCGCGCCAGCGCCCCGGCGTAGGAGGCGCCGACCGCCATCGCCGGCGTGACACCGCGCCGGTGGGCGGCGGTGAACAACGCGTCGCGGGTCGCGACGTCGAGGGTGCGCCACTTGCGGATGCTGCGCCGCGGGTTGCGCTGCTCGGCACGCGGCACCAGCGGCAGCGTCGGCGGTTCTGGCAGATCGGGGATGCGCTCGGCCCACCAGTTGCGGTCCTCGTCGGTTGGCCCGGGTGCCGCCGCCGTCAGCGCGGCCCGGTACTCGCGGTAGGTGTACTGCAGCTCGGGCAGGTCGCGGCCCAGGTAGAACGAGGCGAGGTCGGCCATGAAGTTGCGGTAGCTCACCGCATCGGCGGCCTGCATGTCCATGTCGACGTGCAGTCGGGTGCGCCCGCCGGGCAGCAGCGACAGGCCGATCTCGAGCACCTCGCCGAACAGCAGCTGGTGGGACTTCGCGTCGCGGATCTCCTCCAGCCTCGCCTCGGCCGCCTCGACGGCGAGCTCGCGCAGGTCATGGACGGTGACCGGGAGGTCGCGGTCGCTGATGCGCTGGGTTCCGTCGGGCAGGATCTCGACGCGCAACATGGGATGACGACGGGCCAGCCTGCTCGCTGCGTCCTGCAGACGGCCGGGATCCACTCCGGCCCCGTCGAACTCGACGTAGAGGTGGCCCGCGACACCACCGAGCACCTGGTCGTCGTTGCGGCCCACCCACATCGCGTGCTGGATCGGGGCGAGCGGGAACGGCTCTTCGGGATCGCTGGGCTGCACCGCCGGCGCCGGCTGCTGCGGCCGGTCCTGCGGGCGGAAGCGGGCCACCAGCTCCGACCAGGCCTGGACGGTGGGATCGGCTGCCAGCGCGGCGAATCCGACGTCGATGCCCTGCTTGCGCCAGCGGCCCGACAGCGACATCATCCGGATCGAGTCCAGACCGGAGGCGATCAGGTCGGCCTGCGGGTCGAGGCTGTCCGGGCTGATGCCGAGGAGCTCGGCGACTTCGTCGCGAACGGTCGCGGAACTCGTCGCGGCGTCACCCACGTGATGCCTCCCAGGTGGCTATGAGATTTAGTACAGGCTGCCCTAACTCGCAGCAGGCTACCTTATATTCGGTGCACCGAACACACCTACCCCGAGGGGCGGATTCCACCTATGAGCACGGGTTTTTCGCGTGACACCCGCACCGGCGACGACGCCCCGACCGATGAACTCCGGCAGGGATTCGTACCGTTCCCGGCCGAGCGCGCGCATCTCTACCGGCGGGCCGGGCTGTGGACGGGACGCCCGCTCGACTCCATCCTCAGGGATGCGGCCGCGGCCTGGCCGGACAAGCTCGGCGTCGTCGACGCCGACCGCGGCTACACCTTTGCCGAACTCGATGCGGTCGCCGACCGGGTGGCCGCAGGGCTGAGCGCGCTGGGCATCGCCCCCGGCGACCGGATCCTGGTGCAACTCCCCAACTCCTGCCAGTTCGCCGTCGCGCTGTTCGGGGCGCTGCGGGCCGGCGCCGTGCCGGTGATGTGCCTGCCGGGGCACCGGGCGGCCGAGATGGGTCACTTCGCCTCCGTCAGCGGCGCCGTCGGGCTCGTCATCGCCGATCAGGTCAAGGGCTTCGACTACCGCGAGCTCGCGGCCGGACTGCGGGACCAGCACCCGGCGCTGCGCCACATCGTGGTCGACGGTGATGCCGGACCGTTCACGCCGTGGTCGACACTGACCGGATTCGACGGCGCCGCAGCACCTTCGGCGTCGTTCGATCCGGACGCACCCGCGCTGCTGCTGGTCTCGGGCGGCACCACCGGGCTGCCCAAGCTGATCGCGCGGACCCACGACGACTACGTCTACAACGCGGTGGGCATGGCCCGCGAGTGCCGGATGACCTCCGAGGACGTCTATCTCGTGGCGTTGCCCGCCGGCCACAACTTCCCGCTCGGCTGCCCGGGACTGCTCGGCGCGATGACGGTCGGCGCGACCACGGTGTTCACCGCCGACCCGAGCCCGGAATCGGCGTTCGCCCTGATCGACCGGCATCAGGTCACCGTCACCGGTCTGGTCAACGCGCTGGCCAAGCTGTGGGCCCAGGCCTGCGAGTGGGAACCGGTGCTGCCGACGTCGCTGCGCCTCGTGCAGGTCGGCGGGTCGCGGCTGTCGCCGGAGGAGGCCCGCTTCATCTACGACGGCCTGACCGACGGCCTGCAGCAGATCTTCGGGATGGCCGAGGGCATGCTGCAGTTCACCCGGCCCGGTGATCCCGTCGACGTGGTGACGCACACCCAGGGCAGGCCGATGTCACCGCACGACGAACTGCGGGTGGTCGACGACAACGGCGTCGAGGTCGCGCCCGGTGAGGAGGGCGAACTGCTGGTGCGCGGGCCGTACACGATCAACGGCTACTACCGCGCCGAGGAGGCCAACGCGCGCTCCTTCAGCCCGGACGGCTTCTACCGCAGCGGCGACCGGGTGCGCCTGTTCGCCGACGGTCCGCTCGCGGGCAACATCGAGGTGACCGGCCGGATCAAGGACGTCATCCACCGCGGCGGCGAGACGGTGTCGGCCACCGACCTCGAGGACCACCTGCTCGCCCACCCGGCGATCTACGCGGCGGCGGCCGTCGCCCTGCCCGACGAGTATCTCGGCGAGAAGATCTGCGCCGCAGTGGTCTTCATGGGCGCCCCGGTGACATTGGCCGAGCTCAACGCCTTCCTCGACGAGCGCGGCGCCTCGGCGCACGCCAGGCCCGACACGCTCTTCGCGATGCCGTCGCTACCCGCCACACCGGTCGGCAAGGTGGACAAGAAGAAGGTCATCGCCGCCATCACCGGGTGATTTCGGCGCGCTCACGATCGCTGGGCGAACGTTTCCGCGCCGAAATCGCTAGACGTCGACCTTCTCGCCGGGGGTGAGCATCTCGACGAGCCTGGCCGTGACGGCCGCGGCCGTCGGGTGCTCCCACAGCAGCGTCGGCGGCAGCACCAGCCCGGTCTGCTTCTCCAGCTGGCGCCGCAGCCGCACGGTCATGATCGAATCGACGCCGAGCTCGACCAGCGGCAGGTCGGGGTTCACGTCGGCCTCGGTGAGGCCCAGCTGCGCGGCGACGGCGGCCAGCACCCGTTGCCCCAGCACTGCGGGATCCGTCTCGCCCGACGTCATCTCCTCCGCCGGAGCGCCGTCGTCGACCGCGTCGTCCGACGGCGCCACGTCGGCCAGCATCGGCACCGCGGAGGCGCTCGGGAGCAGCGGCAGCACAACGACGTTCGGATCGTCGTCACGCATCGCCAGATCGAGCGCGCGCATCGCGTCGTCGACGCCGACGGTGCCCATGCCCAGCGCGTCGAGCTGGGCCGCGACGAACTCCGACGCCGAGCCCATGCCGAGGCCGCGCCAGGCCGTCCACGCCACGCTCGTGGTGCGGTCACCCAGACCGCGGCGATGCCGCGCCATCACGTCGAGGAACGAGTTCGCGCAGGCATAGGCGCCCTGCCCCGGGAAGCCGGCCAGGTAGCCGCACGACGAGAACAGCACCATCCAGTCCAGCGTTGCGGGCGGGAACACCTCGTGCAGGGCGAGGGTGCCGTGCACCTTCGGGTGCATGGCCGCCGCGAAGTCCTCGGCGGTGGTGTTGGCCAGCAGCGCACCGGCTTCCACGCCCGCCGCGTGAACCACCCCGCGCACCGGCGGCAGGTCGCGCAGCACGGCGCGCAGATCGTCGGCTGCGCCGGGTGCGCCGACGTCGAGGGCGGCGACGGTGACCGAGAGGCCCCGGTCCTCCAGCGCCCGCACCCCGCGCACCGCCTCCGAATCGGGGTGCTCGCCCCATGCCGACCGCTCGGGCAGTCCCGACCGGGAGAGCAGCACCAACCGCCGGGCGCCAAGGTCGGCCAACCGCTGCGCCATCCGCAACCCCAGCGCGCCGGTGCCGCCGGTGATCAGATAGCTGCCTGCCGGTGAACACTCCATCGGCGCAGCCGTTCTCGCACCTGCGGGCGCCAGCCGGGCGGCCAGGGCGGCGCCGCCGCGCACCACCACCACACCGTGCCCGGGCAGCGAGAGCGCGCCGAGCGGCAGCGGGCCGTCCGCGACGTCGAGCACGCCGCCCCACAGCTGCGGGTGTTCGGCCGCGGCCACCCGGGTCAGTCCCCACAGCGGTGCGTGGGCGAGGTCGCCGCCCTCGTGCACGCCGGTGGTCAGCACCCACACCCGCGCCGTCGCACCGGTCTGCAGCAGGGTGGTCAGCGTCCGGGTCACCAGGTCGACCGACGCCTCGGGCGCATCGTCGGACCGCGGCAGCACCAGCACCACCGCGGTGCGGCCCAGATCCCGCCACAGCTCCGGCATCTCGGCGCTCGCCGACAGCGCGGCGAGCTCCGCCGGATCCTCGAAGGCGCGGTAGGCCACGCCTGCGGCGGTGAGGTCACGCACCGCGGCGTCCAGACCGTCGACATCTCCCCCGACGAGCACCACGCCGCTGGGCAATTCGTCGTCGCGCCAAGGAATCTCGTGCCATGCCACCCGGTGCAGCATCCGGCCGGCGTCGTCGCCGGACAAGCCTCGCGCGGAGGTCTCGAGTTCCTCGAATCCCATCCCGGTGATCGACAGCAGCACCGCCCCCGAGGGATCGGCGATCGAGACGTCGGTGACGGTGGTGCCGGGCCGCCGCCGCACCAGCAGCGCGGCGACCGGCGGCGCGTCGCCGTACACCCGCACCCCTTCGATGCGGGCGGGCATCCGCAGGCGCGGCGGCCCGTCGAAGATCGTCGAGGCGGCCGAGGTCGCGGCGTCCAGGAGCGACGCCCACGACGCGGGCGCCGATCCGTCGGCCTCGGCGGCCACCACCGCCACCAGCTCGCCGTCGCCGCGACGCAGGTCCTCGACGTCCCAGCCGAAGCCCATCGCGGCGACGCCCAGCGTTGCGAGCGTGTCGATGACATGGCGCCGCGGCAGGAGCTCCGCGCAGCGGTTCCGGGCGGCGTCCAGGTCCAGATCGGGCTGCGGAGAACGCGTCTCGTCGGCCAGCACCGCGCTTGTGTGGGTGAGCCAGCCGCCGTCCCGCGCGTCGTCACCCCCGTCGCCGTCCACCAGCCTGGTGGACAGGGTCAGCGCCCGGTCCTGCAGCACCACCTGCAGATCGCGGGCCCGCCCCGGCGCGACCGGGGTGCGCAACCGCACGTCGGCCAGGCCCGCACCGGCGTGCCCGCCGCTGCTCGCCGCCGCCAGGAATGTGTTGAGCAGCACTGCGGCCGGAACGATCTCGGTGCCCTGCACCGGATGGTCACCCGGGTAGGGCCGGCTGTCGACGTCGAGCCGGGTCTGCCACATCGTCGTCGCGACGGCGCCGGCGACGTCGGTCCGGCCGCCGAGCAGGGTGTGGGTGGCGGGGTCGTGCACGCCGCGCCCGCCGGGCGGCGGGGTGGGCACCCGCCAGAAGTGCCGGTGCCGCCACTGCGTGCCAGGCAGGTCGCCCGCCCACGGGGTGTCGGCGCCGATGCCGTGCGACACCTGCGCGCCGTGGCAGTGCAGGGCGGCCACCGCGGTGGCGACGGCGCGCACCTCGGCGGTCTGCCTGCGCAGCACCGGGACGACGGCATGCTCGTCGATGCCGAGGTGCAGCAGCGTCTCGACGATCGAGTGCGCCACCACCGGGTGGGCGGACACCTCGAGGAACAGCCGGTGGCCGTCCTGCGCCGCGGCCGTCACGGCCTCGGCGAACCGAACCCGTCCGCGCAGATTGGCCACCCAGTAATCCGGGTCGCGCGGGGCCGTCGACCGGGGGTCGGCGAGCGCCGTGGTGTACAGCGGCACCGTCGCCTGCCGTGCGGACGGCAGGGTCGCCACGAGCCGGGCGAGCTCCCCGGTGAGCCCGTCCATCGCCGGACTGTGGAACGCCACATCGGTGTTCACCCGGCGCACGACGACACCCTCGTCGTCCCACGCCCGGCTCACGGCGTCCACCGCGTCGGCCATACCGGAGATGACCGTGGACTCCGCGGAGGCGCTGATGGCGGCCACCACGTCGGTGCGCCCGGCGAGCCGCCGCGCGGCGTCGTCGAACGGCAGCCGGACCAGGGCCATCGCGCCCTGTCCCATCACCGACCGGAAGCCCCGGGCGCGGTAGCACGCGACGGCGGCACCCTGCCGAAGGTCGAACACGCCGGCCACGACACACGCGGCGACCTCGCCGACCGAGTGGCCGATCACCGCCGCCGGCGTGACTCCGCGCTCACGCAGCACCGCGGCGAGGCCGACCTGCATGGCGAACGTCAGCGCCTGGACGCGGTCGGTGCCGCCGAGTTCGCCGGTGCTGAGCGCCTCGCGTGCCGAGAAGGCCAGCTCGGCGCCGAACACCTCGTCGACCTCGTCGATGACGCGGGCGAACACCGGCTCGGCCGCGATCAGCTCGCGGCCCATGCCTGCCCAGTGCGACCCGTGGCCGGAGAACACCCACACCGCGTCCCTCGGCTCGCCGGCCGGGACGACGCCGGTGACGAGGTTGGGGCTGACGTCGTCGCGGGCCAGCGCATCCAGTCCGGCGACCAGTTCGTGGTGCTGCTCGGCGATCACGGCGGCCCTGACCGGTTCGTGGGCCCGGCGGGCCCACAGCGTCGCGGCCACCTCGGGCAGCGGTCGGTCGACACTCCTGAGGTGGTCTGCCAGCGCCTCGGCCTGGCGCTCCAGCCGGACACCGGAGCGGGCCGACAGCGGGACGACGACCGGTCCGGCGTTGGCGTGGCCGTCGTCCGCCCGCGCCGCCGCCGGCGACTCCTCGAGCAGGATGTGGGCGATGGTGCCGCCATACCCGTAGCTGCACACCGCGGCCCGACGCGGCGTCTCGCCGCGTGGCCACGGCTCGGTCTCGGTGGGCACCCGCAGCCCGCTGGTGGCCCAGTCCACCGCCGGGGTGAGCCGGCGCAACCCGGCGGTCGGCGGGATCGCCTCGTGGTGCAGCGCGAGCACCGTCTTGATCAGCCCGAGCACGCCCGCGCCGCCCTCGAGGTGGCCGATGTTGGGTTTGACCGAACCGATGCGGCAGGGGTCGTCGGCGGGCCGGCCGGCGCCGTACACCGCGGCCAGTGCCCCGACCTCGGTGGGATCGCCTGTCGGCGTTCCGGTTCCGTGCGCCTCGACGTAGCCGACGCTGGACGGCGCGATACCCGACGTCCGGCAGGCGCGGGCGAACATGTCGGCCTGCGCCTCGCCGTTGGGCGACATGATGCCGACCGTGCGGCCGTCCTGGGCGACCGCACCGCCGCGGATCACCGCCAGCACGCGGTCACCGTCGCGCCGCGCGTCGGCGAGGCGTTTGAGCACCACCACACCGGCGCCCTCACCGCGGCCGTAGCCGTCGGCGGCGGCGTCGAAGGTCTTGCAGCGCCCGTCGGGCGCGGTGGCGCCGGCCTCGTCGAGCACCCGGGTGAGGCCAGGGCCGATCAGGGCGCTGACGCCGCCGGCGAGGGCGAGCGAGGTCTCGCCCGCACGCAGCATCTGGCACGCCTGGTGCACCGCGACCAGTGAGGCCGCGCACGCCGCGTCCAGTGCGACGCTGGGGCCGCGCAGGTCGAGGAGGTGCGACACCCGGTTGGCGATCCCGCACAGCGACGTGCCGATGCCGGTCCACGCCTCGATGCCCGGCAGGTCCTCCATGAGCAGCTTGCCGTAGTCGTCGGAGTTGACGCCCATCAGGACGGCGGTGTCGCCGCCGGCGAGTGACCGCGGCGACACCCCGGCGTGCTCCAGCGCCTCCCAGCTGACCTCGAGGGCGAGGCGCTGCTGGGGGTCCATCAACTCGGCCTCCCGCGGCGAGACGCCGAAGAAGTCGGCGTCGAATCCGGCGAGGTCGTCGAGGAACGTGCCCCAGCGGGTGGTCTCGCGCAGCACCGCGGCGTTGCGCGGATCCCGCCGCAGGTAGGGCTCCCAGCGCTGCTCGGGTACCTCGCGCACATCGCTGCGGCCTTCGAGCAGGAAGTTCCAGAAGTCGGCGGGCGTGCCGACGTCGCCCGCCACGCGGCAGCCCAGACCGATGACGGCGACCGGTTCGTCGGTCGACACGTCAGTACCGGCCCGACTCAGCACTCGACACGGACGAGGTCTGCTTAGCCTTGCCTAAGTGCTCGACTGACATGCGCACAATATTGGCACACGAAAATTTCCGGCAGTCACCTACCTGAGGGCCGGCGAAACGCCTCCCATCCGCCGTTGACCAGCCCCTCCGGCGTTTCGGCGCCGCACCGGGCGGCGGGTGTTGCGCACATCACGTCGCCGCCGCGGCGTGCCGCCGGATGCCGCGCGCGCAACGTCAGGTCACGGCGCCGCCGGCTCACTGACCTTCACCAGCGTCTTGCCGATGTTGGCGCCGGTGAAGAGGCCGTTGAGCGCGTCGACGCACGACTCGACGCCGTCGAAGATCGTCTGCCGGTGCACCAACAGACCGTCGCGCTCCCACTGCCGCAGTGCGGCGAAGGCCTCGTCGAAGCGGCCCCACTGGTCGAGCGCGTTGAACCCCTGCATCAGCGCGGTCTTCGACAGCAGGCTGACGTAGTTCGCCGGGCCGGGGTGTTCGCCGCTGAGGTAACTGGAGATGACCCCGCACAGCACGACGCGCGCCCTGGACGCCAGCCGGCCGAGCACGGCGTCCAGGATCGGCCCGCCGACGTTGTCGAAGTACACGTCGACGCCGCGGGGGCAGTGCTCCTTGAGTGCGGCGGGGAGGTTGCCGTTCTTGTAGTCGATGCAGGCGTCGAAGCCGAACTCCTCGACCACCGCCCGGCACTTGTGCGGCCCGCCGGCGATGCCGACCACCCGGGCGCCCGCGATCTTGGCGATCTGTCCGGCGACCGAGCCGGTGGCGCCCGCCGCCGCCGACACCACCACCGTCTCGCCGGGTTGCGGGCGGCCGATGTCGGTCATGCCGAAATACGCCGTCGCTCCCGTCGGGCCGTAGATCGACATGATCGCCAATTGGTCGTTCTCTCCGGGCATCGGCGTGCTGAAGAGATCGTCGCGGATGATGACGTACTCCTGGAACCCCGACAGCGTGGTGACGACGTCGCCGACCGCGTACGCCGGGCACCGCGACGCCACCACCTCGCCGATCCCGGCCGCACGGATCACCTCGCCGATGGCGACCGGCGGCAGGTAGCCAGGCTGGTCGTTGAGCCACGTCCTGGCGGCGGCGTCGATGCCGATGAAGGTGTTGCGCAGCAGGGCCTCACCGTCGGCCGGTTCGGGCGCGGGTGTGCTGACCAGTTCGGTGTCGGCAGGCCCGATCAGGCCGGTGGGACGGCGGCGCAGCAGGATCTGGCGGTTCGTCAGGTCGGACACCGGGCCGAAAGTACCGCAGCGACAACCTTCTTCGGGACGGTTCTGGCGCATCGCCGATGCCGTGAGTTCGCGCTCTCAGTCGAGCAGCCGGCGCACCACCGCGTCGGCCAGCAGCCTGCCGCGGTCGGTCAGCACCACCCGGTCGCCCGCGCGCACGATAAGGCCGTCGGCCTCCGCGCTGCCCAGCCGCTCCCGTTCGACCTCGCCGAGAACGGCCAGCGGCAGGCCGGTGCGCAGGCGCAGCCGCAGCATCACGTCCTCGACGTGCCGGTCGGTTTCGTCGAGCAGTTCGAAGTCCGCGACCGGCAGGGTGCGCTCGGCGAGCGTGGAGGCATAGGCGTTCGGATGCTTGACGTTCCACCACCGGGTGGCGCCCAGGTAGCCGTGTGCGCCGGGCCCGGCGCCCCACCACTCACCGCCGTCCCAGTAGCCGAGGTTGTGCCTGCACTCGGCGCCCGGCCTGCTCCAGTTCGACACCTCGTACCAGGTGAGTCCCGACGCCGACAGCCTCGCGTCCAGCAGCGTGTAGCGGTCGGCCAGCACGTCGTCGTCGGGCGCGGCGACCTCGCCGCGCCGCACCCGCCGGGCCAGGGCGGTGCCGTCCTCCACCACCAGCGCATAGGCCGACAGGTGGTCGATGCCCGCCTCCAGTGCGGTGTCGACCGACCGGCGCAGGTCGTCGTCGCGCTCCCCCGGCGTGCCGTAGATGAGGTCGATGCTGACGTGCTCGAAGCCCGCCGCGCGCGCCTCGGCCGCCGCGGCGGGCGCCCGGCCGGCCGAATGCACCCGGTCCAGCACCGCGAGCACGTGCCCGGCCGCGGACTGCATGCCCAGCGACACCCGGGTGAAGCCGGCGGCGCGCAACCGGTCGAAGAAGCGCGGCGAGGTCGACTCCGGGTTGGCCTCGGTGGTCACCTCGGCCCCGGGCGCCAGCTCGAACCGGTCGCGCACCGCGTCGAGCACCGCCGCAAGGCCGTCGCCGCCCAGCAGCGAGGGCGTGCCGCCGCCGACGAACACCGTCTGCACCGCGGGCGGCACACCCAGCTGCGCGGCCGCCAGGTCGAGCTCGACGCGCAGCGCCGCCAGCCAGCCGTCCGGGTTGGCGCCGCCCAGCTCGGACGGCGTGTAGGTGTTGAAGTCGCAGTACCCGCAGCGGGTCGCGCAGAACGGCACATGGATGTAGATGCCGAACGGCCGGCCCGGTGTCGCGGCCAGCACTGGCCGCCCTGCCGGCGCGGCGTTGACGGTCATGGCGCCATCTTCCCTGATCTCGCCAGTGCACCCTTTCGCTCACCGTGAGCGCAAATCTGGCCCGGTTAGGGAGGTCGGCGCAATTCGTGGCACAATCGGGTGCGTGACTGCCGCCCAGTTCCCCCGCGTCTCGCTGGTGGTGCGTCGGCATGTCGATTTCAAGCGCGTATGTACCTCGTGTTGTCTGCCTTAGTGCCGTAGACCTGCCCACCTGAACTTCCAGCTGGCCCCGGATCTGCGCCGCCGGACAGCCACCGGTGAACAGCGCGTTCCGTACGCCGGCTCCTCCGAAGGAGCCACACCCCGTGACCGACACCCCCACCCCGCCCAAGGCCAGGGCCCCCAAGCGTCCCCGCGGCGAGGGCCAGTGGAAGCTGGGCTACCGCGAGCCGCTCAACGCCAACGAGCAGGCCAAGAAGGACGACAACCCGCTCAACGTGCGGGCTCGGATCGAGAACATCTACGCCGAGGGCGGCTTCGACAGCATCGACAAGGGTGACCTGCGCGGCCGCTTCCGCTGGTGGGGCCTCTACACCCAGCGCAAGCCCGGCTACGACGGCACCTGGACCGGTGACGAGAACACCGACATGCTCGAAGACGAGTACTTCATGCTGCGGGTCCGCAGCGACGGCGGCGCGCTGAGCGCCGCGGCACTGCGCACATTGGGCGAGATTTCGACCCAGTTCGCCAGGGACACCGCCGACATCTCCGACCGGCAGAACATCCAGTACCACTGGATCGACGTCAAGAACATGCCGGAGATCTGGCAGCGACTCGACGCCGTCGGCCTGCAGACCACCGAGGCGTGCGGCGACTGCCCCCGCGTCGTGCTGGGCTCCCCGCTGGCCGGTGAGTCCCTCGACGAGGTGATCGACGGCACGCCTGCGGTCAACGAGATCGTCAAGCGCTACATCGGCAAGCCGGAGTACTCGAATCTGCCTCGCAAGTTCAAGACCGCGATCTCCGGCCTCCAGGACGTGGTGCACGAGGTCAACGACGTCGCGTTCATCGGCGTGAACCACCCCGAGCACGGTCCAGGATTCGACCTCTGGGTGGGCGGCGGCCTGTCGACCAACCCGATGCTGGGCCAGCGGGTCGGCGCGTGGGTGCCGCTCGACGAGGTGCCCGACGTATGGGAGGGCGTGGTCAGCGTCTTCCGCGACTACGGCTATCGCAGGCTGCGGGCGAAGGCACGGCTGAAGTTCCTGATCAAGGACTGGGGTGTCGAGAAGTTCCGCCAGGTGCTCGAGGACGAGTACCTCGGCCGCAAGATGATCGACGGCCCGGCACCGGACCCGGTGACCCGCCCCATCGACCACGTCGGCGTGCAGAAGCTCAAGAACGGGCTGAACGCCGTCGGCGTCGCCCCGATCGCCGGTCGGGTGTCCGGCACCATCCTGACCAAGGTCGCCGACCTGGCCGAGGCCGTCGGCAGCGACCGGATCCGCTTCACGCCCTATCAGAAGCTGATCGTGCTCGACGTGCCCGACGACAAGCTCGACGAGCTGCGCGCCGGCCTCGACGCGCTCGGTCTGCCGTCCACACCGTCGCACTGGCGGCGCAACCTGATGGCCTGCACCGGCATCGAGTACTGCAAGCTGAGCTTCGCCGAGACCCGCAGCCGCTCCCAGGTGCTGGTGCCCGAACTGGAGAAGCGGCTGGAGGACATCAACGCCCAACTCGACGTGCCGGTGACGATCAACCTGAACGGCTGCCCGAACTCGTGTGCCCGCATCCAGGTCGCCGACATCGGGTTCAAGGGCCAGATGATCGACGACGGCAACGGACCCGAGGAGGGATTCCAGGTGCATCTCGGCGGCAGCCTCGGCCTGGACAGCGGCTTCGGCCGCAAGTTGCGTCAGCACAAGGTGCTCGCGACCGAACTCGGCGACTACATCGAGCGGGTTGTGCGCAATTTCGTGAAACAACGCGAGGACGGCGAGCGTTTCGCTACGTGGGCGCTGCGGGCCGACGACGCAGATCTGCGGTGAGCGCCCGCGTGACGAGCGGAGGAAATCGATGAGCGATCTCATGACGGAGACCGACCTGCAGGCTCTTGCCGAACGCGGGGCGGCCGAACTCGGACCCGACGCGGGGGCCGGCGACCTGCTGCGCTGGACCGACGAGAACTTCGGCGGCAACTACATCGTCGCGTCGAACATGCAGGACGCGGTGCTGGTGGATCTGGCCGCCAAGGTGCGCCCCGGCGTCGACGTGCTGTTCCTCGACACCGGCTACCACTTCGTCGAGACGATCGGGACGCGCGACGCGGTCGAGGCGGTCTACGACGTCAACGTCGTCAACGTCACGCCCGAGAACTCGGTGGCCAGGCAGGACGAGCTGTTCGGCAGGAACCTGTTCGAGCGGGAGGCCAACGAGTGCTGCCGGATGCGTAAGGTCGAACCGCTGAGCAAGGCGCTGCGCGGCTACTCGGCGTGGGTGACCGGCATCCGCCGGGTGGAGGCCCCGACCCGGGCCAACGCGCCGCTGATCAGCTGGGACAAGGCCTTCGGACTTGTCAAGATCAACCCGCTGGCCGCCTGGAGCGACGACGACATGCAGGCCTACATCGACACCAACGGGGTGCTGGTCAACCCGCTGGTCTACGAGGGCTACCCGTCGATCGGATGCGCGCCGTGCACGGCCAAGCCGATCGAGGGCGCCGACCCGCGCAGCGGCCGCTGGCAGGGCCTGGCCAAGACGGAATGCGGGCTGCACGCGTCGTGACGCGGCCCAATCCCCCGCGGCCCGAGCCGGCCCTCATCCTGACCGCCCACGGCTCCGCCGACCCGCGGTCGGCGGAGGTCACCCACGCCGTGGCGGGCCGGATCCGGCGCCTGCGGCCGTGGCTGGACGTGCGCGCGGCGTTCCTCGACCACACCGGTCCGCGGCTGGGCGAGGTGCTGCGGCAGACACCGGACGGCGTCGTCGTGCCATTCCTGCTCGCCGACGCGTTCCACGCCAGGACCGACATCCCGGCGATGATCGCCGAGTCCGGTTGCCGGGCCGGGCAAGCTGCCGTGCTCGGCGAGGATCCCGCACTGCTGGCCGTGGCGCGGCAACGCCTGTCGGAGGCCGGGGTGTCACCCGACGACGAACGGCTCGGGGTGCTGGTGGCCGCGGTGGGATCGTCGAGTGCCGCGGCCAACGCCCGAACGGCCACCGTGCCGCACGCCTTGGCGGTCGGAACCCGTTGGGCAGGAGCCGAAGTGGCGTTCGCCACCGTCCCGCACAACACGCCGGCGCAGGCCGCCGCCGCGCTGCGTCACCGCGGAGCCGACCACGTGGTGATCGTGCCGTGGTTCCTGGCGCCCGGCAGGATCACCGATCGGGTGGCCGGCTTCGCCGCGCGCGAAGCGATGACGATGGCCGAGCCGCTGGGCTCGCACAACCTGGTGGCGGCCACGGTGCTGGACCGCTTCGACGAGGTGACTTCGTCGGCGGTGGCCGCCTAGCGAGGCGTCCCCTAGGCGCTCGTCGTCGCGCCGAGCTCCGCCTCTTCGGTCTCGGGTAGTTCCGCGCCGCCCGGGATCTCCGGCACGCGGGTCGCGCGGACGTACACGGTGTCCCCCTCGCGCAGGCCGAGTGCCTCGGCGTCGCCGCGGGTGATCTGCGCGGTGAACGGGGCCTTGGTGGCGGCGTTGGTCAGCTCGAGGCGAACCTCGAAGCCGAGGACGACGACGCGGTCGATGATCGCCTTCACCACCCCGGTCGACTTCACCGTCTCGCTTTCGGCGATCGGCAACTCGGGGTTGCGCCCCACCCGGATGTCGTGTGGCCGCACCAGGGTGCCGTTGAGCGAGGAGACCGCCCCCAGGAACGACATCACGAACGCGTTGGCCGGGGTGTCGTAGACCTCGGTCGGCGACCCGACCTGCTCGATGCGGCCCTTGTTGAGCACCGCGATGCGGTCGGCGACGTCGAGCGCCTCCGCCTGGTCGTGCGTCACGAGCACCGTGGTGACGTGCACCTCGTCGTGCAGCCGGCGCAGCCACGCCCGCAGGTCCTCGCGAACCTTGGCGTCCAGGGCGCCGAACGGTTCGTCGAGCAGCAGCACCTCCGGGTCGACGGCCAGCGCCCGGGCCAGTGCCATGCGCTGGCGCTGACCGCCGGAGAGCTGACTGGGGTAGCGGGTCTGGAAGCCGGCGAGCCCGACGACCTCGAGCAGGTTGTCGACCTTGTCCTTGATCTCGGCCTTCGGGCGCTTGCGGATGCGCAGGCCGAACGCCACGTTGTCCCGCACCGTGAGGTGCTTGAACGCCGCGTAGTGCTGGAACACGAAACCGATTCCGCGACGCTGCGGCGGCACATTGGTGACGTCGCGGCCCTTGATGGTGATGGTGCCGGTGTCGGGCTGGTCCAGGCCCGCGATCGCGCGCAGCAGGGTCGACTTGCCCGAACCCGACGGCCCGAGCAGCGCGGTCAGCGATCCCTCGGGCACCACGAAGTCGACGTTGTCCAGCGCCGCGAAGTCGCCGTAGCGCTTGTTCGCTCCGGTGATGGTGATCGCATTGGTCATGGTTCTGCTCTCCTTGAAACCTATTTTGCGGCCCGGGCGCGCCGGGCGTCGAGGATCACCTGGGCGACGAGCACCAGCACCGCCACGCCCATCAACAGGGTCGAGATGGCATAGGCGCCGTACTCGTTGTTACGGAAGTACCGGTCGGACACGAGCAGGGTCATGGTCTGCGACAGCCCGGGCAGATTGGACGACACCATGATCACCGCGCCGTATTCGCCGAGCGTCCTCGCGATGGTCAGCACGATGCCGTAGGTGAGCCCCCACCGGATCGAGGGCAGCGTGATCCGCCAGAACGTCTGCCACCACTGGGCGCCGAGGGTCGCCGACGCCTCCTCCTGGTCGGTGCCGATCTCGTGCAGCACCGGTTCCACCTCACGGATGACGAACGGCACGGTGACGAAGATGCTCGCCAGCACGATTCCGGGGAAGCTGAAGATGATCTTCAGCCCGAGATCGTTCTCGACGAACCCGAACAGCCCGGCTGTCCCCCACAGCAGGATCAGCGCCACGCCGACGACGACCGGTGACACGGCGAACGGCAGGTCGATGATCGACTGCAGAATGCTCTTGCCCCGGAATTTGTTGCGCGCCAACACCAGTGCGGTGGGCACGCCGAACAGCACGTTGAGCGGCACCACGATCGCCACGACCAGCAGCGACAACTGCAACGCCGACAGCGCGGCGGGCGTGGTGATCGAGCTGAAGAACTCCCCGATGCCGGGTTCGAGCGTGCGCCAGAGGATCAGCCCGACCGGAACGACCACCAGCACGGCGAGGTAGGCCAGTGCGACGAACCGCAGCAGGCGGGTGACGAACGGGGACAGGGTCATCGTGCGAGCGCCTCTCGCTTGGCCGCGCGCGACCCGATCGCCCGCAGGATGAACAGCACCACGAACGAGATGGCGAGCAACACGATCGAGATCGCCGCGGCTCCGACGCGGTCGTCGTTCTCGATCAACGTCCTGATCCACTGCGAGGACACTTCGGTCTCACCCGGAACCGCCCCGCCGATCAGCACCACCGACCCGAACTCCCCGATGGCGCGGGAGAACGCCAGCCCGGCGCCCGACAGCAGCGACGGCAGCAGCGCGGGCAGGATGATCTTGGTCAGGATCGTGTAGTTGTTCGCACCGAGCGACGCCGCCGCCTCCTCCACCTCATGGTCGAGTTCGAGCAGCACCGGCTGAACGGAACGGACCACGAATGGCAGCGTGACGAACAGCAGCGCGATGCCGACGCCCCATTTGGTGTGCTGCAACTGCAGGTCGACCGGGCTGGCCGGCCCGTAGAGCGCCAGCATCACCAGGCTCGCGACGATGGTCGGCAGCGCGAACGGCAGGTCGATCAACGCGTCGACCAACCGCTTGCCGGGGAACTGGTCACGGGTGAGCACCCAGGCCACCAGGAGCCCGAACACCGCGTTGACCACGGTGACGCCGATCGAGATCGTCAGTGTCACCCGGAACGACGCGATGGCGGCGGGCGAGGTGACCGCCGACCAGAACGCCTCCCAGCCGCCACCCACCGACTGCCACAGGATCGCGCCGAGCGGCAGGAGCACGATCAGCGACAGCCACAGCGTCGCGGCGCCCACCCGCAGGCCGGTGCTGCCGTAGCCGCCGATCAGGGGGCGGCGGCGAGGGCCCGGGTCCCCGTCGCCGGAGAGTTCGGGCCGGATCGCCTCAGGGTTGCGATCGAGCCCGGTGGTCATCCAGTGGCCTTCTGGTAGATCTTCGTGATGGTGCCGTTGTCCTTGTTGAACAGTTCGGCGTCGACCTTCTTCCAGCCGCCGAGGTTGTCGATCGTCCACAGCTTCGCCGGGGCGGGGTACTTGTCGGTGAACTCGGCCAGCACCTTCGGATCGGCGGGCCGGAAGCCGGCTTCGGCCCAGATCTTCTGCGCCTCGGGGGTGAACTGGAAGTTCACGAAGTCCCGTGCCTTGTCGAGGTGCTGGCTGGTGTTCACCACGGCGACCGGGTTCTCGATCTTGAACGTCTGGGACGGGTTGACGTACTCGAGGCCGAAGTTGATCGCCTCGTTCTCGTAGGCCAGCAGGACGTCACCGCTGCCCTGCTTGAACACGTCGGTGGCCTCGCGACCGGACGCCGGGCGCAGCTTGACGTGCTCGGTGACCAGTTTGTCGACGAAGTCGATGCCCGCCTGCGGGTTCTGCCCGCCGTTGCTGGCGAACGCGTACGGCGCCAGAAGGTTCCACTTCGCCGAACCGGAGCTCAACGGGCTGGGCGTGATCACCTCGACGCCCGGCTTGAGCAGGTCGTTCCAGTCGCGGATGTTCTTCGGGTTGCCCTCGCGAACGGCCAGGCTCACCACGGAGCCGAACGGAATCCCCTTCAGCGCATTGCTGTTCCAGTCCTCGGCCACCTTGCCGGCCTTGACCAGGCGGGTGATGTCCGGTTCGACGGAGAAGTTCACCACGTCGGCGGGCTTGCCGGACTCGACGCCGCGGGACTGGTCACCCGACGCGCCGTAGGAACCGGTGACCGCGACACCCTTGCCCTGTTCGGTCGCGGCGAAGGCGGGCGCCACCTTCGACCAGCCCGGCTCGGGCACCGCGAAGGCGACCAGGGTGAGCGTCGTGTCGGCGTCACTGGCGCCCTCGCCTGCGACGTCGCTGGAGCCGCCACCGCAGGCCGCCAGCAGCGTCGCGGCGGCGCCGATGACGGCCGCTTGCCGCCAGCGTTTGACGAGGGTGCCTGTGTTCACGATGGATGACCTTTCGGAGGGTGGGATACGGATGTACCCGCCACAGCGGAAAGGCGTTGTCTTGTCACCAGAAGGCGTCAGCCGACTACCGACACCAGACCGCAGGACGGAATGAGGTCAGCGACAACAACAGAAAACGTCTGCAACAGCGCAACCCACGGCAATGAGGGCCACGATGTGCCCCTCGGTGGTGCCGGACGCTTGCATGGCGCGAAGAATAACAGAGTGGGGCGCACCCGCCACTCGGGGAGTGCGCCCGGTCAGCGGGTCAACAACCAGGTGACGACGACCAGCAGAACCAGGACCACCAGCACCAACGTCACCCGCGACCGCGGCAATCCGCTCACATGTGGTCCGTTTCGTCGTGCCGGATCCGGCGAAGCAGCCGGGTGCCGTGGTTCAGGCCGCCGTCGAGCACCACGGCGGCGCCGTAGGCCAGCACCAGCACCACCGGCATCACCACCACCGTCTGGAACACGAACCCGAGACCGGAAAGCCACAGCTCGACGCCGTCCCACCAGCTCAGGAATGCACCCACGGACACAACACTAGGCGACGGACGCTAGGCGCCCGGCCCTCGGTGACGGACAATGTGGCGATGTCCGGCCCGGTCGAGTCCACAACGTGTGTCGTCGCCGGTGGCGGCCCCGCAGGCATGATGCTGGGCCTGCTGCTCGCCCGCGGCGGCGTCGCGGTGACGGTGCTGGAGAAGCACGCCGACTTCCTGCGCGACTTCCGCGGTGACACGGTGCACGCCAGCACGCTGCGGCTGCTCGACGAGCTCGGTCTGGCCGGCGAGTTCGCCCGCGTGCCGCACCGCCTGATCGACGAGGTGAACGTCACGATCCAGGACACGGCGCTGAAGGTCGGGCTCGACCGCCTGCCGGGGGCCCACCAGCACATCGCGCTCGTCCCGCAGTGGGACTTCCTCGAGCTGCTGGCCCGGGCGGCGGACGCCGAACCGACGTTCCGGCTGTTGCGCCGCAGCGAGGTGCTGGGGCCGTTGCGGGACGGCAGCGGTCGGGTCACCGGAGTGCGTTACCGCGGCGCGGACGGCGAGGAGCGCGAGCTGCGGGCCGAGCTCACCGTCGCCTGCGACGGTCGCGGCTCGACGCTGCGCGACGCATCGGAACTGCCGAGGCGCAGCTTCGGCGCACCCATGGACGTGTGGTGGTTCCGGCTGCCGCGCCACGAGTCCGACCCGCATGGCCTCACCGGGATCTTCCGGTCCGGCCACGGCTGCGCGCTGATCGACCGCGGCGACTACTTCCAGATCGCCTACCTCATCCCCAAGGGCGCCGACCAGCCGATGCGCGCCGAGGGCATCGAGGCGTTCCGCCGCGAGGTGACCGGCCTGCTGCCCTGGCTCGGCGACCGGCTGACGTCGGTGGAGTCCTTCGATGACGTGAAACTGCTCGACGTGCAACTGAACCGGTTGCGGCGCTGGTACACCGACGGGTTGCTGATGATCGGCGACGCGGCGCACGCGATGTCGCCGATCGGTGGTGTCGGCATCAACCTGGCGGTCGCCGACGCGGTGGCCGCGGCACGCATCCTGGCCGGCCCGCTCCGCGACGGCACCGTGCGCCGCCGCCACCTGGCCGCCGTGCAGGCCCGCCGCTG
>NZ_JACKSJ010000172.1 GCF_025821665.1 [Mycobacterium] manitobense
GATCCCCGCAATCGCCGACCGCTACCGGGTGATCGCGCCCGCCGACCGGCCCCGGCGGCGGCCGCCGACGCGACGGCCTGCCTCGACCCACTGCTTCAGGTCTTCGCGCAACTTCTTCGCATTCTTCGCAGAAAGGTCGATCTCGTAGCTCACCCCGTCGAGGCCGAATTCGACCGTTTCGTCGGCGTTACCCGAACCGTCGAAATCGTCGACCAAAGTGACGGTCACCTTCTTAGCCATCAGCTCACACTGACCCTTCTGCCTGCGCATTGACGAGTTGTTCGTCTCTCGACCACAACAGTTATGTGCTCGCAGTGTACGTCATTAAACGAACCGGTATACCCGGTCGCTCAACCACCGTGCCGGCGAACTATGGGGAAAAGAACCGTCTCTCTAATCGACAGTCCCGTCAACGCCATCAACAGCCGGTCGACACCCATTCCGGTGCCGGTCGTGGGCGGCATGCCGTACTCCAAAGCGGCGAGGAAATCCTCGTCGAGTGACATTGCCTCGTCGTCACCGGCGGCGGCCGCGGCGGCCTGGGCCAGGAACCTTTCCCGCTGGATTATCGGGTCGATGAGTTCGGAGTATCCGGTGGCGAGTTCGAAGCGCCGGACGTAGAGATCCCATTTCTCGGTCACCCCGGCCTCGCTGCGGTGCGGCCGGGTCAGCGGGGTTGTCTCCACCGGGAAGTCGCGCACGAAGGTCGGCGCCCACAACGTCTCGCCAACGGTGTGTTCCCACAGTTCTTCCACCAATTTCCCGTGGCCGTAGCCCCGGTCCCGGGGAATCTCCACACCAAGCCGGTCGGCCGTCGACCACAAGGTCTCGGCCGGCGTCTGCGGAGTGATCTCTTCGCCGAGGGCCTCCGACAGCGACGGGTACATTTCCAGCGTGTCCCATTGGCCGTCAAGGTCGTAGACATCGCCATCGGGCAATGGGACCTGCCGGGTGCCGATCGCCTCGTCGGCGACCTCCTGAATAAGCTCACGCGTCACCACGGCCGAATCGTTGTAGTCACCGTAGGCCTGATAAGTCTCGAGCATCGCGAATTCCGGCGAATGCGTCGAATCAATGCCTTCGTTCCGGAAATTTCGATTGAGTTCGAAGACCCGCTCGAATCCACCTACCAGACACCGCTTGAGGAAGAGTTCCGGCGCGATACGGAGGTACAGATCGGCGTCGAGCGCATTGGAGTGGGTGACGAACGGGCGCGCCGCGGCGCCGCCGGCCAGCGTCTGCAACATCGGCGTCTCGACCTCGAGGAAGCCGCGGCGCTCCAGCGCCGAACGCACCGCACGCACCACGGCGATGCGCTGCCGGGCGATGGTGCGCGCCTCGGGCCGGACGATCAGGTCGACGTACCGCTGCCGCACCCGGGCCTCTTCGCTCATCTCCTTGTGGGCAACGGGAAGCGGCCGCAAAGCCTTGGATGCCATTTGCCAGCTGTCGGCGAGCACAGACAGCTCCCCGCGACGCGAACTGATCACCTCGCCGTGCACGAAGACGATGTCGCCGAGGTCGACGTCGGCCTTCCACGCATCGAGGGACTCCTGGCCCACCTGCGCCAGGCTGACCATGGCCTGCAGCTGGGTGCCGTCACCCTCCTGCAGCGTCGCGAAGCAGAGCTTGCCCGAGTTGCGGGCGAAGACCACCCGGCCGGTGACGCCCACCATCTCACCGGTCGAGGTGTCGGCGGCGAGGTCGGGGTGTGCCGCACGGACCTCGGCGAGGGTGTGGGTGCGGGCCACCACCACCGGGTAGGGATCGCGGCCCTCGTCGAGCAGCCGCTCCCGCTTGGCCTGGCGGATCCGGAACTGCTCCGGGAGGTCGGGTCCGTCGTGCTCCGCGTCGGGGCGGTCATCGGCTGCCATCACGAGGTGCCAGCTTAAATGAACAAATGACCGGTGAAATCGACGCGCAGCGGGTGGCCGCCCTGTCCGACGGACCACTGGACTGGCGGTTCAAGGGCATCCCCGCGCCGTGGTGGGGTCTGCGTCCTGCCGAGATCTGTCGCCGCACCCCCGATCTGTTCGCCGCGGGCGCGGTCGGACCGGTGTGCGTGCTGCGCGCGTCGGCGCTCACCCACAACCTCGTGACGATGGCGCGGTGGTGCCGCCGACGGGGTGTCGAGCTGGCGCCGCACGGGAAGACGCACATGGCTCCGCAGCTGCTGGCCCGCCAGTTCGACGCGGGCGCGGTGGCGGTCACCGTCGCCACCATCAGCCAGGTCCGGGTGTTCCGGGCGTTCGGGGTGCGGCGGATGGTGCTGGCCAACGAGCTGGTCGATGCGGCCGGGTTGGCGTGGCTGGGCGCCGAACTCGACGCCGACCCGGACTTCGGCCTGGTCTGCTGGGTCGACTCGGTGCGCGGCGTCGAGGCGATGTCCGCGGCGCTCGGTTCGGCAGGCCGGCCGGTCGACGTGTGCGTCGAGGTCGGCATGGCGGGCGGCAGGACGGGCTGCCGGGATGCGGCGACCGTCGACGCGGTCGCGCGGGCGGCCGTCG
>NZ_JACKSJ010000173.1 GCF_025821665.1 [Mycobacterium] manitobense
CGGACAGCACGTAAACCAGGGCGTTGTAGCCGCGGTCCCACGGCAGATCCAACCGCGCACCCGGCGCAACGGTGGCGTGCGCGAGCGTGATCGGCGTGTGGGTCTGCCCGGGTCCGCGCTGCCCGTCGATGTCACCGGCGATGACGCGCACCAGCGCACCCCCGTCTTCCGACGACAGCAGGGTCACCGCGCGCCCCTCGATGGATTGGTAACGCGGAGAGGCGAATTTGTCCTTGCTCGGCAGGTTCACCCACAGCTGGACACCATGGAACAGCCCACCGCTTTCCACCAGTTCGGCCGGCGGGGTCTCGATGTGCAGGATGCCCGAGCCCGCGGTCATCCACTGGGTGGCGCCATCGGTGATCAGGCCGCCACCCCCGTGCGAATCCTGGTGCGCGAAGCGCCCGTCGATCATGTAGGTGAC
>NZ_JACKSJ010000174.1 GCF_025821665.1 [Mycobacterium] manitobense
CTACCAGGTCTTCCGGCCCGATCTCGAAGGCGACGTCAGCAAGGACGACTTCCGGCCGGCCTCGGAGTTCTACCATGCCCTTCCCACCGCCTGGCTGGAGCCGGAGGACGTCGCCGAACTCGTCCTCTTCCTGGCGTCAGACGCGTCAAAGCACATGACCGGCACCAGCATCCCGATCGACGCCGGCTGCATGATCAAGTGGCCCAACGGCCCCGGGCAGTAACCCGACTCTTTCGCGAAACCCCCTCTGCGGCAGTGGGGACAGCTCACCCTTGCCTCCCGGGGTGAGCATCGGTATGTTTTTTGTTTAGGCACTCGACTAACCCTGAGGGAGATCATGATGACGGTCGTC
>NZ_JACKSJ010000175.1 GCF_025821665.1 [Mycobacterium] manitobense
GGCACTGGTGAGCCAACTCGTGGTCGCGGAAGCGATCAGTTGCGTCTTGTGCTGGAAGGCTGCGCATGGCACTGGTGAGCCAACTCGTGGTCGCGGAAGCGATCAGTTGCGTCTTGTGCTGGAAGGCTGCGCATTGGCGGCCGAGATTTCAGTTCTCCAAACCGGAGTTCTTCGCCATGGCGAAGTTCGGAAACAAGGTGGTGACGGTCGACCTGATCGTGGCCATGAGACCAGCGGCCGAGGCCGCGATCATCTCGACCGTCCTAGGCCCGGCCGCGCTCGGCTACTTGAGCATCGCCCAGCGACTGGTTCAGGTCATGCAGGATCTCGGCGGCAAGGCGTTGGTTCCGGTTTCNACGGTTGTCTTCGCCAAAGTCCGTGAATCTCCCGAGCGGCTGCAGACCGCCTATGTAAAGGCGCTCAGCATCGCGTATGCCGCGGTGTCCCCGCTCATGACGGTGGTTGTGG
>NZ_JACKSJ010000176.1 GCF_025821665.1 [Mycobacterium] manitobense
TCCTCGATGTAGCGGCTGAACTTGCCGTAGAGGTACTCCAGCGGCGAATGGTGCATCTGCTCACCATCGCTGCTGCCGATGGTCCCGGCCTCGGACAGCAGGGCGTCCCGGAACTCGTCGTGGTCGGACTCCGGAACACCGAGCAGATCGGCGATGACGAGCATCGCGAACGGCGAGGCGAAGTCGGCGATGAACTCGCACCGGTCACCGGCCAGCGCCTCGTCGAACTGCCGGTCGGCCAGCCGCCACATGAAGTCCTCGTTCTCCTGCAGGCGCTTGGGCGTGATCATCCGCGACAGCAGCGCACGATGCGCCGTGTGTATCGGAGGGTCGAACGTCGGCAGCTGGTCACTGAACGGCACATCGTCGCGGTGCTCGGCGATCAGCTCGGTGATGTCCTCGGATCCCCTGCCCTGCAAGGAGACCGGGAATCCGGGGAACGGACCGGTGAC
>NZ_JACKSJ010000177.1 GCF_025821665.1 [Mycobacterium] manitobense
CGCCGCCACCCCCACCGCCCCCGGCACCGGCGCCTCCGCCGGCCCCCGCGGCCGCGCCCGCGATCCGGGCGGCGTCGGCGTCGTCGGCTCCGCCCCGCCGGCAGGTCAGCCAGGGTGCGCAAGCGGACACGTCGTCCCATGAACCGGCACCTCAGCCGCCGAGCCCGCCCGATTCCTCCCCACAATTCCAGCAGTACGGACACCAGTGGCAGCAGCCCTGGCGCGACACGTCGCGGCGCGACTGGGACTGGCGTTCGTTCCGTTCGCAATTCGAGCACTCGGAGCACTCGGAGCCCCGGCACACCGACCACGATTCGTCACGCACCCACGACGACCGGCAATCCGAAGGGCGGAACTCCTGACCGTCAACACACCCGGGAATCGACACCCCGGGCGTGCCCTCCCCTCGATTCTCCAGGGAGAGGCGCAAAACTGCAGGTAGGCTTCCGGGCCATGGCCAGGAAGGGCCGGATCGACGCGCGGCTCGCAACGCAGGTGCTCGTGCTGCAGTTCGCGGTGGTGGCGATCACCTTGGTCGTCGCGTTCGTGATGTTCGCGGTACTCGGTCACCAGGAGCTTCGCCAGGAGTACGGCCTGCGCGCGCTCGACATGGCCCGCGTGCTCGCCGCAGCGCCCGCGGTTCGGGCCGACGTCACCGCGGTCGACGGGCAGCCGGGGCCGCTGGTGCCCTCTGCACTCGCCGCAGGCCCTCTGCAGACCGTCGCCACCCAGGTTCGGCAGCGCACCGACATGCTCTTCGTGGTCATCACCAACGACGAGGGCCTGCGACTGGCGCATCCGGACGTCGCCGAGTTGGGCAAGCGGACGAGCAGCGACCCGTCGGAAGCACTCGCCGGCCGCGAGGAGGTGGAACACGAGACCGGCACGCTCGGCCCCTCGGTGCGGGCGAAAGTTCCCATCTACGCGCCGAATTCGCAGCGGGTGGTCGGCGAGGTCAGCGTCGGGGTGTCGACGAAGGCCGTGCATGAACAGCTGTGGAGCAACCTGCGCGCCTCGGCGCTGCTGGGTGGCGTGGCCCTGCTGCTCGGCGCCGTGGGATCCGTGCTCCTCGCTCGCCGCTGGCGCTCGCTGACGCTGGGACTGCGGCCCACAGAGATGGCCGAGATGGTCCGGGTCCAGGCGGCGGTGCTGCACGGCATCGGCGAGGGCGTCGTCGCCGCGGATGCCGATTGGCGGACGGCGTTCGTCAACGACAAGGCCCGCCGACTGCTGGGAATCGGCGACGCACGGGGCCGGCCCGTGACCGACATCGGCCTGACCCCGCGGGTGCTCGCGGTGTTTCGCGCCGCGGACCCCACGCCCACGTTGGCCACGGTCGGGGAGCATGTCGTCGTGGTCTCCGCCAGGCCCGTCGAACGCAACGGGCGCAACCTCGGCACCGTGCTGGTGGTGCGGGACCGCACCGACGTCGAATCGCTGACCCGCCAGCTCGACGCCGTGCAGCTGATGAGCAGCGCACTACGCGCTCAGCGCCACGAATTCGCGAACCGGCTGCACCTGCTCAACGGCCTGCTGCACTCCGGGCACACCGACGAGGCGGCGAGTTATGTCGAGGAGCTGCTCGGCACCGGACCACTGGGCTCGTCGGTGCCGAACATGGATGCAGTGCGTGACCCGTACCTGCAGGCATTCCTCGCCGCGAAGGCAGCGGCCGCACGCGAAGCGGGCGTCACGCTCACGATCGGTGAGAACACCTGGGTCAGCGGACGGTTGGAGCTTCCGGTCGACGTCACCACCGTGCTCGGCAACCTGGTCGACAACGCCATCGACGCGACGAGGAGCGCCACAGGGGCGGTCAAAGAGGTCGAAATCGAACTGCTGCAGGAGCATTCGACACTTCACATCACCGTCGCGGACAGCGGCTCCGGGGTGGATCCCGAGTTCGTCGACCGGCTCTTCGTCGAAGGCACCACCACCAAACCCGATTCGGGCATCCCCGGCGGCCGCGGCATAGGGCTGGCGCTGTCCCGCCAGCTCAGCCGGGCACTCGGTGGCGAGCTGCGGCTGTCGAGCGCCGGTGACCCCGCCGCCCGGCTGTGCGGCGCAGAATTCATCGCCCGGCTGCCGGGAGTCATGATTGAGGAGGAGGCACAGTGGACGGCCCAGAATTGACGGTCCTGGTGATCGACGACGACTTCCGTGTGGCGAACATGCACGCCGAGATCGTCAAGGCGCTACCGGGATTCACCGTCGTGGAGACGGTGACCACGCTGGCGGCCGCGGGCCGGGTCGGCCCTGTGGACCTCGCCCTGGTCGACGTGTACCTGCCCGACGGGTCGGGCGTCGACTTCGTGCGTCAGCTGGCCGGTGACGCGATGATGCTCACCGCCGCCACCGAGGCGCACACGGTGCGGGCCGCGATCGCCGCGGGCGCGCTGGGCTATCTGGTCAAGCCGTTCCCGCCGACCGAGTTGGCCGCCCGGCTGGCCGGTTACGCGCGGTATCGCCGGATCCTCGCGGCCCAGACGCTGAGCCCCGCGGCGATCGACGCGGCCATCGACGCGCTGCGGCCGAAGATCGCGCCGCCACCGCAGTCCACGGCACCGCAGTCCCCCACCAGGAAACTCGTGTTGCAGGCCTTGCATGGTGCCGAACACCCGTTGTCCGCGGCGGAGGTGGCGGATGTGACAGGGGTGTCCAGGGCGACGGCGCAGCGCTACCTGGCGACGCTCACCGGTGCCGGCGAGGTGACGGTCGGGCTGAGGTACGGCACCACCGGTCGTCCCGAGCAGGAGTTCACCGCGGCGGCCGAGCGACCGCCGCGGCCTCGGCGCTGACGCTGCAACGGCGCTCAGTACGCGTCGTGCAGCCGCATCCACTCGTACGGCGGCTGCTGCGGCCATCCTTCCGGGGAGACCTCCCATGACTCCTGGCGGCCGTAGGCGGTCAGGTCGAGCAGGTCGAACACCACCATGAACGGCTCCTCCCCCCGGCGGTAGGTGCTCCAGGTGTGGAACACCCGGTCACCGTCGCGCAGGAAAGCGCTGATCGCATGGCGCTCCTCCCCGTCGACCGTCGCCTCGAAGTCCTCGTTGAAGGTCGACGTCCCCGACGACACCCACGGCAGGTCCCAGCCCATCCGGTCCCGGAAGGCCAGCAGCTTGCCCACGGGCGCGCGCGAGATCAAAACGAGTGACGTGTCTTTCGCGTGCAGGTGCGACAGCGGGCCGATGTGGTCGGCCATCATCGAGCAGCCGGCGCAGCCCTCGTCCCAGTCCGGCCCGAACATGAAGTGCTGCACGATGAGCTGGCGTCGCCCGTCGAACAGGTCGAGCAGCGACACCGGTCCGCTCTCGGTGTCGAACAGGTAGGGCTCGGTGATCTCGACCATCGGCAGCCGCCGGCGGGCAGCGCTGACCTCGTCCTTGTGCCGGGTCAGCTCCTTCTCCCTGACCAGCAGCTCGGCGCGGGCCCGCTGCCATTCCGCGCGGGAGACGATGGGCGGCAACGCCGACGGCCCGGTCACGCGAAGACCCCAACCGCATCAGCGACCCGGCGCAGCTGATCGATGTCGCTGCTCGTCGGAATCAAATGCACCTCGTCGGTGCCGATGTCGGCGAATCTACCGAGCACCTCGACGAGTTCGCGCTCGGTGCCTGCGAATCCAGTGGTCGGCGCCATCGCGTCGACGTACTCGGCCGGAATCCAGTTCATGTAGCGCCGCAGGTGGCGGTGCACCTGTCCGCGCGCACCTTCGTCGTCGCCGATTGCGAACCAGAACGACGTGCCCAGATGCGGCGCCGGCTTGCCGGCCTGGGCCCACGCATCGCGCGCGACGTCGTACAGTTCGCGCTGCTTGTCCAGATCCATGTCGAGTGTGATGCCGGCCAAGCCGCGCGCCCATGCCGCGGCGCTGCGCACGGTCTTCGGACCGATGCTGCCGACCAGCAGTTCGGGTCCGCCGGGCTGCACCGTCGGCGGCCCCACCGGCAGCACGGAGTCGGTGACCTTTTCCCCGGCCCACACCCGCTTCATCACCGCCACGCGCCGCGCCATCTCGCGCATCGTCTGGCTCGCGGGATCCGCGCCGGCGGCCACGTAGTCCTCGTGGCGGCCGCCCACGCCGATGCCGACCGTCAGGCGACCGCCGCACAGCATGTCACCGGTGGCCAGTGCCTTGGCCAG
Organism: [Mycobacterium] manitobense; assembly: GCF_025821665.1. GTDB lineage: Bacteria > Actinomycetota > Actinomycetes > Mycobacteriales > Mycobacteriaceae > Mycobacterium > Mycobacterium arseniciresistens. Next base: position 4,147 of record NZ_JACKSJ010000177.1, read on the forward strand.
CATCACGGGATCGTGCAACTGGGGCACCACGACCGTGGTCACCAACCGCACCCGGTCGGTCCAGGCCGCCAGGGCGCCGAGCAGGGTCAAGCTGTCCGGATTGTCGAACGCGATGCGCTCGCCCCAGCACAGCGACGAGAACGGCCCACCGTCGATCACCCGGGCCCAGGCACACAGTTGGGCCGAATCGAGGTTCGGCTCCATCACCGGCATGGTCATCCCAATCCGCACGCGGCGATTCTGGCACGGGTGGCAGCATCCAGGACATGGCAATCGACGCAACGACCATCGGGCACATCCGGCTCACCGTGACCGACATCGACCGCTCACGGCAGTTCTACGAGCAGGTGTTCGACTGGCCGGTGGCCGTGGAGATGCCCGCCGATGCCGACACGGCGACCCGGGAACGGCTGCACTTCCTGTTCGGCGGCGTCCTCTACCGCGTCGGCGACCTGCTGATCGGCCTGCGGCCCGTCGGCACCGACCGGTTCGACGAGGACCGCACCGGCCTCGACCACCTGGCGCTGCGGGTGTCCGGCCGCGACGCGCTGGACCGCGCGGCTGCTCACCTGGATGCGCTCGGCATCGCCCACGAGCCGGTCAAGGCCATCGGGCACGGCTGGATCCTGGAGTTCCGCGACCCCGACAACATCGCGCTGGAGCTGATCGCCGAGGCGTAGGTCAGCGCCGCAGCCCGGCGACCGTCAACAGGTGTGGCCGGCGCAGGACCAGGCCCGCCCACAGCAGCACACCGACGTACACGGCGAACAGCGTGTGGGAGAACAGCGGCGCCTCGACCCGCATGTTGGCGGTGACCGCGCCACCGAGGTATGCGGTGATGCCGAGTGCGCCGAGCACGGCGGTCCGCGGAATCGCCCACACCGCAACGCAAATCGTCAACACGATGCCCATCACCAGCGTCTGCCCCTGCGGGAAGCCCAGCATGGCCGTGCCCTCTTCGGCCTGCGACGCACCCGCGAGCTTGCCGAGTGCGTCGAACACCAGGAACGCCCCGACGAGGACGCTGACCGCGATCCCGGCGCGCCGGCCCGCCCTGCTGCCTGCGGCGTCGACGGTGTTGTGCTGCGGTGATGATGCGGTGACGGTCATGGTGTGCCCCTCGGGAGTACGGCCTGATGTGTGACAGGGCAGACCGGAGTCCGCCGCGAAACTCATCGGTGCGGGGGTTTCCCCCCGCCGGATCAACGGGGAAACACTGTGTCGCCCGCCGCCGCGACTCCATAGGTTTGAGGACATGGTCGCAGTCACCTCGAGCCCACCGCCGGCGCCGCTCGCCGCCGGTGAGAGCACCGGACCCACCGCCTCCGAGGTCACGCCGGCCGTCCGCCACCTGGGTGTGACGGCGACGGCGTCGATGATCACCGGCGCCGCGATCGCCCTGGTGTGGTTCTGGATTCCGCTCGCGATCCTGGTCGTCGGCGTCTCGTCGATCCCGTCCGGCATCGGATTCGTGCTCGCCGCAGTCGTCTTCATCTACCTGATGCGCGGTGTCCAACACATCGAACGGTTGCGCAGCGAGGCGGTGTTCGGCCTGGGCATCGGCGTGGCAGCGCGCAATCTGTCGCACTACACCGGATTCGTGCGCTGGCTGCACCAGCAGTGGCTCGACTTCAGCAGCGCCCGGTTCTGGAAGAGCGTGGCACACCACTATCTGCGGATGGCCTACGACATGCTGGCCGTCGGCGCCGCATTCGCCCTGACCGCCTTCGCCTTCCTGGCGCCGCCGGCGGCGATGGCCGTCAGCGCGAGCGACGACGACGCCGGCCTGCCGTTCCTGTCGCCGGTGCTGGCGTGGCTGCTCGCCGCCGTCGCGGTGCTCGCCGCCGTCGCCATCCTGGTGTTCGCCCCCGCCCTCGACGCCAGGATCGACCGGTGGCTGCTGTCACCGTCACCAACCGCAGCGCTGCAACATCAGGTGAGTGCACTGGCCGACGCCCGCTGGGGCGCGGTGTCCTCGGCGCAGACCGAGCGACACCGCATCGAGCGGGATCTGCATGACAGCGTGCAGCCGCGGCTGGTGTCGCTGGCGATGACGATCGGACTCGCGCAGACCAAGCTCGACACCGATCTGCCCGCGGCCAAACAGCTCATCGCCGAGGCCCATGACGACGCCAAGAGCGCACTCGTCGAACTGCGCAACGTGGTGCGCGGCATCGCCCCCACGATCCTGTCCGATCGCGGGCTGGATGCGGCGCTGTCGTCGGTGGTGCAGCGGTCCGCGGTTCCGACCACGCTCGACCTGCAACTGCCCCGCCGGCTGCCCGACGAGGTGGAGGCGTGTGCCTACTTCGTGGTGGCCGAGGCGATCACGAACGTCGCCAAACACTCGCAGGCCAGTCAGGCGGTCGTCACCGTCCGGCTCGACGAGTCGTCTGAGGAGCTGCACGTCAACATCTTCGACAACGGCCGCGGCGGCGCGGGCATCACCGCGGACGACAATGCCACCGGCCTGCGCGGCCTCGACGAACGGGTGCGCGCCGCCCGCGGCGTCTTCACCGTCACCAGCCCGGCGACCGGCCCCACCAACGTCACAGCGGTGCTGCCATGCGCATCGTGATCGCGGAGGACTCCGCACTGCTGCGCGCCGGCATCGAGCGCATCCTCACCGATTCCGGCCATGACGTCGTCGCAGGCGTGCCGGACGCCACCAACCTGCTGCGCCTGGTCAACGAGGAGCATCCCGACCTCGTCATCGTCGACGTGCGGATGCCACCCACCTTCACCGACGAAGGCATCCGCGCCGCCGCGCTGCTGCGCAGCCAGAACCCCGAGTCGCCGGTGCTGGTGCTGTCGCACTACGTCGAGGAACGGTATGCCGCCGAGCTGATCGCCTCGGACACCAAGGGATTCGGCTACCTCCTCAAGGACCGGGTGGCCGACGTGCCTGCCTTCCTTGACGCCGTCGACGTGGTGGGCGGCGGGGGCACCGTGCTCGACCCCGAGGTGGTGTCGCAGATCCTGGTGCGCTCCCACCGGCGCAGCGTGCTCGATCAGCTGACACCGCGCGAACTCGAGGTGCTGCAACTGATGGCCGAGGGCCGGACGAACTCGGCGATCGCCACCGCGCTGCACGTCTCGGTCGGCTCCGCCGAGAAGCACATCGCGTCGATCTTCACCAAGTTGAACCTGACGCCCGACGAGGGCGAGAACCGTCGCGTGCTGGCGGTGCTGCGCTACCTCGAGTCGTGACCCACCCGGAAGGACCCCGCGCATGACCACCATCGCTCCCCCGCCGCCCGCACCGGCCGGACCGCCACCGCCGATCACGCCGGGCGCACGCACCGCGTTGCGCGCCGCTCTGATCACCGTCGCCGCCGTCCTGGTGGTCGGCAGCGTGGTGGCGTTCGGGGTCACGGCCTGGGGTGTCAGCACGGTCCGAGTGATCGCCGACAGCCAGGCACTGCCCGCCGCGATGCGCTCGCTCGTCGTCGACAGCGGCGAGGTGCCGGTCGCCATCCGCATCACCGCCGACCGGGCGGCCCGCGAACCCCGGGTCGATCTGCGACTGGTGAACACCAACCGCAGCGGCGAACACCGGCTCTCGGTGACAGGTGCAGGCGCCGAGCGGCGCGTGACGATCGAGGAGTCACCGTCGCCGATGTTGAAGTGGGCGCGCGGCGGCGAGATCACCGTCACGCTGCCGCCGGAACAGGCGCGCAGGCTCACCGTGCGCACCCAGCAGCGGACCGGCGTCGTGCTGGCGCAGGCCGATGTCGACCAGTTGATCGCCCGCACCGACGACGGGGCGGTCATCCTCAGCGGCGCCGCACGCCGGATCGAGGTCCACACCGTCGACGGCGAGGTGGCCTCGCACCACCCGGTCTCGGTGCGGGAGACATTCAGCGCCAGCACCTCCGACGGAGACATCGCGGTCGATTTCCGCGGCACCGCACCGCGCGTCGTCGACGCGGTGAGCCGCAGCGGCGACGTGGTGATCGGCCTGCCCGGCCGCGGCCCCTACCTGGTGCGCACCCAATCGGGTCAGTCGGCGACGGTCGCGGTTCCCGAGACCGACGATCCCGGCGCCGCCGTCGGCGATGTCACCGCGCGCTCTGAAACCGGCGACGTGGTGATCGAGGAAGCCGACATCCACCACCGCTGAGTCCGGCCCGCAAACCGCGACGACAGACCGGGCGACTCGCCGCCTGCGCCGCGGGCACGTCGCCGCGGCGCATGGCACCGCCGGTCGTCGCACACCTTCGGCGCATTGCGCTCCGGGCGATGACCTACTACTGCGGGCTCCTACCAGCCCGAATATCGACCCGGGCGTCAATTCATCTACGACTCGAGGCGTGTCTGGACTGCACGTGTTTCCCGGACAACCAACACGCGGCCGTGTCACGATAAGCGGCGTTACGCCGGCAACGGCAAACGCCGGGACGGCTCGTTGGGTCCGCACGTGAGGAGCAGTGGATGGGTTGGGCGACGACTTCGGGGCTCCGCGGCGCGATGACCAGAGCAGGTGTGGTCCTTGCTGGCATCGGCATCGCCGCCGCCAGTGCGATGGGCACCGCGAACGCACAACCGAACCCGAACGATCCTGAATGCCAGGTGAAGCCGTGGCTGCCCAGGTGCCTCGACAACCCACCGGGACCCGACGATCCCGCACCGCCGCCACCTCCTCCCCCCGGTTCCGGCATCCCGACCGGGCCGGCGGACATCGCGTGCATCAGCCAGCCCACCAATCCGATCTGTGCCGGCGGCCCCTACGCTCCCCCGACACCACCACCTCCGCCTCCGCCGCCTGGCGCGCCGCCGCCACCACCTCCCCCACCGCCGCCACCGGGCGGCCCCGTCGCTCCTCCGCCCGTCGCGCCGCC
>NZ_JACKSJ010000178.1 GCF_025821665.1 [Mycobacterium] manitobense
CGAGCACCTCCCACGGCGAGAGCATGTCGAGTACCACGCGGTCGACCTCCGCCCCCGCCCCGCCGGCTGCCGCCGCCACCACCGCGCCAGCGCATCCCCCGCGGACCCGCCCCGCGACGGCGGGCGGGCCGCCCCGAACTCTCCGACGCCGCCGTGGTCTCGCGGTCGTGGGGCATGGCACTGGCGACGCTGATCAGCCGCATCACCGGTTTCCTGCGGATGGCGCTGCTGGCCTACCTGCTCGGCGACGCGCTGCTGAGTTCCTTCTCGGTGGCCAACCAGCTGCCCAACCTCATCGCGGCCCTGGTGCTCGAGGCCACGTTCACCGCGATCTTCATCCCGGTGCTGGCCCGGGCCGAGCGCGACGACGCCGACGGCGGCACCGCGTTCGTACGGCGGCTGTTCACGCTGGCCACCGCCCTCCTACTGGTCACCACCGTGCTGTCGGTGGCCACCGCTCCCCTGCTGGTGCGCCTGATGTTGGGCGACGACCCGCAGGTCAACAGCCCGCTGACGGTCGCCTTCGCGTTCCTGCTGCTGCCCCAGGTGCTGTTCTACGGGCTGTCGTCGGTGTTCACCGCGATCCTCAACACTCGCAACGTGTTCGGCCCGCCTGCGTGGGCACCGGTGATCAACAACGTGATCGCGATCCTCACGCTCGGCGTCTACATGCTGGTGCCCGGTGAACTGTCGCTCGACCCGGTGGAGATGGGCAACGCCAAACTGCTGGTGCTGGGCATCGGCACCACCCTCGGTGTGGTCGCGCAGACCGTGGTGCTGCTGGTGGCAATCCGCAAGGAACGCATCAGCCTGCGCCCGCTGTGGGGGCTCGACGACCGGCTCAAGAGGTTCGGCGCGATGGCCGCCGCGATGGTCTGCTACGTGCTGATCAGCCAGCTCGGCCTGATCGTGGGCAATCAGATCGCCAGCACCGCGGCGGCATCCGGGCCGGCGATCTACAACTACACCTGGATCGTCCTGATGCTGCCCTTCGGCGTGATCGGCGTGACGGTGCTGACCGTGGTGATGCCGAGGCTGAGCCGCAACGCCGCCGCCGACAACCTCCCCGCCGTGCGGGCCGACCTGTCGCTGGCCACCCGGTTGACCATGGTGACCCTGATCCCGATCGTGGCGGTGATGACCGTCGGCGGGCCTGCGATCGGCAGCGCGCTGTTCGCCTACGGCAACTTCACCCCCGAGGCCGCCGGCTACCTCGGCATGGCGATCACCCTCTCGGCGTTCACGCTGGTCCCTTACGCACTGGTGCTGCTCCAACTCCGGGTGTTCTACGCCCGCGAACGGCCGTGGACGCCGATCGCCGTCATCGTGTTCATCACCGCGGTGAAGATCGCCGGATCACTGGCCGCTCCGCACCTGACCGACGACCCCCAGCTGGTGGCCGGTTACCTGGGCCTGGCCAACGGACTGGGCTTCATCGCCGGCGCCGTGGTCGGCTATCTGCTGCTGCGCTCCCATCTGCGTCCGCCCGGCGGACGGCTCTTCGACACGCAGGTGGTGCGCACGATCCTGGTGACGGTCACCGCGTCACTGCTCGCCGGGCTGGTCGCGCACGTCGCCGACCAGCTGCTCGGGCTCGAGTCGCTGACGGAACGCTTCGGCGCAGGCGGTTCGCTGGTGCGGCTGGCGGTCATCGGACTGCTGATGGGGCCGATCATCGCCGGGGTTCTGATCGGCGCGCGGGTGCCCGAGGCGACCGCGGCGCTTGCGGCGGTCCGGCGGCGGTTCGGACGCGCACCCGCGGTGCCCGCGGCGCCCGCGGGGCGTGCCGTCTCGCCACGCCCGGATGGCCGGTTCCCGTACCCTGAGCACAGGAATCTCCATCCGGAACGACGGCGGCCAGGACCGCCCGCCGGCTGGCCAGGACCCCCGGCGGGGGCAGGGATGCGGAAAGGACCAGCGGTGACCGACGAACCCGCGGGTGGCGCCGTACCTGCGCCGGACCGCACCGCCACCACCAAGCTTCCCCGCGCCACCGCCGACGACTTCCAGCCCGACGTCGGCTACTCCGACGATGCTGGCGCCGACAGGGACGTCACGGCCGAAGTGTCCAACGGCACGACGCCGATGCCCGCATCGGGCCGCCCGCCCGCCGACTACGGCGGCGACCCGACGCGTGAGTCGCTGCCGTTCGACGCGCCGCGCGAACCAGCCATCGAGGCCGCCACCTCCGACGAGGATGTTCACCTCATCCCCGGCGCCACCATCGCCAACGGCCGCTACCGCCTACTCGTCTTCCACGGCGGCCCGCCGAACCTGCAGTTCTGGCAGGCCGTGGACACCGCGCTGGACCGCCAGGTCGCCCTGACGTTCGTCGACCCCGACGCGACCCTGCCCGACGACCAGCTGCAGGAGATCCTCGGCCGCACCCTCAAGCTCAGCCGCATCGACATGCCGGGGGTGGCACGCGTTCTCGACGTCGCCAATACCGGTTCGGGCGGGCTGATCGTGTCGGAGTGGATCCGCGGCGGTTCGCTGGCCGAGGTCGCCGACACCTCGCCGTCGCCGATCGGCGGCGCCCGCGCCATGCAGAGCCTGGCCGCCGCGGCCGAGGCCGCGCACCGTTCCGGGGTGTCGCTCTCGATCGACCATCCCAGCCGCGTCCGGGTCAGCATCGAGGGCGACGTGGCGCTGGCGTTCCCCGCGACCATGCCCGACGCGACGCCGGAGGACGACATCCGCGGGATCGGCGCCTCGCTGTACGCGCTGCTGGTCAACCGCTGGCCACTCGAGGAATCGGGGGTGCCGAGCGGCCTGCGGCCCGCCGACCTGGACACCGCGGGCAATCCGGTGGAACCGCGGTCGGTGGACCGTGACATCCCGTTCCAGATCTCGGCGGCAGCCGCCCACGCGATACAACCCGACGGCGGCATCCGCAGCGCGCCCACGCTGCTGAACCTGCTCCAGCAGGCGACCGCGATCGCCGACCGCACCGAGCAGATCAACCCCGTCGACCAGCCGAACGGGCCGGAGCGGGCACGCCCCGCACCGGACGACGACCCCGAGTTCGTGGCCCGTCGCCGCAAGGGCCTGATGGTGGGGCTGGCGATCGGCGGCGCGATCCTGGTGGTGGCGCTGATCGTGCTCGCCACGGTGCTCAGCCGCATCTTCGGCGATGTCGGCGGCGGCCTCGACGGCGACGAACTGGGACTGAACGCCCCGTCGTCGACCGAGGCCGGCGAGTCCGGCGGCGGCAGCGGCACCGCCGTGAAACCCGTTCGGGTGACGGTGTTCTCGCCCGAGGGTGAGGCCGACGCGCCCGACGAGGCCGGCCTGGCGATCGACGGCAACGCCTCCACCGTATGGCCGATCGACACCTACTCCGACCCCGAACCGTTCCCGAACTTCAAGAACGGGGTGGGGTTGATGCTCGAACTCTCCGAGCCCACCACGCTGTCCGCGGTGAAGATCGACCTCAACAGCACCGGCACCGAGGTGGAGATCCGGTCCGCCTCGTCGCCCTCCCCGTCGTCGCTGGACGACACCACCGAACTCACCCCCGCGACGCCGGTGCGCCCCGGCTCGAACACCATCGAGATCAGCGACGCGGCGCCGACGTCGAACGTCCTGGTCTGGGTCTCGAAGCTGGGCAAGGTCGACGGGGAGAGCCGCAGCGACATCGCCGAGGTCACCCTCGAGGCCGCCTCCTGAGGCGTTGTCCCCAGGTCCTGCAGCGCTGAACCCGCGGTGGGAGCCACCGGCGCAAACTGGTGCCTCGAACGCCCTCCGGCGCCGTTTAGTGTTCGGCTGTGGAGAGCTTCGGGGGAACCTCTGAACCACCGGGGGTGACGCACGGCCAGTCGGACGCGGACCTGCTGGCCGCGCACGTCGCGGGTGACCGGTACGCGTTCGAGGTGCTGTTCCTGCGCCACGAGCGACAGCTCTACCGGCTGGCGCTGGTCACCAGCCGCAACCCCGAGGACGCCGCCGACGCGCTGCAGGACGCCATGCTCAAGGCGCACCGCAAGGCGCACGCCTTCCGGTTCGACTCGGCGGTGAGCAGCTGGCTCTACCGCATCGTCGTCAACGCCTGCCTGGACCGGCTGCGCCGCAACAAGAACCACCCCACCACCGCGCTGCTCGACGACGCCCTGCCCGCCGGCGACTCCACCGCCCGCGTCGACACCGCGATCGTGGTGGAACGCGCCCTGCTGACACTTCCGGTCGAGCAGCGGGCCGCGGTGGTCGCCGTCGACATGCAGGGCTACACGGTGGCCGAGACCGCGCGCATGCTCGGCGTGCCCGAGGGCACCGTCAAGAGCCGGTGCAGCAGGGCCCGCGCCAAACTCGCCGAGGCACTGCACTACTTCGATGCGGGCGCCGAACCGACGCGCGAACCGCGGGCAGGGCGCCGCATCGCGGGCACCCATGGTGGAGACTGGGCGGGCAGGCCAGTGGCGACGCGACGGAAGGACGGGAGCGGCGATGCCGGACGAGGGGCGCACGGACGCCGCGCCGCCCGACGGCCCGATCACGCCTGAACTCCTGGCCGACCTGCAGGCCGGCACCCTCGACGCCGAGACGGCCGCCCGGCTGTGGCGCCGGTTGCGCACCGATCCCGCGGCGGCCGCCACGCTTGCGGCGCTGGACCGCGTCCGGCGTGACCTCGCGCATCTGGGCGGTGACGACGCGTCGGCGGGCGGTGTGCCCGCCGCGGTGACGGCGGGTGTCACCGCGGCACTGCGGGCGGCGCCGCCCCACCCCCGGCCCGGGTGTTGACCGCCGCACACTCGCGCCGGTCGTAGTCTGACCACAGCCGGTCGGGGAACACCCGGACCTAGGCTGGTGTTTGTACCCGTGCCGGCGTGATACGGCAGAAAGGCCCACATGACCACCTCATCGAAGGTCCACGACCTGATCATCATCGGTTCTGGCCCGGCGGGTTACACCGCGGCGATCTACGCCGCCCGTGCCCAGCTCGAGCCCCTGGTCTTCGAGGGCACCCAGTTCGGCGGCGCACTCATGACCACCACCGAGGTGGAGAACTTCCCCGGCTTCCGCAACGGCATCACCGGTCCTGAACTGATGGACGAGATGCGCGAGCAGGCCCTGCGCTTCGGCGCCGACCTGCGGATGGAGGACGTCGACGCGGTGTCGCTGGAGCGTCCGGTCAAGACGGTGACCGTCGGCGACGAGACCCACCGGGCGCGCGCGGTGATCCTGGCGATGGGCGCCGCGGCCCGCCACCTCGGCGTGCCCGGCGAGGACACGCTGCTCGGGATGGGCGTCAGCACCTGTGCGACCTGCGACGGGTTCTTCTTCCGCGACCAGGACATCGCGGTGATCGGTGGCGGCGACTCCGCGATGGAGGAGGCCACGTTCCTCACCCGGTTCGCCCGCAGCGTCACCGTGATCCACCGGCGCGAGGAGTTCCGCTCGTCCCGCATCATGCTCGATCGGGCACGCGCCAACGAGAAGATCACATTCCTGACCAACACCCAGGTGACCGAGATCGAGGGCGACCCCAAGGTGACCGGCATCCGGCTGCGCGATGCCATCACCGGCGAGGAGTCCAAGCTCGCCGTCACCGGCGTGTTCGTCGCCATCGGGCACATCCCGCGCTCGGATCTCGTGCGCGGTCAGGTGGAGCTCGACCCCGACGGCTACGTGCAGGTCGAGGGCCGCACCACGAGCACGTCGATCGAGGGCGTGTTCGCCGCGGGCGACCTCGTCGACCGGGTCTACCGGCAGGCGATCACCGCGGCAGGCAGCGGCTGCGCGGCGTCCATCGACGCTGAGCGCTGGCTCGCCGAGGTCGGCGCCGCCCCGAGTGATCAAGAGATCTCAGCGCCGATCTGACCCCGTCTCAAACCACAGTCCGAACCGAAGGAGAATTTACGATGCCCGAGACCTCCGCGACGGTCGCCGTCACCGACGACTCGTTCGCCGACGACGTACTGTCAAGCAGCACACCGGTTCTGGTGGACTTCTGGGCCACCTGGTGCGGCCCGTGCAAGATGGTCGCCCCGGTGCTCGAGGAGATCGCCGGCGAGAAGGCCGGCGCGCTGACCGTGGCGAAGCTCGACGTCGACGCCAACCCGAACACCGCCCGCGACTTCCAGGTGGTGTCGATCCCGACCATGATCCTGTTCAAGGACGGCGAAGCGGTGAAGCGCATCGTCGGCGCCAAGGGCAAGGCCGCGCTGCTCCGCGAACTGGCCGACCTGGTCTGACATCCGCCACGCGGCAACCACGACCCGCCTGCGGTTTTCCGGATTCCGGCGAAGGTCTGCGACAATACTGGCTAGCGGTTCATGAAATAGTCGGCGCTGTCATTTTCTGTCAGCCGGATCGAAAGGCCATCCTGGAGGGCCAGTATGTCGATTCTTCGTCGCGGTGACCGCGGGGGTGCGGTCACCGAGGTCCGCGCGGCATTGTCCGCACTGGGCCTGATCGACAGCCCGGACGATGACCTGAGCACCGGCAAGCACGTCGCGCTCGACGTGTTCGACGGCGAGCTCGACCACGCCGTCCGTGCATTTCAGCAGCACCGCGGCCTGCTGGTCGACGGCATCGTCGGCGAAGCCACCTACCGTGCGCTCAAAGAGGCCTCCTACCGCCTCGGCGCCCGCACGCTGGCCCACCAGTTCGGCGCCCCGATGTACGGCGACGACGTCGCCACACTGCAGGCCCGGCTGCAGGACCTGGGTTTCTACACCGGCCTGGTCGACGGTCACTTCGGGCTGCAGACGCACAACGGGTTGATGTCCTATCAGCGCGAGTACGGCCTGTACCCGGACGGCATCTGCGGCCCGGAGACGTTGCGGTCGTTGTACTTCCTCGGCTCCAGGGTGACCGGCGGTTCGCCGCACGCGATCCGCGAGGAGGAGCTGGTGCGGCGCTCGGGACCCCGGCTGTCGGGTAAGCGGGTGATCATCGATCCGGGCCGCGGCGGCGCAGACCACGGGCTGATCATGAACGGCCCGGAAGGCCCGATCAGCGAAGCAGACATCCTGTGGGACTTGGCGAGTCGGCTCGAGGGCCGGATGACCGCGATCGGCATGGAGACGTTCCTGTCGCGGCCCAACAACCGGGCGCTGACGGATGCCGAACGGGCCGAGACGGCCAACACCGTCGGTGCGGACCTGATGATCAGTCTGCGCTGCGCCACCCAGTCGAGTCCGTCGGCGAACGGCGTCGCGTCGTTCCACTTCGGGAACTCACACGGTTCGGTGTCCACCATCGGCCGCAACCTCGCCGACTTCATCCAGCGGGAAGTGGTGGCCCGCACCGGATTACGTGACTGCCGCACCCATGGCAGGACGTGGGACCTGCTCCGGCTGACCCGGATGCCTACCGTGCAGGTCGACGTCGGGTACATCACCAACCCGCAGGACCGCTCGCTGCTGGTGTCGACGCAGACCCGTGACTCGGTCGCCGAGGGCATCCTCGCCGCGGTGAAGCGGCTGTACCTGCTCGGCAAGAACGACCGTCCCACAGGGACTTTCACGTTCGCCGAGCTGCTGGCGCACGAACTGTCGGTGGAGCAGGCGGGGCGGCTCCCGTCCTAGCGGGACGGTGCCGCGCCGAGACATGCTGGGCCACCTCGGAGTCAACGTCCCCGACCTCGTCGCCGCGAAGAAGTACTACGACGAGCTGATGCCGGTGGTCGGGTTCGAGGCGTTCCTGGCCGCCGACGACCAATTCGCCTTCCGTCCGGCCGGCGGCAAGCCCGGTACGTATCTGTTCTTCTATCCGGCCGTCGAGGCCGCCCCCTACTCACGTCACCGCGCCGGACTGCAGCATCTCGCATTCATGGTGAAGACGCGCTCGGCCGTACATGCCGTACACCGGCTCGTCCAGCGGATCGGCGCCGACGTGGTGCATGAGCCCCAGTCGTTCCCGCAGTACCAGCCGCCCTACTTCGCGACCTTCTGGCTCGACCCGTTCGGCGTGATGCTCGAAGCGGTGTGTCACCACGACCGGGACTGAATCCCTCGTCGGCTCAACGACTTGCCTCGCGTCTGGCGACTATCCGATGCGGCCCGCGCCGGCGCCGACGGGCTGCTCCAACTGTGCGTGTTCGAGCAGCCGTTCCAACGCCGCCTCGACACCGGCTTTCCAACCGAGGCCCTGTTCCAGTTCGAGGCGCAGTCGCGGGAAGTACCGGTGCGGGGCGACGACGGTGAAGCCGACGTCTTCGAGGAAGTCGGCGGCGATGATGCACTGATCCACCGAACAGTCGCCGAGTGTCTCGACGACCGCCCCGAGATCGCCCGGCACCAGCCGCGGGTCGGCGAGCTCGGCCGCCTCGGCGGTCCTGCCGAATGCCTCGAGCGCGCGGACGCCCCGTCGAACGAGGTCGCTCACCACCGATGTCAGCAGGCTGCGCGACAGCCCGTCGCAGCCGTCGCCGGATTCGACGCCGACGGTCGTCAGCAGGATCGCGTCGGCGCTCACCGGTCCGGTCGGGAAGAGCCGGGCGCGCGGGACGGCGCGGGGCGGCGCGTAGAACGCGTACCCAAGGCAGGAGCCGGTGTCGTCGGTCGGCGCCGCGTCCTCGAAGCCGGGCGCCGCGTGGATGGCGACCTGCCCGCATGAACCCCACTCGAGCATGACCATCGACAGCCACGCTTCCTTCTCGAATTCCGGGTCGCTGAGGTGGTCGTCGGTGCCGAGGGTGGACGGATCCACCTCCCAGAAGACGCAGCGGCGCGCATGCTTCGGCAGCTGTTCGAATGCCTCGAGCCGAAGAGGCGTGATTCGGGCCGGCACTAGATTCCCCGGATTCGTCGGTGGGCTGGCGTGCGCGTGTGCGCCTCCAGGATAGGGAAGCCCGCCGAGCCGGGCCCGGTTTCCGCCGCTTCCCGCGACCAAATCACATTTTCAGACGAAACAGGTTGTCGCGCATCACGATTCCTTAGACGACGAATGCGGTCCGACGTGCGCAGTGGCATCAGTGTCACAGTGACGTAATTACCGTGTGTGGCCGGTCATCGTTGCGACGAGTTCATCAAGTCCACTATCCGCTGCAAGTCGTCGACCGACCCGAACTCCACCACGATCTTGCCCTTGCGTTTGCCCAGGCTCACGGTGACGCGGGTGTCGAAGGCCGAGGACAGCTTCTCAGCAACGTCCTGCAGGCCCGGCATCTGAATCGGCTTGCGCCGAGGGGCCGAGGGGGCCGAGCCGTCGCCCCGGTTGGCCAGAGTGACCGCTTCCTCGGTGGCGCGCACCGACAACCCCTCGGCCACGATGCGGGCGGCGAGTTCCTCCTGCCGCTCCGGACCACCCTCGAGCGAGAGCAGGGCGCGGGCATGGCCGGCGGACAGCACCCCGGCGGCGACGCGGCGCTGAACGGCGATCGGCAGGCGCAGCAGCCGGATCATATTGGTGATCAGCGGACGGGAGCGGCCGATCCGCGTCGCGAGTTCATCGTGGGTGACGTCGAACTCCTCGAGCAACTGCTGATAGGCGGCCGCCTCCTCCAGCGGGTTCAACTGGGCGCGGTGGATGTTCTCCAGCAGCGCGTCGCGCAGCATGCTGTCGTCGGCCGTCTCGCGGACGATGGCCGGGATGGTGGCCAGGCCGGCCTGCTGGGCCGCCCGCCACCGCCGCTCCCCCATCACCAACTGGTAGCGCGGTGTCTCCGGACCGGTGCTGACGGCCCTTACGACGATCGGCTGCATCAGACCGAACTCGCGGATCGAGTGCACCAGTTCGGCGAGTGCCTCCTCGTCGAAGACCTGCCGGGGCTGGCGCGGGTTGGGCTCGATGGTCGCCGGATCGATCTCCCGGTACACGGCGCCGACATCGCTCGACTCGGCGACCGGTAGCCCGCCGATCACCACGTCGGCGGCCGCGTCACCCATCCGTGGACCCATGGTGCCCGGGCCGCCCTCGTCGGCCGGACCGGTCGGGATGAGGGATGCCAGACCACGTCCGAGGCCGCTGCGCTTGCGGGTGGGTTGAGTCATCGTCGTCCTCTCGTCACGGATGTGCTGTTGCGTGGGTGCTCATCGCGGCGGGGCCTCGCCCGGTGCACCCCGTTCGGCGAGTTCACGGCTCGCGTCGAGATAGCTCAGCGCGCCGCGTGAGCCCGGGTCGTAATCGAGGATCGTCATGCCGTAGCCGGGCGCCTCGGACACCTTCACGCTGCGCGGGATCACCGTCCGCAGCACCTTGCTGCCGAAGTGCGCTCGGACATCCGCGGCGACCTGATCGGCGAGCTTGGTGCGGCCGTCGTACATGGTGAGGATGACGGTCGACACGTTGAGTTCGGGGTTGAGGTGCGACTTGACCATCTCGATGTTGCGAAGCAACTGGCCGACACCTTCCAGCGCGTAGTACTCGCACTGGATCGGGATCAACACCTCCGGCGCAGCCACAAGGGCGTTGATCGTCAGGAGTCCGAGCGACGGTGGGCAGTCGATGAACACGTAGTCGAAGTCGAACTGCTTGAGCTCGGCCAGCGCGGTTCGCAGCCTGCCTTCGCGCGCCACCATGCTGACCAATTCGATCTCGGCACCCGCGAGGTCGATGGTCGCCGGGATGCAGAACAGCCGTTCGTTGTGCGGGCTGCGCTGCAGCGCCTCCGCGACGGGGATCTCCCCGATGAGGACCTCGTAGGACGACGGAGTGCCGGGGCGGTGCTCGATGCCGAGCGCGGTGCTGGCATTGCCCTGCGGGTCGAGGTCGATCACCAGGGTCTTGAGGCCCTGCAACGAGAGCGCCGCCGCGACGTTCACCGCCGTGGTGGTCTTGCCGACGCCGCCCTTCTGATTGGCGATGGTGAAGACCCGTTGGTGCGCCGGCCGCGGGAGGTGACCCTGCGTGGTGTGCAGCAGGCGCACCGCCCGTTCGGCCTCGGCGCCGATCGGGGTGTCGATGCCGGCATCGTCGGTCCATGCACCGCCGCTCCCGCCGCGCTGCCATGTTTCACGTGAAACATCGCGGGGAGGCTGCGAGCCGCCACCCGCCGGCGGTCCGGCGACGGACGCTCGCGGCGGCACCGCCGCACCGGTCGGTGGAACCGGAGCGGCCCCACCGCGCGGCCCGGTCCGTTCGCTGTCTGGCCCCGGCCTCATCGAGTTCTCCTGCCCGTTCGTTCCGACCGAGCCGATCTCGGCTTCTTCACCTCGCGCCGCGCCACGACCACGGTCGCCGGTGGATCTAGATAGTCCGCGCCACATTTCAACACCCTCACATCGACGGCGCCAACCGACGCCAGCACACGCCGGTGCTCTTCGATCTCTGACTCGGCGCGCTCGCCCTTGAGGGCGATCATGCGGCCACCGTCCCGAAGGAGCGGAATGCTCCACCGGGCGAGCTTGTCCAACGAGGCGACGGCGCGTGACGTGACGACGTCCATCTCCCCCACCTGTTCGCGCACCGCCTTGTCCTCGGCCCGGCCGCGGACGACGCCCACGGCGAGTCCCAACTCCGCGATCACTTCGGTGAGGAACTCGCTACGGCGGAGCATCGGTTCCACGAGGGTCACCTCGAGGTCCGGCCGGGCCAGGGCCAACGGTATCCCGGGCAACCCGGCCCCGCTGCCGATATCCACCAGCCGCTCGTGCGGGGTGAGCAACTCGGCCATCGCCGCACTGTTGAGGACGTGGCGTTCCCACAGTCGCTCGACCTCGCGTGGCCCGATCAGCCCGCGCTCGACGCCAGCGCCGGCGAGGATCTCCGCGTAGCGCTGGACGTCACGCAGGCGGTCCCCGAACAGGGTCCGCCCCGCCTCCGGTGGCGGCCCGGCGTCAGCATGTTTCACGTGAAACATCCCTCCGCCGAACCGCTCGAGAGAACTACACCGGTGTAACTCAGAAGGTCAGTCAGCGAGGACGACAACACGGCGGGACGGCTCCACGCCTTCGCTCTCGCTGTGCACGCCCTCGACCGCGGCCACCGCGTCGTGCACGATCTTGCGTTCGAACGGGGTCATCGGCGCCAACTCCTCGCGCTCCCCGGACTCCAGCACCCGGCGGGCCACCTTGTCGCCCAGCGTTGCCAACTCGTCACGACGATTGCGCCGCCACCCGGCGATGTCCAGCATCAGCCGGCTCCGCTCACCCGTCTTCTGGTGCACGGCCAGCCGCGTCAGTTCCTGCAGTGCGTCGAGCACCTCGCCCTTGCGGCCGACGAGCTTGTTCAGGTCGGTGCCGCCGTCGATGCTCACCACCGCACGGTCGCCCTCGACGTCGAGATCGATGTCGCCGTCGAAGTCGAGGAGGTCCAACAGCTCCTCCAGGTAGTCCCCGGCGATCTCGCCCTCGGCGACCAATCGGTCCTCGAGGTCCTCCCCCGCAGGCCGGGCGGCGGTCTCCTCGGCGTCAGCCTGCTCGAGGCCGGCGTCGAGCTCGTCGGTGCGCTCGGTGGTATCAGCGTCCGTCATCTGTGTCTCTCCCTCTCCCCCAGTCCGCGGACTGGTCAACGCTTTCGCTTCTTCGGACGGGCGCCCGGCCGCGGCGTGCGGTTGGCGACCTGTTCTCCGCCGGCCGCCTTCGTGGGGCTGCCGTTGCTCTCTCCATCGACCGTTGCGGTGCTCGCGGGCTCCGCGGCTTCGGACTCCGGCTCGCCCGCGGCGACGTCCTTGCCCGGGGCGGCCGCCGACGCCTTGCGCGCCCGATTCGGCTTGGCGCCAGGCGCCGGCGCATTGGCGGCTCGACGTTCCTGCGCCTCGGTCTTCTTGGCTTCTTCTTCCTTCTCGATCTTGCCGAAGACGTAGTGCTGCTGTCCGTAGGTCCAGATGTTGTTGGCGAGCCAGTACATGATCACCGCGAGCGGCAGGAACGGTCCGCCGACGATGACGCCGAGCGGGAAGACGTACAGGGCGAGCTTGTTCATCATCGCCGTCTGCGGGTTGGCCGCCGCTTCGATGCTCTGCCGCGCCACCGACGCCCGGCTGTTGAAGTGGGTGGCGATGCCGGCCAGGAGCGCGATCGGCACGCCCACCAGGATCACCGACAGGCGGTTGAATTCGGTGAACGCCAGCAGGCCGTGCTGCTGAATCATCGTCGCGCCGAGCGGGGCGCCGAAGAGGTTCGCGTCCAGGAAGTGCCCGACGTCGGTCGCACTGAACACGTAGTTGCCCAGGCTGCGGTTCTCCTCCACCGACAGCCCGAGCCGGCCGATGCCGGTCTGCGTCCGGTTGAACGACATCAGCACGTGATAGAGGCCCAGGAACACCGGCACCTGCGCGAGCATCGGCAGGCAGCCCAGGATCGGGTTGAAGCCGTGCTCGCGCTGCAGCTTCTGCATCTCGAGCGCCATCCGCTGGCGGTCCTTGCCGTACTTCTTCTGCAGCGCCTTGATCTGTGGCTGCAGTTCCTGCATCTGCCGGGTGGTGCGGATCTGCCGCACGAACGGCTTGTAGAGGATCGCGCGCAGGGTGAACACGAGGAACATCACCGTCAGCGTCCACGTGAAGAAGTTGTCCGGACCCAGGAACGGGATGGCGGAGAAGGCCTTGTACCAGACCCACATGATCGCCGACACCGGGTAGTAGATGATGTCGAGGCTGAACCAGTTAAACACTCGCCTTGCTCCAGACTTGGTCGTCGTCGGCCGCTTCGGTGCCGCTCGCATGCTCGGAGTGCGCGCACGCGCCGCTGCCACGCTCCGGGATCGGATCCCATCCTCCCCTATGCCAGGGGCCACACTTGGCGAGCCGGATGACGGCCAACCATCCGCCGCGCACCAGTCCGTACTCGGTCAGCGCGTCGACGGCGTACTGACTGCAGGTCGGCATGAACCGGCAGGTCGGCAATCGCAGCGGCGAGACAGTGTGCCGGTAGAGCTGGATGGCCGCGATGACCGCCCGCGCCGCCATCGCACCCGTGCCCCGCAGCCGACTCATCGCGATGTCCCCCGCCGGCGCCGCACGCGAGCGAGACCGTCGCGCAACTGGCGCTCCAGATCGGGCGAGACCGCACGGGCGGAGTTCGGCAGCGCTCGGATCACCAAACGGTCGCGGCTGTCGAGGTCGTCGAGCACGGTCCGCGCCACGTGACGCAACCGCCGGGACACCCGGTGGCGCACGACGGCGTTGCCGACCGACTTGGCCACGACGAGACCGATCCTCGGACCGCTGTCATCCACGGTGTCGAGGGCGGCGTGCAGCACCAGATCGGGGTGCGCCGAGCGCACCCCTTGACTGACCGTGGAACTGAACTCCGTCGACCGCGTCATCCGGTACCGGGCCGGAAGCACCGCGCTAGATCCTGCGTCGGATCACGCAGTGAGCGAACGACGGCCCTTTTGACGACGACCCGAGACGATCGCACGCCCGGCGCGGGTGCGCATCCGCAACCGGAAGCCGTGGACGCGCGCACGCCGGCGGTTGTTGGGCTGAAAGGTCCGCTTGCCCTTGGCCACGGCAATATCTCCTCGTTACGAGTGGCGGCCACGCGCCACGCACAGCGGACTGTGTCGGTGGACGCGGTCGCCGTTGGTAAGCTCATGCGTCTTGCTAACCGGCGCGGTCTCCGGACCCCGGGTCGCAGCCGTGTCGCCACGTGCGGGCGACTGTTCGAGGGTACTGACGAGATTTCGCTGGGTCAAACCTGCTCGGACCGCTCCTCCGGGGCCCGGAAAACTTCACATCAGTCACAACCTTCACCGTCTTCGAGAAGCTGTCCAGGAGTGGACAAACAATGTTGCAGAACGGTTGGCACGTCGAGAGAAAACTGTTAGCTTCTGGCAATGCCGTTCCCAGACCGGGGCCGGCGGCGACAACGAAGCGAGGATGCCCACCGCACCGAGAGCCCACAGCATGCATCACCACTGTGACGAGCCCCGGCCTGCGGCGTCCCCGCCGGTAGACAACAGAGAGCGGCGACGTACTGTCTCTATCCACAGACTGTGGATAACCATGTGGACAGACCGTCTTCGTTCCTTTGGTCGTCCTTGGACCGACCACGAGGGGGTAGGCGTCAATTGACTGCTGACCCCGACCCACCCTTCGTCGCCGTGTGGAACAACGTGCTGGCCGACCTCAACGGCGACGCCGACACCCGCGACCGCAACGGCTCCGGCCCACTGCCCGTCCTGACTCCTCAGCAAAGGGCCTGGCTGAAACTCGTCAAGCCGCTGGTGATCACCGAGGGCTTTGCCCTGCTGTCGGTGCCCACGCCGTTCGTGCAGAACGAGATCGAACGCCACCTCCGCGAGCCGATCATCTCCGCGCTCAGCCGGCACCTCGGTCAGCGGGTCGAGCTCGGGGTGCGCATCGCCACCCCCTCGACCGACGACGCCGACGACGCCACCGGATCACCGCCACCGGCCGCGGTCACCGAGCCCGACGAGGTCGACGACGACCGGGAGGCGCTCGCCAGCGCCGAGGAGAGCTGGCCGACGTACTTCCGCGCTCCGGCGTCCGACTCGTCGGCCGCCGACGCCAACGCCGTCAGCCTCAACCGCCGCTACACCTTCGACACCTTCGTCATCGGTGCGTCGAACCGGTTCGCCCACGCCGCGTCGCTCGCGATCGCCGAGGCGCCGGCCCGGGCATACAACCCGTTGTTCATCTGGGGCGAGTCCGGTCTCGGCAAGACCCACCTGCTGCACGCCGCCGGCAACTACGCCCAGCGGCTGTTCCCCGGCATGCGCGTCAAGTACGTGTCGACCGAGGAGTTCACCAACGACTTCATCAACTCGCTGCGCGACGACCGCAAGGCGTCGTTCAAGCGCAGTTACCGCGACATCGACGTGCTACTCGTCGACGACATCCAGTTCATCGAGGGCAAGGAAGGCATCCAGGAGGAGTTCTTCCACACCTTCAACACGCTGCACAACGCGAACAAGCAAATCGTCATCTCCTCCGACCGGCCGCCCAAGCAGCTGGCCACACTGGAGGACCGGCTGCGGACCCGCTTCGAGTGGGGCCTGATCACCGACGTCCAGCCGCCGGAACTCGAGACGCGCATCGCGATCCTGCGCAAGAAGGCGCAGATGGACCGCCTCGACGTGCCCGCTGACGTGCTGGAACTCATCGCGGCCGGCGTCGAACGCAACATCCGCGAACTCGAAGGCGCGCTGATCCGAGTCACCGCGTTCGCCTCGTTGAACAAGACCCAGATCGACAAGTCGCTGGCCGAGATCGTCCTGCGGGACCTCATCTCCGATGCCGGCACCATGCAGATCAGCACCGCGGCGATCATGGCCGCCACCGCCGAGTACTTCGAGACGACGGTGGAGGAACTGCGCGGCCCGGGCAAGACCAGGGCGCTGGCACAGTCACGGCAGATCGCGATGTATCTGTGCCGCGAGCTCACCGAGCTCTCGCTGCCGAAGATCGGTCAGGCCTTCGGCCGCGACCACACCACGGTGATGTACGCCGAGAAGAAGATTCGCGGCGAGATGGCGGAGCGCCGTGAGGTGTTCGACCACGTCAAGGAACTCACCACCCGGATCCGTCAGCGCTCCAAGCGCTGAGCTCCTGCTCTCCATCTCATCCCGCGCGGTGTCCCGCGCGCCATTCGCGTGCGCTCCCCCGCACCGCCATGCCATCCCGACGCGCCCGGGCGGTGCCGTCGGACGTCGAATCGCACTCCTCGCGGCGAAAAACTTCCGTCACATCGGCATCACTCGTCACCGCCGCGACCTGTGCACAACGGTGTGAACAACATGGTGGCCGATCGGCCGAACCGCCGAAGTTGTCATACATCGACCGGGTGCTCCACAGTTCCCGACCGCCCGCAGCCGGCCCGTCCACAGCCCACTCACAATTCGACACGCATGACTGCCAGCGCCGACGCGGCTTCATCCCCAGCGTCCACAGCCCCTATTACTGTTACTCATTTATATCCATTGGTTTCCTCTCTGAAGACAGCGCCTGGGGAAACTCCGTCACCACCCCGGCCGGACGGCCGCACGTGCCCGGTTGTCACCCCGATCGATTAGCTTTCAAGTTGGCGCGGAAAGCTCTACGGTGGTTCATCGACAGCCGTTACGGTCATCGCATCGCATGCAGGTCACGCGGGTTGAGACGCCGGGAAACCGCTGGTTATCGCTGATTGTGTGGTTCATCGAAGGGACGTTTTGGACGTGACGACATCGACGGCTGGTCTCACGGATCTGAAATTCCGACTGGTGCGTGAGGACTTCGCCGACGCGGTGGCCTGGGTGGCCCGCAATCTGCCCACCCGGCCGACCGTCCCGGTGCTCGCCGGGGTGCTCCTCACCGGCAGCGACGACGGGCTGACGATCTCGGGATTCGACTACGAAGTGTCCGCCGAGGTCCGCGTCGCGGCCGAAATCGCTTCTCCGGGAAGCGTTCTGGTCTCCGGACGGCTGCTGTCCGACATCACCAGGGCGTTGCCCGCCAAGCCGGTGGACGTCAGCGTCGAAGGCACCCGCGTCTCGCTGACCTGCGGCAGCTCCCGATTCTCGCTCCCGACGATGGCCGTCGAGGACTACCCGACGCTGCCCACGCTGCCCGAGGAGACCGGTGTGGTTCCCGCCGGTCTGTTCGCCGAGGCGATCGGCCAGGTCGCGGTTGCCGCCGGCCGGGATGACACCCTGCCGATGCTCACCGGGATCCGCGTCGAAATCTCCGGCGAATCGGTGGTTTTGGCGGCGACCGACCGGTTCCGCCTCGCGGTTCGCGAACTGACGTGGTCCACCGGGACCGCCGACATCGAGGCCGCGGTGCTGGTGCCGGCCAAGACGCTGGCCGAAGCGGCTAAGGCCGGTTCCGACGGTTCCGACGTCCACCTGTCGCTCGGCGCCGGGGCAACCGTCGGCAAGGAAGGCCTGCTCGGCATCCGCAGCGAGGGTAAGCGCAGCACCACCCGCCTGCTCGACGCCGAGTTCCCGAAATTCCGCCAGCTGCTGCCCAGCGAGCACACCGCGGTGGCCACCATCGGCGTCGCCGAGCTGACCGAGGCGATCAAGCGCGTCGCACTCGTCGCCGACCGCGGCGCCCAGATCAGGATGGAGTTCTCCGAGGACGCGCTGCGCCTGTCGGCCGGTGCGGACGACGTCGGCCGCGCCGAGGAGGACCTTCCCGTGTCGTTCGCCGGCGATCCGTTGACCATCGCGTTCAACCCGACCTACCTCACCGACGGCCTCGGTTCGTTGCATTCCGAGCGGGTGGCGTTCGGCTTCACGACACCCAGTCGTCCCGCTGTGTTGCGGCCCGCAGGCGAGGATGATGGAACCGTCGGCGCAAGTGGCCCCTACCCGGCCGCCCAGACCGATTACGTGTATCTGTTGATGCCGGTACGGCTTCCCGGCTGACCGGCCCCTACCGCCGGAGAAGAGGGCATACATGCAGCTGGGTCTGATCGGGCTGGGCAAGATGGGCTTCAACATGCGGGAGCGCCTGCGTGAAGGTGGCCACGAGGTCGTCGGATTCGACCCACGCCCGGAGGTGACCGACGTACCCACCATCGGCGCGCTGGCCGAGGCCCTCGCGGCACCCCGGGTGGTGTGGGTGATGGTGCCGTCGGGACCCATCACCCACGACACGATTGCGACGCTGGCGAACGAGCTCAGCGAGGGCGACCTGGTGATCGACGGCGGCAACTCCCGCTACACCGAAGACGGCCTGCACGCGAAACTTCTGTCCGAGAAGGGAATCGCGTTCATCGACGCGGGTGTCTCCGGCGGTGTCTGGGGCCTGAAGGAGGGCTACGGCTTGATGGTCGGCGGCAGCGACGCCGACGTCGAGCGGGCCATGCCGATCTTCGACACGTTGCGGCCGCCGGGTGACCGCGCGGACGGATTCGTGCACGCGGGGCCGGTGGGTGCGGGTCACTTCGCGAAGATGGTCCACAACGGGGTGGAGTACGCCCTGATGACCGCGTACGGCGAGGGCTACGAGATGCTCGCCGCCGAGGAGCTGATCACGGATCCGCAGGCGGTGTACCAGGCGTGGAGCAACGGCACCGTGGTGCGGTCGTGGTTGCAGCAGCTGCTTGCCAAGGCGCTGAAGGAAGATCCGCAGCTCGCCGAGATCTCCGGCTACACAGAGGATTCCGGTGAGGGCCGGTGGACGGTGGAAGAGGCGATCCGGTTGCGGGTCCCGGTGCCGAGTATCGCCGCGTCCCTGTTCGCGAGATTCTCCTCCCGTCAGGAGGATTCGCCGACGATGAAGGCCGTCGCGGCGCTGCGCAACCAGTTCGGGGGTCACGCCGTCAAGAGGATCAGCGAGTCCGGTTAGCCCGTGTACGTCCGTCACGTGACACTCACCGATTTCCGGTCTTGGGCGCACATCGACATCGATCTGACGCCGGGCCGGACGGTGTTCGTCGGCCCCAACGGCTTCGGAAAAACGAATCTTGTTGAGGCGTTGTGGTACTCGGCGACCCTCGGGTCGCACCGCGTGGGTGCGGACGCACCACTGATCCGGACAGGCGCCGAACGTGCGGTGGTGTCGTCGATCGTCGTCAACGACGGCCGCGAACTCGCCGTCGACCTCGAGATCACCAGCGGCCGTGCGAATAAGGCCCGGCTGAACCGCTCCCCCGTCCGCAGTGCGCGCGAGATCCTGGGGGTGCTGCGCGCGGTGCTGTTCGCGCCCGAGGACCTGGCCCTGGTGCGCGGCGACCCGAGTGACCGGCGCCGCTACCTCGACGATCTGGCCACCACGCGCAGGCCGGCGATCGCGGGCGTGCGTGCGGATTACGACAAAGTGGTGCGACAGCGGACCGCGCTGCTGAAGACCGCCGCGGGTGGCCGGCACCGCGGGGACCGCAGTGTGCTCGACACCCTCGACGTGTGGGACGGCCACCTCGCTGCCCACGGGGCCCGGCTGATGGCGGCACGCGCGGTGCTGATCTCCGAACTCGCCCCCGAGGTGGAGAAGGCCTATCAACTCCTGGCTCCCGCGTCGCGGCCGGCCGCCATCCGGTACCGCCCCAGCATCGAGCTGGACGACGACGCGCCGGCACCCGACAGCGTCCAGCACTATGAGGCGGCGCTGCTGGCGGCGATGAGTAGCCGGCGCGACGCGGAACTGGAGCGCGGTGTCTGCCTGGTCGGTCCGCATCGCGACGACCTCGAGCTGCGGCTCGGCGATCAACCCGCGAAAGGCTTTGCTAGCCATGGTGAGTCGTGGTCGATGGCGCTCTCGCTGAGATTGGCGTCCTACGAACTGCTGCGCGCCGACGGAGGCGACCCGGTGCTGCTGCTCGACGACGTGTTCGCTGAACTGGACACCGCGCGGCGGCGGGCGTTGGCCACCGTCGCCGAGTCCGCGGAGCAGGTGCTGGTCACCGCGGCCGTCGCTGAGGACATCCCCGAGGGCTGGGACGTCCGGCGGATCGAGATCCGCATGACGGACGGCGACGACGGCCGGATATCGACGGTGCACACATGACAGACGACGAGATCCCCAAGAAGAACGACGACGCAGGCGATCCCGCGCCGGGTCCGCCGGCCCATCTGGCCGGCCTGTCCGGAATGGACCTGGTGCGCCGCACGCTGGAGGAGGCACGCGGCGCCGCCCGCAGCCAGGGCAAAGACGTCGGCCGCGGCCGCACCTCCCCGACTCGGCGCTCGCCGGTGACCGGCCGGCGGCGCAGCTGGTCGGGCCCCGGCCCGGACTCCCGCGACCCGCAGACGCTCGGCGCAGCGACGAGCGACCTGGCTCGCAGCCGCGGCTGGTCGGGTCGGGTGGCCGAGGGTTCGGTGCTGGGCCGGTGGACCACCGTGGTCGGCGAACAGATCGCCGAGCACGCCGTGCCCACCGGACTGCGCGACGGGGTGCTGACGGTGTCGGCGGAATCGACCGCCTGGGCGACCCAGCTCCGGATGGTGCAGTCCCAGCTGCTGGCCAAGATCGCCGCGGCCGTCGGCGACGGCGTGGTGACATCGCTGAAGATCGTCGGCCCGGTGGCGCCGTCTTGGCGCAAGGGCCGCTACCACATCTCCGGCCGCGGGCCGCGCGACACGTACGGATGAGTCGCGAGCGATCCGCTGTGCGCCGTCTGGCGCGCGGATCGGAGGTCCTCAAGCGTCCTGACGCACCGAAGTTCGAGAAATTCGGCGCACGGCCCAGTGAGATAGGTGGAAACGCCGCCACAGTGTCGGTCCAGTCGGCATGTTTCGGTAGACTGGTGAGCGATCACGAGGGGCAGTTGACCTCTCATGCGAACCCCGAGGAGACGCGTCCGACGTGCCTGCCCAAAAGAAGAGTGCTCCGACCGAGTACGGCGCCGAGTCGATCAAGGTCCTCGAAGGGCTGGAGGCGGTCCGTAAACGGCCGGGCATGTACATCGGTTCCACGGGCGAGCGCGGTCTGCACCACCTGGTCTGGGAGGTGGTGGACAACGCCGTCGACGAGGCGATGGCCGGCTACGCCACCAAGGTCGACGTCAGGATCCTCGAGGACGGCGGCGTCCAGGTCACCGACGACGGCCGCGGCATCCCCGTCGCGATGCACTCCACCGGGATCCCCACCATCGACGTGGTGATGACCGTCCTGCACGCGGGCGGCAAGTTCGAGGAGGGCGCCTACCAGGTGTCCGGCGGCCTGCACGGCGTCGGTGTGTCGGTGGTGAACGCGCTTTCCAGCAGGCTCGAGGCCGACGTCCGCACCGACGGCTACGAGTGGTTCCAGACCTACGAGCGGTCGGTTCCGGGAACCCTGAAGCAGGGTGAGAAGACGAAGGAGACCGGGTCGACCATCCGGTTCTGGGCTGATCCCGACATCTTCGAGACCACCGACTACGACTTCGAGACGATCGCGCGGCGGCTGCAGGAGATGGCCTTCCTCAACAAGGGGCTGACCATCGACCTCGTCGACGAACGGGTGAAGGCCGACGAGGTCGTCGACGAGGTGGTCAGCGACACCGCCGAGGCCCCGAAGACCGCAGAGGAGAAGGAGGCCGAGAAGACCGCGCCGCACAAGGTCAAGCACCGCACCTTCCACTACCCCAACGGTCTCGTCGACTACATCAAGCACATCAATCGCACGAAGACCGCGATCCACCAGAGCATCGTCGACTTCGGCGGCAAGGGCACCGGCCACGAGGTCGAGATCGCGATGCAGTGGAACGCCGGCTATTCCGAATCGGTGCACACCTTCGCCAACACCATCAACACCCACGAGGGCGGCACGCACGAGGAGGGTTTCCGTGCGGCGCTCACCTCGGTGGTGAACAAGTACGCCAAGGACAAGAAGCTCCTCAAGGAGAAGGACCCCAACCTCACCGGCGACGACATCCGCGAGGGCCTGGCCGCGGTCATCTCGGTGAAGGTCGGCCAGCCGCAGTTCGAGGGTCAGACCAAGACCAAGCTGGGCAACACCGAGGTCAAGTCATTCGTGCAGCGGGTCTGCAACGAACAGCTCACCCACTGGTTCGAGGCCAACCCGGCCGAGGCGAAAACGATTCTGAACAAGGCGGTCTCGTCGGCCCAGGCCCGGATGGCCGCGCGCAAGGCCCGAGAGCTGGTGCGGCGCAAGAGCGCCACCGACATCGGTGGTCTGCCCGGCAAGCTCGCCGACTGCCGTTCCACCGATCCCAGCCGCTCCGAACTCTATGTGGTGGAGGGTGATTCGGCCGGCGGCTCGGCCAAGAGCGGCCGCGACTCGATGTTCCAGGCGATCCTGCCGCTGCGCGGCAAGATCATCAACGTCGAGAAGGCGCGCATCGACCGGGTGCTGAAGAACACCGAGGTCCAGGCGATCATCACCGCGCTGGGCACCGGCATCCACGACGAGTTCGACCTGTCGAAGCTGCGCTATCACAAAATCGTGCTGATGGCCGACGCCGACGTCGACGGCCAGCACATCTCGACGCTGCTTCTCACGCTGCTGTTCCGGTTCATGAAGCCGCTCATCGAGCACGGCCACGTCTTCCTCGCCCAGCCGCCGCTGTACAAACTGAAGTGGCAGCGTTCGGAACCCGAGTTCGCCTACTCGGACCGGGAGCGCGACGGTCTGCTCGAGGCGGGTCGCGCGGCGGGCAAGCGGATCAACACCGAAGACGGCATCCAGCGGTACAAGGGCCTCGGTGAGATGGACGCCAAGGAACTGTGGGAGACCACCATGGACCCGTCGGTGCGGGTGCTGCGGCAGATCACGCTGGACGACGCCGCGGCCGCCGACGAACTGTTCTCGATCCTGATGGGCGAGGACGTCGAGGCCCGCCGCAGCTTCATCACCCGCAACGCCAAAGACGTTCGTTTCCTTGACGTTTAACCGCTTCGCGACCACGAACAGCGACCAGAGGATCTGATGACTGACACCACGTTGCCACCGGGCGACGAAGCCGGCGACCGCATCGAACCGGTCGACATCCAGCAGGAGATGCAGCGCAGCTACATCGACTACGCCATGAGCGTGATCGTCGGGCGTGCGCTGCCGGAGGTGCGCGACGGCCTCAAGCCGGTGCACCGCCGCGTGCTCTACGCGATGTTCGACTCCGGCTTCCGCCCCGACCGCGGACACGCGAAATCCGCACGGTCGGTTGCCGAGACGATGGGCAACTACCACCCGCACGGCGACTCGTCGATCTACGACACCCTGGTGCGGATGGCGCAGCCGTGGTCTCTGCGCTACCCGCTGGTCGACGGGCAGGGCAACTTCGGCTCCCCCGGCAACGACCCGCCGGCCGCCATGCGTTACACCGAGGCCCGGCTGACCCCGCTGGCCATGGAGATGCTGCGCGAGATCGACGAGGAGACAGTCGATTTCGTCCCGAACTACGACGGGCGTGTGCAGGAGCCGACGGTTCTGCCGAGCCGGTTCCCGAACCTGCTGGCCAACGGCTCCGGCGGCATCGCCGTCGGCATGGCCACCAACATGCCGCCGCACAACCTGCGCGAGCTCGCCGAGGCCGTGTACTGGTGCCTGGAGAACTTCGAAGCCGACGAGGAAGCCACCCTGGCCGCCGTCTGCGAGCGGGTGAAGGGCCCCGACTTCCCGACCCACGGCCTGATCGTCGGGTCGCAGGGCATCGAGGACACCTACAAGACCGGCCGCGGGTCGATCCGGATGCGCGGCGTCGTCGAGATCGAGGAGGACAGCCGCGGGCGAACCGGGATCGTCATCACCGAGCTGCCCTACCAGGTCAACCACGACAACTTCATCACCGGAATCGCCGAGCAGGTGCGCGACGGCAAGCTCGCCGGCATCTCCAACATCGAGGACCAGAGCTCCGACCGCGTCGGCCTGCGGATCGTCGTCGAGGTCAAGCGCGACGCCGTGGCCAAGGTGGTGCTCAACAACCTCTACAAACACACCCAGCTGCAGACCAGCTTCGGCGCCAACATGCTGTCCATCGTCGACGGCGTTCCGCGCACCCTGCGGCTCGACCAGCTGATCCGGCACTACGTCAACCATCAGCTCGAGGTCATCGTCCGGCGCACCACCTACCGGTTGCGCAAGGCCAACGAGCGGGCCCACATCCTGCGCGGCCTGGTCAAGGCGCTCGACGCGCTCGACGAGGTCATCGCGCTGATCCGCGCGTCGGAGAGTGCCGACGTGGCCCGCACCGGCCTGATGGAACTGCTCGACGTCGACGAGATCCAGGCCCAGGCCATCCTCGACATGCAGCTGCGCCGGCTGGCCGCCCTGGAACGCCAGCGCATCGTCGACGACCTCGCCAAGATCGAGGCCGAGATCGCCGACCTCGAGGACATCCTGGCCAAACCGGAACGCCAGCGCGCGATCGTGCGCGACGAACTCAAGGAACTCGCCGACAAGTACGGCGACGACCGCCGCACCCGCATCGTGCCAGCCGACGGCGAGGTCAGCGACGAGGATCTGATCGCCCGCGAGGACGTCGTCGTCACCATCACCGAGACCGGCTACGCCAAGCGCACCAAGACCGACCTGTACCGCAGCCAGAAGCGCGGCGGCAAGGGTGTCCAGGGCGCTGGGCTGAAGACGGATGACATCGTCAACCACTTCTTCGTCTGCTCCACCCACGACTGGATCCTGTTCTTCACCACGCAGGGCCGGGTCTACCGGGCCAAGGCGTACGAGCTGCCGGAGGCTTCACGCACCGCGCGCGGTCAGCACGTCGCCAACCTGCTGGCCTTCCAGCCCAACGAGCGCATCGCCCAGGTCATCCAGATCAAGGGCTACGAGGATGCGCCCTATCTGGTGCTGGCCACCCGCAACGGCCTGGTGAAGAAGTCGAAGCTCACCGACTTCGACTCGAACCGCTCCGGCGGCATCGTGGCGGTGAACCTGCGTGACGGCGACGAACTGGTCGGCGCGGTGCTGTGTTCGGCCGAGGAGGACCTGCTCCTGGTGTCGGCCAAGGGCCAGTCGATCCGCTTCTCGGCAACCGACGAGGCGCTGCGGCCGATGGGCCGTGCCACCTCCGGTGTGCAGGGCATGCGGTTCAACGAAGAGGACAGGCTGCTCTCCCTCAACGTGGTCCGGCCGGACACGTATCTGCTGGTCGCGACGGCCGGCGGGTACGCCAAGCGCACCGCGATCGACGAGTACACCGCGCAGGGCCGCGGCGGAAAGGGCATCCTGACGATCCAGTTCGATCGCAGGCGTGGCAACCTGGTGGGAGCGTTGATCGTCGATGACGACACCGAGTTGTACGCCATCACCTCCAACGGCGGCGTCATCCGGACCGCGGCCCGTCAGGTCCGCAAGGCCGGACGGCAAACCAAGGGCGTTCGCTTGATGAACCTGGGTGATGGCGACACACTGATTGCCATCGCGCGCAACGCCGAAGAGGGCGACGGCACTGACGAGGTCAACACCGACCTCGGCGAGTAGCCGGCGCCGGACCACTTAAGGAGCCGTAGGTGAGTTCACCGAACGAGCCGGGATACCCGCGCGCGGGCGACGGCCCGAGTGCTGCCAACGGTTCCGCGGCGGGCCGCGACGGCGGGGCCCTGGGCGCCGCGGCCGGGCGTACCGGGTCCCCGGCCGTGC
>NZ_JACKSJ010000179.1 GCF_025821665.1 [Mycobacterium] manitobense
GACCACCAGCACCGAGAACAGCAGGAAGTTCACCGGCAGGCCGAGGAAGTTGCCCTTCTTGACCGCTTCGAATGACTTTCCGTAGCGGGAGAAGTCGCCGAAGTTGAGCATCGGCCCGGAGAAATAGGAGACAACCAGCGCGATGGCGCCCAGCATCACCGGGACCGACGACCACCCGGTGTAGGTGACCGAGCCGAGGTTGAGATCGATGGCGCCCCAACCGGCCTTGTGGATGAGGTAGCCGCACAGGATGAACATGACGACGTAGACGGCGGGACCGCAGAAGTCGATGAACTTGCGGATCGATTCCATCCCGCGCCAGAACACGCAGGCCTGCAACACCCACAGCAGCAGGAAGCTGCACCACCCGAGCAGCGACAGTCCGGCGAACCCGTAGTCCGCGACGACCGCGTACGGGGCCAGGCTCGGGAACAGTTTGATCAGTACGATGTC
>NZ_JACKSJ010000180.1 GCF_025821665.1 [Mycobacterium] manitobense
CACCGCGCGGCGGGTGCAATGGAAGGAGTCAGATCCACCTCACGCGCCAACACCAAGGAGCCACCGGCATGGCACTCGACCACTACCTCACCCTCGGCCGTTCCGGGCTACGTGTCAGCCCATTTGCACTGGGAGCCATGACATTCGGAGACGATCCCGGCGGCGCCGGGTGCAGCGTCGAGGAATCCGAGGCCATCATCGACGGCTACCTCGAGCGCGGCGGCAACTTCATCGACACCGCGAACTTCTACACCAACGGGCATTCCGAGAAGATTGTGGGCGACTACCTCGCCAAGAACCCGCATCGGCGGGATCGTGTGGTCGTGGCCTCGAAGTTCTTCACCAATATGACCCCCGGCGATCCGAACGGCGGGGGC
>NZ_JACKSJ010000181.1 GCF_025821665.1 [Mycobacterium] manitobense
GCGGTGGGCATGGTGCCGCCGATACTGCTCATGCCGTCGAGGCCGTCGATGACCCAGATCTCACGCTCGTCGGCTGCTTTCTGGCGGCGCCGCACCGCATCCCGATCGTGTGTGGCGATGACGCGGTCGACATATCCGCACACCTGGCCGTAGCTCAGCCGCATCAGCCGGGCCGCCGCACCGGCCAGGGTGGCGTCGACGTGGGTCAAGACGGCGGGGTCGGTGATCAGGGTCGTGCGCTGCAGCAGAGTGGTGACGATGTCGAGGGTCAGTTCACCGGCGCGGAACATGACCGCGACCAACGGTAGGCGTTCACGCAGTCCGCGGGCGAGGCTGACCTGATCCTTGGCCCGCTCGTAGGCGATGTTCAGTGCCGCGCCGATCTCGACGGCCACCGCGGATTCGGTGTCCACGGCCCATTGGTCGCTGAGCTCATCGCGCTCGGCGAACCGCACCGCGTACACCTCGCCGATCGCGGTCAACCGCGCCGCGGCCTGCTGATTCTCCCGGCGCGCCGCCGCCACCACCGCGGAGATCAGTTCGCGTGCTTCGACCGACTCCGGACGCGCGACGGCCAGCACCTGGTCGAAGCTTGCCTGCGCCGGATCGAACATACATTTGATTATCGCAGAGGGGTATGACGCGCAACAGCGGCGAATCCGACATTGGGGATAACTCTGAAACGACTAGCGCGCCAGTCTCGTCAGACCCAACCCCGTGAGAAATGCCGTCAGGTGCCCCACCTCGGTGTAGGTCGGCTGAACGACGACATCGACGACGAGCGCACCGGCACCCAGCACCTGCGCGCCGGCGCGATACCGGCGGGGGAGGTACCGCGACGCCGCACCGGCGACTCCCAGGACGAAGTAACTGACTCCGACATCGCGTGCGTTCTCCAGCCGGGAAGGCGCCTGCCCGGTCCGGATCGACCGGCGAAGATATCCCTGCCCTGCGACCGTGCCGACGATGTGCGCGGTGAGCCCGACCAGCAACCACGGGCCCGACCCCATCCGCCGCTCGGCGGGCGCCAGCACCGCCGCGTACACCGGCACGTAAGGCCACCAGCGTCGTCCGTCGAGCCAGAAGAGGCTGGCGACCAGCACCCGCAGCGGCTCCCGCGACAGGTGATGCAGATTCGTCGACTGCTGGCGCAGCAAGCGTGACCGCTTCCGCCCTGCCGCCCGCTGCAGCCGTGTGGTGACCAACAGGACGGCCAGCCACCCGTAGGTCAGAGGAGCGCTCAGGCGCCCTTCAGCCGGATCTTCCACCGCACGAACGTCAGATAGCCGATGCTGAGGGCCGCGAGCATCCCCATGTCGAAGAGCCAGGTGCCGCCGGTGTGTTCCCAGTGCGAGTCTTTCGGCGTCAGCGGTCCGGGCACGAGTCTGATCAGGTCCACCGTCGACGCCGACGCGGCGAAGCCCCAGCGGGCCGGGGTGATCCATGACATCTGGTCGAGGCCGATGCGGCCCGTCACGGGGATCATGCCGCCGGAGAACACCAGCTGCGACATGATCGCGATCACCAGCAGCGGCATGATCTGCTCGCTGGTCTTGGCCAGCGCCGACAACGCGAGGCCGACCATCGCCGCGGTCACCGTCGTCGCGGCCATCCCGAAGAACAGCTCGAGCGACGGATTGCCCAGCACCGAACCCTTTTCGACCGCGCCCTCGCCGAATCCCTTGCCCGCGATCGTGATACCGGTGACGATGGCGGACTGGATGATCGCGAAGATCGAGTAGACGCAGACCTTCGCCAGCAGGTACGCGGTGGTGGACAGGCCGACGGCCTGCTCGCGAAGGAAGATCGCGCGCTCGCCGATGAGGTCGCGGATGGTCAGCGCCGTGCCCATGAAGATCGCACCGACGTTGAGCAGCACCAGCACCTGGCCCGGCTCGTTGGGTGCGTCGCCCATCGGGTTCGGGACGCCGAAGCCGACGGTGCCCGGCACCGAGAGCGACAGCGTGCCCATGATGAACGGCAGCAGCGCAAGGAAGATGAAGTAGCCGCGGTCGGAAACGATGAGCCGGATCTGGCGCCGCGCGATCGTCGAGAACTGCCTTCGCAGACTGGTTTTCGACGGCTCGCCGAGGTCGGCCGGCTGATCGGCCGGCGGTTGGGCGGGTGGTGGGCCGTTGAGTTCGAGCCACCGCTGTTGGGCGGCATCGGGATCGCCGGCCACCGTGCTGAAGATGTCGGCCCAGTTGGTCGTGCCCATCGCCGCGCCGATCTTCGCGGGCGGCCCGCAGAAGGCGGTCTTCCCGCCCGGCGCCAGCAGCAGCACCTGATCGCAGACGTCGAGGTAGGTCAGCGAGTGCGTGACCACCAGCACGACGCGACCCGCGTCGGCCAGCTGGCGCAGCATCGTCATCACCTGGCGGTCGAGCGCCGGGTCAAGACCCGAGGTCGGCTCGTCGAGGATCAGCAGCGACGGCCCGGTCAGCAGCTCGAGCGCCACGGACGCCCGCTTGCGCTGACCGCCGGAGAGCTTGTCGACCCGGGTCTCGAGGTGCTTGGTCATCTCGAGCTCCTCGAGCACCTGCATGACGACCTGTTCGCGGTCGGCCTTGGTGGTGTCCGGCGGCAGCCGCAGCTCGGCGGCGTACATCAGCGCCTGACGCACGGTCAGCTGCCCGTGCACGACGTCGTCCTGCGGCACCATCCCGATGCGGGAGCGCAGCGAGGCGTACTCGGCGTGCACGTTGTGGCCCTCGAACGTAACCGTTCCGCTGGACGGATGGGTGTAGCCGGCCACCAGCCGGGCGAAGGTGGACTTGCCCGCGCCCGACGGGCCGATCACCGCGGTGAGCGTGCCCGGCCGCGCCGTCAGGGAGATGTTGTCCAGCAGCGTCTTGTTGTTCTCGATCGTCCAGGTGACGCCGTGCACGTCGAGGCCTCCGGTGGCCGTCGCGGCCGCGGTCTCGGTGCGCCGGACCAGTGTGCCGCCGCTGAACACCAGGTCGACGTTGCCGATCGTGACGGTGTCGCCCTCTTGGAGCAACGCCGAATCGACCCGCGAACCGTTGACGAAGGTGCCGTTGATGCTGCGGTTGTCGACGATCTCGGTGCCCTGCGCGGTCGACACCAGCGAGGCGTGGTGGCGCCCGGCCAGCACGTCGGGGATCACGATGTCGTTGTCGGTCGCGCGACCGATCTTCACCGCTCCCGCCGGCGTCTCCGGCGTCCGTCCGGGCCGCAGGATCTTGAGCATGCTGGTGGCCAGATTGCCGCCGTCGCTCGAGCGCGGCGCCGCCGTCGGCCCCATGCGGGTGACCGGCTCACTGGACTGCTGCGAGATCGGCTGCGACATCGGCGGCCGCGTCTGATGCGATGCCGGACCCGTCGGGTACCGCTGCTGCGACGACGGCGGATACCCCTGCTGCGCGCCGGTCGGGTAGCGCTGCTGCGGCCGCGACGTGGGCGGTGTCGCGATGTGAGGACGTCCCGGGGCGGTGTGCGGCGGCGGGGTGTTCCAGCCGGTGTTGGGGCGCGCGACGGGCACCGCGGTGGTCGGCGGTGGGCTGCCGACCGAACCCTGGTGGCGGCCGACCTCGAATGACACCTGCGGGCCGTCCGGGTTGCCGATGTTGAGGGTCTGGCCGTCGCGGATGTCGACGGACGGGACGCGTCGGCCGTTGGCGAACATGCCGTTGAGGCTGCCGTTGTCGATGGCGACCCACCGGCCCTGGTCGAACCGCAGCACCAGGTGGGCGCGGGAGATCAAGGGGTGGGCGATTCGCACGTCGGCGCGCAGGTCGCGGCCGATGACGACGTCGTTGCCCGGCGCGAACGTGCGGGTGGAGCCCTCGTAACGAACGGTCAGCGCAGGCGGTGCTGGTCGGCTCATCGCGACCAACTCTATCGGTACCGCCGCCCGAATTGCCGCCGCTACCGCGCAGCGCGGCGTGTGACGATGACCGGCGTGGATCGTGGCGAGTTGGGCTGGCTGATGCGGGCGGCACTGGAGACGGTGATGACGGCGTTCGCGGGACTTGCGGTCACGCTGCTGCTGTGGGCGTCGGGCCTGGCGCTGTGGAGCCGGCAGCAGGCCGAGCAGGCCCGGCATGTCGGCGGCTGGCCGGGATACATCGAGCGCCTGCCCCGGCTGGGTGATTCGCCGGTGGACGCGCTGGCCGTCGTGGTCTGGATCGCGGCCGTCACGTTGCTGGCCGCCGCCGTCGTCAGCGTCTGGCTGGGCCGCACCCGGCGCAGCGGCGCCGTGAGGCCTGTGGTGGTGGCCGGCGTCCTCGCCCTCGCTGTGTACGGGATCTACAGCGTCGACATCCCCTCGTTCTACGCGAGGGTGACGAGCACCTATCCGGTCACCCCGGCACTGCCCGCGGGTGTCGCCGCGTGGCTCCTGGGGGCGGCCGCTGCGGTAGCCGTGCTGCTGGTCGCCGTGCGGATCCCGCTGCTGTCGCGCCGGGACATGCGGGTGATCGCCATCGGAGCGGTCCTCGGCGTGGTGCTTGCCTCAGCCACGACGGTGGCGGCGGTGCGCGCCGGTGACGACGCCCGCTACGTCGATGCGACCCCGGCCGCGGGCGTCGATGTCCCACCGGTCCCGACGGCGCTGGGGCAGAAGCGGTTCACCGTCACGATTCCGGACGCCTACGACGACAGGGGCGATCCGCAGTTCCGTGCAGCGGCCGCCGGCGCCGGCTTCGTCGTGCGGAAAGCGGACACGGTGACGGCATACGGCGCCGACGGAGCCGAGCGCTGGCACTACCGACGTACCGGCCCGGGTGCGTCGCGGGTCGAGACGGTGCGGGTGTTCGACGACGGCGCGACGGTGGTGGCCTGGATCGACGGCGGGGACAAGCGTGGCGAAACCAGTGTCGTCGCGCTGGACGCCGTCACCGGCGACGAGCTGTGGAGCGGAAGCGGCAGGCAGCTGTACACCGCCAAGGGATCCGACAGCCCGCCGTACCTGGTCTACCGCGACGACCGGACGTGGACCCGCACCGACTCCCGGACCGGGAAGCCGATGTGGACGGTCTCCGCGCCGCATGCGGAGTGCCCGACCGAATACATGGACACCGCCGAACGCCTGGTCTCGTTGTCGACGTGCTTCGAAAACCAGCAGGACGCCGTCTGGCTGACGGTTCTCGATCCGCAGACGGGCAGCACTGTCTGGGACCACCTGCTGCGCGAAGGGCCGCCGGAAGACGCGTCGAACGCCTACCCCAGTGGATCCGGGTCGGCGCTGAGCGGCTCCGGTGTCCTCGTCCGGGTGTCCGATCCCCAGGCGCAGGAGACGAACCAATACGTCGACGTCGTCGATCGGACGATCACCGATCTGCCGCGCGAGTTGACATTCAGAGAGGCTCCCGGTCCCAACGGCGACATCCTCGGCACGCAGCTCGTCGGTCGAGACGAACGGCTGACGTTGTTCGACGGCCGGGGTTCCGAGCGGTGCTCGACGGTCGGCGGGTTCTCGAGCGGCTACCCGCTGCTCACGGGCACCGGCTTCGATACCGTGCATCTCACCTTCGGCGACACCTTCGTCGTGTACGACCAGGAGCGCGCGAACCTGGTGACCCTGGACAGCACCACGTGCGCCGAGGTGACTCGCACACCTGCTCCGGATGTCGAAGGCCTCCTGCCCGTATCCGGCGCGAACCTGGTGTTCCGCAGGGGTGAGAACCGCACCCTCGTGATCGACGGCTACCGCTAGGCCGGAAGCGGCACGCTCCACCGGGCGGTGTCGGTGATCTGCCGCAGCGCCGTCATCTTCTCGCCGTGCACGGTGATCACATGGGCGAACGCCGCGTCCACCGTCGACCCGCCGTCGCGGGCAGAGCCCCGGTAGGCGCCGAGCACGACCACCCGGTGGTCGTCGACCGGCAGGTACTCCGACGGCGCGACGTCGACGTCGTAGAGGGAATCGATGCGGGCCCACACCTGGGTGATGGTCTCGGCGGCGCCGCGGTGTTCACCGCCAACGCCGTGCGGCATGCCGGCGCTGACGTCGGCCACGAAATCCTCGGCGAGGACGTCGAACAGAGCACTGCCGTCACCGTCGGCCATCGCCGCGTAGAACCGCCGGGCCACACCTGTGGGATCGCTCATCGGGATTCCTTCCGTATTAGAGATACATCTCTACTATAAACTGTGCGCCATGCCGCGGCCAGCCCGATTCACCGTCGACCAGCTGCTGGACGCGGCCGCCGCGATCGTCGCCGCGGACGGCGCGGCAGCGGTGACGGTGTCAGCGGTGGCCCGCGCGGTCGACGCGCCGAGCGGGTCGATGTACCACCGCTTTCCGTCGCGCGCCGCACTGTGCGGCGAACTCTGGATGCGCACCGAGGAGCGGTTCCAGAACGGCCTGATCGCGGTGCTCGAGCGCTCCGGCGAACGGCAGGACCGGGTCGCCGCAGGCGCGCTCTACACCGTGCAGTGGTGCCGCGACCACGCGGACGAGGCGCAGGTACTGCTGGCCGGCCCCGACGCGTTCTGCCGCATTGAGTGGCCGACGGTTCTCGAAGACCGTCGAAAAACCCTGCACCGCAGAATGATCCGACAGCTTCGCGACATGGGTGGGCCGGTCGACCGAGTCACCGCCGCGCTGGTCGACATACCGTCGGCCGTGGTGCGCCGGCACCTGGCGGCGCGCAGCCGCGTTCCCGCCACCGCCGACGGCATCGTCGTGGACTGCGCACGCGCGCTGGTGCCGCGGGAGTGAGCGGTCAGACCAGGGCGTCGGGCGCGCCGGTGACGACGCAGTGGGTGTGGCTGTAGATGGTCGCCATGCACTTGTTGCAGTGCGTGCACGCCGAGCGGACCAGCGCGTCGGCCTGGATCCGGTTGATCAGGTCCGGCTCGGCCAGCAGCGCGCGGCCCATCGCCACGAAGTCGAACCCCTCGGCCATCGCGAGGTCCATCGTCTCGCGGTTGGTGATGCCGCCCAGCAGGATCAGCGGCATCGTCAGCTCGGCGCGGAACTGCCGGGCCTTGTCCAAGAGGAACGCCTCGCGGTACGGATACTCGCGCAGGAACTTCTTGCCGGTCATCCGGATGCCCCAGCTCAGCGGTGGCTTGAACGCACCGGCGAACTCCTTGACCGGCGCGTCGCCGTGGAACAGGTACAGCGGGTTCACCAGCGAGCTGCCTGCGGTCAGCTCGATGGCATCGAGCCCGCCGTCCTCTTCCAGCCACTTGGCGGTCTGCAGCGACTCCTCCATCGGGATCCCCGCGCGGACCCCGTCGGTCATGTTCAGCTTCGCCGTCACCGCGATCTGGTTGCCCACCGCGTCCCGGACGGCACGAACCACGCCGCGCGCGACCTTCGCCCGATTCTCCAGCGACCCGCCGTACTCGTCCTTGCGGTGGTTGAGCAGCGGGCTCAGGAACGAACTGGCCAGGTAGTTGTGGCCGAGGTGCACCTCGACGGCATCGAACCCGGATTCGATCGCCAACCGTGCCGCGTTGGCGTGCGCCCTGGTGACCGCCTCGATGTCGTCGCGGGTGGCCTTCCTGGCGAACCGCATCGACAGGGGATTGAAGAACCGCATCGGGGCCAGCGCCTTGGCCTTGTTCGTGCGGGCGTTGGCGACCGGACCCGCGTGGCCGATCTGGGCGCTGATGGCGGCGCCCTCCGCGTGCACGGCGTCGGTGAGCCGTCGCAGCCCGGGTACCGCCTCCGGCCGCATCCAGATCTGCCAGCCGTCGGTGCGTCCGCCGGGGGTCACCGCGCAGTACGCGACCGTGGTCATGCCGACGCCACCCGCGGCGGGCAGCCGGTGGTATTTGATCAAGTCGTCGGTGACCAGGGCGTCCGGTGTGGACGCCTCGAATGTCGCCGCCTTGATGATGCGGTTGCGCAGCGTCACGGGGCCGAGTTTGGCCGGAGTGAACACATTGGGCTGAGTGTCCATAAGACAGAGCCTGTCACAGCGCATGCGAGACTGGACGCCGTGGGTGCGATCACGTTGGACGGCAAGGCCACGCGCGACGAGATCTTCGTCGACCTCAAAGACCGCGTCGCGGCGCTGACCGATGCCGGTCGTACGCCGGGGCTGGGCACGGTGCTCGTCGGCGACGACCCCGGATCGCAGGCCTACGTGCGCGGCAAGCATGCGGACTGCGCCAAGGTGGGCATCAACTCGATCCGGCGCGACCTGCCCGCCGACATCAGCCAGGCGACCCTCGACGAGACCATCGACGAACTCAACGCCAACCCGGAGTGCACCGGCTACATCGTGCAGCTGCCGCTGCCCAAGCATCTCGACGAGAACGCCGCGCTCGAGCGCATCGATCCGGACAAGGACGTCGACGGGCTGCATCCGACCAATCTCGGTCGCCTGGTGCTCAACGAGCCGGCGCCGCTGCCCTGCACCCCGCGCGGCATCGTGCACCTGCTGCGCCGCTTCGAGGTGGAGATCGCCGGCGCGCACGTCGTCGTCATCGGCCGCGGCGTCACGGTCGGCCGGCCGCTGGGCCTGCTGCTCACGCGGCGGTCGGAGAACGCCACGGTGACGCTGTGCCACACCGCCACCCGCCACCTGCCGCAATTCACCCTGGAGGCCGACATCATCGTGGCCGCCGCGGGCGTGCCGCACATGGTGACCGCCGAGATGGTGCGGCCGGGCGCGGCGGTGATCGACGTGGGTGTCAGCCGGGACGACGCCGGGAAGCTGGTCGGCGACGTCGCGCCCGATGTGTGGGACGTGGCGGGTCACGTGTCGCCGAATCCCGGCGGCGTCGGGCCGCTGACGCGCGCGTTCCTGCTGACCAATGTCGTCGAGCGGGCCGAAAAGGGGCGATGACCCCGAAGGAGTTCGCCCGCAAGGTCTTCGCGGGGCAGTGGCCGATCCTGGCGGTCGGCCTGATCCTCATCGCCGCCTTCGGCCTGGTGGTCGCCGGGTACTGGCGGCGCGGCGCGCTGGTGATGGCCATCGGGGTGGGTGTCGCGGCGGCCCTGCGCCTCGCGCTCTCCGACGACAGGGCCGGCCTTCTCGTGGTGCGTTCGCGCGCAACGGACTTCGTCACCACCGCGGCGGTCAGCGCGACCATGTTCTATGTCGCGTGGACGATCGATCCGCTGGGCACCAGCTGAGAATTGCGCACCGGGCAATCTTGCCTACTGTGCAAAATTATGTAATGTGGCCGCATGGCCGGACTCCGGGAACGCAAGAAGGCGGACACCCGCCGCGCGCTCAGCGACGCCGCGCTCGCGCTCGCCCTCGAACGCGGCTTCGACGCCGTCACCCGCGAGGCGATCGTTGAGCTGGCGGGCGTGTCGTTGCGGACGTTCAACAATTACTTCACCGGAAAGTACGAGGCGCTGGCCTACCGCCAGACCGAACGGCTGCGACACAGCATCGACGAACTGCGGCGACGGCCCGCCGGCGAGCCGCTGTGGACCTCGATCGCCGAAGCCGTCCTGAGTCCGCTCGAGGCCGACTTCCGTGCCGCCGACAGCGAGGAGAGCAGGATTCCCGACCGGCGAGAACTCGCCGAGGTCCGGAAGCTGCTGCTGAGCCCGGAGATCCGGGACGCGACCAACAGGGAACTGTTCGACGAGTGGCTCGAGGCGATCGCCGAGCGGACCGGCACCGACCCCGCGAAGGACATGTACCCGCGACTGGTGGCGGCGGTCATCCGCGCCGTCGGCGACGCGGCGATGGAGACCTACGTGCGCGCCGAACCCCCGGTCGCCCTCACTGATCTGCTGCGTACGGCGTTCACCGAGGTGGCCGCGGGACTGCCCGAGCCGAGCGGATCCACCGGGAGGACGTCGTGACCGACGAACGCGTGGACGTGGCCATCTCCGGAGCCGGACCGAACGGCCTGCTGCTCGCCTGTGAGTTGGCGCTCGCCGGCATCCGGCCGGTCGTGCTCGACGCACTGCCCGGACCCAGCGCCGAACCGAAGGCCAACGGCCTTGTCGGACAGGTGATCCGACAACTCGACATGCGTGGCCTCTACCACGCGTTCGGCGGGGACGCGGGACCGCCGCAACCGGCCCACGGCTGGATGTTCGCCGGGATGTCGCTGAGTTTCCTCGGTCTCGAGGACAATCCGATGTACGCGCTCATCCTTCCGCAGCCGCGGCTGGTCTGCCTGCTGGAGAAGCGGGCGCGTGACCTGGGCGTCGACATCCGCTGGGGGAGTGAGCTCACCGCGCTGGACGCTCGCGAGGACGGCGTGGCGCTGACCGTCGCCACGCAGGACCGGCGGCACCGGATGGACGCCGGTTATCTGGTCGGCGCCGACGGCGGCCGCAGCATGGTGCGAAAGGCCGCGGGTATCGAGTTCCCCGGCCACACCTCACCGATCGTCAGCAGGATCGCCCACGTCCACCTGCCCGACGCACGACTCGTGCCCGGCCGCGGCTTCGACATCGAGGGCTTCGGAACACTCGCCTTCGGCGTCAGCAGATTCGACAACGGCACCGTCGTGGTGTTCCCGCTCGAACCCGACCGGCCGATGCTCGGCACCATCGAGTACGGCTGGACGCCGGGCAGCAGCGATTCTCCGATGACACTCGCCGAACTGCAGGACAGTCTGAGCCGGGTGCTCGGTGTCGACGTGGCGATCGAGGCGCCCAGGACGCCGGACACGCATGCGTTGCGCCGTCTCGACGGGATCAATTCGCGGCTGGCGCAACGCTACCGGGCCGGACGTATCCTGCTGGCCGGTGACGCCGCGCACGTGCACTCACCGATGGGTGGGCCCGGTCTGAACCTCGGCATGCAGGACGTCGTCAACCTCGGCTGGAAGCTCGCGGCGGTGGTGAACGGGTGGGCGCCCGAGGGGCTTCTCGACACCTACGAGTCCGAGCGTCGTCCGGTGGGCGAGCGGGTGATGATGCACTCGCTGGCTCAGCTCGCGCTGGCCGCGCCGGGGCCCGAAGTCAGCGCGCTGCGTGAGCTCTTCGGTGAACTGGCGGGTCAGCGCGAGGTCGCGCGGCACCTGGCACGCACCCTCGCGGGTGCGGATGTCCGCTATGACGTCGGCGACGATCATCCGATGTCCGGATTCATGGTGCCCGATCTCGTGCTCGACGACGGGCGCCGCGTCACCGACCTGCTGCACGACGCCCGCGGCGTCCTGCTCG
The DNA here is from genome assembly GCF_025821665.1 of [Mycobacterium] manitobense. Lineage (GTDB taxonomy): Bacteria > Actinomycetota > Actinomycetes > Mycobacteriales > Mycobacteriaceae > Mycobacterium > Mycobacterium arseniciresistens. Next base: position 11,063 of record NZ_JACKSJ010000181.1, read on the forward strand.
ACGCGACCGGCGGCGCCGCATCGACCGGCGCGAGGCCGTGGGCCGACAGGGTGGACGTGGTCTCCGGCCGGATCGCCGGCGGGCCTGCGGTGCTCCTCGTCCGGCCCGACGGGTACGTGGCCTGTGCGATGGACGATTTCGAGGTTGCCGACGAGTCGCGGCTGCGCCAGGCGCTGAGCAGGTGGTTCGGCGCCGGCTAGCTCAACCGATTTCCCCTGCGGCGGTGAACAATCCGCCCACCAGTGCCCGTGCGACGGCGCCGGCATCGCGGCGCGCGCGCCGGGGATCGTCGGACGACGCGATGAGCAGCGCCGCCTCGTCGAGCGCGCCGATGATCATCGACGCCAGCGTGTCGACCGGCAGGTCGGCGATCTCACCGGCATCCACCCCCGCGCGCAGGCCGTCACGCAGCGCGCTCAGGTAGTTGCGGTTGTCGATCTCGCGCATCTGCGCGAAGCCGAGTGCGGCGGGGGCGTCGAGGATGCTGATGCGGGCCACCGCCGGGTCGAGGCAGCCGTCCAGGAACCGTTCGCACCCGACCTCGAGCCGGCGGCGGGCCGTCGGTTCGGCGAGTGCGGCGGGGAGCACGGCGTTCGCCAGCTGCCGCTCGACGTCCTCGTAGACCGCCCGGAACACCGCCTCCTTGGTGGGGAAGTGGTAGTACAGCGCGTTGCGGGTGACGGCGGCCGCCTTGGCGATGTCGCCGGTGGACACCGCCGCGTAGCCGCGGTCGACGAACAACGCTCGCGCGGCGGCGACCAGGGCGGCCCGGGTCGATTCGCTGCGCAGCGCACGACCGTCGCCTTCACTCGGCACGGCTGAATATTAACAGCCTGTCTGCCTTGTTTTGCGGCGCACGACCGGTTTTAATACAGGTTGTATGAATACTTTCTCACCTCTCCAGGACCGCCGCACGGTGCGCATCCCGGCAGGCGTCGTCGGCTGTCGCGAGGCCGGCGCCGGGATACCCGTCCTCTTCATCCACGGCATCGTCGCCAACGGCCTGGCGTGGCGCCACGTCGCCCGCCGGCTGGCCGGGCAGGCGCGCTGCATCGCGCCGGACTGGCCGCTCGGCTCGCATCATCCCGCGATGCCGTCGGCCGACCTGTCCCTGCCGGGCCTGGCCCGGATCGTGGTCGACATGATGGACGCCCTCGGACTCGAGGACGCCGCACTCGTCGGCAACGGCTACGGCGGCGACATCGCCCAGGTGGTCGCGGTGGAGTATCCGGAACGGGTGCGAGGCCTGGTGCTCGCCGCCACCAACGCCTTCGACTCCGACCCGGCGCCGACCCGGGTGCTGCAGCGGCTGACGGCGTTGCCGGGCGCCGGCGCGCTGCAGGCGATCGGCATGCGGAGCCGGCACATGCAGCGGCAGTGGTTCACCTACGGCGGAGTCACGAAGCGGCCCATCCCCGCCGACGTGATGACGTCCTACCTGACGTCGCTGTGGTCAGACCGCGAAGTCCGCGACGACTTCCGTCGCTTCCTCGATCAGCTGTCGCCACGTCACCTGGCCGAGGCGTCGCCGAGACTCGCGGCGTTCGACAAGCCGGCGCTCGTCGTGTGGCCCACCGAGGAGCGCTACTTCCCGGCCGAGGGAGCGCGCAGGCTCGCGCAGACCATGCCGCGCGCCCGGCTCGTCACCGTCGACGACTCCTACAGCTGGATGCCCGAAGACCGGCCCGACGTGTTCGCCGATCTGCTCGCGGAGTTCCTCGGCGAGCTCAGCCCAGCGTCGCCCTGATGCACACCGTCACATACGGCAGCGCCAGCCCGCTGGTGTTGGCCAACGCCGGGTGGGTGTTCAGCAGTTCACGCACCTGCTCGAGCGTGCGGGTGCGCACCTCGGCGGGCGAGGTGATGCAGTAACTGCGCGAGGCGACCAGGTCGATGAGCGCCTGCGGCGTCAGGTAATTCGTCCACTCGACGCGACGGCGCTCGAAGCCGGTGAACGGCTCGGGCAGCGTGACCTTGTCGTTGAACGGATCCTCCTCGTGCCCGGTGATCCGGCCGAGGTCCTTGACCCAGCCCAGGCGTTCGTCGGCGGTGTTCCACACCAGCCCGAGCCGCCCGCCGGGCCGAAGCACCCTGGCGACCTCCTTGACCGCGCGTTCGGGATCGAACCAGTGCCAGGCCTGCGCCACGAGCACGGCGTCGACGCTGTCGTCGGGCAGCGGGATGTCCTCGGCGGTGCCGAGCAGCGCCGGGGTGTCCGGCAGCGAGGTGGAGAGCACCTCGAGCATCTCGGGGATCGGATCGACGGCCACCACCGTGAGGCCGCGTTGCACCAGCCGCGTGGTGAGCTTGCCGGTACCCGCGCCGAGGTCGAGGACGTCGCGTGCGCCCGAGGGAAGCAGCCAGTCGATCGCCTCCGGCGGGTAGGACGGCCGGCCGCGCTCGTAGGCCGCCGCCTCTGCGCCGAACGACAGCGAGCGGTCGTTGGCGGGGTCGCTCACGTCGCCGCCAGGTCCAGGGTGCGGCGGATCAGCGCGCCGACGGCCTCGGTCTCGACCAGGAAGCCGTCGTGGCCGAAGCGGGACTCGACGATGTTGAGCCCCGAACAGCCCGGGAGCAGATCGGCGAGCTCCTGCTGCAGCCGCAACGGGTACAGCCGGTCGGAGGTGATGCCGCCGACCACCACCGGCACCCGGCAGCCCTGCAGTGCGGCCGCCACGCCGCCGCGGCCGCGTCCGACGTCGTGGCTGGACAGCGCATCGGTCAGCGTCACGTACGTGCCGGGATCGAACCGCTCGACCAGCTTCGCACCCTGGTATTCGAGGTAGCTCTGGATGGCGAACCGGCCTCCGTTGGTCGGGTCCTCGTTGCCCTGGGCGTCATTGCCGAATCGCTCGTCGAGCTCGTGCTCGCCGCGGTAGGTGAGGTGGGCGAACCGGCGGGCGATCTCCATGCCGGTGTGGGGTGTGCGGCCGGTGTGGTGGTAGTCGCCGCCCTGCCAGTCCGGGTCGGAGGTGATGGCCGCGACCTGGGTGGACTGCGTGCCGATCTGGTCGGCGGTGGCGCGGGCGCCGACGGCCAGCACCAGGGCCGCCCGCACGTCGTCGGGATGGCCGACGGCCCACTCCAGCGCACGCGCGCCGCCCATGGAGCCGCCCACCACCGCGGCCACCTCGGTGATGCCGAGGGCGGCCAGCGCCGCGACGTCGGCCGCCACCTGGTCGCGCACCGTGATCGCGGGGAATCGGGAACCCCACGGCCGGCCGTCGGGGGCGGTCGTCGACGGTCCGGTGGAGCCCTGGCAGCCGCCGAGCACGTTCGTCGAGATCGCGCACCAGCGGTCGGTGTCGATCGGGGCGCCCGGGCCTGCGACGCCGTCCCACCAGCCGGGGGTCGGATGGCCCGGTCCGGCGGGGCCGGTGATGTGCGAATCGCCGGTGAGCGCGTGCAGCACCACCACGACGTTGTCGCGGTTCGGCGAGAGCTCGCCCCAGCGCTGTACGGCGATGGACACGTCGTCGATCACGACGCCGCTCTCCAGCGTCAGGGGACCGATGTCCACCACGCCGATCTCGCCTTCGGCGGGCAGCGTCGCAATGTGCACGTCAGAGATTGTCACTTGCCCACCCTCGCCGCCGCGAAGCCCTGCTCCAGATCGGCCAGGATGTCGTCGATTCCCTCGATGCCGACCGCCAGGCGCACCAGGCCGGGCGTCACGCCCGAGGCCAGTTGTTCCTCCGGGGACAGCTGGGCATGGGTCGTCGACGCCGGGTGGATCACCAGAGAGCGGACGTCACCGATGTTGGCGACGTGACTGTGCAGCGTCAGCGCGTTGACGAAGGCCTTGCCCGCGTCGACGCCGCCAGCCAGCTCGAAAGCGAGCACGGCGCCGGTTCCCTTCGGCGCCAAGCGCTTTCCGAGGTCGTACCACGGCGAGCTCGGCAGCCCGGCGTAGTTCACCGACAGCACGTCGGCATGCCCGGCGAGGTACTCGGCCACCCGCTGTGCGTTCGCGACGTGGCGTTCGACGCGCAGGCTCAGCGTCTCCAGGCCCTGCGCGATGAGGAACGCGTTGAACGGCGCGGCGGCCGACCCGAGGTCACGCAGCAGCTGCACCCGGGCCTTCAGCGCGTATGCCGGCGGCCCGAGTTCGGCGAAGACGACACCGTGATAGCTGGGGTCCGGGGTGGTGAAGCCGGGGAACTTGCCGTTGGTCCAGTCGAAGGTGCCGGAGTCGACGATCACACCGGCGATCGCGTTGCCGTGCCCGCCCAGGTACTTGGTGGCCGAGTGCACCACGATGTCGGCGCCCTGGCTGATCGGCTGGATCAGGTAGGGCGTGGCGATGGTGTTGTCGACGATCAGCGGCACCCCGGCGTCGTGGGCGACGGCCGAGACGCCGGGGGTGTCGAGGATGTCGATCTGCGGGTTGGAGATGGTTTCCGCGAAGAAGGCCTTGGTGTTCGGCCGCACCGCCGCCCGCCACGACTCGAGATCGTCGGGGTCAGCCACGAAGCTGACCTCGATGCCGAGCTTGGGCAGCGTGTAGTGGAAGAGGTTGTAGGTGCCGCCGTACAGGCGCGGGCTGGACACGATGTGGTCGCCCGCGTTGGCGATGTTGAGGATCGCGAACGTCTCGGCGGCCTGGCCGGAGGACAGGAACAGCGCCGCCACGCCGCCCTCCAGTGCGGCGATGCGCTGTTCGACCACGTCCTGCGTCGGGTTCATGATGCGCGTGTAGATATTGCCGGTCTCGGCCAGCCCGAACAGCGCGGCCGCGTGATCGGTGTCGCGGAACGTGTACGACGTCGTCTGGTAGATCGGCAACGCCCGCGCGCTGGTGGCGCTGTCGGGCGTCTGCCCGGCGTGGACCTGCTTGGTCTCGAACGACCAGCGTGCCGTCGGGTCGTCGGCGATTTCGGGTGTGCTCATGGCGGTTCCAGGTCTCCCTGTCTGTCGGGGGGCCCGTACCTGCGGACCCGCGCTTGCCGTGTGGCCGACTGGATCAACGGATCAGTCGGCTACTCAACCTGGTCGTCTCCCGGGGCACCCCACCGCGGTTGGAGGGTTGCCGGCCAGCAAGCCGGGGCTTGACGCTGGCGCTCATGACCGATCAGCAGCTTAACGCACGCCGCGCCGCGCCGGCCACCATGGCGGGGGCAGGCGGCGCGACGCGCGCAGAGGAGAACGAACTAGCCGGTGGCGCGTTGGCTGCCGACGTGCCGGTCGACGAAGCCGAGGATGACCTCGGTGATGCGGTCGGGCGCCTCGAACATCGGGATGTGCCCGACACCGTCGAGGTGGGTCACCTCGGTGTCCTCGGGCAAGTGCTCGGTGAAGTGGCGGGTGAACCTGGGATGCGGCAGCACCCGGTCCTTCTCGCAGACCACTAGATGGGTGGGCGTCTTGCCTTCGGCGATCTCCAGCAGGCCGGGCAGGGTCAGCGACTTGACCAGCAACTGGTAGTACGCCGGGCAATGGGAGACGTCGTCGATGATCTCGGCCACATCGTCGTCGGACAGACCCTCGGGGCTCCCGCTCACCGGCAGGTGGGTCAGATACCGGGTGAACGGCAGCTTCAGCACGTGTTGACGGAACACCAGGGTGGCCACCCACAGCGGCAGGCCGGCCAGGAACTTGCCGACGATCTCGAACTTCGCGGGGGTGAAGTGCTTCCACCCGCCGGCCGGCGCGATCCCGGTGAGCGTGCGAGCGCGGCCGCGCCGCTCGAGCTCGAACGCCACCCAGCCGCCCAGCGAATTGCCGACGACGTGCGCGGTGCCCCAGCCGAGCGCGTCCATCCTGCGCTCGACATCGTCGGCCAGCGAGGCGCTGTCCAGGAAGAACGGCCCGCGCGACACGCCGTTGTGGCCGAGCATCGTGGGCGCGAACACCTCGTAGCGGCCGGTGTCGGCGATCCGCGGGGCAACGCCCTTCCACACGTTCTGCGACATCATGAACGGGTGCAGCAGCAGCATCGGCTCGCCGGTGCCGAGGTGGATCGGTGCGCGTTCGGTCATGCTGCCCGACACTAAGGTGATACCGCCGGTACCGCAAGATTGTCCGTTAGGGTCTGGCGCCGTGAGCCGGCTGATCGTGACCACCGTCAACGTCAACGGCGTCCGCGCCGCGGTGCGGCAGCGCTCGGCCGAGAACCTCGGCCTGCTCGCGTGGCTGGTCGGCTCCGCCGCCGACGTGGTCTGCCTGCAGGAGACCCGAGCCGACGACGAGCAACTGCGCACCGCGCTGGCCCCCGCCGTGGCCGACGGGTGGCGGCTGGCCGCGGCGAGCCCGCACCTCAAGGGCCGCAGCGGCGTCGCGGTGCTGTCCCGGCACCCGGTCACCGCGGTGCGCCTGATGGAGTCCGACGAGTTCGGCGAGCACGGCCGCTACATCGAGGTCGACACGGCCGGGGTGACCGTGGCCAGCGTCTACATGCAGACCGGTGAGGCGGGCACCGACCGGCAGCTGGAGAAGGAGCGGTTCATGGCCGCGCTCGCGCAGCGGATGGCCGCGATGAGCGACGACGGCCGCGAGGCGGTGGTGTGCGGAGACTGGAACATCGCCCACACCGAGAACGACATCAAGAACTGGCGTGGCAACGTTAAGAAGTCCGGCTTCCTGCCCGGCGAGCGGCAGTGGTTGTCCGAGCTGCTCGATTCCGGCTGGGTGGACGTGGTGCGGGTGCTGCACCCCGATGTGGCGGGGCCCTACTCGTGGTGGTCGTGGCGCGGGCGGGCGTTCGACAACGACGCGGGGTGGCGGATCGACTACCAGCTGGCCACCCGCCCGCTGGCGGCCAGGGCGCGGGCGGCCAGAGTCGAGCGGGCAGACGCCTACGCGCTGCGCTGGTCCGACCACGCGCCGGTCACCGTCGAGTACAGCTGACAGGCGGCGAAAAGCCGTTGGCCGGCCATGAAAAGATCGGGTCATCATGAATTCACCTGTCGAGATGCCGCCCAGGCAGCCGCGCGTCGTCTTCTCGGGCGTGCAGCCCACGTCCGACTCCCTGCACCTGGGTAACGCGCTGGGTGCGGTGAAGCACTGGGTCGGCATGCAGGACGACTTCGACGCGTTCTTCTGCGTGGTCGACCTGCACGCGATCACGGTCCCGCAGGACCCGGAGACGTTGAGGCGGCGCACCCTGGTGACCGCGGCGCAGTACCTGGCGCTGGGCATCGACCCGGCGCGCAGCACGATCTTCGTGCAGAGCCATGTGCCCGCGCACACCGAATTGGCCTGGGTGCTGGGGTGTTTCACCGGGTTCGGCCAAGCCTCGCGGATGACGCAGTTCAAGGACAAGTCGCAGAAGCAGGGTTCGGACGCCACCACGGTCGGCCTGTTCACCTATCCGGTGCTGATGGCCGCCGACGTGCTGCTCTACGACACCGACCTGGTGCCGGTCGGAGAGGACCAGCGTCAGCATCTCGAACTCGCGCGCGACGTGGCGCAGCGGTTCAACGCGCAGTTCTCAGACACATTCGTCATACCGGACGTGCTGATCGCCAAGACCACCGCCAAGATCTACGACCTGCAGGAGCCGACGGCGAAGATGAGCAAGTCGGCGTCCACCGCCGCCGGGCTGATCAGCCTGCTGGACGACCCGAAGGTGACGGCCAAGCGGATCCGGTCGGCGGTCACCGACAGCGAGCGCGAGATCCGGTTCGACCGCGAGGCCAAGGCCGGGGTGTCCAATCTGCTGACCATCCAGTCGGCGGTCACGGGCACCGACATCGACGTGCTCGTCGAGCAGTACCAGGGCCGTGGATACGGCGACCTGAAGAAGGACACCGCCGAGGCGGTGGTCGAGTACGTCACCCCCATCCGGGACCGGGTCGACGAACTGCTCGGCGACACGACCGAACTCGAGGCGGTGCTCGCCGCCGGTGCCCAGCGGGCCAGGGACGTGTCTGCGGCGACGCTCGAGCGGGTATACGACCGTTTGGGTTTTCTCAAGCGATCGCGCTGAGGGCGCGCACACGGGAGGCTGGCTGGCATGACCGACGAGGCCAAGCCCGGCATCCTCGACCGCCTGCGCGCGCGCTACGGCTGGTTCGACCACGTGATGCGGGCGCAGGACCGCTATCAGGAGTCGAAGGGCAACTTCTTCGCCGCCGGCATCACCTATTTCACGGTCTTCGCACTGTTCCCACTCCTGATGCTCGGCTTCTCCATCGCCGGCTTCGTGCTGTCCCGCCAGCCCGACGTGCTCGCCGGTATCCAGGACCGGATCAGGCAGACGGTGTCCGGCAGTCTCGGCCAGCAGCTCGTCGAGCTGATGAACACGGCGATCGAGTCGCGGACGTCGTTGGGCATCATCGGCCTGGCCACCGCGGCGTGGGCCGGTCTGGGCTGGATGGCCAATCTGCGCGAGGCACTGAGCGCGATGTGGGAACAGCACGGCGAGCCGGGCAATTTCATCGGCACCAAGGTGTCGGATCTGCTGGCGTTGCTGTCGGCCTTCGTGGCCATCGTGGTCACCGTGGCGTTGACCGCACTGGGCGATCGGGGGTTGATCGCGCGGGTGCTCGCCTGGCTCGGCATCGAGGGCATCCCCGGACTGGGCGTGGGTCTGCGAGTGGTGTCGATGCTTGTGGCACTGGGCATCTCGTGGTTGCTGTTCACGTGGATGATCGCCAGGTTGCCCAGGGAGAAGGTCACCTTCCGCAGCAGTGTCCGCGCCGGTCTGCTGGCGGCGATCGGCTTCGAGGTGTTCAAGCAGGTCGCGTCGCTCTACCTCAAGTCGGTCTTGACCGGGCCCGCCGGCGCGACGTTCGGACCGGTGCTCGGCCTGATGGTGTTCGCCTACGTCACCGCGCGGCTCATCTTGTTCTCCACCGCATGGGCCGCCACGTCCACCGACAACCTCGCCATCGCGCCGGTGAGCCCGCCCGACCCCGCCCAGATCACCACCCGGGTGCAGGTCCGCGAGGGCGTCGGTGTCACCGGCGCACTGGCCGCGGCGGCAGTGGGAGCCCTTGGCGCGGCCGGGCTTTCACGGCTGCGACGGCGGCAGTGACCGACCGGTGCATCGTGGTGGGCGACGTCGGCACCGCATCGGATCGGTAGTGTCGCCGTGTCGCTGACAACACCGTGGTCGCGCGCAACGGGCCTGCAGGTGCCCGTCGTGAACGCGCCGATGGGTGGCGCGGCAGGCGGGGCGCTGGCCGCCGCGGTGTCCCGCGCGGGCGGGCTCGGAATGATCGGCATGGGCAGCTCGGCCACGCCGGAGGAATTGAGCGCCGAACTGCGCACGATGGGAGACCTCGGCCTGCCGTTCGGCATCGGCCTGGTGCACTGGGTGATGGCCGCGCAGCCGGGGCTCTTCGAGGTGGCGCTGGCGGCCCGCCCCGATGTGCTGTCGGTCAGCTTCGGTGACGACTGGGCGTGGGTGTCATCCGCACACGCGGCCGATGTGCGGGTCGCCACCCAGGTGGGCACCGTCGACGCAGCGCTGCGTGCGGTCGACGCGGGCGTCGACGTGCTGGTGGCCCGGGGCGCGGAGGGGGGTGGCCACGGCGAACCACGCATGGGGACACTGCCGCTGCTCACCGAGGTGCTCGACCGGGTCGACGTGCCGGTGCTGGCCGCCGGCGGTATCGCATCGGCACGGGGACTGGCCGCGGTGCTGGCGGCCGGCGCATCCGGGGCCTGGCTGGGCACGGTGTTCTCCACCTGTGCCGAGGCGTTGACGCCGCCGCAGGCGCGCGCCGCGCTGTTGGCGGCCGGCGGTGACGCGACGATGATCACGGACGAATTCGACCGGGCACACGGGTATTCCTGGCCGTCGGAGGTGCCGGAGCGGGTACTGCGCGGCGCCGACGGTCGCCCCGTCCCCGTCAACGCCGGGCAGGGGGTGGGCATGGTGACGGCCGCACCCGGCGCCGCGACGCTGATCGAGCAGTTGTGCTCCGGCGCGGAGGCGTTGCTGCGCACCTGGGTCGGCTAGCGGTCTCTGTCAGGCCCGGCCGGCGACCCGGGTGAATTCGAGATCGTTGTGTCGCAATACTTTCCGGGTACTCTCGCGCAGCGCGGGTGTGTCGGCGACGGGAATGCCGACGACGCGCATGCAGGCGTCGGCGACATGCAGGGGCAGTTCGTCACGCTGCGGGCCTGCCGGCATCGACCAGACGTTGACCAGTGATTCGACCAGCCGGAACGGAAGGTCCGCCGCCGCGTCGTCGATGCCGGTCTCACCGATGACGCACCGGCTCAACGCGAGATAGTGCAGCCGCAGCCGCTCGCGGTCCGACCAGAAGGACTCGACCCGGGCGTCGCGCAGCTCGGGCAACAGATACAGCGCGCCCAGGTTCCACCGGTTCGTCAGCAGCTTCTCACCGTCGAACGTGGCCAGAGCGTGCAGCTGCCCGGCCGTGTCGAGGCCGGGATCCATGTCGCGGAGGGCGGCGATGAATGACAGTGTGGGCCTGACGGTCTGGTCGAGCAGCGCGCACAGTATTTCATCTTTGGTCTTGAAGTAGTGATACAGCGAGGCCTGCCGGATTCCGACGGACTCCGCGATCGACCGGGTGGACGTGCCCGTGTAGCCGAGGGTGGTGAACAGCTCGCCGGCTGCGTCGAGGATCTCGTCACGGGGCGTGGTGCCGGGGCGCCGTTGGTCGCGGTGGCGGGGTCGTCCCCGGGCGAGCGGCATGTCCCCATCGTGGACCATGGTGGCCGGAAATGCACCACGTCGCCGCGCGGCCTCATTGCCGGTCGTCGTGCAACGCGGGTCCGAGCAGGTAGAGGAACGGTCGGTGGCTGGCCCGGCCGTCGCGCCGGAACGGCATGCTGTCTCTGGCGGCCGCATACCACTCGTCGCGGCTGATTCCGCTGAGGTCGAGGGCTTTTCCGCAGCGCCGCGCCAGGAGCTGCAGCAGGGCGGCGCCGGTGCGCCCGTTGCCCTCGCGGAACGGGTGGATCTGGTTGTGGTCGGCGTAGATTCGGGCCAGCGCGTAGGCCACCCGGGAGTCGTCGGCACCGACGCAGACCGTCATCGCTCGACGCGCCGAGTCGTGCACCGTCGCCATGCGCCCTGCGATCGAGGACTGCCACGCGAAGTGTTGATCGCCTCGCCGCAGTTCCGTCGTGCGGTACTCACCGGCCCACGAGTAGACGTCCCCGAACAGATACCGGTGTATCACCTGCACGTCGAGGTCGTCGGCCTGCCCGCGGTCGGATACCCGGCGCAGCCACATGGCCATCCGGCCGGCGGTGGCCGCGAACTCCAGCTCGTGCAGTGTCTCGGCCGAGGTGGCGCCGAACTCGTTGCGCAACACCGTGGTCCCCGGGATGAAGTAGGGCACCGCGCGCCGCAGGCGAAATCTGCGGACGTGGGGCTGCGTCGGCGGATGCCGGTCGCGGAACCGCGCGAGGTACTCGGCGAACGAGACGTCGCCGCGGGCCAGCGTGTGCAGCGCCGCCACGTGCTCATCGGCGGGCTGCCAGCCTTCCAGGCGGTGGGCCGCGATCGTCGCGGCGACGTCGCGAGCCGGTTGTGAGGTGGACATGCGGGTCCGCGACCGGTCAGCGGAACGCCGACGTCGATGCGAGGTAGGTCAGCTTTCGGCTGACACCGCCCACCTCGCGCGCGACGCTGCGCAACGCGGCCCGTTCCTGCGGAGCCAGTTCGGACAGTGGCACCACGTCCCCGACAGGGCGGCCGGCCGCGAAACCGGCTGCCCGCGTGCGCCAGCGGAATCCCAGCAGCCACTCGAAACAGTCCTTGAGGGTGGCCGCGTCGCCGGACTCGAGCACCCCCGCCGACGCCGCGTCATCCAGCCGGGCCTGCGTGGACAACGCGCCGGAACCGGCCGACAGCCCGGCCCACCTGGCGATCTTCACCACCGGATCGATCGCCGCCATCTTGACGTCGACGCTGTCGGCGTTCCTGGCGAACACCCGCAGCCGCGACGGGACACTGGCGCGAACGGCAGTGGCATCCTGCAGCATCGCCTGACGCACCGGGTAGCTGCCCTCGGCGGCCGTCACGACCTTCGTCCGCAGTGCGTCGCCCGGCAGCGTCGCCGGACCGGGCAGCCCGGTGGAATCCGCCATCAGGCCGGTCATCACGACTCCGCGGTCCCTGTGGGGTTCCGCCGTCCAGTGCTCGATCCCGGTCGCCCAGCTGGCTGCGCGGCGACAGAAGCGGGGTCGGCTGGCCATCACGCCGTTGGCGTCGCCCTGGATGCCGCAGCGTTCGAGCAGCGCGTACACGTCGGCGGCGCGGTCCAGCATCGCGGCCTTGTCGTCGTCGCCGACCGAGTCGTCGAGGGCGACCATCGTCTCGACGTCCGAATACGGCACCGACTCGCCTCGCGCAGCGCTCCCGGAGGCGAACCAGGTCCAGTGCGACGTCCCTGCCGTCAGCCGGAGTGCGGCCGCCACGCCGTGGAGGAGAACCGTGGACCACGCGGCGGCCAGCTCGGGTACACGGGCACGCCGCTCGGCGGCGAGGCCCTGCAGCGCGCGCCCGATGGTGACGCGCAGTTCCGCCTCGTCGGCGGCGGCACCGATCCGGCCGAGCGCGCCGTCGAGGTCATGCCCGTCCGGGAACACCGATGCCATGCCGACGATTGTCACCCGCCGGCCACCTGGTCACACAGCCGTGACATTCGCGAAACGCCTGGAAAACGAACCTGACCTAATTTCTGTCGCATGACAGATAGTCGGCGGCACATGGGTGGCGCGTCATGACCGCCACCTCCGACCCCGCGATCTCCTCGAAGGAGGACGCGTCGACGCTGGAGGAGCTGGGCTACACCCAGGAACTCCACCGCGGCATCGGCGGTTACGCCGCGTTCGCGTCCGGATTCTCCTTCGTCTCGATCCTGACCACGGTGTTCGCGTTCTTCCCGCTGGGCTTCGCCCTCGGCGGGCCTGCCTTCTTCTTCACCTGGCCGATCGTGTTCCTGTGCCAGTTCTGCGTCTGCCTCGTCTTTGCGGAGCTCTCCGGGAAGTTCCCGGTGGCAGGCGCCATCTACCAGTGGTCGCGACGGCTGGCGGGTGACGCCGTCGGCTGGTTCGCGGGATGGTTCATGCTGGTCGGCTACATCGTGTCGATTGCGGCGCTGGCCATCGCCATGCAGACCGTGCTGCCCCCGATCTGGAGCGGATTCCAGGTGGTGGGTTCCGACATGGATCCGCTGTCGGTCGACGGCGCGACGAACGGCATCCTGCTCGGGGCCATCACGATCGTCTTGTGCACCATCATCAGCGCCGCCGGCGTGCGCTTCATGGCCCGCATCACCGTCACCGGGGTGACGCTGGAGATCATCGGTGTGGTGCTGATCGTCGGCGCGATGTTCCTGACCGCCGAACGCAACCCGGTACAGGCGGTGGCCGACACCGGTGGCCACGGCAGCGGCGTGAGCTATCTGCCGGCGTTCCTGGCGTCGATGCTGATGGCCGCCTACGTCATGTACGGCTTCGACAGTGCCGCCGAGCTCTCCGAGGAGACCCGCGATCCGCGCCGGACGGCGCCGAAGGCGATCGTGAACGCGTTGCTGGTGTCGTTCCTCGGCGGCGGCCTGATGATCCTCGCCGCGCTGATGTCGGCTCCCGAGCTGGGAGACGACCTCGCCAGCGGCGGCATGGCGTGGGTGATCGAGAGCCAGCTCGACACCTGGCTGGGCAAGACCCTGCTGGCGCTGGTCGCGGTCGCGATCTTCTCGGCGACGCTGGCGATCCAGGCCTCGGCGTCGCGGGTGATGTTCTCGATGGCTCGCGACAACCGGCTGCCGTTCGGCAAGTTCCTGGCGAAGGTCAACAAGCGGACCGGCACGCCGGTCATCACCGGGATCGCGGTCAGCACCCTGGCCATCCTGGTGCTGCTGGTCAACCTCGGCCAGTCCAGTGTCTTCGCCGCGATCGCCTCGGTCTCCGTGGTGATCGTCTACCTGGCCTATTTGATGGTGACCGTGCCTGCGCTGATCCACCGGCTGCGCGGCACCAGCCTGTCCTACGGCAAGCCGATCATGGACCTCGGCAGGTGGGGCATCCCGGTGAACCTGATCGCCGTCGTGATGGGCGCCCTGCTGGTGATCAACATCGGCTGGCCGCGCCAGGAGGTCTACAACCCGGCGGGCGACTCGCTGTTCCTTCAGTACTTCGCGGTGATCTTCGTGGCGCTGACGCTCGTCGTCGGATACGTCGCCTACCGCGTCGTCAAGGATCGTGAGGGCGCACCCACCCCCGCCGACGCACTGGTCGGGGAGAAGGAGTAGCGCGCACCGCTCCGTCTGTCGTTGTGACCTAAACGATTCGTGCGCAACACATCCCGCTGAGGTCCCGATTCGAGGACCGGAAGGCGGTAGCGTGAGCGCTCTCAACGAATCGCCGTCTGCCGATCGACGACCCGACTGAACCGTCGATGGGAAAACTCGTGAGAAGGAGTCCACACCGTGGCTGACAAGGACGACCCCGAAGCCCACACCCACGAGGCGGGCGGACCCGCTCACCGGCACCGGAACGGCGGCGCGCCGCACACCCACTCGCACAGCGACGGGTTCGCCGCGAGCCAGGGCCGCTGGGCCCAGGAAGCCGAAGCGCGCATCTCGCTGTTCCGGCACGACGAGGAGATCCAGCGCGGCCTCGCGTTCGGCCTGCAGGGCTCGCCGACCCTGGTGGACCGGACCATCCCCACCTTCTCCCGCGGAGAGCTGCCGCACTTCGCGGGAGAACGCGGCACGTTCCTGAACTGTCCCTACCTCGAGGACGTCAACGACGTCACCGACGCCGAGGTCGCCATCTTCGGCGCACCGCTGGACTCCGGCGCCACCTACCGGCCGGGCGCCCGTTTCGGCCCGCAGGGCATCCGCCGCTCGACGAACCTGTTCGGCACCTACTGCTACGAACTCGGCGTCGATCTACGCGAACAGCTCAACATGGTCGACATCGGCGACGTCTTCACCATCCCGGGCAACCTGGAGAAGTCGTTCGACCAGATCAGTCAGGCGATCTCACACGTCTACAGCCGCGGGGTGTTCCCCGTGGTGCTGGGCGGCGACCACTCGATCGGTTACCCCACCATCCGCGGGATCGCGCCGCACGTCGACGGCAACATCGGCATCATCCACTTCGACCGCCACGTGGACACCCAGGAGACCGACCTCGACGAGCGCATGCACACGACCCCGTGGTTCCACGCGACGAACATCAAGAACGCGCCGGCGACCAACCTCGTGCAGGTCGGGATCGGCGGCTGGCAGGCACCGCGAGCCGGGGTGAAGGTCGGCCGGGAACGCGGCACCACCGTCATCTCGATCGGTGACATCGAGCGGGTCGGCCTGGAGAAGGTCGTCGAGCTCGCACTCGAGACGGCGTGGAAGGGCGCCAAGGCGGTGTACCTGTCCTTCGACATCGACGTCATCGACGCCGGTTTCGTGCCGGGCACCGGCTGGCCGGAACCGGGTGGTCTGCTGCCGCGGGAGGCGATCAATCTGATCAGGATGATCTCCGCCGAGGGTCTCGCCGGCCTGGAGGTGGTGGAGTGCGCACCGCCCTACGACTGGGCCGAACAGACCGCGCTGATCAGCTCGCGGATCGTGCTCGACAGCCTCGCGATGCTGGTGTCCGAGGGCAAGCTCGGTAAGCGGGCCGCCAAGAAGGACCGGCACGCCTGGGGTCCGCAGACCGATCTCTGACGCCTACTGCGCCACACGGCGATTCAGTGAGCGGGCGGCCATGATGAGACCGAACACGATGATCGCCCCGACCACGCCGACGCCCACCCGTACGGGCATCGCGTCGGTGGGCGGCAGCACCCCGGCGGCCTGCGCGGCCGCGGCGGCGTCCGCCGTGACCTCCAGTGCCTGCGGCGTCTGCAACGACGGGTCGGGCTCGACCAGGGTGCCGACCTTGGTGCCCTCGGGCACGGAGAACCCGTAGTCGAGCAGGTGCGCGGCCTGCTGCCAGGGCGCGATGGGTTGGCGGGTGCCGCGCATCAGCACGGCGACCATCCGGCGGCCGTCCCGTTCGGCGGCGCCGACGAACGTCTGGCCCGCGTCGTCGGTGAACCCGGTCTTTCCGCCCAGCGCGCCGGGATAGTTGACCAGCAGCTGATTGTCGTTGACCACCTCGTAGTGGGTGCCGTCGCGCGCGGGGAACTGGAAGCTGCGGGTGGCGACGATGTCGGTGAACGTCGGGTTCTGCCAGGCGTACCGGTAGAACAGCCCGATGTCGTAGGCCGACGTGCTCATCCCCGGCCCGTCCAGGCCGGACGGGGTGGCGACCCGGGTGTCGCGGCCGCCGAGCTGGTCGGCGAGCACATTGAGCTTGCGCAGCGCCGTGTCCCAGCCGCCGAGCTGGCGGGCCAGTGCGTGCGCGGCGTCGTTGCCCGAGTGCATGAGCAGGCCGTGCAGCAGGTCGTTGATCGTGTAGACGCCGCCCTCGCCGACCCCGACCCGGGTGCCCTCGGCCGCGGCGTCGTCGGCGGTGCCCGGCACGGTCTTGTTGAGGTTGAGCTCGTCGATCGCGGCCATCGCGGTCAGCACCTTGATGATGCTGGCGGGCCGGTGTCTGCCGTGCGGGTCCTTCGTGGCGATCACGTCGCCGCTGTCGAGGTCGGCGACCAGCCAGGCCTCGGCCGAGATGTCGTTCGGCAGCGGCGGGGTGCCGCTCGCGGTGATGACGCCGCAGCCCGAGAGTCCGTCACCGCCGGGGGCCTTGTCCGGCACCGCCAGCGGCGCGGGCGGGGCCTGGCCGGGCTTCGGGACCTCGGACGCGTCGATGGCGGGCGGGGTGGTCGCCCGGTACGGACACGTGATGGGGGCCGCGTCCGGCTGGGCGCCGGC
>NZ_JACKSJ010000182.1 GCF_025821665.1 [Mycobacterium] manitobense
CCACGTCGCCGAGCGCTGCCGGGTCCCCGAGCGCGCCCCCCGCCGCTCCGCCCGCCCCGCCGCCGCCCAGCCCCACGGACACCGTGACCGGGTCGCCGCCGCCGACAACGGCGGCCGCACCCGCGGCGGCGGTGGTCGGCGCCGACTGCTCGCCGGCCGGCAGCACCGCCACCACCGCCGACGGTTCCACCGCCTACTGCGAAACGCTGCAGGGCACCGACTCGACCATCTGGTCGCTCACTCAGGGCGACATCCCGAGCCCCACCGTCACCACGGCGCCGACCGACGAGCCGCTACCCGCGGAGGAGGAGCCGCCGGTGCGGGTCTGCATGCAGCAGACCGACATGACCCGCCGCGAGTGCCGCCGGTCCATCCGCGAGAGCAACGGCCTACCGCCGCTGTGAAATTCGCCGTCGTCGCACCGGTAGCCGCCGGGGTCACCGCCGATCCGAAGTGGATGGCGGATTTCGCCCGCCACGTCGAGGACTGCGGGTTCGAGTCCGTCGTCGTCGTCGAGCACACCGTGCTGATGACCGAGTACGACAGCGTCTACCCCTATGACGACTCGGGCCGCGTCGAACTCGCCGCGGACTGCCCGGTGCCCGACCCACTGGACCTGCTGGCGTTCCTTGCGGGACAGACCGAACGCCTGGTGCTGGCCACCGGTGTGCTGGTGCTGCCCAACCACCACCCCGTCGTGCTGGCCAAACGCGCGGCGACCGTGGATGTCCTCTCGGGCGGGCGGCTTCGGCTGGCGGTCGGCACCGGGTGGCTGAAGGAGGAGGTGGAGGCCTGCGGCGCGCCGTTCCACGCCCGTGGCCGGCGCGCCGACGAACAACTCCAGGTGCTGCGCACGCTGTGGGAGCACCGGCCGGAGGGCGCGGACTTCACCGGCGAGTTCTTCACCTTCGCCAACGCGATGAGCTATCCGAAACCGTTGTCGCACATCCCCGTACACATCGGCGGTCACAGCCGCGCCGCGGCCCGGCGGGCAGGCCGATTCGGGGACGGCTTCCAGCCCCTCGGCGTGGCCGGCGCGGAGCTGACCGGCTTGCTCACCGAGATGCGCGAGAGTGCTCAGGCCGCGGGCCGCGACCCCGCCGTGCTGGAGGTGTCGCTGGGGCATCTGGTCACCCGGGTGGACGCGGCCCGTGCGGAGAAGCTCGCGGCACTCGGCGCGGACCGGCTCGTGCTGGCGATGCCGCCCGTCCGGGACATCGCCGACGCTCGCGAGCTGCTCTCCCACTGTGCCCGCAGACTGGGGCTGCGGCCGTGACGCTCGACGTGCCCGACCGGCTCGCCGTCGCCGACCTCGTGCACCTGTACGCCGCGGCGGTCGACGACCGCCGGTTCGATGACGTGGTCGCCCTGTTCACCGACACCGCGGAGCTGTGGCTGCCCGACCCGCCGCGGGCGCTGGAGCCGGTGCGCCGCCATCACGGACAGGACGGGGTGCGCACGGCGCTTGCCGCCGTCGCCGGCGTGCAGCGCACCGAGCACGCGATCCTCGGCGAGGTGTATGCCGAGGGGCCGCATCATGATTACGCCCTCGGGCGGGTCACCTGCATCGCGCACCACTGGACCGTCGAGGACGGCCGTGTCACCGACGTGGTGTGGCATCTGCGCTACGACGACGAGTACCAGCGCACAGGATCGGGCTGGCGGATCCACGGCCGCGCACTGACCATCAACGCAATCGAGATCCGCCCGGCCCGGGTGGTCAGGCCGCACCCTCCGCGCAGCCGGCCAGATCGGGCTGGAGCATCAGACGGTCCAGCAGGGGCCGCTGGCCCTTCAGCAGCTTCTCCCGGGCCGCCGCCACGGGGAACCAGGCCACCCGGTCGATCTCCGGGAACTCCCTGAGCGTTCCCGATCCTTTCGGCCACTCGATGGTGAACGTGTTGCTCACGCAGCCGTCGAGATCGAGGTCGCCCCGGACCGCGAAGACGGTGACCACCTTGCCGCCGGGTTGTCTGACCGGGTCGAAGCGCGTCGGCGCGCCGGCGGGTGGCTCCTTGCCGAGCTCCTCGCCGAACTCCCGCCGCGCGACCGTCCACGGGTCCTCGCCGTCGGCGTACTCCCCCTTGGGCACCGACCAGGCGCCGTCGTCCCTACGCGCCCAGAACGGGCCTCCGGGATGACCGAGCAGCACTTCGACGACGCCACCGGTCACCCGGTAGAGAAGCAGGCCCGCACTGAGTTTCGGCACTGCGCCATCCTCCCCTCAGCGGAACAACCGCGCCGCACCGAGTACGGCGTCCGGCAGCATCCGCGCCAGGTCCGCGGTGGCGTTCCGCCCGGCACCGAACACGGCTCCCAACGACCGCTCCACCCGCCACCGCACGGCGTCGAGGTCGCGCAGGGGACGCAGCGACTCCGGTTCGTGAAGGGGGTGGATCGTGCAGCGCGCCGCGCCGGAGCCGTCGGCGTCGAGGATGCCGTTCACCGCGGCGCGGGCGGCCTCGTTGGCGGCCTCCATGGTCGCCAGATCGGTGTTGGTACGTACGAAGTCGGCGGCCAGGAACAGGTTGGGGATCGCGGTGGCGGCCGGTGGTCGGTCCGGCAGTGATCCGGCGGTGTTGATCAGCAGCGGTTCGGCGTTGGTCACCACCGCCGGATCGGGGAAGCCGATCGCGGGGTCGAGGAACCAGTCGACGATGTTGGCGCGGTCGAGCGATCCGTCGTCGATGTGGTCGAGGATCTGCCCCCACACCTCTTCCCGGATCTCGCGTTCGGTGCACTGGATCGCCGGTTTGCCGGTGCGCCTGCCTGGCGTGTACCAGTCCGACACGTCGACGGACAGGATGCCGCGCACGGTGCCGTCGCCGCGGGCAGACAGGTCGACGTCGGGCCAGAACTGCTTCTGCGAGATCGCGGTCAGCGCCCATTCGGAGTCGACGAACAGCGCATGGCCGTGGGCCAGAGGCACGTCACGGTCCAGGAAGAAGATCACCCCGTTCATCCACCGCGTGATCAGTCGTTTGAGCCCG
Source organism: [Mycobacterium] manitobense (assembly GCF_025821665.1). Taxonomy (GTDB): domain Bacteria; phylum Actinomycetota; class Actinomycetes; order Mycobacteriales; family Mycobacteriaceae; genus Mycobacterium; species Mycobacterium arseniciresistens. Next base: position 2,991 of record NZ_JACKSJ010000182.1, read on the forward strand.
GCCAGTCTTGGCTCGGCGGTCTTGAGTTCAGGGGTGATCAGGACGTCGAGACGCTCCACCGGCATCGCCGAGACGAAGTGGTCGGCGGTGATCTCGACGACTCCGCCCGTCGACCCGTCGCCGTCCGCCGCGGTGAGCACGACGGCGGAGACCCGACCGTCCGAGCATCGGATCCCGGTGACCTCGTGCCGCCGGTGGAATCGCACCCCCCGCTGCTCCAGGTGGCGGACCCACGGTTCGATCCACACCTCGCTCGTCGGCCCGTCGAGCACGCGGTCCACCGGTCGGCTGCGATCGACCATGTCGAACAGGATCTGCCACAGGATCAGCCCACCGCTGCGCGCCGACATGTGTCTGGCCTGCGCGGCGACGAGCGAGCGGGTCAGCCCGTCGACGAGGAACCTGCGGTACTTCTCCGACCGCGCGTCGGCGTCGGTGAAGTCCCACCAGCTCATGTGCTCCCACTGCTGCTCACGGCGCTCGTCGCACGACAGCAGGAAGGTGAGCATGCGGCGCAGGAAGAAGGTGAGGTCGGTCGGCGGAATGCGCAGTTGGACCGCGAAATCCCACAGGAAACGCATCAGGGCCGTGAGGTCGTCGGGCGTCGTCGGCAGGTCCGTGGGCGCGATCAACTCGTTGCGGCGGCCGGACTGGGCCAACAGTATCTGCGTCGCCGGCGTGAGGTGCCCGACCGCGAACCCGGAACCGGCGGGAATCCGGCTCATCGTGTCGGTGAGGTGGCGGTAGAAGCCGGGAAAGAACCGGAAGCCGTGTTCGGCGGGAAGGTCCGCCCGGCCACCGACCCCCGAGCCCGCCACCGGTATCGAGCGCGCCTTGCCGCCGAGTTCGGCGTTGCGCTCGTAGACGTCGACCTCGTAACCGCGTTCGATCAGCTCGTGCGCGGCGCTCAGTCCGCCGACCCCGCCCCCCAGAATCGCCACAGTGGCCATTGCCCGACCTTACGGTGCGGTCGGCCGCCGCACCCTGCGACCACACCCGGCGGAGCGCGAAACCCGTTGCCGGATCACCTCATCGACGGCCCTAGTAGGAGCGGTCACCCTCGCTGTCGTCGATGAAGTCCCACCGCCCGTCGTCGACCTGGACCTCCATCCGCCAGCCCAGCTCGTTGCCCTCGACCTGGTCGACGAACCAGGCGTGCGCGTCGTCGGCGCTCTCGATGTCCTTGGTCTCGACGACATCGCCCTTCGGATTCAGCACACGGTAGGTAGCCATGGTGGTTCTGTTCCCACTCGGCGGGTTTTGAATCAATCCACCTTCGGCATCGGGATGCCCTCGCTGGCCGAGAACTGCGCGTCGTCGGCCGATGACAACCCGATCGACACCACCGACCGGGCGAAGAACACGTCGGTGAGGTAGGCCAACGACACCGCCCACCGGTTCACCAGCCGCGGGATCGCGTACAGGTGGTAGGCGCGGGTGACGACCTTGGCGGGGAAACCGGACAGCCGGACGTTGAGCGGGTTGGCCACCGCGTAGCGCGGGCCGAGGTCGACGACGAGGCCCATGTTGCGGTGCTTGTACTGCTTCGGGGTGCCGACGCCGAGGCTGGCCGCGACGTTGCGGGCAAGCACCTTGCCCTGCCGGGTGGCGTGCTGCGCGGTGGGCGGGGTGATCTTGCCGGGCTGCGTGAGGTCGGGCACCGCAGCGGCGTCGCCTGCGGCGAACACGTCGGGATGGCCGGGCACCTGCAGATCGGTCTGCACCTTGAGCCTGCCCTTCTCGGTCGGCAGGCCGAGGTTCTCGATCAGCGGCGCCCCGGTCACACCGGTTACCCAGGCGACGGTGTGCGTGTCGATGCGTGAGTCATCGGTCAGCACAACGTGGTCGGCGTGCACCTCCTTGAGTGAGATGCCCAGCCGCACGTCGATGCCGCGGCCCCGCAGCACCCGCATCGCCGCGGCGCCGAGCTTCTCCCCCACCTCGGGCATCACCTGCTCGGCGAGGTCGAGCAGCACGAAGCGGACCGCCTGGGGATCGAAACCCATCGAGTCAGCGGCGGCGTCGGCGAGGGCCCGCAGCTGAACCGCGAGCTCGGTGCCCGAGTACGAGGCTCCGACCACGACGACGGTGCGTCGCGCGGCGGCCTTCGCCGGATCGTCGTCGTTGTTGGCCAGCTCGAGTTGTTCGAGGACGTGGTCGCGCAGGTACAGCGCCTCCGCGGTGGACTTGAGCCCGCGGGCGTGCTCGGCGAGGCCGGGCACGTCGAACAGCCTGGTGACCGAACCGGGGGTGAGGACCAGGCGGTCGTAGGACATGCTGCGCGAACGCTGCTCGGGATCGGTGAAGGTGACCGTGCGGCCGTCGAAGTCGACGCTGTCCACGCGGCCGCGTACCGCCTTCACCCCGCGCAGGGCGTTGGCGAGCGGAATCGTGACGAAGCGAGCGTCGACCAGGCCACCGGCGACGTCGGGCAGCAGCGGGGTGTACAGCATGTAGTCGACCGGCGAGATGATCGTGATGTCGACCGACGAACCGCCGTTCGACTCGTCGTGTTTGCGCAGGATCTTGGCGAGTTGGCGGGCGCATTCGAATCCGGTGAATCCGCTGCCCACGATCACGACGGACGTCATCGCGACCATTTTACGGTGCGGCCCCGCGCGGGGCGGTGCCATGCTGGAGCGGTGACGGGTCCACGGTCGGAGCAGCGCGCGCGAACGCTGGATCGGCTGGGCTGGCTCTGGTCGGCCGCCGCGGTGGCACCGGTCGCCGGTGGCGCGGCGGCTGCGTACCGGACGCTGTTCATGACGCTGCGGCGGATGGTGGTCGGCAGGCGGATGGCGGTCAGGCTGGACGCAGGCGATCTGACGCTGACCGTGACCGAGTTCGATTCCCGCCTCGACATGCGGGCGCTGTCGGTCGGCCAGCTCGGCGAGGTGCGACTGTCCGCCCGCGACATCAGCTGGGCGGGAAGCAGATTCGATGCTGCCGCCGCGGTGCTCCACAACGTCGCGCTGCGGCCGTCGGCGCCGCCGGTGCTGGTGGCCGCGCCGGTGGAACTCACCCTCGACGTCCCCGAGGCGGCGCTCGACGAGCTGCTCCGCTGGGCGGCGCCGAGACTGTCGGGCGCCGTCGGCACCGACGGTGTGGCCCGGTTGCAGCTCGTTCGCAGGCCCGGCCTCGGCTGCGTGGAGGTCGACGCCCAGCTCGACGGCTCCACGCTGTGGCTGCGACCGCGCGGCGTCACCCTGCGGCGCAAGCGGTGGGCGCTGCCCGGACGCACGCCGGGATACCGAATGCGGTTGCCGGAACTGCCACACGGTCTGGAGCTCACCGGTGTCAGCTTCGCCCCAGGCGTGGTGCGGCTCTCGGGCGTCGTGCCCGAATGGCGGATGGCCATGCCGCGCACCCGTCTGGAGTACCTGATCGGCCAGCTCAGCGCGGTCGGACGACCGCTCAACCTGACGCGCATCGTCAAGCTGCGGTAGCGGCTCACGTATGGGCGGGCGTGTTGGCGAACCGGTCGACGATGGCCTGGCAGAACGCGGGCAGGTCGTCGGGTGAGCGACTGGTGATCAGGTTGCCGTCGATGCACACCTGCTGGTCGACGACGGTCGCGCCGGCGTTGCGCAGGTCGGTGCGGATGCTCACGTATGACGTGAGCGTGCGGCCCGCGACGACGCCCGCCTCGACCAGGGTCCACGGCCCGTGGCAGATCGCGGCGACGGGTTTCCCCGAATTGACGAAGTCGCGGACGAAGTTCACGGCGGCCTCGTCCTTGCGCAGCTTGTCCGGGTTGATCGTGCCGCCGGGCAGAATCAGCCCGTCGTAGTCGTCGACACTCGCATCGGCGACCGCCCGCTGCGCGGTGAGGGTGCCCGCCGGCTCCAGATCGTGGTTGCGGGCGTCGATGTCGCCGGCCTGCAACGACAGCAGTTCGGTCTGCCCGCCCGCGTCGTGGACGGTGTCGCGGGGTCGTTCGAACTCGACCATCTCGACCCCGTCGGCGGCCAGGATCGCGATCTTCCTGCCCTCGAGTTCGTTCGGCATGGTGCTCCTCCTCTGCGGTCGTGGCTGTTCCCGATGTCTCGGCTACCCGGGCCTCCGGCGCCTCAACCCGCCGGAGCCGCCCCGTCGCTAGAGTCTCGGTTCGTGTCCGGATACACCCGCTACGTCGCACTCGGCGACAGCCAGACCGAAGGACTGTGGGACGGCGACGACTCGAGCGGTCTGGCGGGCTTCGCGGACCGACTGGCGGCCATCCTCGACGCGCAGCGGCCGGGGCTCGAATACGCCAACCTGGCTGTGCGGGGCCGTCGCATCGCAGACGTCAAGCACGACCAACTGCCGCGGGCGCTCGCGATGGCGCCCGACGTCGTCACCCTCTGCATCGGCATGAATGACGTGACCAGGCCCGGCAATTCGTTCGACCGCGCGCTCGGTGACCTCGACGAGGTGTACGTCTCGCTGGCCCGTTCCGGCGCCACGGTCGTCACCACCACCTTTCCCGACATCGCACAGATCCTGCCGATCGGCCGTGTGCTGGCCGCACGCGTGCGCCGGATCAATTCCGTCATCCGCGATGCGAGCTCGCGGCACGGCTTCCGCCTGGTCGATCTGTTCGGCGCGCCGTCGATGCGGGAACCGGACACCTGGAGCATCGATCGGGTGCACGGCTCGCCGAAGGGACACGCGTTGTTCGCGGCCGCCGCGGCCGAGGCGCTCGCCCTGCCGGGCAGCAGCCACGACTGGGCGCACAGCGGCGCCGACGTGGCCTGGCCGTCCTGGCGCACCAGGTTGACCTCGCAGGCCCTGTGGACCCGCAACATGCTGATGCCGTATCTGTGGTGGCACCTGCGGGGGCAGGCCGTCGGCGACGACCGCGGTCCCAGGCGGCCGGAACTGCAGCGGGTGCGGCCGGAGCCGGCGTGAGGCGGGGCGGGCGGCCTAGAAGCCGAAGAGCCCCAGCGGGATCTGCGGGATCTCGCCGTTGCCGAGGCGGCTCACCATCGCCGGGCAGAACATCGAGATCGCCAGGCCGGTGAACATGGTGGCGGCGCCCAGCGGCATGCCTGCGGTGTCGGCGACCTTGGCGGTGGCGTCGGCGGCTCCCTGACCGGGGTCGGCGAGCATCGGGCACACCTGCTGGCCGAGGGCCACCGTGTCGGCCGGGTTTCCGGTCGCCAGGCCGGCGTCGGCGAGCGAGCGCAGGAAGGCGTCGTCGGCGGGTTCCGCCTGCGCGGGGGCGGCGAGGAGAGTGGAACTCACGGCCAACGCGGCGGCGAGGGTCAGGGCTCGAATGCCCAGTCGTTGTCTGCGCTGCACCGGAGGAATCGTACGCTGTCGGGATGCCGGACATCACCTCGAAGCCACCCTCGGACCGCGACGCCGCCACGGACGGTCTGACCCCGCACTTCGAGGACGTGCAGGCGCACTACGACCTGTCCGACGACTTCTTCCGGTTGTTCCTGGACCCGACTCGGACCTACAGCTGCGCGTACTTCGAGCGTGACGACATGACCCTCGAGGAGGCGCAGTACGCCAAGATCGACCTCGCACTGGGCAAGCTCGGCCTGCAGCCGGGCATGACGCTGCTCGACGTCGGCTGCGGGTGGGGCTCGACGATGCTGCGTGCGATCGAGAAGCACGATGTCAACGTGATCGGCCTGACGCTGTCGGAGAACCAGAAGGCGCACGTCGAGACGTTGTTCGCGGCGCTGGACAGCCCGCGCAGCCGGGAGGTCCGGCTGCAGGGCTGGGAGGAGTTCGACCAGCCGGTCGACCGCATCGTGTCGATCGGCGCGTTCGAGCACTTCGGCTTCGACCGTTACGACGACTACTTCGCGATGGCGTACGACGCGCTGCCCGACGACGGCGTGATGCTCCTGCACACCATCACCGGGCTACACCCCAAGGAGATGGCCGAGCGGGGCATGCCGCTGTCGTTCCAGTTCGCCCGGTTCGTGAAGTTCATCGTCACCGAAATCTTCCCCGGCGGCCGGCTGCCGTCGATCCCGATGGTGGAGGAGCACGGCACCAAGGCCGGGTTCACGGTCTCGCGGGTGCAGTCGTTGCAGCCGCACTACGCGCGCACCCTCGACCTGTGGGCCGCCGCGCTGGAGGCTCGCCGCGACGACGCCATCGCCATCCAGTCCGAAGAGGTCTACGACCGGTACATGAAGTACCTGACCGGATGCGCGGACATGTTCCGGGTCGGCTACATCGACGTCAACCAGTTCACGATGGAGAAGTGAGCCGGCTCAGATACCCGTCCAGCTCTCGTCGATCATCTCGGCGACGTTGATCACCTGGGCCTGTTGCGATGCGGGACTGTCGATCTCGCCGGCGACGTGTGCGGCGATGAACCGTTTCACCTCGGCGTCGATGCCCCCGATGATGCGGACCACCTCCGCGCGCAGCGTCTTGGACGTCACGTGGATGGCGATGTCCGACGGCCGCGGCTTCTTGACGTCGAGAATGAGCAGCAGGGGTTCGGCGGCGAGCGCCGACGCGCGCAGCGCGATCTCGCCGTAGACCACGAACCGCGGCTTGTCGATGCGCAGGTCGACGACCATGTCGATCTCCAGCGGGATCTTGATGGCGAACGTGATCATCTCGCCGACGTGGCGGGTCACCTTCGGTTCCTGAACCTGGACTTTGGCGGTGACCTTGGCGATCTTGCCCGGACCCTGTGCGATGGGACCGATCTCGAAGGCGTCGCCGGCGATCTCGGCGATCGCGCCACCGACGCGCTCGTCAGTGACCGCGAACTCGTAGAACTTCCGGCCGAATTCCTCGTAGGTCATGTACTCGTGGGCAGCCATGATGCTGTTACGGTCTCACGTCCGCCGCCCCGAGTGAACGCAGCGTGGCCGAACCGCAATCTGCGGGGTCAGCTGTCGCCCTGTTGACTGCGGGCTTCCGCACCGCTGACCTCGTCGTCGAGCGCATCGTCGTTGAAGGTGCGGCCCACGTAGGAGCCGTCGCCCTCGTCGCCCTCTTTGCCGGCGCGAGATCCCGCGACCTTGTTGTCGTCGTCGACGTCGGTCTCGCTCTTGTCTTCGTCCTTGGGGCTGGTCACCTAGACGGTCTACCCGGTTCGCCGCCGGCTAACCGCCGGCCCCGCCGTCGTCGGCGTAGTACTGCAGCGCGGTCACCGTGTACCGCGGCGTGTTCAGCCCGGCGATCAGCACGCCGTGCCGGCCGTCACGGCTGACGGTGGCGACGACGTTTCGGCCCGCGGCGACGAGCTTGTCGGTCGAGGCGCCGGCCAGCAGGCTCGACAGCGCGGTCCGCGAGATCGGGCCCTGCGCGCCGTCGCGGATCGGCGCCGACCCCGGCAACCGGCGGCGCACGGCGATCTCGTCGCCGCCGGCCGCGTCGGCGAGGAACCGGGCGAAGCTGCGCTTCCCGCGCCTGCCCACGCCGCGGAAACCGAGGAGGAATCCGGCGGTCCCGTGCAGCCCCTGGTTGCGCAGCAGCGCGGCCGACAGCCGCACGCCCGCCGGTGCGGCGCCGACGCCGGCGCGCAGGAACTGACCCACCATCGCGGGCAGCTCCCAGTACGCCTGCAGCCGGGTGATCCGCAGGTCCACCGGGTCGAGGTCGTACCGCAGGTAGGCGGGGATCAGCATGGTGACCGACGGGCTCATCACGACCTCGAGGGTGACGTCCCGGATGACGGTCGCGCCGGCGACGATGTCGCGGCGGGAGTGGGCGGTGATCTGCCGCGGCGCGATGAAGGCGCGGTAGAAGCGGTCCATCTCCTCGCGGCCCCGGTGTGCGCGCGAACCCACGGGATCCTCGATCAGGGCGGTCGCGGCGAACAGGTCGAGCCAGCCCGCGCGGTCGTGGGCGGCCGCCCTGAGCAGGGATTGCTGCGCGGCAGCGAGCGTGTCGGCACGCGAGAAGGCCATATGGCGGTTTACCACCCGGTCGGTGCGGACCGGCGGGCAGACTGGGTGAGTACCGTGGAAGTCCAGGCTGCTGCCAGGAGGAGGACGGCGATGAGCAATGGACCTTTCGGATTCGATCCCGATGACCTCGACCGGGTGGCGCGGGAGGCGCTCGAGGGCGTCAGCAGGTTGTTCAGCACCTCGGGTGAACGCGCCGGGTGGGGAGCCCTGGTCGACGAGCTCGGGCGGTTCTCCCGGCCCCGCACCGAACCGGAGACCACCGGTGAGGCCGGCGACGGAGTCTGGGCGATCTTCACCGTCGACGACAACGGTGGCGCCCGCATCGAACAGGTCTATCCGACCGAACTCGACGCACTGCGGGCCAACAAGAACAACACCGACCCGGCGCGCCGGGTCCGGTTCCTGCCCTACGGCATCGCCGTCAGCGTCCTGGACGCCAGTTCCGAAGATCGCCCCGAAGAGCGCACCGAAGAGCGCACCGAAGAGCGCACCGAAGAGTAAGCCCGGGAGTAACGGGGAAATCTCTCGTCGGCACCGCGGCAGCCGTTAGGATTTGCGGCGCGGGGCCGACGAATGCAGCGCTGGGCTGGTCAGATCTGAGGGTGGACATGTTTCGCAGACTTCTCGTGAGCGCGGCGGCAGCCGGCGCGGTAATCGCACTGGCACCGGGCGCCGCGGCCGACCCGCAGACCGACTACCCGGACGATCCGGGGCGTTACTCGACCGACGTGCCCGGCATGAACTACGAGGCCCGGCTCAGCGCGCCGTGCTTCAACTGGGAGCGCAACGTGTTCGGCCGCGGTCGCGGCGGCGAGCCGCTGCAGTGCAAGTACATCCCCAACCAGACTCAGCCTCCGGGCAGCGGCGGGTACTGGACCAGCTCGTATGCGCTGTACGGCGTCCAGCAGGTCGGCGCGCCTTGTCCCAGCCCGCAATCGGCGGCACAGTCACCAGACGGCAAGCCGATGCTGTGCCTCGGTGCCCGGGGCTGGCAGCCCGGGGTGAAGACGGGCGCCGGCTTCTTCCCGATGTGATCACCCCGACCATACAGATGATGCAGCAATGTATGGTCTTGGCATGACCAGCGGCGCCGTCGCCTTCGACCTGTCCACCGTCTTCGGCACCGTCGCACAGGCGATCCCGGATCACACCTTCCTGGTCTGGCGCGACCGAAGGCTGAGTTACGGCCAGGTCGAGGCCCGGGCGACCGGCGTGGCCAACCATCTCGCGAGCCGCGGCCTCGGCTGCCACGTCGAACGCCCCGATCTCGGCGGACACGAGTCCGGACAGGACCATCTCGGCATCTACCTGCGCAACGGCAACGAGTACATCGAGACGATGGTCGGGGCGTTCCGCGCGCGGGTTGCGCCGTTCAACGTCAACTACCGCTACGTCGGCGAGGAACTGGTCTACCTGCTGACCGACGCCCGGGCCAGGGCGCTCGTGTACGCCGCCGAGTTCGCCCCGCAGGTCGCGGCCATCCGTGATCAGCTGCCGCATCTCGAGGTGCTCATCCAGGTGGCCGACGGCTCGGGCAACGACCTGCTGCCCGGCGCCGTCGACTACGAGTCGGTCACCGAGGCGCCTGCCCCCGCGGGCGGACTGCCCACGCCCTCGGGCGACGACCTCTACGTCCTGTACACCGGCGGCACCACCGGCATGCCCAAGGGCGTGCTGTGGCGCCAGCACGACATCTTCATGTCGTCGATGGGCGGGCGCCCCTTCGGCAGCGACACGTTCCTGACCTCGTACGCCGAACTCGCCGAGCGCGCCACCGCGTCGGCCGGTGTGATGTCGATGCTGATGATCCCGCCGTTCATGCATGGCGCCGCGCAGTGGGCCACGTTCACCGGCGTGACGATGGGCGGAAAGATCGTCATCCCCGACCACGTCGACCGGCTGCGGCCCGAGGACGCGCTGCGGGTGGCCGAGCGGGAACGCGTGCTGAGCATCCCGATGGTCGGCGACGCCGTCGCACGCCCGCTGGTCGAGGAGATCGAGCGGGGCGACTACGACCTCTCGGGCCTGGTCACGATGACCAACGGCGGTGCGCCGCTGTCCCCTACGGTGCGTGACCGGATCCTGGCCGCCGTGCCGCATGTCATGGTGATGGACGCGGTGGGGTCCTCGGAGTCGGGCGCCCAGATGAGCGCCTACACCGCGGCAGGTGCGGCGGAATCGGGAGCAAGGCCGGCGGTCTTCGACCCGCAGGCCGACACGGCCGTGGTGTCGGCCGATCTGACCCGGGTGCTCGGCCCGGGCGAGGGTCAGGGCTGGCTGGCCCGGCGGGACCTGATCCCGCTGGGGTATCTGGGCGACGAGGCCAAGACAGCGAGGACGTTCCCGACGATCGACGGGGTCCGCTGGTCGGTGCCCGGCGACCGGGCCAACGTCCTGGACGACGGCCGGATCGAGCTGCTCGGCCGCGACTCGGTCACCATCAACTCCGGCGGTGAAAAGATCTTCGTCGAGGAGGTCGAGCGGGCCATCGCCGCGCACCCCGCCGTCTACGACGTCGTGGTGGTGGGACGGCCGTCGGAACGCTGGGGCAGCGAGGTCGTCGCCGTCGTCCAGTTCGCCGACGGCAGCTCGGCCACCGACGACGAGCTCGTCGATGTGTGCACGAAATCCATTGCGCGCTACAAGATCCCGAAGGCGTTCATCCGGACGACGAAGGTGGTGCGGTCACCGGCGGGCAAGGCCGACTACCGGTGGGCCAAGGCGCTGGCGACGGATTCGGTGGCGGGCAGCACCGCCTGACAGCGCCGCCTCATGTAGCGGGAACGGCGCCCAGCACCCGCTGCAGGTCGGGCTTCATCGCCTGCAGTTGCTGGCCCCAGTAGGCTCAGCTGTGGGTGCCGTCGGGGAAATCGAACATCCCGTTGCGGCCGCCCGCCGCGACGTAGCGGTCGCGGAAGGCGATGTTGGACTTGATCGCGAAGCCTTCGAGGAATCCCAGGCCCGCGACCGGTGCGGTGGACCCCGCGGCGTCGACGCCGGTCGGGGTGCCGTTGCCGCAGTAGATCCAGACCCGGGTGTTGTTGGCCACGAGCCTGTCGACGTTGACCGTGGGATCGTTGCGGGCCCACGCCGGGTCGCCCGGCGGTCCCCACATCGCATCGGGGTTGAACCCGCCGTTCCACATCATCGCGACGCGGACCTGGCCCGCCCACTCGGGGGCGGACAGGTTGAGGAAGCCCGACAATGAACCGGCGTAGACGAACAACTGCGGGTGGTGGGCGGCGAGCACGAGCGCGGACGACCCGCCCATCGAAAGACCGACCGCCGCATTGCCACTCGCCGCGACATCGCGGTTGGCCGCCAACCACGCCGGCAACTCCTGAGTCAGGAACGTCTCCCACTTGTAGGTGTAGGTGCCGCTGTTGCCGACCGCAGGCTGGTACCAGTCGCTGTAGAAGCTGGACTTGCCGCCGACCGGAAGCACCATCGACAGACCTGAGCCGTTGTACCAGTCGAACACCGCCGTGTTGATGTCCCACCCGTTGCGGTCGTCGCTCGCCTCCATGCTGTCGAGGAGGTACACCGCGTGCGAACCCGGACCGCCGCTGAGGAATTCGACGCGGATCGGGCGGCCCATCGCCGCTGAGGGAACCTCGAGTTGTTCGACGGGCAGGTCCGGGCTGGAATACGCGTCGGCGGTGACCGTTCCGGCGGTGCCCGCGATCAGCGCGGAGAGCACCGCGACGGCGGTCAGCCGTCCCAGCCGTCGTGGCCATCGCATATCAATGAACGCCATCACTGACCCCCACCTTCGTCCGATCCAGGCTGGGGCGGACGATACGCGCGAGCCCGGTTCCGCGGCAGGTTTTCGACATTCCCCGAGCGGACGGTGTCAGCGCCCGAAACACGCTGTGGCGGGCCACATCCAATGTGGATGCATCCTCACTCAACGGTTGCGCTCCGGCGGTGACGATTTCGGCTGCGGACAGAAGGTTTGGATGAACGCTCCGCGCGCAGACATCTGCGCCGCGCGCCGGCGGGCAACGCAGCACCGGCTAGCGGTGCCCCGGTCAGGCCGGGGCACTACCATCAGCCGGTGCCCGCACACACAGGGCGATGGCAATCGCTGCACACCCGGCTGCTGAGGCTGGTGGTGCGCCCGACGGCGCCACCGCTGTGGGTCGGGGTGCTGGTCGCGGTCGGGTTCATCGTCGCCGAGACGCTGCTGGTCCTGCAGCTCAAGCGGGTAGCCCCGGAGAACGCGTTCGGGGCGGTGTTCCTGCTCGGCGTGCTCGTGGTGTCGGCTGCCTGGGGGCTCGGCTTGGCGGTCGCCACCTCGGTGGTCAGCGCCGCGGTCTACATGTACTTCCACCTGGAGGGCACCGACAGCGTGGCGCCCGCGCTGTTCGTCTTCCTGCCGCTGGCGCTGCTGGCCAATCTGCTCGCCGGGCAGGCGAGACTGCGGGCCGCCGAGGCCGAGCAACGCCGCATCGAGGCCGACCTCTCCGCCGAACTGGCCCGCTCGACGCTGCGGGCGGGTGACCTGCGCGACGCACTCGACGGCGCGGGCCGGCGGGTGGCCGAGGTGCTCGGCCTGCCCGCGGCGCACCTCGACCTCGACACCCTTGCCGGCGACGACGATCAGACCGCGATCGCGCTGGAGGACGACGGCGAGCCGGTCGGCACGCTGCTGGTCCCCGCCGGCCTGCCCAAACCGGCGCAGCAGCGGGTGCTCCGGATGATCCCCGCGCTGGAGGGCCTGCTGGCCGCGACCCGCGACCGCTGGGCGATCAACGAGGCGCTGGCGGCCAGCCACGCCGAGGTCAGCGCGCTGGCAGCTCAACAGGCGGCGCTGCGAAAGGTCGCGACGCTGGTGGCGCGCGGCGCCGATCCGGCCGAGGTCCATCCCGCCGCGGTGGCCGAACTCGCCACGGGTCTGCAGGTCCAGCACGTCACGCTGGTCCGGTACGAGGCCGACGACCACTGCGTGGTGCTCGCCACCCATGACAGCAGGGACGACGCGACACTCAATGCGGGCGAACGCTTCCCACTCACCGGGGACAGCCTGAGCTCCCAGATCCGCCGAACCGCCGAGCCCGCCCGCATCGACGACTACGCCGAGGCGCACGGGCCGATCGCTGAGCGGATGCGAGCCCTCGGCCTGCGCTCCGGGGTGGGCGCCCCGGTCATCGTCGACGGGCAGGTCCGCGGCGCGCTGCTCGTCGGCTCCGCCGGCCCGCAGCCGATGCCGCCCGAATGCGAGGCGCGGGTCGGCGACTTCGGCGATCTGGTCGCCACCGCGATTCACAACGACGAGAACCGGGCCGAGCTCAGAGCGTCCCGGGCGCGCATCATCACCGCCGCCGACCAGGCCCGGCGTGGCATCGAACGCGACCTCCACGACGGCGCCCAGCAGCGGATCGTCGCGCTGGGGATGGATCTGCGCGCGGTCGAGGCCGCCGTGCCCGCTGACCGGCCCGACATCCGCGACCAGCTCGACCGGGCGGTCACCGGACTCACCGAACTGCACCGGGACCTGCAGGAACTGTCCCGCGGAATCCACCCGGCCATCCTGTCGCGCGGTGGCCTCGGCCCCGCGGTGAAGTCCCTGGCGCGCCGCTCGCCGGTGCCGGTCGCCCTGGACCTCGACCTGGACCCGGCGACCGACCGCGCGCTGCCAGAACAGGTCAAGGTGGCGGCGTACTACGTCGTCGCGGAGTCACTGACCAACGCCGCCAAACACGCGCACGCCGGCGAGGTGACGGTGCGGCTGCGGGCAAGCGGTGACGCGCTGCGCCTGTCGGTCACCGACGACGGGGTCGGCGGCGCCAGCACCGGCGGCGGATCCGGGCTGATCGGGCTCAGCGACCGGGTGGCCGCGGTGTCCGGCCGGTTGGAGATCAGCAGCCCGCCCGGCGCCGGAACGGCGCTGGTCGCGACGATCCCGTTGCAGGCGGGCTGAGCGACAACCGCCGGGTTCCGCCCTGCACCCGTCGCCGCGGATGCGAAAATGACGTCGATGGATGTGCGCGCGAGGAACAACGTGCAGGTCGTCGGCAACGCCGATGGACCAACCGTGGTGCTCGCGCACGGATTCGGCTGCGACCAGAACATGTGGTGGCGGGTCACCGACCTGCTGTCGGCGGAGTTCCAGGTGGTGCTGTTCGACCACGTCGGTTGCGGCGCGTCGGATCTCTCGGCATGGGACCAGCAGCGCTACGGTTCGCTGCAGGCCTACGCCGAGGACATCCTCGAGGTCCTCGCCGCCCTCGACCTGCGGGAAGCGGTTTTCGTCGGCCACTCGGTGGCCGCCATGATGGGCGTGCTCGCGGTCGGCGCCGACGCGGGCCGCGTCCGCAAGCTCGTGCTTCTGACACCCTCGCCGCGCTACATCAACGACGAGGGCTACCGCGGCGGCTTCGCGCGCAGTGACATCGACGAACTGCTCGAGTCGCTCGAGGACAACTACCTGGGCTGGTCCTACGCGATCGCGCCGACCATCGTCGGGCGGCCCGACCGCCCCGACCTGTCCGAAGAACTGGCGGACAGCTTCTGCCGCACCGACCCGTCGGTCGCGCGGGTGTTCGCCCGCACGACGTTCCTGTCCGACAACCGTTCCGACCTGTCCCGGGTGAGTGTGCCGACGCTGGTGATCGAATGCGCACAGGATGCGCTCGCACCGCGCGAGGTCGGCGCGTACGTCTCGGCTCACATCGAGGGCAGCGAGCTGGTCACCCTCGACACCACCGGCCACTGCCCACAACTGAGCGCGCCCGACATCACCGCCGAGGCGATCGCGGCATTCGCCCGGACGCCGTGACGAGCCCCGAACCCGCTGCGGCGCAGCCGGACTGGAACATCGAAGACCTGTACGACAACGCTCCGTGCGGAATTCTGCTCGCCACGGCGGACCGGCGGATCCTCGCGGTCAACGCCACCCTCGCGAATTGGCTCGGCCATTCCCCCGACGGTCTGGTCGGCGTCCCGTTCACCGACCTGTTCACGGCCGGTGGACGGATCCACTTCGAAACCCACTTCGCTCCCCTGCTGCACGCGGCGGGCCACCTGGCCGGGGTGACCCTCGACCTGGTGGCGGCGGACGGCACCCGGCTGCCCATGCTGGTCACCGCCAATGCCGACAGCGGCACCGACGGCCGTCTCGGCCTGTTGCGCATCGCCGTTCAGGACGCCCACGACCGGCGCAGCTACGAACGCGAACTGCTGGCCGAACGCAGGCGCGCCGAGCAGGAGCGCGTGCGGGCGCAACAGCTGGCACGGACGTTGCAGCGCTCGTTGCTGCCGCCGGCGTTGACACCACCGCCGGGACTGGCCGCCGCCGCCTACTACCATCCGGCGTCCGAGGAGGTGAGCGGCGACTTCTACGACCTGTTCCCGCTCAGTCGGGACCGGTGGGCGTTCTTCCTCGGCGACGTCTGCGGCAAGGGCGCCGAGGCGGCGAGCGTCACCTCCCTGACCCGCTACACACTGCGGGCGGCCGCGGTGATCGACGGCGATCCGGTGGCGGTGCTACACAATCTCGACACGGTCCTCAAGCAGGAACGCGAAGGCGGCACCACGCCGTTCTGCACGGTGCTCTTCGGAGTACTGGAGCGCCGTGCCGGCGGATTCGACGTCCACCTCGCCGGCGGTGGTCACCCGCCGGCGGTGCTGATCTCCGCCGACGGCGGGGTGTACGAGGCGGACTCCGTCGGCGGGATGCCCGCAGGCATCGTGACCGCGGCCCGATTCGTCTCGACGCGAATGCATCTGAGTGCCGGGGACACACTCGTGCTGTACACCGACGGCCTCTCCGAGGCACGTACCGGCGTGGGCGTCGAACGCTTCAACGACGACGGGGCGCTGCTGCGGTTCGCCGCCGCGCACGCCCCGACCACCCCCGCCGACTTCATCGCCGCGACCCGAACGTTGTTGCAGGGGCTCGGTTCCGGAGTCGAGGACGACGCCGCGGTGCTGGCACTGGGCGTCCCGAAGTGAGCGCACAGCTGTTGCACCACCTGATCGCGGACGCGGCGGCGGTGGCGCCCGAGCGGCCCGCGGTGCTCACGGAGAACGTGTCGGCCACCTTCGCGGAGCTCGACCGGCAGGCCGCCGCGGTGGCGGGCTGGGTCGCCGACCGGTCCGCGCCGGGTGACCGCGTCGCGGTCATCGCCGACAACAGCCTGGCCTACGCGCAGCTGTACTACGGGGTCCCGCGCGGCGGGCGGGTGCTCGCACTGATCAACCAGCGGCTGTCGGCCGCCGAGCAGACCGGCCAGTTGGCGACGGCCTCGCCGGTGGTGCTCGCCGCGGAACGCCGTCACCTGGCTGCGCTCGGAGACGTCGCCGAGCGGGTGCCGTCGATCCGCCACGTCGTCGCGCTGGACTCCGCACAGTGGCGGCAGGTCACCGCCGGGCCTGCCGCGGGCCCGAGCCCGGCGCGGCCCGACGACCCCGCCTGGCTGCTGTTCACCAGTGGGTCGACCGGAACCCCGAAGGGCGTTCTGCACACCCACCGCTCGGTGCTGGCCGCGGTGCGCGGCACCATCGTGGGGCGGGCGGTGCCCCGGGGTGTGTACCTGTTGCCGTTCCCGATGTGTCACATCGCCGGCTACAACATGCTGGTCCACCACGGCGCCGGGTCCAGTGTGGTGCTGCTGGCGAAGTTCTCGCCCACGGCGTTCGCCGACGCCGTGGCGACCCACGGGGTGACGTCCTGCTCGCTGGCGCCGACGATGCTGCAGGGCCTGCTCGACCACCTAGACCGCACCGGGACGGCGCTGCCGACGCTGAAGTCGGTCGCCTACGGATCGGCCGCGATCCCCGCCGACCTGCTGCGCCGGGCGATCGCCGTGCTGCGGGTCGACTTCCACCAGGGCTACGGGATGACCGAGACAGCGGGCAACGTCACCTTCCTCGGCCCCGACGAACACCGCGCCGGTGCGTCCGCGCCGTCGGTGCTGGCCACCGCGGGCCGTCCGCACCCCGGCGTCGAGGTCGCGGTCGTCGACGACGGCGGCCGTCCGGTGCCCGCCGGCGCAACCGGTGAGATCGTGGTCCGCGGCGAGCAGGTCACCCCCGGCTACTGGCCGGACTCGACACCGGCCACCGCGGACGGGTGGCTGCGCACCGGCGACGTCGGCCGCCTCGACGACGCCGGCCGGCTGATGGTGGTCGACCGCCGCAAGGACGTGATCGTCACCGGCGGTGAGAACGTGTCCTCACGCGAGGTGGAGGACGTGTTGTCGACCCATCCCGACGTCGCCGCCGTGGCGGTGGTGGGCGTTCCGGACGCCTACTGGGGCGAGGCGATCTGCGCGGTGGTGGTGCCGCGCGCGGGGAGCCTGCCGACAGCCGACGATCTGATCGCCCACGTGCGGGCCCGGCTGGCGCCGTTCAAGAGGCCGCGCCACGTCGTGCTGGTCGACGAGTTGCCGCTGACGTCGAACGGCAAGGTCGCCAAACCTGTTCTGCGGCAACGCGTGTTGCCTGACGTTACGAACGGTCAGCCGACGGGGTCGAACCGCACCCGGTAGCTGGCCGGCCAGTTCTTACCGGTCAGCAGGTACTCGCCGCCGCCGGTGTGGGCGATGCCGTTGAGCACCTGCACGGCGGGTTCGCCGTCGCGCAGGACGGCGCCGTCGGCGCTCGCGGCGACCGTCGCCGAGGAGAGGTCGATGCGGACGATCTCGTCGGTGGGCCAGACGTTGGCCCACACCTGGCCGTCGACACATTCGAGCTCGTTGAGTCCGGTGGCGGGCGCGCCGCCCGGGCGGGTGATCTGCACCGAGCCGGTCTCGGTGAAGTCGCGCGGGTCGATGAACCGCAACCGGTCGCTGCCGTCGCTGAGTACGAGCCGGTCCCCGTCGCGGCACAGGCCCCACCCCTCGCCCGTGAGCGGCACTTCCCGCCGCGGGGTCAGCGAGGCGCGGTCCCACTCGATCGCCACCCCGTCGCGGTAGGTGACCTGCCAGACACGGTCGCCGACGACCGTGATGCCCTCCCCGAAGTATCCGCCGGGCAGCGGCGCGGCGCGGCGGACGGCGCCGGTGGCGGGGTCGAGTTCGCGCAGCTCGGACTGCCCGGACAGGCCGGTGCTCTCGTAGAGCGCCGACCCGTCGGCGCCGGAGGCGATCTCGAGGCCTTCGGTGTAGGCCGAGGTGTCGTGCGGGAGCTCGCCCAGCACGGTGACGGTCAGGTCGGCCGGCGGCGGGACGGCGTGTGCGTCAGAACAGCCGGCGACCGAGGCGACCACGGCCGCGCAGAGCGTGGCGAGGAGGCGGCGTGATGTGGACATCACCGTCATGATGCCCGAATCGGGGTGGTTCGACACCCGGTCAGTGCATCGAGGACGGCGACGCCATCGTCGAGTCGGATGCCCGCCAGTCGGTGGACACGAATCGGCGCCGGATGAGCCACTCACCGTCGTGCGGTGTCAGGGTGTCGCGGTAACGTCCGCAGTGATCCAGCCCCATCTCGGTGATGACGGTGAAATACGATGAGATGAGCGCGCTTTCGGGTGTCAGCTGGAGGAACTGGGTGTTGGACAGGTTGTGCCGGACGATGCGTCGCAGGTCTGGTGCCGATCCGGGGCGCGCGGGGGCGGTGACGCCGCCGAGGAAGGCGGCGATCTCGCTGCGCCCGCACATCGTGGCGACGTTCCGCACCTCGAGGGTGCCGTCCGGGCAGAAAGTTCGGGTCAGGTCGTCGATCCGGCCGGCGTCACCGGCCCAGTGGTAGCGGGCGAGGGTGTCACGAATCTGCTCGCGCGCCACCAATTCCCAGTGATCCACCACCGAGTCAGACGGCCATCACAACTTCGTAGGACACGGCGTAGCGGCAGACGCCCTGTTGCGGCCGGAACAGGCATCCGCCGTTCTGCGACCACGCCACGATGCGGCGCAACTTCTTGTGGGAGGGAAGACGTTTGGTGATCGTGTCGGCGAGCGCGGCACGAAGTTGTTCGTAGTGGCGGGATTCCAGGTCGCGTGAGACCAGAACGTCCCAGGCTGTTTCCTCTACGGGCATCGTCTCAGTGTGGGCTTCCTGCAGGTGAGTCCGCGCATTTGACCGCCGTGTCGGCTGTTGTTATCGAAATGTGTCCTGCTCACTCTGTGGCGCGTCGCGTGCTCCATTTCGCCACCAGGTGCAGCACGGCGCCGACGGCCAACAGGATTCCGGCGTACATCCACACCTGTCCGCTCTGCTGGGTCAGCAGCAGCACACACGACGCGACGCCGAGTACGGGCACCACGGTCCATACCCGAAAGTGGTCGTGCTCCACGGTATCCCGGCGCAACACCAGGACCGAGACATTCGTGGAGATGAAGACGAACAGCAGTAGCAGCACCACGGTCTCGGCCAGCGTCTGCAGTTCACCGACGAGCGTGAGCATCATGGCCACCACGGTGGTCGCCACGATCGCGGCCCACGGTGTGCGCCGGTTGGGCAGCACCTTGGCCAGCGCACCGGGCAGCAGACCTTCCTGCGCCATGCCGTACGTCAGCCGGCTGGCCATGATCATGGTGAGGAGTGCGCCGTTGGCGACCGCGACGAGCGCGATCGCGCTGAAGAGCCAGTCCGGAACGCCCACGCCGGTGGCGGACACGACCGCGAGCAGCGGGCCCGACGACTCCGCCAACTCGCTGTCCGGCAGCGCGATGGCGCTCGCGACACCGACGAGCGCGTAGACGACACCCGCGGCCACCAGCGCGCCGAACAACGCCCGCGGGTACACCCGGCTGGGGTCGCGAATCTCCTCGACGACGTTCGCCGACGTCTCGAAACCGACGAACGAGTAATAGGCGATGATGGCGCCGCCCAGGATGGCCAGCGCCGGATTGGCGCCGTCGGGGAACTGGCCGATGCGCGAAACGTCGCCGCCGCCGCGACCGAGCATGACGGCCACGGTGACGACGACGATCACCAGGCCGGTCACCTCGATACACGTCATCACGACGTTGCTCTTGAGCGATTCGCTGATCCCCCGCGCGTTCAGGCAGCCGATCAGCACGAGGAACACCAGTGCGGCGGGCTCCGCGGGCACCGGCGCGAACGTCGTCAGGTAGTCGCCGGAGAACGCCAGCGCCAGACCCGCGGCACTCGTCACGCCCGCCGCCAGCATGCTGAAGCCCACCAGGAAGGACACCAGGGGCTGCTTGAACGCACGCTCGGCGAACACCGCCGCGCCGCCGGCCTTCGGATACTTCGTCACGAGTTCGGCGTAGGAACCGGCGGTCAGCAGTGCCAGCAGCAGCGCAAGCACCAACGGCGCCCACAGCACCCCGCCGACCTCGCCGGAGAGCTTGCCCATCAGGGCGTAGATGCCTGCGCCGAGCACGTCGCCGAGAATGAACATGAACAGCAGCGGCCCGGTGATGCGGCGTTTGAGCGGCGGCGGCTGGTCGGTCTGCTGCGGCGCTTCGGCTGTCATCGGATGCTCCCCCTTGCGGCGTATGGCCGTGGGGGTATTGCCCTCAGGACGGCGAAGTATGCCTACCCAGCAGCCATGCGTGTCCGTCGGCTTCGCCGGCGACCAGGATGTCGAGGTCGCCGAACGCCTCGGTCAGCTCGCCGCGGGCCGCACGGAACGGCCCCGGCGACGCACCCACCTCGCTGAGTGCGGTGACCGCCAGCAGGCCACCGGGCGCCAGCCGGGCCCGTATCGGCCGGTCGAGGCGGCGGTCGCGGAAGCGGTGGCAGACGATCACGTCGGCGGGCGGGCCGGGCGGCAGGCCGTCGTCGAGATCGGCGACGTCGAAACGGGTGCGGGCCCCGACGCCGCACCGCAACGCCAGGTCGCGGGCCTGGGCGATCGCCACCGCAGAGACGTCGACACCGAGGACGTCCATCCCGCGGCGCGCCAGCCACACCGCGGTCCGACCCTGTCCGCACGCCAGGTCGAGGGCCCGCCCGGTGCGCGGGAACACCGATTCGTGCGTCGCGAATTCGTCCGGCGCGGACACCGCGCCGGCGTCCACCGCCGGCCGCGCGGCATAGCGCTCGTCCCAGCGGGCCCGGTCGCGTGCGGTCATCCGGGCAAGCCTACCCAGCGGGGGCTGCCGCAACTTACTACCGGCCGGTAAGGTTGGGTGGCGCCGCGACCGACCGAGGAGGTCCAAGGTGGAGCTCGAGTACATGGAACTGCACGGCGAGCGGGTGGCCTACCGCGACGCCGGCGAGGGCGAGACGCTCCTGCTGATCCACGGGATGGCGGGCAGCTCGCAGACCTGGCGCGAGGTGATGCCCCGTCTGTCGCGGCACTACCGCGTCATCGCTCCCGACATGCTCGGCCACGGGCAGAGCGGGAAGCCCCGCACCGACTACTCGCTCGGCGCGTTCGCGGTCTGGTTGCGCGACTTCCTCGACGAGCTGGGCGTGGAGAGCGTCACCATCGTCGGCCACTCCCTGGGCGGCGGGATCGCGATGCAGTTCCTCTATCAGCACCCCGAGTACTGCAACCGGTTGGTGCTGATCAGCAGTGGCGGCCTTGGCCAGGACGTGGGCTGGATCCTGCGGCTGTTGTCCGCCCCGGGCGCTGAGCTCGTGATGCCCGTGATCGCGCCGTCCCCGGTGCTGGCCGCGGGGAACAAGGTGCGGTCCTGGCTGAGCTCAGCCGGGCTGCGGTCACCGCGGGGCGCCGAGATCTGGAACGCCTACTCGTCGTTCGCCGACCGCCAGACCAGGGACGCCTTCCTCAAGACGCTTCGCTCGGTGGTCGACTACCGCGGACAGGCGGTCAGCGCACTGAGCCGGCTGCAGTTGCGCACCGAGCTGCCGTCGCTGGCCATCTGGGGTGAACGCGACGAGATTATCCCGGTCCAGCACGCGCACGATGCTCAGGCGGTGCGGCCGGGCAACCGCCTCGAGGTGTTGCCCGACGTCGGGCACTTCGCCCACGTCGAGGCGCCCAGTCAGGTCATCGACCTGATCGAGGATTTCATCGCCACGACCACCCCGGCCCTGCGGACCGCCGGTCGCTGAGTCCTACCAGTGGTTGACCTTGCCCGGATTGACCGGCCAGTGTCCCGGAGGACCGTTGAACGGCCACGGCCCGTCCTTGAGATGACCCGGCGGCGGCAGACACCCGGGCCCCGGCGGATCGATCCACGGCGCGAAGCAACCGCGGGGGTCCGCACCTGCGGGGGCGACCGGGTTCACCACCGCCCCGGCGGCGAGCAGCCCGGCCATCATGGCGCCGGCGGCAATTTTCTTGATCACGATGCACCTCCTCGAGCAGACGCTCGTTGAGTCGGATCCCGACCTCTGCGAATACCCACATCACCGCGTTGCCACGCCGCTTGCGGACCTGCAGTTCAGATAAGTGTTCTTACAACTGCCGATTCCCGATCCGCCCTGGACCCCGGGCTGATACTCGAAACGGCGGCGAGTGGTCTGACTGATCCGAGAGCCCGACATTTGCGACTCCCTAGACCGGCCACGGCCAGTTGCGGCTCAGACCGGCCGCGGCCAGGTGCGGCCGGCGATCGCAGGAAGGAAGTCGGGAGATGTCGGACGAGACGGAACGCAATATCGAGGTGATCAAGAGGGGTTACGAGGCCTTCGCGGCCGGTGATGTCGACACGGTGATGAGCCTGTTCGACGACGATCTCGAGTGGATCCAGCCGGGCAACAGCGCGGTCAGCGGTACCTACCACGGCAAGGCCGAGCTCGGGGAACTGCTCGGCCGGATGGCGGAGAAACAGACCACGGTGAAGGTGAACCGCCTGCTGGGCGACGGAGACACGGTGGTCGCGCTCACCGACGTCACCTCTGACGGTGAGCTCAGCCACGACGCGGACGTGTTCACGCTGCGCGAGGGGAAGACCGTTCGGGTCGAGATCTACGCCGACACGGCGATGATGGAGCGCGTCTACGGCACCAAGGAGGTGTCGGCGACCGGGTAGCCGCCCGCGGGGGCCGCGCTAGTCCCGCGCGGCCGCGCCGGTCGTAGGGACCGGCCGGCTGATCGCGGGTCCTCGACGCGCGGCCCCCCACAGCCCCACCCCGATGCCGACGACCGCACCGCCGAGTCCGATGATCTGCTGGCCGCGCTTGAGGTCGTCGTGCACGCTCATGCCGCCGAGCAGGTCGGCGGCGTCGGCACCACCGGAGGCGAGGAACCAGCCCCGGGTGTCGCGTCCCCGCAGGCCCGCAGCCAGGAGCAGGCCGCCGATCAGGGCGTCGCGATAGCCCATGGACCGCAACAGGAGTCGCGCCGAGGGTCCCGGATCGTCGGGCTCTCCCCACAGCCGGTTGGCCCGCAGCGGGTCGGCGAGGAACGACACGCCGGATGCCAGCCGGATGCTGCCTGCGACGACAGCGGCTCGGTCGATGATCATGAGGGGCAGCCTATGACCAACGACCCGCCGGGATGCTCAGAACGCGCTCACCTGCCGAAACCGGCGTCGCGCAGCGCCTGCGCCATCGACCCGGCGGGCCGGGCCGGCTCGCGGCGACCGGAATCCTTGCCGCGGACCGGGTTCCGGCGCTCCTGACCATTCCGGCTGCCGGCATCGCGGCGCGGCGCCGCAGAGTCCCCGCGCGGGCTGCGCCCGCCCCGGCCCTGCTCCGGCGCGTCCTTCAGCCGCATCGTCAGTGCGATGCGCTGGCGGTCGAGGTCGACGTCGACCACCTTCACCCGGACCACCTGCCCCGACCGCACCAACTCGTGCGGGTCGGACACGAAGCGGTCGGCCAACGCGGAGACGTGCACCAGGCCGTCCTGGTGGACGCCCACGTCCACGAAGGCACCGAACGCCGCGACATTGGTCACCACACCTTCGAGCACCATGCCGGCCTTCAGGTCGGCCACCTTCTCGACACCGGCGGCGAAGGTGGCGGTGGTGAAGGCCGGACGCGGGTCTCGGCCCGGCTTCTCCAGTTCGGCGATGATGTCGGTGACGGTGGGCACGCCGAACCGGTCGTCGGCGAAATCGGCGGGTGCGAGCGAGCGCAGCGTGCGTGCGTCGCCGATCAGCTCGGCGAGCGTGACCTTCGAGCGGTCCAGGATCTTACGCACCACCGGGTACGACTCGGGGTGCACACCAGAGGCGTCGAGCGGGTCGTCGCCGCCGGTGATCCGCAGGAATCCCGCGCACAGCTCGAAGGCCTTGGGCCCCAGCCGCGGCACGTCGAGCAGCGCTTTGCGGTGCGGGAAGGGTCCGGTCTTCTCGCGGTGGCTGACGATCGCCTCGGCGAGTGACTCGCTGACGCCGGAGACCCGGGCGAGCAGCGGCACCGACGCGGTGTTCAGGTCGACGCCCACCGCGTTCACCGCGTCCTCGACCACGGCGTCGAGGCTGCGGGCGAGGGTGCCGGGCGTGACGTCGTGCTGGTATTGACCGACACCGATGGACTTCGGTTCGATCTTGACCAGTTCGGCCAGCGGATCCTGCAGCCGCCGCGCGATCGACACCGCGCCGCGCAGTGTCACGTCGAGGGCGGGCAGCTCCCGGGCGGCATATGCCGAGGCCGAGTACACCGACGCGCCCGCCTCGCTGACCATCGCCTTGACCGGCGCGTCAGCACCCGAGGCGCGGATGTCGGCGATCAATTCGGTTGCCAGGGCGTCGGTCTCGCGTGACGCGGTGCCGTTGCCGACCGCGATCAGGGTCACCTTGTGACGGGCGACCAGGGCAGCCAGGGTGGCCTTGGCGATGTCCCATTGCTTCTGCGGCTGGTGCGGATAGATCGCACAGGTGTCGAGCACTTTGCCGGTGCCGTCCACCACCGCGACCTTGACGCCGGTCCGGAAACCGGGGTCGAGGCCGAGCGTGGTGCGCGCCCCCGCCGGCGCGGCCAGCAGCAGGTCCTTGAGGTTGCGTGCGAAC
Organism: [Mycobacterium] manitobense; assembly: GCF_025821665.1. Classification (GTDB taxonomy): domain Bacteria; phylum Actinomycetota; class Actinomycetes; order Mycobacteriales; family Mycobacteriaceae; genus Mycobacterium; species Mycobacterium arseniciresistens. Next base: position 27,655 of record NZ_JACKSJ010000182.1, read on the forward strand.
ACCGCCACCGCGTCCTCCTCGGCGCGCTGCCGTAGTTTGATCCGCGCGTCCACCGAGGCCGAGAACATCAGCCGGGTGCGCCAGGCCGTCCGCACCGTGGCGGCCAGCCACGGTGTCGCAGGTGCCGCCGCACCCATGTCGACACCGAGCGTGCGGGCGATCATCGCCTGGTAGGCGTCGTCCTCGCCGCCGTCGAAGGTCAGCGACAGCGCCTCCTCCTTCTCTCCCCGCAGCACGGCGAGCACCCGGTGGGACGGCATCTTCTCCAGCGGTTCGGCGAAGTCGAAGTAGTCTCGGAACTTCTGCGCCGCTGGGGTTTTCGCAGCGTCCTCCGACCAGGGCCGGGTGCGCAGGGAGCCATCGGCCCAGAACTTGGTGCGGATCGCGCCGACCAGTTCGGCGTCCTCGGCGGCACGTTCGACGAGGATGTGCCGCGCGCCGTCGAGGGCGGCGGCCACGTCGGGGACCGCGTCGCCGAGGTGGTCGGCGGCCAGTGTCTCCGGCACCTGCCCGGGGTCGGCCAGGAGCCGGTCGGCCAGCGGTTCGAGACCCGCCTCGCGGGCGATCTGTGCCTTGGTGCGCCGCTTGGGCTTGTAGGGCAGGTAGATGTCCTCGACCCGCGACTTGGTGTCGGCGGCCAGCAGCGCCGCCCGCAGGTCGTCGGTGAGCTTGCCCTGCTCTTCGATGGAGGCCAGCACGGTGGCGCGCCGCTGGTCGAGCTCGCGCAGGTAGCTCAGACGCTCCTCGAGGGTCCGCAGCTGGGTATCGTCGAGGCTGCCGGTGACCTCCTTGCGGTACCGCGCGATGAACGGGACGGTCGCACCCTCGTCGAGCAGCCGGACGGCGGCCGCCACCTGGGCCTCCCGTACGGCGAGTTCCTCAGCGAGACGGGCGTTTACCGATACGACAGCAGGGCTCGAAGTCACGCCGAGACCCTACCGAACGCCGCCGACATGTCACGGCGGGCGGCCGGGGCGTGTCGCGGCCGGCCGTTATCGTCGGGCGATGCCCCTGCAGAACCGGGTCACACCGGACGGAGACATCATCGCCACCGAGGCGAGGGGCACGCTGATGGGAAACCGGGGCGTCCTGCACGACGCGGACCGCCGCATCATCCGAAGGTCGCGCAACCGGATGTGGTTGATCTGCCTACTCGAGTTCCGCGAGCGCAGGCGGTCGGTGATGACGCCGGGCAGCTACACCGAACTCTTCTTCCTCGACGAGGCCGTCGCGCTGGCCGCGGGTCACCGGCCGTGCGCGGAGTGCCGCCGCGACCGGTACCGGGCGTTCCTCGACGCTTCGCGCGTCGGCGCCGGCCGGCCGGTCGCCGGCGCGAAGGATCTCGATGCCCTGCTGGCCGCATCGCGGCGGGCGCCGCGCTCCAGCGCACTGGCTGCGGAGCTTCCCGACGGGGTGTTCGTCGACCTCGGCGGCCGGGATGGCGACCGCGATCTCCGGCTGATGTGGGGCGGTGCGACGCACCGCTGGACGCCGGCCGGCTACGTCGATCGGGCACCGGTGTCCGCGGCAGCGGGCGAGGTGGCGGTGGTGACGCCGGCGTTGACGGTGGCGGCGTTGCGGCACGGCTACCGGGTGCAGGTGCATCCCACCGCGCACCGGTCCGGCTAGGCCGCCGTGCGGCCCGCGCAGAGACGGGCGGCCGCGGCGGCGAGCAGGAAGCCGCCGAGGGTGACCCAGCCGGTGGCGCCCGCGAGTCCGTTCTTGGCCAGCAGCACCAGCGCGACGCCTGCGGCGCACACCAGCAGGCCCGCCGCCGTCGACCGCGCGCCGACGGGGCGAGCCGGGGCGTCCCACCACGGCAGGGGGCGGTGTTCCAGCGGTGACAACACCCGGAAGGCGACGGCCATCACGACCGCGAAGACGAGTGCTCGCAGTGCCAGCAGGCCCCAGAAGTCCGGTGCGTGCACGTCGTAGGCGTCAAGGCCGAGGGCGTGCAGCAAGAAGGCGGCCACCGCGATCGCCGGGATGTGCCAGAGGTAGAGCGTCATCGCGCCACCGTTGCCCACCGCGACGGCGTGCCACACCCGCGGGCGGGCGGCCCACCGGCGGACGGGCCCGGCCGCGGCGATGAACGCGCAGGACATCCAGGTGCACTGCAGCGCGAGCAGCAGTGTCGGCGGCGACACGTTCGACATGTGCTCGACACCGGTGACCACCAGTGCCACCTCGTACACACCGGTTGCCGCGAGCGCGATCTGGGCGCCGAGGGCGGCCGCGGCGGCGGCCAGGGCGGCGCGCCGACAGACGAGACCCCGCGCGTAGGCCACCCCGAGCACGATCGGGATCAGCCAGACGATCAGGAAGTTGGCGACACCCGCGGTCGGGGTGCCGGCGGCGACCCGGATGGCGTCGACGGCGGCCGCGGCGACGAGCAGCGAGGCGACCAGCGCCGTGGCCGAGCGGCCCGACCGCAGCCGCGTCAGCACCGGGACGAAGGCGAGGGTGACGAGGTAGACGCCGAGGAACCAGAGCAGCGCAACGGATTCGCGTCCGAGCCGGTCGGCCGATTCGCCGCCGAGCGTGACGCGCACGACGAGCAGTCCCAGCGACCACATAGCGAGATACCAGAACGCCGGCCGGCAGAGCCGTTGGGTCCTGGCGAACAACCAGCCACCCCAGACGGCGCCGGACCGCCAACCGTAGGCCCCCGCGGCGCCGCCGGCGAGGAAGAACAGCGGCATGACCTGGACGACCCAGGTGACGGGCTGGATGTCGGGCAGGGCCCCGAGCAGGTTGCCGATGCGGACACCACTGCTGTCGATGGTGGCCAGCAGCAGGGCGCAGTGCCCGAACATCACCACGACCAGTGCGGCGAGGCGGGCGACGTCCACCGCGCGGTCGCGGCCGGGTTTGGTGACGTCACCGGCGAGCGCGTCGGCCGTGGGCTGGATGAGCGACATGTTCATCAGCATGCCCGGTGGCAGGCGGTCAGGGGATGAGTAGAGCTACGCAACCTGCCGACGTCCGTTCACATGTCGAGTAGCGCACTACTCACGACCTGCCACGCGCGACGGCAGACACTCGAGGCAGCCCATCCCCGGGGTCGGGGTGTGAACGAGAGAAAGGTGTCGCCATGACCGAGGAGAACGCACGCCACTTCTGCATGGTGCCCGTGCCCGGGCAGGTCCAGGGGAAGACGAAGGCCGCGATCCTGAACGAGTTCCGTTGGGAACCCGGGACCCAGATCACCGTGGCCTTCCTGGAGGGCGATCCGGATCTGCGGCGGCGTGTCGCCGAGGTGGCCAAGACGTGGACGGGACCGCAGATGGCCAACCTGGACCTGAAGTTCGTCGACGGTGAGGACGCCGACATCCGCGTCGCGTTCGAGCAGGGCGACGGGTCGTGGTCCTACCTCGGCACCATGTCCAAGGACATTCCCCCGTCGCAGCCGACGATGAACTTCGGCTGGCTCACCCCGGATTCCGCGGAGTCCGAACTACGGGTGGTGCTGCACGAATTCGGGCATGCGCTCGGCCTGATCCACGAGCACCAGAATCCGATCGGGTCGATCAACTGGAACCGCGCCGCGGTGATCGCCGACCTGTCCGGCCCGCCCAACAGGTGGGACGAGGCGACCATCGAGCACAACATCTTCAAGAAGTACGACCCGGCCGAGGTGGACGCCACCGACGTCGACAACCGCTCGATCATGATGTATCCGATTCCGGCCGCATGGACCACCGACGGGTTCTCCGCAGGCCTCAACCGCACTCTGTCCGAGACGGACAAGGAGTTCATCCACGACGCGTACCCGTGGTGAGCGACCGCGGCAGGGAGACACAGCCATGAGGGATCTCGCAGTGGTGGTGGGTATTTCGCGATACCCGCAGCTGGCCGCCGACGGCGCCGCACCCGATCTCGACGGACCGCACAACGACGCGCTCGCCGTGAAGAACTGGCTCGTCGACCCCGACGGGGGTGGCTTGGCGGAGGACGATGTCCGGCTGATCCGCTCGGCCGATCCCGTGGACACGCACGATCCGCAGCCGGCGGCCGCGCAGGTCGAACGCGCCCTCAAGTGGGTCGAGGAGCAGACCCGCGACACGTCGGGGCGAAGGCTCTACCTGTACTTCTCGGGGCACGGCTTCGCCCCGCGGCTGGAGGAAGGCGCGCTGTTCACCGCGAATGCCAGTCAGATGAGTCCTGAGCATGTGTTCGCCCACGGCTGGATGCAGTGGTTCCGCACGGCGCAGCGGTTCCGCGAGGTCGTGCTGTGGATGGACTGCTGCATGAACTTCTCCCAGTCCATCCCGGTCAACGACGTGCAGCTGCGCACCCGCATCGGCACCGGTTCGGCCGTCCCCGCCTTCCTCGGCCTCGCTGCGCAGACCAAGAGCGCACTGGAGCACCGGATGGACGACGGACAGGTGCACGGGGTGTTCACCTGGACACTGCTGTGTGGCCTGCAGGGCGGTGCCGCCGACGAGCGCGGCCGCGTCACCGGGTACAGCCTGCGCAACTTCCTGCTGACGGTGATGCCCGAGTTCCTTCCGGATTCGGCACGGAACTCCACCGCTGTGGACCTCTATCCCTTCGTCCGTGCCGACGACGGGCTGGTGTTCCACCGGCTGCCGGCACGGCTGAAATACCCTGTACAGCTATCCTTTCCGGCGGGTACCGACGGAAAATCACTCCAGATCTGGACCGGCCGGCCGCTGGTCGTCGCAGAGACGGCGACGGTCCGCAACGGTGCATGGAGCGGGCAGCTCCTGCGGGGGTTGTACGTCGCCGAGGTCGCGGAATCGGGATTGCGGCACGGCTTCCAGGTCAGCGGTGCGGGACCGGTGAGGAAGACGGTCAGCGACGCCGGTCCTCCGGTCGAGCCGTCCGACGGCACCGAGCTGTTCTCCCTCGACGTGGTCGCCGACAACCCGTCGGCGGCGATCAGCGTGATGGACAACCGCTTCGAGCGCGTCTTCGACGGCACCGGCGAGGTGCACGAGGTCGACAGCCCCGGCGTCTACAAGGTGCGGGTCGAGTTCGGCCGCGACATCACCATGGTCTGCGATCAGGTTGTGCTGCTGGATCGCCACGGCGTGCCTGGCCGGGTGGCGTCGCCGCAACTCCCGTCCGCGGCGCCCATCCCGGGGACCGCGGCGACGGTCGGCACGCACGAGGCACCGTTCGCGGCGGCGGCCGAGGGTCGCAACCGCCACACGCCGTTCGTACACGGCAGCTCCGGCATCTCGCTGCTCGCCCGGCACTGGACGGATCCCGGCCAGTCGCCGATAGCGGTCCCCCACCCGATGGCGGGTCTCGAACTCGTCGACGCCGCAGGCTCATCGCTGGGCGACCTGGTCGCCGAGAGTGAACTCGACGGACAGCCGGGCGTCGACGCGGTGGCCGTCTGGGAGCGGCCACTCGAACCGGGCATGTACTACCTGAGACAGTGCCGTGCCGACGGTCGACGCCACGAGGGGTGTCTCGTCGTGTCCCCCGGCTGGATCACTCAGGTCGCCGTCAAGCGCGCCGCACATGAGACCCCGTCCGCCGACCACCCCGACGGACTCGCCGGGGTGGCCCTGTTCATGCGCAGACACGGGACGCCGCGATCGGCTGACGAGGATGCCGCCGTCGAGGGCGCCCGCCTGGCGCTGGCGTTGAACCGCAACATCCTCGCCGAGGGCCACGGCGGGCAGCTCGTCGACATGCTGGTCACCAACGTCACCAGCCCGATCGCCGGCATCATCGGCGGACACCTGCTGCTGCTCGCCATGAGGCCGGCGGCGGCGCCGAATCACGCGCAGCAGAAGCAGTTCGACACGCTGGTGCTTCGGCTGAGGGAACTCGTCGGCGGCGGCCACCCCGATGTCGAGGCGCTGTCACTGAAATGCACCGACGCGGCGCTGCGCGCCACCGGTACCTTCGCCGCGCCGCCGATGCTGCGATACGGCTGGCAGCTGATTACCGAGGCCAGTTACGAGCAGCCGGAACTGATCTCGGCCGCGCTGTGGGAACGCGTGCACGCCACGGTCGCGCTGAGGGCCTACCTGACATGGGCCATCGACGGGCAGACCCAGCAGGCGCACGCCGATCAACTCACCGCGTGGATGGGCGAATTCACGGCGGCCCGACCGGCACCGGCCGCCGGGAACGGCCATCTCGGGGCGATGGCCGCCCGGCTGAGCCGGGTCCCGCTGACCGAGTCGTTGCCGTCCGCCGCCCGGGACGCCGCGCGCCGGCTGCAGGTGCCCGCCGTGGCCGCCGAAGCGCTGTGGCGCAACGCCCGGCAGACCGCGACGGCGGGCCACGCCACCACCGGCTGACCGCTACGCGTCCCCCCGCCACCGCACCAGGCGATCGGCTAGCTCTTCTCCGTCACCGGCTGCTCGGTGACGCTTTCGAGCACGGTGTTGAGCGTCTTGCTCGGCCGCATCACCGCGGTGGTCTTCTCGCGGTCCGGGTAGTAGTAGCCGCCGATGTCGACCGCATCGCCCTGCACCTCGGCGAGCTCGGACACGATCGCGTCCTCCTTCTCCTCCAGCGTCTTGGCCAGGGTGGCGAAGTGCTCGGCCAGTTCCTTGTCGTCGGTCTGTTCGGCGAGTTCCTGCGCCCAGTACATGGCGAGGTAGAACTGACTGCCCCGGTTGTCGAGCTCACCGGCTTTGCGGGACGGATTCTTGTTGTTGTTCAGCAACTTTCCGATGGCCGAGTCGAGCGTCTTGCCCAGCAGCACCGACCGCTTGTTGTCGGCCTTGCGGCCGAGGTCCTCGAAACAGGCGCCGAGGGCCAGGAATTCGCCGAGCGAATCCCACCGCAGGTGATTCTCCTCGACCAGCTGGTGGACGTGCTTGGGCGCTGAACCGCCCGCACCGGTCTCGTACATGCCGCCGCCCGCCATCAGCGGCACGATCGACAGCATCTTGGCGCTGGTGCCGAGTTCCAGGATCGGGAAGAGGTCGGTCAGGTAGTCGCGCAGGATGTTCCCGGTGACGGCGATGGTGTCCTCCCCGCGGATCACCCGCTCCAGCGTGTACCTCATGGCCCACACCTGCGGCATGATCTGGATGTGAAGGCCCTCGGTGTCATGGTCTTTGAGGTAGGTCTTCACCTTTTTGCGCAGCTCGGCCTCGTGCGGACGCTCGGTGTCCAGCCAGAACAACGCCGTCATGCCCGATTCGCGCGCGCGGGTGACCGCGAGTTTCACCCAGTCCCGGATCGCGGCGTCCTTGACGATCGGCATGCGCCAGATGTCGCCCGTCTCGACGTTCTGGCTCAGCAGCACCTCGCCGGTGTCGATGTCGACGATGTCGGCCACCCCGTCCTCAGGGATCTCGAACGTCTTGTCGTGGCTGCCGTACTCCTCGGCCTTCTGCGCCATCAGGCCGACGTTGGGAACGGTGCCCATGGTCGTCGGGTCGAACTGTCCGTGGGTCTTACAGAAGTTGATCATCTCCTGGTAGATCCGGGAGAACGTCGATTCCGGGTTGACCGCCTTGGTGTCCTTGGTGCGTCCGTCGGCGCCGTACATCTTGCCGCCGAGCCGGATCATGGCGGGCATCGAGGCGTCGACGATCACGTCGCTGGGCGAGTGGAAGTTCGTGATGCCGCGGGCCGAATCGACCATGGCCAGCTCGGGCCGGTGCTCGTGGCAGGCGTGGAGGTCGTTGACGATCTCCTCGCGCTGAGAGGCCGGCAGCTTCTCGATCTTGTCGTAGAGATCGGACATGCCGTTGTTGACGTTGACGCCGAGCTCGTCGAACAGCTTCTGGTGCTTGGCGAATGCGTCCTTGTAGAAGACCTTGACCGCGTGGCCGAACACGATCGGGTGCGACACCTTCATCATCGTGGCCTTGACGTGTAGCGAGAACATCACGCCGGTCTCGTAGGCGTCCTGCATCTCGTGCTCGTAGAACTCGCACAGCGCCTTCTTGCTCATGTACATGCTGTCGATGACGTCGCCCGCGTCGAGTGTGACCTCGGGCTTGAGCACGATGGTCTCGCCGCTCTTGGTCTCGAGGACCATCTTGACCTTGCGGTCCTGCTCGATGGTCATCGACTTTTCGCCGGCGTAGAAGTCGCCGCCGCGCATGGTGGCCACGTGGGTGCGCGACGCCTGCGACCACTGGCCCATGCTGTGCGGGTGCTTGCGGGCGTACTCCTTGACGGCCTTGGGGGCACGACGGTCCGAGTTACCTTGGCGCAGAACGGGGTTGACTGCGCTGCCGAGGATCTTGGCGTAGCGATCCTTGATCGCCTTCTCCTCGTCGTTCTTCGGCTCCCCCACCCAGTCGGGCAGGTCGTAGCCCTTGGCCTTGAGCTCCTTGATGGCGGCCAGCAGCTGGGGCACCGAGGCGCTGATGTTCGGCAGCTTGATGATGTTGGTGTCCGGCGAGTGGGTGAGTTCACCGAGCGTGGCCAGGTTGTCGGGCACCCGCTGGTCCTCGGTCAACCGGTCGGAGAACTCGGCCAGGATCCGCGCCGCCACCGAGATGTCACTGGTCTCGACATTGATTCCCGCCGGTTCGGTGAACGTCCGAATGATGGGCAGAAAGGCGTAGGTCGCCAGCATCGGCGCCTCGTCGGTCAGCGTGTAGATGATGGTCGGCTTCTCGGCGCTCATTGGTCTGTTCTCCCGGCGTCAGTTCGGTCAGTGGCGAAGCGGTCCGCTTGTGGCGGCGGTTACCAGTATTGCCTCGCGCACACCTCCCGTGTGATGTGCCCTGCACGACGACTGTGCACCGGCCAGCCGCGACCGCGACGTGGCGCAGCGCGATGCTTTGCTGCCATCACCGGTGCGGGGGTGATATCCCGTGCCGGCCGCCGTCGGCGCCGGCGGGTGGAGTTCGCCGCTGCTCGCCCCGTCCGGTCGGCCGTCGGGCGTTCGCGGCCCGCCGGTACGGTCACAGTGGGCGCGCGGTCGCAGCCGCGTGCCGGGCGCGAATCCGCAGCCGACACGCTGGAGGAGCACTTCATGAGCACCGTCGCCGAGGCCGAGCGGGTCGCCGAACTCGCCCGCACCGTGGTCGCCGAACACGATCCGAAGTCCGTGCCCATCCCCGAGTTCCTGGGCGCCTGCTACGACGCCGGCCTGTCCTGGGTGCACTTCCCCGACGGGCTCGGCGGCCTGGGGCTCTCCCGCGGACTGCAGGCCGTCGCCGACGGCATCCTGCAGGGCGCGGGCGGGCCGGTGCCGCTGGGGCTGAACCCGATGGGCTACGGCATGGCGGCGCCGACGGTGCGCGAGCACGCCCGCGGGGACGACCTCAAGCGGCAGTGGCTGAGGCCGCTGGCCACCACCGAGCACATCTGGTGTCAGCTGTTCTCCGAGCCCGGTGCGGGTTCCGACCTGGCGGGGCTGTCCACCTCGGCGGTCCCCGACGGCGACGAGTGGGTGATCAACGGCCAGAAGGTGTGGACCAGCCTCGCCCATCGCGCGCGGTGGGGGCTGCTGCTCGCCCGCACCAATCCCGACGTGCCCAAGCACAAGGGCCTGACCTACTTCGTGATCGACATGCACGCGCCGGGCGTCGAGACGCGGCCGCTGCGCCAGCTCACCGGCCACGCCGAGTTCAACGAGGTGTACTTCAGCGAAGCGCGCATCCCCGACGCACACCGCCTCGGCGACATCGGGAACGGCTGGGCGGTCGCGATGACCACGCTGATGAACGAGCGCAGCGCGCTCGGCGGCAGCGGCAGCCGCCGCGGCGCGGGCACCATCGCCGATGCGGTCGCGCTGTGGGCGTCGCGGCCCGAGCGGCAGACGCCGGTGCTCCGGGACCGGCTGACTCAGCTGTGGTTGCGCTCCGAGGCACAGCGGCTGACGTCGGAGCGCTCGCGCGCCTCGGCGACCGTCGGCGGCCCCGGCCCCGAGGCCTCGATCGGCAAGCTCGTCGGCGCCGAACTCAATCAGCACATCTACCAGTGGTGCATGGATTTTCTGGGGCCTGAGGGACTGCTCTACCACGGCTACGGGATGCAGGACGGCGGCCGGGCCGCCGAGGAGACCGACTGGCGGGGCCCGCTCCAGCAACGGTTCCTGCGCAGCCGCGCCAACACCATCGAGGGCGGCACGTCCGAGGTGATGCGCAACATCCTGGGTGAGCGGGTGCTCGGCCTGCCGGGCGACCTGCGTGCCGATGCCGGCATGCCGTGGAAGGAGATCCCGCGTGGCTGAGGAGCTTGCGGATCAGCCCGAGAGTCAGGCTGAGGAGTTCAGGTTCACCGACGAACAGCAGCAGTTGCGCGCCGCGGTACGGAAGTTCTGCGCCGAGCACTTCGACGAGCAGGCGGTACGGGCCCTGATGGAGTCCGACCCGCCGTTCGACCCGAAGCTGTGGTCACGGCTGGGCGCCGAACTCGGCGTGCTGGGACTGTCGGTGCCAGAGTCCGACGGCGGCGCGGGCGGCAACCTGGTGGATCAGGCGGTGGCGGTCGAGGAGTTCGGCGCCGCGCTGGCGTGCGGACCACTGTTCGGGACGGTGTACCTCGCCGTTCCCGCGCTGGTCGCCGCGTCGGCCGGGGCGGCGGGTGACGGCCTGCTGGCCGATCTCGTCGAGGGCGCCCGGACCGCAGCGCTCGCTGTCGGTGAGCGCGCCGGCGTGTTCGACCCGGGCGCCGTGACGGTCACCGCCGAGGGCGACGCACTGACCGGGACGCTGCCGCAGGTCGTCGACGCCGGCGCGGCCGATGTGCTGCTGGTTGCCGCCACCGGATCCGACGGCCCGGGGTTGTACGCGGTCGACACGACGGCCGACGGGGTGACGCGCACACCGTTGCAAACGCTGGACCTGACCCGCCCGCAGGCGGCGGTCGAACTGGCAGGCGCGACGGCCACGCTGATCGCCGGTCCCGACGAGGCGCCCCGGGTCATCCAGCACGCCCTGCACGTCGGTGCGGCGCTGCTGGCCGTCGAACAGGTCGGCGCCGCACAGCATCTGCTCGATCTGGCCGTCGACTATGCGAAGTCACGGCTGCAGTTCGGCAGGCCGATCGGATCGTTCCAGGCGGTCAAGCACCGGTTGGCCGACATGCTGGTCGAGACCGAGCACGCCCGTTCGACGGCCTATCACGCGGTGTGGGCGCTGACCGACGGGTCCGACGACCCGGCTCTGGCCACCGCGATCGCGCAGGCCACCGCCTCGGCCGCGCTGAGCCGGATCGCCGCCGACACCATTCAGGTGCTCGGCGGCATCGGGTTCACCTGGGAACACCAGGCGCACCTGTACTTCAAGCGCGCCACCACCGATGCGGCGCTGCTGGGCAGCGCCGAGGACCACCGCTCGCGCATCGCCGAACTGGTGCTGGATTCCGCGACGCCTGACCGCGTGGTCCGGGTCGCCGCCGGCTGAGCCGGGTGGTGGTCAGCGCTCTGCGCTGTCCGAGGGGACGCTCGCGTCCGCCGGCGGGCCGGCCACCTCGGCCGCCACCACTGTGGACGGACGACCCAGCAGCAGGAACAGCGCTCCGCCGGCGAAGGCGGCGGCGCCGGCGAATGTCAGGAAGCCGTTGAAGCTGGGGCTGGCCTGCAGACTGCGGCTCAGGATCAGCGCGCCGAGTGCCGAGGAGACGCCGATGGCGGCCGACAGCACACTGAGCACCGTGCTGTAGATCGTCAGGTGGAAGCGACGGGCCACCAGATAGGCGATGACATCCCCTTCGGCGCCCCAGGCCGCCCCAAGGCAGCACACCGCCACCACGACGACGGCGAAGCCGTCCCACGGTGATGCGATCAGCAGGCAACCGAGGCCGGGCAGTCCCATCGCCACGGCCGCGACGATCTGGGCAGGCAGCCGATCGAGGGCGATGCCGCAGGCGAACCGGCCGACGATCACGGCGACGGCGAAGACGGACACCAGCATGGCCACCGCCTGGCCCGCCGGCACCGAGTCGCCCAGCATCACGCCGAGCTGGGTGGTGGTCACCGAGTGGTACAGGTTGCACAGCAGCACACCCCCCAGCAGGATCCAGAACACCCGGCTCCGCCCGATCGCCCGGTAGTCGTTGCGGGTGTTGGCATCTCGCGCGGCGCGGCGCAGCGTAGGGTCCTCGGCGGGGATCAGCGTCAGGGCCAGCACGCCGATCGCGGCGATGACGGCCGCGATCGCCAGGCAGCCCACCCGCCAGCCGTAAGCACTGTTGACGGCCTCCACGGCGGGGACTCCGATCGCGCCGAGCAGCGGCGGACCTGAGATCGCGATCGCCAGTGCCAGGCCGCGGGCCTCCTTGAACCGGGTGGCGACGAGGCGGCTGTAGACCGAGGGGGTCGTCGTCACGCCCAACGCGATCAGCACGACGTTGATCGCGAAGTACTGCCAGATCGGGCCGGACATCAGCGAATAGCCGATCCAGCAGGCGGGCAGGCCGATCACGCCGAGGATCGCGATCCGGCGCACACCGAACAGGTCGGTGAGGCGTCCGTAGACGGGCAGGAAGACGAAGGTCAGCAGGGTGATGACGCCGGTCAGGGCGAAATCGGCACGGCTCCAACCGAATTCCGCGAGGAACTGTGGCCCCATCGCGGCGTTGGTGTAGGCGCTCAGGCTCAGTCCGGCGCTGAGGCCTGCGGTCGCCGCCGCCAGCGGCTGCCAGTTGGTCCGCAGTTCGCGGAAGTAGCTCATGTGTTTCCTTCGTCGTGGGCAGACCTGGGCAGCACCACCGAGTATCCCGTCCGCCCGCTGTGGCGGGGCGCTCCCCCGCAGCCCGACGTGTCAGGGGGCGGGAACGGGTCTGGCCCGCGCGCGGACGGCGACGAGGCCGCCACCGATGACCAGTAGCATCCCGGCGTAGGTCACCGGCGTCGGCGCGTGGTGCCACACCACCCAGTCGATCAGGGCGGTGAAGACGATCACCGAGTAGATGAAGGGGCCCACCTTCTCCGCCGATGCGTAGCGGTAGGCCAGCACGATGAGTACCTGTGAGCCCATCTGCGCGCATCCGAGGGCGGCCAACCACACCCAGGCCTGCCCGGGAATCGGTTGCCAGTCAAGGACGGCGATCGGCACGGAAAGCACGGTGGAGAGCAGGAAGTAGTAGAACAGGATCCTGATGACGGGCTCGGTGGCACCGAGCCAGCGCACCGACATCATCGCCACGGCGAGGAACACGGCGCCGGCCAGTGCGGCCAGCTCGCCGGTGTCGAATCGGTGGCCCTGGGGCTGCAGGACGAGCAGCACCCCGGCGAAGCCGAGTCCGGCGCCCGCCCATGTCAGCCCGGAGATACGGGTCCGGGTGACGCACCACGCGACCAGCGGCATCCACAGGGGTGCGGAGTAGGTCAGCAGGGTGGCGTTGGCCAGCGGGATCTGGGTGATCGCGAAGAACAGCGCGTACCAGCAGGCGGTGCCCATCGTCGCCCGCAGGACGTGCATGCCGATCCGGTTGGTGCGCAGTGCCGCCCGTCCACCCCGCAGCGAGGCCGGGACGATGAACAAGAAGCAGATCAGGTTCTGCGCGAGCAGCAGGACGCCGGTCGAGGTGTATTGGCCCGAGACCTTGGCCAGCGCACCCACCAGCGCGACGCAGAAGAAGGCCGCGGTGGTGAGAGCCGCTGCGAGGAGGAGGTTTTCGGGCCGGTATCCAGTGCCGGCCGCCGCCGACGGCATCACTGCCCCCGCAGGGCCGGCATGTCTGTGGCAGAGGCGGATTCGGTGACGCGTGCGTTCATCCGGTTGGTCTCGCGCTCGAGGAGGTGGTTGAGCGCGCGGGGCGCGACGACGTCGAGAGCCCGCAGCGCGAGGGCCTTTCGGGGCGCGATGCGGACGGGCCGGTGGCGCGCGGCGGTCACCATCCACTCGGCGGCCTCCTCGGGGGTGAGCGCGGGCACCCCGGCGTAGGCGCGCGTCGGCGCGATCATGGCGGTCGCCACCAGCGGGTAGTACACGGTGGTGGAGTGCACGCCCGCGTGACCCCACTCGGTGTCGATGACGCGGCTGACCGCGCTGAGTGCCGCCTTCGACGCGTTGTAGACGGCGAACAGCGGCGAAGATTCGGGCAGCACCCGCCAGGTGGCGATGTTGATGATGTGGCCGTCACCGCGTGCGCACATACCGGGGGCCAGGCCCCGCATGAGTCGCAGCGGCGCGTAGTAGTTGAGCGCCATGACGCGTTCGACGTCGTGCCAGCGATCCAGCGAGTCGGCCAGTGGCCGGCGAATCGACCTGGCGGCGTTGTTGATCAGGATGTCCACCGGCCCCGCCTCTGCCACGAGGTGGTCGACCTGGTCGAGGTCGGCGAGGTCGGCGGCCATGGCGATGGCCCGGCCGCCGCGGGCGGTGATGCGGTCGACCAATTCGGCGAGGAGATGTTCCCGGCGGGCGACGGCGATGATCGACGCTCCCCTGGCGGCGAGTTTCTCGGCAGCAACGGCGCCGATGCCGGCCGATGCGCCGGTCAGCAGGATCCTCTTGCCGGCAAGGTCCACGGGATGGCGTGAAGGCAGATGCGGCAGTGGACGCATTCCCGCCAGCCGCATCGCTCTTCTGAGGTCGGGCTTGGCCACCGTCGATCCCCTGTCCTGCCGGCACGCCGCAGCCGGATCCGTCCACAATCTAGGGGGCGGGAGCTGCGTACGTAGCAAATTGACTGAATGGTCAGCAGGCGGACGGCACTGTCATTCCTGCGTGGGTCGGGTCGACTCGCGGGCGGCCCGCGCCAGCACCTGCGGACCGGTCGTGAGGGCCTTTCGCCACGGCGCGACGCCGTCGACCTCCACCTCGATGGTGATGCTCAGCACCGTCCGGATCAGGACGATCATCCCCAACACCGCCGCATCGGTCAGCGACGGTGTCGAGGTGACGGTCTTGACGATGTCCGCGGCCACGAGCAACTCCAGGCCGAGCAGTATCGCCCCACCGAGTGAGTTGCGCAGCGTCTTGAAGGCGCGGCCGCCGTCACGGGTACGCGCCCAGATCACCGCGGCGAGGGCGAAGGCGAACAGGAAGCCCACCACCATCGACAACACACCGGACACCTCGAACACCTGGGTGGCTCGCTCGAAGAACGTCTCCAGTCGCACTCAGAACACCCCTGCCCTCACGTCGACCAGTCGGCTGCCTGCTCGTTGAGCAGGCCCCACCGCACCGACGTCACACCGGCCTGTCCGCTCAGTGCACGGATGGCGTCTTCGGCGGACTGGTCGTCGCGGACGGCGGTGGCGTAGTCGGCTCGGAGTTCGGTCTGGTGGGCGGTGTGCGCCGGTAGCGAATGCACTCCCCGCAATTGGAACTGCGGCGCCGGCAGCGCTTGCGTCACCAGCGCTTTGACCTCCGCCTCCATCTGGGCGCCGCACACGACGCTGAGCCGGTACTCGGCCGCTGTGACCTCGCGTCCACCCTTGGTGGTCATCCGGTCCAGCCGTGTTCCGAGCGGCTGGAGGAACCAGTTGCCCGCGACGACGATGACAGCGCCGGCCAGGGCTTCGCGCCACATCCAGGCACCGGCCAGCGCGCCGACGGCGGCCGTCGCCCACAGGGTGGCGGCGGTGTTGAGGCCGGTGACGGACAGTCCGTGCTTCATGATGACGCCGGCGCCGAGAAACCCGACGCCGGAGACGATCTGGGCCGCGACCCGAAGCCGGTCGCCTTCCTGGTCGAAGCTGTAGGCGCTGAGGATGAGGAACAGCGCGGAGCCCATGCTGACCAACGCCATCGTCTGCAGCCCCGCCATCCGGGACCGCCACTGGCGTTCGAAACCGATGGCGATGCCCAGCGCCGTGGCCAGGCCGACCCGGGTCAGCAGTTCGAGGGCCAGCATGCCTGCGATCTTCCCCTCATCGCCGGCTTTCGTCCGCCCGACACGCTCGGTGAACGCGGCCGGCCCGCCACCTCGTGGTGGCGGGCCGGGTGGGCGGCTCGGATGTCAGGGCTGGGCGGCGACGAGCGGCGGATTCTGTGCGACCGGACCCGTCTGCTTGGGCGGCTTGGGCGACTGCTCGACGACCGCGAGGCCGGGCTCGACGATCTCGGGCCGGATGTTGCCTGCGCCTCGCTTGGGGGCGGTGGTGATGACGATGGACCCGCCGCGGCAGGAGACGATCTTGCCGTCGACGATGACGTCCTGACCGTCGTCGATCGGGATGTTGTAGCCGTCGGCGTCGGTGTAGTTGCAACTGCCGGCGGGGCCGGGATCGTTGTCGGTTGCGTTCGCGGTGGCCGGGGCCAGGGCGAAGATGGCGAGTGTGCCGAGCATCGTGGCCGCGTAGCGGAAGCGGGTCAGCTTGCGGGTGTTCGAAGTGGTCATGGTGAGTTCCTCTCGGGCGGGGCTGGTGCCTGGGTGCTGAGAAGAATGTTGCTCGCCGCAGGGGGGTGTCCGTAATCGCCCACAGGCCAGAGTTCTCCCGTGCGAGGCAAGGGTTTCCTGGTCGCGCGGTAAGGCGAAAAGAAGAGCCGGGCCGGCTCATCGTCAGGGTGCCGGGCTGCCGGTGGTGACGAGGGTCGCGGTCAGCCCGCTGAGGATGAGGTCGAGGCCACGGTCGAGTTCACTGGCCCCGTCGTACGCCGACAGAACGGGTGCCATTTCGCGCAGGTTCGGGAACTCATTCACGGGAAACCGGTGCAGCCCCAACCGCAGCACGTGATCGGTCTCCTCAGGGCGTTCTACGATCTCCTGCAGTTCGTCGAGGATGTGGCCGTGGAGGTAGCCGAAGAGCACCCGGTAGACGTGGAGCGCGTCCGTTCCGGTGAATCCAGCCGATGTCAGCAGGGCGAGCACGTCTTCGAGAGGACGCAACATTCCCGGAGACCGCTGTCCGAGCGGGGTGGCCAGCGGTCGGGTGACCAACAGCGTCGCCGCGTTGGGGTGCGCCATAGCGAGTCGACGATATTCGTGTGCGACACAACGCAATTGATGGATCCAGTCGGGGTCACCACGGTCCACCGCGAGCTGACTCAAGAGGATCTCGGCGACACCGTCGAGCACAGCACCCTTGTTCGGGACGTGGCGGTAGAGCACTGCCGGATCCCGGTTCAGCGCCTCGCTGAGGCGGCGCATGGACAGTCCGCTCTCACCGTCGCGGTCGAGGATCGCCAGCGCGGTGTGCAGGATGAGATCGCGCGAAATGGGTGCAGCGCGCACGTCGGCCCCGATACCCGTGGGGTGCCTGCCGTTATGCCCGCCGTCCGTGCGATCCAACCGTCCAGCCATCGCCTGCGCCTCCGTCGCTCTTCATCGTTGACAACACCATAGGCCCACAATGTAGGTCAACGCTGTTGACACTGCTGTCGTACGGGTGTCTACTGGAGTCCTACACAGTCTGAGGCACCACATGATCGTCACCGGCGGACCGCTCGACCTCACCGTCGCCGTGACCGGTGCCCCCGAGACCGCCGGCCGTCTTCATGACGCCCCGCTACGAGCGCCGAAGACCGGTCGGCACAACCACATTCGGCTCAACGACGACGCCGCTCCAGTCACGCAGCACTGCGCTCAGCCGACGGTGAACACCATGCCCGCACCGCACCCGGCCCCCTGACCCGGTAGCACGAACTCCACATCCGGCCCGCGACAACGCGGGTCCGAAACACCACACAAAGGAACACCATGACCATCGGTAAGACGATCGCCCATCAGGCCGAAGCCGCACGGGGTGCGACCAAGAAGATCCTCGGACGCGCCGTGGGGAACACCCGCCTACGCACCGAAGGACGCGCGGAACAGGCAAAGGCCAATGCCAAACAGTCGGGGGCAAAGCTGAAGGACGTCTTCAAGCGATGAACTCCTCCTGGTCTGTCCTCCAACACATCTCGTCAGAAATCAGGTCCGAATCATGATCGTTCTCGGAATCGTCCTCATCGTCCTCGGACTCCTGCTTCCAAGCCTGGTCCCGACTTTCGCCTTCGCGCAGATCCTGTTGGTGATCGGGATACTTCTTCTCGTCGTCGGCTTGATCCTGCTCGTGGTGGGACGGATGGGACACGCGGTCGGCGGTCGACGTCACTACTACTGAAACCAGCCCCACGGCAGCTTTCGCACAGCAAATCGATTGTCAGAAAACACTTCTGCACCACCTGTGAGCAGATTCTTCACCTCATCGACCTAAGGAATGAACATGGACACCAACACCATCGTCTTGATCGTCGTCGTCGCGCTCGTGGCGCTGCTGGTCCTCGCGGCCCTCGCCTGGGTGGCTCGCAAGAAACGCGATCAGCACCGCCACACCGAAGCCGAGAACATCCGCGGCCAAGCCCGAGACGAGGACCGGCACGTCACGCAGCGCGAAGCACGTGCCGAGGAAACCGCGGCCAAAGCCCGCGCCGCTCAAGCCGAAGCCGACATCAAAGCGGCCCAGGCCAAGGGACTGCAGCAGCAGGCCGCCGGTCATCGTCACGAGGCGACCACCTCTCGCGACGATCTCAATCAGCAGTTCGAGCGCGCGGACGCCCTGGATCCGGCCTCCCCCGCGCCGCAGGGCCGCGGAGCAGCCACCAATGATGAGACGCGGCCCGGAGCCGGGTCCCGATGACCCCGGCGCACCCGAACACCTCGGCGGCTGCCACGCCCGGACAGGAGCAATTGCCGGCGAGTCACCTCAAGATCGTCAAACTCGAACTCTCACCACAGGACAGCCCCCGCTACGACGTGCGGCTGCAACTGTGCCGACCCCTGACGAACTACGAACTACACGAACTCGAGGTGCACCGATCGATCGGCCTCGACGTGTCAGCCGATGACCCGTCGCAGCTGATCGCCACCCACACCACCGTCGAAGACGTACAGGACCGGTTGCCGGAGTTCCACGGTCTGCTGACCACCGCTTCCGCTGACGCCCACGCCGCCCAGGCTGCGGCCGACCTCGCCCGGGACGCGGTTGTCGCAGAGGAGTCACGACGTCAGACGGTGATCAGCGAAGCCAATTCGGCCCTTGGAGCGTGCCCTCACACTCATGCGGTGAGTGCGGTGTGACAGGCACGTTGGCGGACATCGCCCAGAACAGCGTCTTCGAGCGCGTCGCCCGGGCCGGCTACGTGGTCAGCGGGTTGCTCCACATCGTCATCGGCTATCTGGCGATTCAGATCGCGCTCGGTACCGGAGGCACCGCCGACCAATCCGGGGCCCTGTCGGCTCTGGCGGTCAAGCCAGGCGGCATCGTCGCGCTCTGGGTCGCGGTGGTCGCGCTCGGGATCATGGCGATGTGGCGGATCGCCGAGACGCTGCTCGGCCGCTCCACCGACCCGAAGCGCCAAAGTGCCATGCTGGAAAGCGTCGACCGGGCAAAGGCGTTCGCGCTGGCCGTCGTCTATTTCGGATTCGCGTACTCCACCTTGGGATTCGCCCGCGGTGCCGGGAAATCCACAGGTGACCAGAATGTCGGCCTGAGCGCCCGGCTCATGCAATCCGGCGGCGGCACCGCCCTCCTGGTGGTCGCCGGTATCGTCATCGCCGCCGTCGGCGGGTACCACGTCTACAAGGGAGCGGGCCGCAAGTTCCTCGATGATCTCAATGGCAACGCCAGCGACCTGGTGCGGCGACTCGGTGTCATCGGGTACGTCGCGAAAGGACTCGTCATCGCCGGCGCCGGGCTACTCGTGATCATCGCCGCGTGTTTCTCCGAGCCCAGCAAGGCCACCGGACTCGATGGCGCACTCAAGGCACTCGGAGCCCAGCCCTTCGGAGCGATTCTTCTCATCCTGGCCGGCCTGGGCATCATCACCTATGGCCTGTACAGCTTCGCCATGGCGCGCTACACCAAGATGTAGCAGCCTGGTCAGCGACCTGCCTCCCCCAGCGCGGCCTTCACGTCCGCCTGGGTCTCGGCCAGGAAGGTCTGGAACTCCGTGCCGGTCATGAAGGTGGTGGTGAACTGGTTCCGCTCGGAAATCTGCTGCCAGATAGGCGATTTCACCATCTCGCTGAGCGCCCTCTGCCAGAACGCGACGGCGACCTCCGGCATGGCCGGTGGACCGTAGAGTCCGCGCCAGTTCGACAGCGTGACGTCGAGCCCTTGTTCCCGTGCGGTGGGCGCCTCGAGGCCGGGTAGCCGGTTCTCGGCGAGTACACCGAGCGCCACGAGCTCGCCTGACTTGAGTTGTCCGACGAACTCGCTGACGCCGCCGATCGCCACACTGATGGCACCGTCACGTAGCGCGGCGTTCTGGTCGCCGCCTCCCTCCTGGGTGACGTACTCGATGGTCGACGGGTCGCCGCCTGCCGCCGAGACCAGGAGGTCGAAGGGTGCTTCGTCGTCGTTGGCGGCACCGACCGGGACACGACCTGGATCCGCCTTGATGGCGGTCATGAGGTCGCCGAGATTCGTGAACGGTGAGTTCGCAGCGGTGACGACGACGTAGTACTCGGTCATCAGACGGGCGATCATGGTGACGTCGTCGTACCCGTACTTCGACACGCCGCGCAGCTCGTTCATCATGATCGACAGCGACGTGACGGAGACCTGGTCGTCCCTGCCCTTGTCCTGCTCGACCATGGTGGTCAGGAAGTCCGCGCCGCTCGCTCCCGGCCGGTTCACCACCGGGAGCGGCACCTCGACGATTCCCTCCTCCTGCAGCGCGTCGACGACCGAGCGGATCGTGAGGTCGAATCCGCTTCCGGGGTTGGCACCGGCCGTCATCGTGACGGGTCCCGTCGGGTAAGCGTCTGCGGCGGGCGCCGACTCGGCGTCCTGACAACCGGTCAGCACCAGCGTCGAGGCCGCCACAGCGGCGATGGCGTGCATGATCTTCACGGGGGGATGCTCCTAGCTCGAGTGTCGCGGCCGGCAGCCAGCGCGTTCAGTCGCTGAGAGCTGAGCCCACCCAGAAGCTGTACACGAAAGTCGCGCATTGCGGTCGATGCTTCGATGGATTTCCTCGCCTCTGGTAGTCGGTATGGGCATGACTGAAGAGTGCATCGCAGCGGGCATCACGATCGATGCCGCGGCGGAGACCGTGTTCGACGTGCTGGCCGATCCGGCGGCTCATGTGGCGATAGGTCGCGGCGGAGGGGTGCGGCACGCTGTCGACGGCGAACGCCTGATCGCGGCCGGCCAGATCTTCCGGATGGGGATGTACCACGACGGCCATCCGAACAAGAACTACGAGATGTCGAACCGGGTGGAGGTGTTCGACCGGCCGCGCGCCATCGCCTGGCAGCCCGGGGCCGAACCCCGCCACATCCCCGGCCGCGGAACCGACGACGGCCCCGTCGAGTGGGGCGGGTGGATCTGGCGCTACGACCTCGAGGCGGTCACCGCCGACCGGACCGACGTCACGTTGAGCTACGACTGGTCTCAGGTGCCGCTGGAGAACCGCGACATCGAGTTCCCACCGTTCGGCCCCGAGCATCTGGACACTTCTTTGAAGAATCTGGCGGAGCTGGCGGAGCGGGCGTGAGAATTTGCGGGTCGGCCGGGTAGCACGATGTGTAACTGCCGCTCAAGATCATCAGCACACAGCCGCGGCAACGCTGTGAGCAGCCACATCACCCGAGACAACGCAATGTATCCCGACGCGTTGATTGCGTTGACAAGCACCCCGTGCCGCGCTTGCTGTCTCGCGTGGTGGATGGACGGCGATCGCCGCTAGGGTCATCGCGTGCGCAAACCCTCCACCGTCGTGGCATCGGCCTTGGCGGCCGGCGTCGCCGCTTTCCTGCTCGCGGCGCCGATCGCCAACGCCGATCCGCCGCCGCCCTGCCCTCCGGACGACCAGCAGTGCCAGGAGCAGCAGAAGAATCCGGGCGCGGGTATCGCCAACGAGGTCATCGACAACGTCCAGCAGGGCGTCGATCAGGCGAACGAGGCGCTGAACCCGAAACCCAGTGCCGGCCCGGGCATCATGGTGCTCAAGAACGGGGTGCCGTGGTGCATGGCCTTCGGCCAGCCGATCCCGCCCGGTGCCGTCATCGACAAGATCCACCCCAGCGGGATGACGTCCTACTGCTGAGACCGCGGGTCGCTGTCAGACCGTGACGGCTGCGAGCGCCTCGGCGAGATGGGCGTTGAGCTCCTCGGCGCTGCCGCTCAGGCGGGCCTTGACGTCCCTGGAGTCCTCGTCGGCGAGCACCTCGAAGGCGCCTGCGGCGACGCCGTCGTACGCCTGCCCCACCACGCTCGCCGGACTGCTCTTCGGTACCTCGAAGCGGGCCACCATCGCGGTGTCGATCATCCCGACGATCAGCCCGGTGACGCTGGTCCGTTGCGACGCCAGTTCGGCCCGTAGCGCATTGGTGGCCGACCACATCGCGGCCTTGGATGCCGCGTAGGCCGTCGGCATCGGGATCCAGGCGGCCAGTGACAGCACGTTCAGCAGGGCGCCGCCGCCGTTGGCGGCCAGCACCGGCGCGAACGCCTTGGCGACGCGCAGATTGCCGAAGTAGTTGGTCTCGAAGATCCGGCGCGCGACGTCCTCGTCGCCGGTCAGGATGGAGAAATCCTCCTCGGGTGCGACGGCTGCGTTGTTCACCAGGAGGTCCGCGTCCGTCGCGGCCGCCGCAGCCTGGGCGACGGAGACCGTGTCGGTCAGGTCGAGCCGCAACGGCACCACGCGGTCGTCGCTCCAGTCCCGCGGCGTCCGGGCGGTGGCGTAGACCCGTCGCGCCCCGCGTTCGAGTGCCTGTCGTACGAATTCACCGCCGAGACCGCCGTTCGCTCCGGTGATCAGCACCGTCCGACCCTCGAGTTGCTCCGTCATCGTGACTCCCGCCGTAGTGTGTGTAAGTGGGGTATGTCCCCACCTAGACAAGTGGGGAGCATCCCCAGTTATTCCTCGAAGCGGAGGTCGAATCGGTGGCCACAGTGTCGCGTCCGCTCCGCGCCGACGCCCGCCGCAACCGCGAGGCGATACTGCGCGCTGCTAGAGCGGCGTTCGACACCGACGGGATCTTCGCCCCCATCGACGGCATCGCCACCGCCGCCAACGTCGGCAATGCCACCCTGTACCGCAACTTCCCCACTCGGGACGACCTGCTGGCCGCGGTGATCGAGGACAGCGTGGCGGACCTGCTGGCCGAGGCCGTCGGATTCGAACGCGATCGGTCGGTCGATGATGCGCTGCGCGAGTGGCTTTTTCGGCTCGCGTGGCGGCTCCGCATCTGGCACGACCTGCCGACCTGCATCGCCGGCGCAGCGGACGCCGCCGATTCGCCGGTCAAGGACGTCAACACGAGGCTGACCGACCGCACCCGCGACTTCCTGGAGCGGGCCCGTGACCACGGGTCGGCGTCGGCTTCCGTCACCGCCGAGGAACTGTTCGAACTCGTCACGGCGGTGTCCTGGGCCATCGATCGCTTCGGCGACAAGCCGAAGCGCGCGCGGCGCCGGGTGGCGCTGGCGACCGCCGGGGTGTTCCGCTAGTCGAGACCGATCCGGCCGGCGGCCGTGATGTCGCCGAGCCGCCAACTGCGATCGAAGTAGGCCTCGAGCGGTCCGTAGAGCCGGAAGTAGGCGAACCAGTGCTGATCCGGAATGGTTTGTATCCAGTTGGCCTCGTGTTGCGCAGGTTCGTTGGGGCCGAAGTACAGGTCCACCGATCCGTCGTCGTTGTAGGCGAGCTCGGGATCGCGCGACCCTCGGTCGCCGCGCTGCTGCGGGTTGTCGATCAGGCAGCGAGTCTGCGCCGAGTACACCGTGGCCGACCAGAAGAGCTTGGCGGGCGGGTTGGCGGTTATGTGCAGGGTGTAGTCGTTACCGCCGTCGAGCCACTGCCCTGCGCTGTCGGTGTAGCAACTCAGATATGCCTGCCCCACTCCCGGGGTCTGGCTCTTCATCGCAGCGGAGAAGCTCACGGCCTCGTAGAACCACGCTGCGCGTTCCAGGAGTTGGTCGTAGTGGGTAGTGCGCTGGCTGGAATCGTCGAGCGCCAACACGAGATCCCAGCGGCGGTCAGGCCAGTAGCGCGAGCCCGGGAACCGCTTGGCGAAGGTGTTGGCCTGAGCTATCAACTCGCCGGCATCGGCGGCAGCGGTCAGGATGTCGGTGAGCCGCTCGCCGGGCGCGAAAGCCTTTCCCTTCTCGATGCCGATTTGGGCGAGCATGGCGAGGTAGAACCGGTCGCGTTCGTCGACGATCTCTCGTTGGTAGACGTCGTGCAACCGCTCCCAGTACTGCAAGCCTCGCGGTTGGTCGCCGGACCAGGGCCGCCCGTCGGGTGATATCAGCCGCGTCGGCGCGGCGCCCAACGGGTCGGCGAAGGGATAGATCTTTACGCCTTCGACGAGTGCCTGCGCGCGGTCCGGGTCCGGATCGAGGGTACGGAACCCGAACATGATGTTCATCCCGCTGGCATGGTGCAGTCGGAGATCGTCGGTGTGCTCAGGTGTTTCGGCGCCCGGCGGGAGCACGAGGTGCCTGCCGCCTGCGCCGCGTTCCGGTCCCATCTCGCCGAGGACGGCGATCTCGCGTTGCCAGAAGTCGGAGATTCCACCGGCGGTATGCCCGGCCGGCAACTCGATCACGAGCGGTCCGGTCGCACCGAGATCAAAGAAGCCCAGGATGTAGGGGGTGGTCGCATTGGCGGTGATGAGCCCGAGCTTGTCGCGATAGGTCCGGTAGGCCACGAGGTCGAAGGCACCCGCGCCGAACACCGAGGTATGCACCCGCTGCCATTGCGCGTACGACACCAGCGGGAGCGCCCACAGGTAGGCCTGACAGGCCATCTGATAGTCCAACTCGTCGAAGATCAGCGGCAGGTCTTCGCGCCGCGGCAATTCACGGTCGCGTCCGACTGCCCCCAGCCGTCCGGGGAGTTCACTCATGACCGTCACCCCTCTTCCATGTTCGCACCTCGACGGTATTGCCCAGGGCGGGTTGACTGAAGCCCCGGGGGCGACCCACGAGGCAGAGACGGCGCTCAGGAAGGCGATACCGATGACCATGACGCGCACCGAATTGCACGAGCGAACCCTCTATCGCCGCGCGGTGGAGGCTGCGATCTGGGGGATGCCGGCGGTCAACTACGACAGGATGCTGCAGGCCCTGGTGCGGGACGCCCATGGCGGCGGGAACCAGATCGTGTACTGGTCTCGGCTGCTGGACTGGAAGAACCAGACGCTGACGCCGAACCCGGACGCCGTCTACCTGATGCCGTTCTACGACACCACCGACGGCCCGGTCGTCCTGGAGATACCGGCGGCCGGGGAGGGCTCGATCACCGGCTCGGTCGACGACGCGTGGCAGTGCGCGCTGGAGGACGTCGGCCAGGCCGGCATCGACGCGGGCAAAGGCGGCAAATTCCTCATCCTCCCGCCCGGATATCAGGATGACATTCCCGACGGGTACATCGCGTTGAGGTCCTCGACGTACTCCGGATACGCGATCCTGCGCTCCAATCTCGGCGGCGGCACCGCTGCCGACATCGCGGATGCCGTGGCCTACGGCCGGACGGTGAAGTTCTATCCGCTCGAGAAGGTGCGTGACGACCCGCAGACGACGTTCGTCGATGCCGCGGACGTCCTGTTCGATGCCGCCATTCCCTATGACGCCGAATTTTTCGAGTCCCTCGACCGGCGCGTGCAGGCCGAACCGTGGCTGACCCGCGACAAAGCGATGATCGATATCTGCCGGTCGATCGGCATTGTCAAGGGTCAGCCCTTCGCGCCCGACCAAGCGACCGAACAAGTACTGGCCGGCGCCATGCAGGAGGTGCGCGCCTGGCTCGACGACAAATACGAAAGGGTCTACACGACACCCTTCTTCGCCGAGACCCGATGGGCGCTTCCTGCCTCACCCGACCTGATCGAAGCCAGTACGAACAATTACGGCAATCCCGGGGTCTACCCCATCGATGATCGGGCCATGAGTTACTCGATCGCGTTCTTCAGCGCGAAACGGCTCGGCACCGGGCAGTTCTATCTGATGGCCGTCAGAGATGCCGACGGCAACCCGCTGGACGGATCGTCGACATACCGGCTCACGGTGCCCGCACATGTTCCGGTCACCCTGTACTGGTCGGCCACGGCCTACAACCGGGCAACCCACACCCTCATTCACGACGTGCCCTGGGCCAGCCGCTCGTCACACACGCCGGAGTTGCGGTCCAACGCCGACGGCTCCGTCGAGC
This sequence comes from [Mycobacterium] manitobense, assembly GCF_025821665.1. Taxonomy (GTDB): domain Bacteria; phylum Actinomycetota; class Actinomycetes; order Mycobacteriales; family Mycobacteriaceae; genus Mycobacterium; species Mycobacterium arseniciresistens. The sequence continues at coordinate 53,604 of NZ_JACKSJ010000182.1, forward strand.
TCGCGTTCGGACCCATTCCGCCCGATGGTGGGCAGGGCAACTGGATTCCCACCCGCAGCGGCGAGCAGTTCGAGGTCCTCTGCCGCTTCTACGGGCCGACACCACCGTTGTTCGACAAGACCTGGACGCTGCCCGACATCCGACCCGTCAGGTGAGCGGTATTCCCATCGCATCAAGCGAACTCGAGTTCGAGGTGTTCGAGGCGCCGCACGAGCAGGCTCGGCAGCCATCGCGCCGTTTCCGCCGCTTGGATGAGGGTGGTTCGCTCCAGCAGCTGACGGAGCACGAGGGCGGCACCGACGCAGAGATGCGCACCCTTGCCGAACGCGATGTGCCGCTCGCCGACAACGCGATCGAGTCGAAACGATTGCGGATCATCGAAATGTGATGGGTCCCGGTGGCAGCGCCCCACAGGAGGATCAGGCGTGACCCGGCCGGACGGTCGACCCGCCCAACGTGGTGTCGCTTACGACGTGGCGGTAGTGCGCGCGGACCGGCGGTTCGAAGCGCAGCACCTCTTCCAGGAAGGCGCCGAACGATTCCGGTCGGTCCCGCACCTGCTGCTGAATGTCCGGGTGCGTGGCCAACACACAAGCAGCGGAACCGATCACGATACGGTGGATTCGCCGCCGGCACTGAACAGCGTGATCATCATGACCTGCGCGGTGCAAGCACAATCCGTTCGAGGCCAAGGCGGTGCGACGTCGAGTCGAGGGCGTTGCCTAACTCCCCCGATCCACGGTGTCGAAGATCGTCAGCGCGTCTGCGAACGGCGCCGGCGTGACTCCCAGGTCGCGGCCGAACGGCCGGTCGAGCCAGAACACGATGAACAGCAGAAGCCCGAGTAGTACCGCAACAGAACCGGACAGCAGCAGGTGGACTCGCCGGTTTTCCAGTCGCGAGAAAGTCATCAGGGCGACGAGCAGCATGCCGCCGAACAGAAGCCCGACCCAGAGCAACCCGGGTATTCGCGGCCGAGCGTCGAGGAACCGGGCGTTACGGTCCGAGGCGAGGGTGGCCAATTGCTTGAGGAATTCGCCGTCGAGGGGTCGCGACGCCTCATCGGCCGTTTGATTACCCAGTATTCGGTACATGTCGGTGATCGCCGAGCGGGCCACCTCGTTGCCGTCGCCCTCGTACTGGCTGTCCCACTCGGCGTCGACAGCCATCGTGTAGTCGCGCAGTGCGTCGCGAAGTTGACTTTGTTTCGGGCCCGACATCCCGACGGTCTGCCGGTACATCGTCGTGAGCGTCGAGGCCTCGTTGCTCACCGTCGCCTCGGCCGACGAGAACTGCTCCCAAGCCACGACGACCGTGAAGCCCAGGAGCGCGCCGTAGACCAGAGCGACGGTGGTCAGGAAGGGCGAAAGCGATGTGTTGGTGTCGCCGTCATTCCGGCGGTCCGCCGTGCGGTTGGCCAGCCAGATACCGAAAACCGCGAGCGCGACCGACGCCGCGACCACCGCGATCAGGAACAGCCACAATCCGGGAAGACCCATCCCCGCCATCGGCCACCTCCCCGGAATCGGGGCAAGAACGCCTGGTGAACGTTACTCCGAAAGACGGGGTCGCTCGCGAAATCGCTGATGCCGAATGACCGTGCCGGTCGGCCGAAGACGGGGTCAGGCGCGAACCAATCAGCGTCCGCCGAAGGTGGCGTGGCCGGGTCCGGCGTCGAGGAAGCTCACGACCGCGTCCTGCAGGTCTTCAGTGGCGAATAAGGCGCCGGACACCTCGGGGGTGACCCCGTCGGCATGGTGAACACCGCCCGATCGCCACGCCGCGATGATCTCCTTGGTCGCCGCATTCGCCTTGGTCGGTCCGTCCGCGAGGCGCACGGTGAGTGCGCGAGCCGCGGCGTCGACGTCGTCGTGAACGGCGTTCACCACGCCCCAGTCGGCCATGGTCGCGGCGTCGTAGAGGTCGCCCGTCATGACGAGCTCCCGCGCGCGGCCGGAGCCGGCCCGTTCCGCGAGCCGCTGCGGTCCGCCCATCGACGGCGTCAAGCCCACTACGATCTCGACCAATCCGAACTTCGCCTTCGGCGCCGCCAGGATGATGTCGCAGCCGAGCGCGATCTCGAACGCCGCCGTCAAAGTGAGCCCGTGCGCTGCGTACACCACTGGGCACGGCAGCTGCTCGAGAGGATGGATCACTTCGGCGAACAGTCGACGCCACAGGTCCGCGCCCTGTTCCGCGGTCAACCCCTGGAAGACATGGACGTCGACGCCCGCCGAGTTCACCTTGCCTTCGGCGCGGAGCAGTAATGCGCGTGGCGGGTTCGCGGCCACTTCCGCGATGCGGGCGACCAGAGAGTCGAACGTCGCCTGGTCGAACAGGTTCAGCGGGCCGTTGTCGAAGGTCAGCGTCACCACGTCGGCCCCCGCGGGCGTTGTGGTCGCTTCGAGCACGATCGGATTAGTCGACACGGCCCTCACAGTGCCACACCGGGTTACACGCGTTGTGTCGGTACCCGGACCGCCATCACGTCCTACTTGTCGGAGTCGTCCTTCGATTTGTCGTCCGACTCGTCGTCGGAGTCGTCATCCGACTTGTCGTCGGAGTCGTCATCCGACTTGTCGTCGGAGTCGTCATCCGAATTGTCATCCGACTTGTCGTCGGAGTCGTCATCCGACTTATCGTCGGACTCCTTCTTCTCCTTCTCGTTCTTCTTCTTTTCCGCCTTCTTCCTGGCGGCCTTCACCAACTCGAGCGCCTCATCATCGGTGCATTCTGTGCCGGCGTCTTTGAACTGCTGTTTGACGGCCTTCACCGCCTCGTCGTCGCTGACATTGAGTGGCACCTCGACGTCTTCGGGCAATTCCGCATCATCCTCGTCCGCCCGCTTGTTCAGGTCGTCGATCACGTCCGGGTCTACTTCGTCTTCCGCCATAGCGCTACCTTAGGAAGTCAGCCGGCTGTTCGTGGCCACTTCGGCTCCATGCTCCAGACACGCACGTCGATAAGCACTCTGATCGGAGAAGTCGGGCATGAAATCCTCGAAGACCATCGACGGCGCTGATCGATCGCAGCCGCGTTGGCTGGCCATGGGTAGCCCTTTCGCTGTCGGTGGAGTGCTCGTCGGACTGAACGCGCTCTTTATGCTGTTGGTCGCATTCGGGAACATCACCGATTTCGCCACCAATCAGGCGTTCGTTCAACACGTTCTGTCAATGGACACGGCGAACTTCGGTGCGCCGGCGGGGCAGAATCTCGACCCGTCGGTGATGTGGCACGCAATCGAGTCCCGGCCGCTCCAGAATGCCGCGTACATCGGCGTGATCGCGTGGGAACTCCTCGCCGGTGTGGCACTGGCAGCGGCGACCGTCTGGTGGTTCGCGCGTTCGGCGCGAAACAGGAGGCGGGCACGCGCCCTGGCGACCATCGGGCTGACGATGATCGTCGTGCTGTTCTTCGGGGGCTTCCTCGCCGTCGGCGGCGAATGGTTCCAGATGTGGCGTTCGTCAGATTGGAACGGGTCCGATGCCGCGTTCCGCAACGCCGTCATCGCGCTGTTCGCACTGCTCGTCATCCACCTGCCGGCGGCACCGGTTCACGACCTGCCTTCGACTCCCCGTTGAGGGCCGTGCTCAAACGATGATGGTGTCGGTAAGTAGCACCGTGGTCCAGTCGCCGGCGGCAACGTCGGCGTAGATCACGCCTGGCGGCGGTGCGGGGACGTTGGTCTGCCCGAGATCGTTGCGGCCGACGGCAATCACAGTGCCGTCCGAGCGCAGCAACACCGTGTGATCGAAGCCGGCTGCGATGTCGGTGTACTCCATTCCCTCCGGCAGCTCCGGGATGTCGGTCTGCCCGTAACGGGGCCAGCCGACCGCGACCACGGTGCCATCCGAGCGCAGCAGCACCGTGTGGGCGTTGCCGACAGCGGCGTCGGTGTAGATCATTCCCTCCGGCAGCTCCGGGATGTCGAGCTGCCCGTAGTCGCTGTTGCCGAAGGCGACGGCGGCGCCGTCCGATCGCAGCAGCACCGTGTGATTCGCGCCGGCGGCGATACCGGTGTACTCCTCCCCCGGTGGCAGCGCAGGGATGTCGGTCTGACCGTAAGCGTTGTCGCCCAGGGCGATCGCGGTGCCGTCCGAACGCAACAGCACCGTCTGGAAGCCGCCGGCGGCGACATCGGTGTAGAACATTCCCTCCGGCGGCTCCGGGATGGCGGTCTGCCCGTAAGCGTTGTCACCGACGGCGACCGCGGTGCCATCCGAGCGCAGCAGCACCGTGTGGAGATAGCCTGCCGCGACCTCGGTGTACGTCACGTCCGCTGGCAGCGCCGGGATCTCGCTTTGCCCCCAGCCGTTGTTTCCGACGGAGACGGCTGTGCCGTCCGAGAGCAGCAGCACCGTGTGGTAGTAGCCGCCCTCGACCTCGGCATAGGTCAACCCGTCCGGCGGTGGCGGGATGTCGGTCTGACCGGAGGCGTTGAGGCCGACCGCGACGACGGGACCGTCGTGGACTGCGGTGTCGTCGACCGGGGTGACGAAGAGGGTGACGGTAGCGGTGTTGGCGCTGGGGGTGTTGCTGAGATCGGCGACGGTGTAGGTGAATTCGGCCGGGCCGTTGTAGTCGGCAGTTGGGGTGTAGGTGACCGTGCCGTCGGGATTGAGCACCACGGTGCCGTGTGTGCCGGCGGTGCTGTTGACCGCCGCGACGTGCAGCACGTCGCCGGTGTCGGGATCGGTGTCGTTGCCGAGCAATTCGGCGGCGGTGAGCGTTCGCGAACCGTCCTCGTCGAGGGCGAAGGGTCCGTCGTCCACGGCCGTGGGCGCATCGTTTTCGGCGGTGACGTTGATGGTGACGGTGACGGTGTTGCTGTCCAAAGCGCCGTCGTTCACCTTGTAGGTGAAGGAGTCTTGGCCGGTGTAGTTGGCGGCCGGCGTGTAGGTGAATGTGCGGTCGGGGTTGAGGATGAAGGTCTGTGCGTTCGTGGGGCCGGAGACCAGGACGGCAGTCAGCGCGTCGCCGTCAGGGTCGGCGGAGTCGGCGGTCAAATTGACCGTACTGATGGAGTCCTCGGGAACGGCGATGGTGTGACCCGTAGCCACCGGCGCATCGTTGACCGCCGCCACCGTCACCGCGACGGTGCCGACATCGGTCAGCGACCCATCGGAGACGGTGTAGTCGAACGACGCCGGCCCGAAGTAGTTCGCCGTCGGAGTGAACGTCACGATCCCGTTGCTCAAGGCAACGGTGCCACCCTGGGCGTTGCCCACCGCAGTGACCGTCAACGGGCCGCCGTCGATGTCGACGTCGTTGGCGACCAAACTCGCGGCCGACACACTCAACGAGGTGTCTTCGCCAACGCTCAACGCGCCATCGTCGACGGCCACCGGGGCATCGTTGACCGGCGTCACCGTCACCGCCACGGTCCCGACATCGGTGATCTGCCCGTCGGAGACCGTGTACTCGAACGACGCCGGCCCGAAGTAGTTCGCCGTCGGAATGAACGTCACGATCCCGTTGCTCAAGGCAACGGTGCCACCCTGGGCGTTGCCCACCGCAGTGACCGTCAACGGGCCACCGTCGATGTCGACGTCGTTGGCGACCAAACTCGCGGCCGACACACTCAACGAGGTGTCCTCGCCAACGCTCAACCCTCCATCGTCGACGGCCACCGGGGCATCGTTGACCGGCGTCACCGTCACCGCCACCGTCGTGGTCGACGCGTGCCCGCCGCCGGAGAACAATCCGGCGAAGCCGTGCAGATGCCAGGGGCTGGCCTCATCCGAGACGGTGTAGCTGAAACTGTCGTTGCCGGCGAAGTCGGCGTCCGGGGTGTAGGTGAAGGTCCCGTCGGGATTCAACGCCACAACGCCGTGGGCGGGTTGGGTGTAGTCGGTCACCGTCAACGTGTCACCGGGAAAGGTGCCGGGGGTGGAGTTCACATCGAGGTCGATGTCGTTGCCCAACACCGGAAATGTCGTCGGGAAGCCCTCGGAGGTGGTGACCACATCAGTAACCGCGGTCGGCGACTGATTGAAGAACGTGCGCTGCAGTTCGCGCTGCACCCACCCCAACATCACGAACAACATCACCGGCGGCGCGGGAGTCGTGGGGCCAGGCGTGAGGACCGACGACAAGAACGCGTTCACCGCGGTGATGGCGATGTTGGCCAACACCGCCGGCGCGGCTACCGCCACTTCCCACACATTGTCGGGCTGATCGATCAACGGCGCTGGCGATGGCGTCCCCGGCGCAGCCGCAGCGGCCAGCGATGTGTCCCCGCCGGGGGCGGCAACGGTCACCGCGAACGCACTGGCCGTGAACTCGCCGGTACTCGCCGACGGCGCCACCCGGTTCTGCGGATCACGCAAGGCGGCCGCCGTGTCGGATGCCTGATCCGGTGCAGTGATGTCCGGCGACCTCGGTGTGCTCGGCACCGCCTCGCTCACGGCTAGTGGCACGTACACCGGCGGCGGGTCCACGACGGGCGACTGTGCGGCCGGCGGTGTCGGGTCCACGATGGGCGACTGTGCGGGCGGCGGTGTCGGGTCCACGATGGGCGACTGTGCGGGCGGCGGCGCAACCGGCGGTGTCGGGTCCACGACGGGCGACTGTGCGGCCGGCGGCACGTACACCGGCGGCGACCCCTCGACATTCCCTGCCAGGTCCTGGCCGCCGTTGCCGCTCACACTCTGCTGGTCGGCCCCGTCCCTGGCACCGACAACCCCCGACGGGCCGAGATCGCCGGCCGCCTCGTCACCGCCGACGTCGTCGGCGTCGACGTCGTCGTCTTCGCCGTCGTCATCGCCATCGTCGGCGTCATCGGCGTCGTCGTCATTGGGGGTGGAAGAGGCTGGGTCGCCATAACTGCCCTTGACGGACTCACGGTCCGACTCCGCACGATCTGTCGTCTTTGCCGAGTCCGGTGCGGCATGCGCCACTCCGGGAGTGGTCGCGACGGCTACACCCACACCGAGCGCCACGGCCAACGCGCCGACCCGGCCTACATAACGCGAACAACCCACAACGACGCCTCTCCGAGATACCGGTACAACGACAGCTTCGGTCAAGCTTGGCTGAGCGGTGCTGTAGCGAACCAGGGAGAACCCGAAGATCTTGATTTCCAGGCGGGATTCGCACAATTGTCCCGGTATGAGCGAACAAGCGCGGTCAGACTCTTTCACAGTAGCGCAGCCGATGGGACAAACACCGGACAACGGTCATAGGAAATTGACGGGTCCGATACCGCTCTGCGGTTGACGGGATCTTCGAGCCCGACTCTTTCCCTACTTGAACGGGTTGAAAGTGCGGCCCATCACGTACCGAATGCGTTGCGGAATGGGTCGTATCGCCGCGGCCGTGAGCTTGTTGACGGCGCCCGGGACGCACACCGGGTTGCCCTTGGTGACGGCGGCCCATCCCTCGCTGACGACAGCATCGGGCTCCTGCCACAAGAACCCGGGCAACCTGTCTGCGGCATCACGCGTACCCATGACGTCGTGGAACTCGCTGTGGGTGAAGCCGGGGCAGAGCGCGGTCACGTGGATGCCGTGCGGCTTGAGCTCCATGTCGAGGGACTGGGACACGTCGAGCACATAGGCCTTGATCCCGGTGTACAGCAGACCCTCCCCGGGCGGGGCCATCGCAGCCAGTGAGGACAGGTTGACGATGCGCCCCCATCGGCGCTGCTTCATTCCCGGGATCACCCGGTGGGCGAGCTCGGTCGTGGCGGTCACCATCAGCTGGATCTCGGCGGCCACCGATTCCCACGGAGTCTCGGAGAACTTCGTGCTCGATGACAGCCCGGCGTTGTTGATGAGCACGTCGATGGGCAAGCCGATCTTCTCGGCGTGATCGATGATCGCGGCTGGAGCAGCGGCGTCGGTCAGGTCGGCGGCGAAGACCTCGGCGCGCACGCCGTGCGCCTGACGCACCTCGGCTGCCAGATCTTCGAGACGCTCGGCGCGACGCGCGACGAGCAGCACGTCGAACCCCTGGGCGGCGAGATGGCGGGCGAAGGCGGCTCCGATACCGGCGGATGCTCCGGTGATGAGGGCGGCGCGTCGATGAGTGGTCATGGGACTTTCCTCTCTCCTGATGTTGAGTCTTCGCGGCGCGACAGGCATATGCGCCGATGCGCGCAAATCGGTCAGGCCGCGGTTCGCCGCGCTCCGACGTGGCGGTCCAGGAACGCGATCTGATCGGTCACGATCTGCTCGAAGTGCGGGTCCAGGTAGGGCTCGAAGTGCGTGCAGTCATACGACCGCACCTCACCCTTCGGGATGCGCGCCGCGATCTTCTGCGCTTTCGCGTACGGGGTGACGTCGTCCTTGATGGCGAGCTGTACCAGCGTTGGGGCGGTGATCTTGGCGACGTGACGGCCCGGAGAGTAGAACGGCACCCCCAGCGCAATACGCGCGGCGACGTCGTTCTCGGCGAGCAGTTCCTCGCGGCGGTCCCCGGCCATCCGTTCCACCAGGTCTGCCGCCCCAGGGGAGGTCATCATCGCAACATCGCCCGGTCGTCCAATGGCGGCAACCCGGTAGGGCGGACGTCCCAGCCAGTCACCCACCCGGTCGCGCAGACCCGCGAGAATCAACCGCGAGACCAGCTTCGGGGATTGGGCGAACGCCGACGCTGGGCCGGTGACGTGCGGCACCTGCACGATTGCCGCGGCGAGGTCGTGGTCGTGGCTGGCCAGTACCAGGACGTGCCCGCCGCCGAAGGAGGAACCCCAGCCCACGACCCGGGTGTTGTCGACACCGTCGAGCCGGCGGGCGTAGGCGATGGCGGCGCGCCAGTCGGCATGCTGTCGACCGATGTCGAGGACGCGGCGGGGCTGTCCTCCGCTGGCCCCCCAGTGCCGGTAGTCGAACACCAGCGCCGCGTATCCGGCCTGGGCGAACCGTGCGGCGTAGGCGTCCAGCCGCAGTTCGCGGAACGCAGCGAAGCCGTGGGCCAGCACGACGATCGGCGGATTCTCGACGCCATCGGGCCGGTACAGCCACGCCGCGCAGGGTGTGCCGTCGGAGTCGAAGGTGACGTCGTGTCGGACGTAGCTGCGTGGATGAGTCACGAAATGTCCCTCGTCGAGTATCTTGAATAGCGTTCAACATAAGGTAGCAGTCTCTTGAACGTCATTCAAGAAGTGTGATCTGCTCGGTCGACGGAAGGACGCCACATGGCGCGCAACAAGCGTCCGCAGGCCGCCGACGAGAAGCGGGCAGAGATCGTCGCCGCAGCACGGCAGCTGTTCATCGACGCCGGCTACGACGCCACGTCGATGAGCCGACTCGCCAAGGAAGCCGGGGTGGCTCCGAACACGATCTATTGGTACTTCGGCGACAAGGACGACGTCTTGATCGCGGTCCTGGATGCCGTCATGGCTGACGTATGGCCGCAGTACCAGGAGGTTGCGAGCGACCCGATCGCGGCCCGGCTGCTCTGGGTGGCCGGGCAGCTCACGGAGATGAGTCGCCTCGTGACGACGGTGCACGCCCGGGTCGAGCACTCACCGGCCGTCGCCGAATGGCATCGAAACTTCCACGCGATCACCGGCAGCCTGTTCCGCTTCGAACTCGAGAACGCGGGAGTCTCCGCCCAGACGGTGGACGCCGAAGTGATGATCGGCATCTTCACCATCGAAGGACTTCTCATGCACCACCTGGAGGAAAGCGAGCAGCGCGCTATCTGTGACGCCCTGGCTTCGCGGTGGACTCCCACACAGTCGCACCAGAACTGAGGGCTGCGCCATCGAGCGTCTCATCACACCGATCGAGGCGGCTCCCGCTCTTGCGAAAACCGCCTCGTCTGCTCGATCTCTGGTCGGGCTGACAGGATTTGAACCTGCGACCACTTGACCCCCAGTCAAGTGCGCTACCAAGCTGCGCCACAGCCCGCGGTGCCGCCGGGATCGCCGGCAGCGATCGAGAGCCTACCGCAGGCCCGCCCGGACATCCCAACCGCTATCCGTCTTCGCCGCGGAAGCGCCGCGGCTTCGGATACCGCTCCGACCAGCCGCCGGGGTACCGCGGGCGCCAGTCGCACGTCTCGTAGTGGTCGTGCATCGTGGCATAGGCCGCCGGATAGTCCGCGACCTTCTCGAACGCCGGCAGCGGCAGTTCGACCTTGGTCCCATACGGCTCGAAGTGCACCAGGCAGAACTCCGTGCCCTTGCTGAACAGCGTCGCCCGGTTACACCTCGCACATCGGGCGATGGCCTGCAGCGGCCGCCCGTGCAGCGCGTGCCCGGCCGGGATCACCCAGGCCGCGCGCTGCCCCGCCGCGGCCGCGTCCTCCGCCGTCAACCGGGCGAACTGTGGCGGTAGGTCACCGAACGCCGGGCCGTCGGCCGTCAGCCCGTCCTGCAGCCGGTTCACCAGATACGGCAGCGCGACGTGTCCGGACCACCACTCCCGCGCCGGACCGATCCCCGGCCGCACCAGGTCGATGTCCTCGGCGGAGACGGCGGTCCCCAGCCCGACCGGGAACGCACGAACATAACCTCTGAACAGATCGCACATCCCCGCGTCGTCCTCGACCACCATCGGCCTGACGTCGCCCCGGTCCCGACGCTCCCCCACCCACGCTCCGGTCTCGTTGCGGCGCAGTGTGAAACCGGGATCGCCGTTGCCCCAGAAGATGGTCTCGTCGCGAATAGTCGCACCGAGCAGACCGACCGCGTTGAGCGTCGCCACCAGCCCGTGTGGGGTCCACGGCGCCGGGAACCGGGCCAGCAGGGCGACGCTTAGCACCGTGCGGCACGGGTACACCGTGTCGCATGCCCGGCACTCGATCGACGTGTACTTCGGACGGTGGTGCTCCAACGCTTGCGCCAGCAGGTACTGGTGCAGCCCGACCGGCTCGCCGGGCCGCTTCAGCTCGCGCAGGAACACCATCAGCAGGAAGTAGAAGTCCCTTGCCGCCTCGAGCGACCCGAACGGCGGTGCCGTCAATGTCCGCATCAGCGCATCGTAAGGACCGGCGGCCACCCCGGTGAGCACCAAAGTGCGCGGCGACACCCCGCTGTGGTTGTTCGCCGACCAACTCGGCCCGGCGATGTACGGCGGCGAGCACGCCCACCGCGAAGTGCTCCTGATCGAGTCGACCGCCGCGTTGCGCAAACGCCGCTACCACCGCCAGAAGCTGCATCTCGTGCTCTCCGCGCTCCGCCACGCCGAGCGCGACCTCGGTGACCGCGCCACCCTGATGCGGACCGACGACTACACCGATGCGCTCGAACGCTTCGACCGGCCGGTGCTCGTGTTCCAGCCGACGTCCTTCGCCGCCGAACGCTTCGTCAATCGTCTCCACGAGCAGGGCCTGGTCGCCGACGTGCTGCCCACCCCGATGTTCGCGCTGCCCCGCGCTGATTTCGAGACCTGGGCCGGCAACCGCACCCGTTTCCGGATGGAGGACTTCTACCGCGACCAGCGCCGCCGGTTCGACGTCCTGATGCAGGGCGCCGATCCGGTGGGCAACCGGTGGAACTACGACGAGGAGAACCGCGAACCACCGCCGAAGAAACAGGATCGGCTCGACGTCCCCGCGCCGTACCGTCCCCGCGAGGACGACATCGACGAGCAGGTGCGCCGCGATCTCGACGCGATGGACCTCGACACCGTCGGCGTGGACGGACCCCGCCTGTTCGCCGTCACCCCCGCCGAGGCGCAACGGGCGCTGAAACGGTTCATCGACCACCGGCTGCCGACCTTCGGCCGCTACGAGGACGCGATGATGGGCGACGACTGGGCGATGTCGCACTCGCTGCTGTCGGTGCCGCTCAACCTCGGCGTGCTGCACCCCCTGGACGCGGTGCACGCCGCCGAGCAGGCCTACCGCCGCGACGGCGCCCCGCTCGCCGCGGTCGAGGGATTCATCCGGCAGATCCTCGGCTGGCGCGAGTACATGTGGCATCTGTACTGGCACTTCGGACCCGGCTACACCCGAAACAACGTGCTCGCCGCCACGACTCCCCTGCCCGACTGGTGGCGCGACCTCGACTCCGACGCCGTCACCGCCGAATGCCTACGGCATGCGCTGATGGGCGTGCGTGACCGCGGCTGGACGCACCACATCCAGCGGCTCATGGTGCTCGGCAACCACGCACTGCAGCGCGGCTACCATCCCGCCGAACTCACCGAGTGGTTCGCGACCGCCTACGTCGACGGCTTCCGGTGGGTGATGCCCACCAACGTGGTGGGTATGAGCCAGCACGCCGACGGCGGCAGGCTGGCCACCAAGCCCTACGCCGCGGGTGGCGCCTACATCAACAAGATGAGCGACCACTGCGGCGATTGCGCCTACGACCCGAAGAAGCGGGTGGGCGAGGATGCGTGCCCGTTCACCGCCGGCTACTGGGCGTTCGTCGACCGCCACCGCGACCGGCTGGCCCGCAACAACCGCACCCGCAGGGCGGTGTCGTCGATGGAACGGCTCAACGATCTGTCCGCGGTGCTCGAGCAGGAAGCGGCGCGGAAGGACTTCTAGCTCAAGCAGTTTCGCGGAGCCGCGCCAGAAGCTCGTCGGCGTCGGTGTTCGCACCGCGGTTGTACGGCAGCTTGGACAAGGCGGTCGCCATCGCGCAGGTGTTGCTCACCGCGGCGAAGGTCAAGCCGCCCCCGATCGCGGCGGCCACCCACTTCAGCTGCGGGACCACCACACTGCCCACTACAGCGGACAGAACCACCGAACCCGCGACGAGACGCACCTGGCGTTCGAGTGCCCACTTCTGCGTTCCACGGTCGACGTCGAAACTCTTGCTCTCCCACTCGCTGAAACCGTTCGCGAGGACCCGTCCCCCGGTCAGGCCGGCGTCGCGCAGGATCGCCTGGGCCTTCGTCGCGCGCTGACCCGATTGGCACACCAGGACGACGTCCCTTTCCTCGGCGAGCAGTTCGACGACCTGAGCGTCATGCTCGTCGAGCACATCGAGGGGCACGTTGTGCGAACCGGCGATGTGCGCGGTCTCGTATTCGGCCGGCGTGCGCACGTCGAGGATCCGCGGCGGCGCGGAGGACTGGAAGCGGTCGCGCAGTTCCGACGACGTGATCGTGGCAGGGGCCGGTGCGTTCATGGTCTCACTCCTCAATTCTGCTGCGGTCTACGGCAGGCGTACCCGAGGGCGGCGTGTGATCAGACACTTCTGGTCATGGCGATTCTGAAACGGCCGACGTGGTGAGCCTCAGCCGCTCCGCACTGCCGTACTCGTCGTCGATGAGGACGACCCGGCGGTCGTCACGGTCGAGCAGTGCGGCCGCCACCGAGGCGCGGTATCCGCTGGCACAGTGGATCCACACCTCCCGGTCGGCTGGGATCTCCGCGGCGCGCTCGGTGAGTTCGTGCAGGGCGACGTTGATGGCGCCGCGCACATGGCCCTCGTCGAACTCGCCGCGCTGCCGGACGTCGACGACGGTGACGCCGTCGTCGCCGAGCACGTCGGCCAGCTCGGCGAAGTCGGCGACCCGGTAACTGCGCAGTGGCGCACCGGCGGCGAGCGCCTCGATGTCCCCGGTCGCCTGACCGGTGAGGTGGTCGACACCGATGCGCGCGAGTTCCCGCTGCGCCTCGGCGATCTGCTCGGTGTCCTCACCGATCAGGGTCAGCGCCGCGCCCCAGGTGTACAGCCAGCCGAGGTAACTGACGAACGAACCCGACAGTTCGAAGCCGAAGGTGCCGGCCAGGTGCCCGGCCGCGAACGCCGTGCGGCTGCGCAGGTCGACGACCCATTCTCCGGCGTCGATCCGGCGGCGCAGCTCCGCGGGGTCGACCGGGACGGGCGGCGTGAGGTCTGCTGCCGCGGGCCCCGCCCTGTTGATCACTCCCATGTGCGCGTAATAGGCCGGGAATGCGTCCAGGTCGGCGAGTAGACCGTCGACGAATTCCTCCTCCGCCTGGGTGAGTGCGGGATTGGTGTCGCGCTGCTCGCCGATGGTGGACGCGTCGGTGTCGGCCGGGGCGGCCGAGCAAAAACTGCCGAATCCGTGCGTGGGGTAGATCGGGGTGGCCGCGGGCAGTTGGTCCGCGAGGCGGCGCACCGAATGGTACTGCTGACGGGTCAGTTCGGCGGTGTCTTCCTCGCTCACCAGGTCGGTCCGGCCGGTGCTGCCGAGCAGCAGTGAGCCGCCGGTGAAGACGCCCAGCACGCTGCCGGATGCATCGCGCAGCACGTAACTGACGTGGTGATGGGTGTGTCCGGGGGTGAGCAGCACGTCGAGGTGGATTCCGCCGGTGTCGACGCTGTCCCCCTCACCCACCGCCCGACGCTCGAACTCGACGTCTTCGCCTGCAGGCAGCACGTATTCGGCGCCGGTCGCCTCCGCGAGCGCCAGCCCGCCGGTCACGTAGTCGTTGTGCACGTGGGTCTCGAGCACGTGGGTGATCCTGACTTCGGCCGCGGCCGCCAGCACGCGGTCGATGTCGCGTTGCGGGTCGATGACGACGGCGACGCCGCCGTCGCTCACCAGGTAGCTCCGGTCACCGAGACCGGAGGTTTCGATGATCGACACATCCAGAGTTGTCATCTCACACTTCCTCGGTTGCGGGTCACGTCTGCCGCCCGTAGACCGCGACCACGACGGAGCGGTCCAGGCTGTTCTCCGACCAGACGCCGATGGCGGTGTAGCGGCAGTCTCGCATGATGGCCAGGTCGGCTGGGTCGGAGTACCACTGGTTCACGATCTCCAATCCGTTGATCGCCAGCGCCGGGTTGATCGCCACGGTCTGCGCGACGTCGCCGGGGAACCCCGCTGCCCTGGCCCGGGATTGCACGGTCGACCCGTCGGACCCGATGTCGCCGTTGAGGTTCCGGTTCGCCAGGACGTCACGGGTGTGCCATTCGGCGGCGAGTCGCAGCGGCGGGTTGATCGTGACGTCGTTGCCGCAGCCCGCGAGGTAGTGGGTGCGGTACACGTTGGCCACGACACTGTCGTTGAGGCGGGCGTTGTCGGCACCTGCGAGGGGCATCGCCGGGGCGGCCGAAACGGCGAGGACAACAAAGCAAGCCAGCGCCGCAGCGCTCCGGAGCAACGGCCGGGTCACGGTTGCGGAGGGCGGTAGTGGGCGGCGGAGTTGCGGAGCTGCCATATCTGCGCCGGGCACAGCTCACCGGCGGCCTGGTTCACCAGGTATGCGGCCTGGTACTCGTCGGTGGAGCGGAAGTCGGCGCGGATGTCGGCGATGATCTGCGCATACGGGCGGTGGGCGGCGATCTCGTCGCAGATCCCGCGGCCGTAGGCGAGCGCGGCATCCGCGTTCGGGAAGTTGTAGCCGGGCCGCACCGTGACGTTGACGAGATAGCCGACGGCGTCCGCGCCGGCGGGCCCGGCCGTCGTCACCCCGACACCCATCACCGCCGTCGCCGCGACCACCGTGGCGACGTTGCGCATCACACCGGCTCGAACTGCGAGATGAGCCACCGGTCACTTACCTTGTCGAGCGTCACCCGCACGCTGGAGGCCGACGTGGTGGGTGGATCGGCGGCCACCGTGGTGGTCTGATCGACCAGCACCAATACCACCGCCTTGTCCGCGGTGGCCGAGACCGACGCGGCCGCCGGTATGGTCGCCGTCGCCGAGATCTGCTGCTGCTTGGCACCCGGGGCGACCACGTCGGTGATGAGCCGCGTGTATTCGTCGCGGAAGTCGCCGGTGAGCCGGTCGACCGCCGCGGTGAGCTCGGTGTCTACCGTGTCGGGGCGGTAGGACAGGATCGCCACCGTGCTGTCCTTGGCGGCCTGCACGGACTGCTCGGCTGCGGTGCGCTCTGAGCGCGTCGAATCATGTTGCCACTTGACGTAACCCAGGCCCAGTGCGGCGATCAGCGCCAGGCCGGGAAGCACACCGAAGGCGAGCAACCGGGTCCACGGGATCGCGCGACGTCGGGGTGGTCCGGCTACCGGGCCGGCCTCGTCGTCGGTGGCCTCGTCAGTGAGGTCATCGGCAGCTACGTCGGCAATGTCGTCGTGCTCCAGCGTCTCAGTGTCGACCGTCATCGCGGCCTCCTGTCGTCATCGGTCGGCGGGTCACGGCACGAACGCCACGTTCGAGATCTTCGCGCCGTCGTCTGTCTGGCGGACCGAGATCCGCATCCGCCAGCCACGCGGCTCCGCCTGGGGCACAGTCGCGCTCGTCGTCGTCATCGACACGGTGACGAGCACGTCGGCCTGATCGGCGGTACCGGACTCCAGGCCGGCTTCGGTGACGGTGCCCTCCGACGTCGACTGCATCTGCCTGACGGCATCCGTGAACGGTTGGTAGCGCTGCTGGAACTCGTCGTGGAAGTCACCGGTCGACTGGTCGAGGATGCGCTGCATCGCGGCGTCGATGTCGGTGTGGTCGACGGTGGTGAGGTTCACCGCCGCCTGGCGGGCGACCTGGACGAAGGTGTCGCGCCGGGTCTGCGCTTCACGCTCCTGGTGGTTCTGGTACCCGAACCAGCCGAGTAGACCGCCCAGCGCGGCCAGGACGACCAGCCCTGCGACGGCGGCCGTGCGCGTGTTCGACGGACGAACGGCTATCCGCTCGGCGGCGTCAGCATGTCCTGCCATGTCTTCCCTTCTGGACTCTGCGTCAGGTCGGAATTGGTGTGCACCTGGCCGTCCGGGCCGACATAGGTGCCGGTCGCCGGGTTGTACGGCGCGAAGGCGACGGGCGGCGCCGGTGATGGCGGCGCGGCGGGAGCCGGTGGCTGGTCGACTCCTGGCCACGGCACACCCGGCGGGTACTGGGGTACGCCCTGTCCGGTGACGGTCGCGTTCGGGTCGCCCTTCCAGTTGAATCCGTCGTTGAGCGGGACGTACTGCTCGTCGCTCTCGCACAACTCGACGGTCGGGGCGCGTTTGGCGGGATTGTTCTCGCACGGGATGTTGCGCACGCCGCGGACATTGAGACTCGAATCCTGCGGCACCCGGCAGTACAGCTCGCCCGCGGGCCGTTCCGGCGCGTCGACGTCCGATGCCGACCGCTGCTGCTGAACCGGGAGGAAGCCGGTGTTGCACGGCGGCGGCAGGTTGAGGTTGAGATTGAAGTCGAGGTAGATGCCCCGGTAGTCCTGCTTGGTCCCGGCGTTGGCCAGCGCGATCGCCGACATCACGGCGGTGCCCTGGGGGAACAGCACCAGCAGCTGCTCGATGTCGGCCCGGTAGGTCACCGCGATCTCGCCGAGGCTGACCATGTTGGCCAGCAGGACGGGCAGCGCGGGTGCGACCCTGTCGAAGAGCGCCCTGCCCTCGGCCAGCGCGGGACCGCCCTGGACGACCAGATCGGCGAAGGCGACGTCCTGCGCCGCGAGCTGTCCGGTGATCGACCGCATGCGCGCCGCCCAGGTGGCGATCGAATCGGCCGTCCGCACCTGCGAGTCGAACACCGGTGGGCTCTGGTCGATCAGCTGGGTGAGCGGGTCGATGGTCCGGCCGGCCTCGATCGCCAGCGAGGTCGAGCCGTCGACGATGCGGGACAGTTCGGGGCCGAGCCCGGCCACCGCGGTCGCTGCTTCGTCGACGACGGTGCGCAGATCGTCCTGCGGGATCGCTTGCAGCGCCGTGTTGGTGGCGTCCAACAGGTTTCCGATGTCGGGCGGGATCTGCGTCCGGCCGGCCGGGATGACATCGCCGTCGCGCAGCGTGCGCTGCGGCTCGCCGGGCGTGCCGGGTTCGGGGGTGAGTTCGACGAACTGTTCGCCGATGGCCGACCGGCTGTGCACCGCGGCGCTCACCTGGGCCGGAACGGGGGTGCCCGAGTCGAGTTTCAAAACGGCGCGCACACCCTCGCGGGTGACGTCGATTGCGGTGACCCGGCCGATCTCGGTGCCGCGGTAGGTGACCACTGACGTCGGGTACAGCCCGCCCGACGCGGGCAGGTCCAGCGTCACCTCGTACCGGCCAACGCCCAGCAGCGCGGGAACCTTGACGAATCCGAACGCCATGACGCTGCACGCGACGACCGTGATCGCGGCGAGGATCGCCAGTTGGGTCCACACCGTGCGGGACAGGCGCAGCATGGTCAGTACCCGCCGAAGTGGTAGGGCGCGATCAGCGGATTGGCCGCGGTGTACGGGCTGGGCATCTGGCCGATCGTGCGGCCCCACTGCAGTTCGAGTTCGGTGAGGTCGCCTTCCCACCTGGTACCGGTGAACAGGCTGCTGTCCAAACGGCTCAGCGTCAGGTCGATGACGAGGCTGATGTTGGCGAAGTCGCCGCGGAACCAGTTCGGCAGTGTGCTCTTGACCCACGGATAGGTGGACAGGAAGTCCAGGCCCTTGGTCAGCGCCGGACCGGCGTCGGCCAGCTCGCGGAATACCGGGGCGATGCTGCGCAGGTTCGCCACCAGGGCCTCACGGGTCTGGTCGATCGTCGAGGTGGCGATGGCGCTGAACTTGCCGAGCGAGTCGATGGCCTCGACCAGGTTCGCCCGCTGCTCGGCCAGTACCGACAGTGCCTTCGGGATGGTGGTCAGCGCGCGGTCGACCGTGCGGTCGTTCTCCGCGACCTGACCGGCGAGTGCGTTCAATCGTTCGGTGGCCGTGATGATGTCGTCGGTCTGCACGTTGAGCTGGCCGATGAAGACGTCGAGCTGGGTGAGCAGGCTGCGCATGACGTCCTCGCGGCCCGCGAGCGCCGTCGCGAACGCCTTGTTGATCTCCTGCAGCTCACCGAGCCCGCCGCCGTTGAGCAACACCGACACCGAGGCCAGGGTCTGTTCGGTGGTCGGGTAGGTGGCGGCCGACGACAGTGGGATCACCGAGCCGTCGTGCAGCCTGCCTTGCGGCGGGGCGTCGGTGGGCGGGGCGAGCTCGATGTGCATGGATCCGAGCAGGCTGGTCTGACCGACCTTGGCGGTCGCGTTGGCCGGGAGTTCGACGTCGCCGTCGATGCGCATGGTGACCAGTGCGTGCCAGTTCTGCACCTCGATCTTGGTGACGTTGCCGATGTTGACGTCGGCCACCCGGACCCGGGTGTTCTGCTGGATCACCACCACGTCGGGCAGCTGCGCCTGGATCGTGTAGGACCCGTCGTGGGAGCCCTCGGTGCCGGGCAGGGTGAGCGAATTCAGCCCGCGCCATTGGCATCCGGTGAGGGCGGACAGCAGCACGGCGGCCAGCGCCGCCGCGGCCGCGCCCCTCACGGGGTCCCTCCGGGTGCGGGCGGCGCCGGTGCGGGCGCTC